>JAICHV010000013.1 GCA_025924715.1 Alphaproteobacteria bacterium
AAGCTGGATTATGTCTGGTGGCTGGTCAGCCCCCAAAATCCCCTGAAAAGCAAGGCCGACATGGCGGATTACGCCTCGCGCCTGGACTATGCCCGCCGCCTCACCGCGCACCATCCCCGTCTGGTCGTCACCGATCTGGAATGCCTGCTGGGTACGCGCTACAGCGTCGATACGGTGACGGCGTTGCAGCGGCGTTTCCCGCAGCTGCATTTCGTCTGGCTGATGGGCAGCGACAATCTGGTCCAATTCAGCCGCTGGCGCCGCTGGCAGCAGATCGCCCGCCGCATCCCTATCGCCGTGGTGCAGCGTCCCGGCAGCATCCTGGCGACGCTGCATGCGGCGGCGGCGCGGCGCTTCGGAACCGTCCGAAACCGTATCCGCCGCCCCGCGATCACCGTGCTGGACGGGGTGAGAAATCCGCAAAGCGCTACCCAATTGCGCCGCCTTGGAGCTGCCGCCCCCGCCATGCTAGACAAGGTGTGCCAACCGGAGGACGAATCCTGAAAGCCGTGAAGAAAAAACCTGCCGCCCAGGCCGCGACCAAAACTGGCGCCAAGAAGCCCGCCGCCAAGAAACCCGCCGCCAAAAAGCCCGCGGCCAAAACAGCGGCCCGCAAGCCCGCCGGCAAGAAGTCCGCCAAAGCCAAGCCCCCCAAAGCGGCGAAAGCGACCCCGCTGCTGGCCCGCATCGTCGCCTCGCTGGAAGACGACAAGGCCGAAGAGATCGTCACCATCAATCTCGCCGGACGTTCTTCGCTTTGCGATGCGGCCGTGGTGGCGTCAGGACGCTCGTCGCGCCATGTGATGGCGATCGCCGAACATCTGGCGCGGCGGCTGAAGGAAGAAGGCTATGGCACCAGGCCGGTGAGCGGCGCGGCGCAGGGCGACTGGGCCCTGGTCGATGCCGGCGATGTCATCGTCCATGTCTTCCGCCCCGAAGTGCGCGACTATTACGATCTCGAAGGCATGTGGAACGTCCCCAGTAAATGAGACTTTGCATTCTTGCGGTCGGCCATGCGCGCGGCACCTCGGAAGGCGCGTTGTGCGATGACTATCTGGGCCGCGCCCTCAAAACCGGCCGCAATATGGGCTTTACCGCCGTCACCATCGAGGAGATCGCGGTCTCCAAAGCCAGGACCGCTGAGGCCCGCATAAGCGATGAGGCCGAGCGCCTGGCCCGCCGCGTTCCGGACGGCGCCCATATCGTGATGCTGGATGCCAAGGGCAAAGGCATGACCAGCGAAGGCTTCGCCGACATGCTGGGGGCGCTGCGCGACGCCGGCACCCGCGATCTGGTTTTTGTCATCGGCGGGCCGGACGGTCTCAGCCCGCTGCCGGGTAAGAAAGCCGGCCGCAGCCTGGCCTTTGGCCCGCAAACCTGGCCGCATCTTTTGGCCCGCGCGCTGCTGACCGAACAGGTCTATCGCGCCATGACCATATTATCAGGCCACCCCTATCACAGAGCCTGACCACCGCCGCAGGTTGCAGGCCTCGCACAGCCATGCACGCTTCCTTAACCATGCCCGGTGATGATGGCGTGTCGTAGTGGGACATATGCCCATGGAAATCAAAGGTCCGGGCCGGGTCGAAAGCGGTCTTGTTCGCCGCAAGGCGCAGGCCGCCACCAGCGGCGGCGGCTTCTCGGTCACCACCACGCCCGAAACCCATGCCCAGATCGTCGCCGGCCCCGGGCCGATCGCGGCGCTGGATTCCATTTTGACCCTGCAGGACATGGGCGATGCCGGCGACGGCCGTTCCAAGGGCTTGGCGCATGGCGAACAACTGCTCGACATTCTGGACAGTGTGCGTGACGGCTTGCTTGCGGGCGGCATTCCCCGCACCACTTTGAATCGGCTGGCCGTAGCGGTCACCCGGCGCCACGACATCTTCGCCGATCCCAAGCTGCAGGACGTGCTCGACCAGATCGAGCTGCGCGCCCATGTCGAATTGGCCAAGCTGGAACAGATCGACAAAAGAGTGGCCTGACGGCAGCCCGCAGGCCCAATTCGACCACCACAGAATCCGAATTGGCCAAGCTGGAACAGATCGACAAAAGAGTGGCCTGACCGCCAGCTTGAGCAAACCGGCAAGCGCGTCATCCAAGCGCGGGTCTTGATCGGGGCGGAACCGAACCACACCAAGCGCGTTTGAGGGCCACACGGTTTGGAGGCGTTCCCATGTCCAATCCCCGGTCCACAGCCCAAATTGCCGGTCATCCGCTGCACCCCATGCTGGTGCCTTTTCCCATTGCCTTTTTCGTGGGAACCCTCGCCGCCGATCTGATGTATGGGCACAGCCAGGACATGTTCTGGTTCACCGCCACCGAATGGATGCTGGGCGTGGGCGTGGTCATGGCGCTGCTCGCAGCGCTGGCGGGGATCACCGATGTTCTGGGCGATGCGCGCATCCGCGCCATCGGCATCGTCTGGGTGCATTTTCTGGGCAATCTGCTGGTGGTGTTGATCGAGGCCTATAATTGGTATCGCCGCTACGATATGGGCCCGGATGCGGTCCAATCGACCGGCTTGATCCTGTCGCTGGCCGCGGTCCTTATTCTTTTGGTGACCGGCTGGCTGGGCTGGGAAATGGTCTATCGCCGCCGCGTCGGCATCGCCGATGACGGCACCGTCTGAGGACCTTCCATCGCCTGGGCTAGCCAGGAACCGCTCGCGACGGATGCCTTCTACAATCCCAGGAAAGGCGTGAAGCCGCCGAAGATCATGCGTTTGCCGTCAAACGGCTGGCCGGTCATCATGTCTTTCATGCGCGGATCAGCCATCACTTTTTCCATGCAGGCATCGCGCGCCGTCTTGTCGGCGTAGACAATCCAGGAAAACACCACAACTTCGCTTTCCTTCGCCTGCACGGCGCGGGGAAACGATGTCAGTTCGCCGTAAGGCACATCGTCACCGACGCATTCGACACTGGCGATGGCCCCATATTCCTTCCAGACTATCGCGCAGATGCGGGCCAGGTCCTTGTAGGCCTCGAGTTTCTCCTTCGGTACCGGGATCACGAAACCATCGACATAGGCCATGGGCAGCTCCTTTGCGGATGTCCAAGCATGCCAAAAGAAAAAGGCGGTCGGAAGGGCCGCCTCTGCGCGGCTGCGGATTGACACGCGCTGTCCATTATAACTACAAAGTATGACAAATAAGCCATTGTTCAGTTTTTTGATCGAGGGGCCTATGAAAATCGCCGTACTCGCGCTTTGCATATCGCTTTTGGGTGTCGGCCCTTCGTTTGCCCAGCCCAAGCAGCCAGTCATTCGTCCAGCGGTGGACGGCGTCCTGGCTGCGTTCGATGACCATCCTATCGTCGGTCTGGGCGATGCTCACCTTATGGCCCAGGAGGAAGACTTCTACGCCGCGCTGGTTCGCGATCCGCGCTTTGCGGCGAAAGTCAAAAATGTCGTTGTGGAGTTCGGCGCTGCTTCCGATCAGAAGATCGTCGATCGTTATATGAATGGGGAAAACGTCCCCTACACGGAATTGCGCAAAATCTGGACCGACCCATTTGGATGGTCGCCGCCGCCTTTTGTCCTGGGGTACGCGAACCTCTTTGCCCAGCTTCGCGTCGTCAACCTTGCGCTACCACCGGCGCAGCGTGTTCGGGTCTGGCTGAGCCATCCGCCGGTGGATTGGTCGAAACTTAAAAGGCGAGAAGATTTTCATCCCGTACCAGGCGTACGCGATTCATATCCCGCGTCGCTGATAGAAAGAGAAATTCTGGCCCGCGGGGAGAAAGCTCTCATAATTTATGGGTATGGGCACTTCAACACCGACACAAGTCTTAGTCCACTTTTCGGACCCCAGCCAAGCCTGGCAATGATTCTGAACCGCGATCATCCCGGCGCGCTTTTCGTCATCGTTCCTTATACTGGATTTCTGGACAAAGCGTGCAATCTGGCATTTGAGATAACCGCGAAAGAGTGGCCCGTTCCTGCCATCGTGACGCCCATTGCAGGGACGTCTCTTGACGACGAAAAGGCGCGCCAGCAGTGCCCCCGGGGGCCCCACGAACCCGTGCCTCCCGGCGTTACCAAAGAGCAGTTGCCGCAGCTCATCGCGAATTTCGAGCGCTATATGGCAGGCGTAAATGCCGACGCAATGCTCTATCTCGGCGCTGTTGCCAGCTTGACCCGCTCGCCCTTTTTGCCAGATGCCTATTTGGACGCCGCGTATCAGCAGGAGGTCATGCGCCACATGGCGATCGTTGCCCCGCCGGGCGCCACCGCGGCAATCATGGGCTTCTCGCCTGAAAGAAATACCGCCGCGCCGAGGCCTTTCTCCAAATAGAACTGCGTCAGATATCCAGCAACAACCGCTGCGGGTCTTCCAGATTGTCCTTGACCTTGACCAGGAAGGTGACCGCGTCGCGGCCATCGACCAGGCGGTGGTCATAGGACAGCGCCAGATACATCATCGGGCGGATCTCGATCTTGCCGTCCACCGCCATGGGGCGCGGCTGGATTTTGTGCATGCCCAGAATGCCCGATTGCGGGGCATTGAGGATGGGGGTGGACATCAGCGAGCCGAACACCCCGCCATTGGTGATGGAGAAGGTGCCGCCCTGCAATTCGTCCAGCTTCAGTTTGTTGTCGCGGGCGCGCAGGCCGAAATCATTGATCTTCGCCTCGACCCCGGCGATGGACAGCATGTCGGCATCGCGCACCACCGGCACCACCAAGCCGCGATCGGTCGAAACCGCCACGCCGATGTCGTAATAATTCTTATAGATGATGTCGTCGCCTTCGATCTCGGCATTGACATTGGGCAGTTCTTTCAGCGCGGCGACACAGGCCTTGGTGAAGAAGCCCATGAAGCCCAACCGCACGCCATGTTTCTTTTCAAACATGTCTTTGTACTGCGCCCGCATCGCCATGACATGGCTCATATCCACTTCGTTGAAGGTGGTGAGCTGGGCGGCGGTGTTCTGCGATTCTTTCAGGCGCAGCGCGACGGTCTTGCGCAGCCGCGACATCGCCACCCGCTCTTCGCGCGCCGCATTGGGACGCGGGCCGGAGGGCGCGGCGGCGGTTTGCGCCGGGGCGGTACTGCGGGCCTGCAAGGCGCCCAGCATGTCGCCTTTGGTGACGCGGCCATCCTTGCCGGTGCCGGCGACGGAGCTGGTGGGAACGCCGCTTTCAGCAGCGATGCGCTTGGCCGACGGCATGGCCGGCGCGTCTGCATTGGCAGCGGGCTTGGGCGCCTCCACCTTCGCCGGTTCTTTGGCAATCGGGCGGGCGGCATCGGGATTGGGGGCGGGCACCGCGGCGGTTTTTCCGGCCTTGCCTTCGGCGCCCATCTTCCCCTCAGCAATCGAGCCCAGAATGGCGCCAACCTGCACCGTGGCGCCGGCCTGGACCGAGATGGATTCAATCGAACCGGCGGCGGGGGCGGGGACTTCCACCGTCACTTTGTCGGTTTCCAGTTCCAGCAGCGGTTCGTCGCGGGCGACGCTTTCGCCTTCCTTCTTGAACCAGCGCGCCACCGTGGCTTCGGTAACGGATTCGCCCATCGCTGGGACTTTGATCTCGACGGTCATGCGGGGTTCTTTCGAATGGGAATGCGACTATAGGCTCAAAGCGTCGTTCAGGAAGGCCGCCAATTCGGCCAGATGCTGGCTCATCAGGCCGGCGGCGGTGGAGGCATATTCGGGCCGCCCGACATAACGGGGCGATTTGCTGCCGCCCAGCTTGGCGATGGTCGCCTCGATGCAGGGGCGCACGAAATTCCAGGCGCCCTGGTTGCGGGGCTCTTCCTGGCACCACACCAGATCGGCCTTGGGGAAGCGGTTCAGCTCCTGCGCCAGCACATTTTCCGGGAAGGGATAGAGCTGTTCGATGCGCAGGATCTGGATGCGGTTTTCGCCGCGCTTTTCGCGCTCCTCCATCAAATCGAAATAGACTTTGCCGGAGCACAGGATGACGCGGCGGATCTCTTCGTCCGGCACCAGCTTGACGGTGGTGGCGCCGGGCACCACTTCGGCCTGGTCGCGCAGCACCCGGTGGAAGGAAGCGCCGGGGATCATGTCGCTGAGGAAGGAGGTGCATTTTTTGTGACGCAGCAGCGATTTGGGCGTCATCACGATCAGCGGCTTGCGGAAGCTGCGATGCATCTGACGGCGCAGCATGTGGAAATAATTGGCCGGGGTGGTGGGGACGCAGACTTGCAGATTGTCCTGGGCGCAAAGCTGCAAATAGCGCTCCAGCCGGGCGGAGGAATGTTCCGGCCCCTGGCCCTCATAGCCATGCGGCAGCAGCATCACCAGGCCCGACATGCGCAGCCATTTCATCTCGCCCGAGGCGATGAACTGGTCGATCACCACCTGGGCGCCATTGGCGAAATCGCCGAATTGGGCTTCCCATAACACCAGCGCCTTGGGCTCGGCCAAGGTATAGCCATATTCAAAGCCCAGCACGGCTTCTTCCGAGAGGAGGGTGTCGACCACCTCGAATTCGCCCTGGCCCTCGCGCACATGGTTCAGCGGCAGATAGCGTTGTTCGGTTTGCTGATCGACCAGAGCGGCATGGCGCTGGCTGAAGGTGCCGCGCGAGGAATCCTGGCCCGACAGACGCACATCCAGCCCTTCATTGAGCAGGGTGCCGAAGGCCAGCGCCTCGGCGGTGGCCCAATCGAAGCCTTCGCCGGTTTCGAACATTTTCGCCTTGGCGTCGAGTTGGCGGGCGATGGTCTTGTGCAAATGAAAACCGGCGGGCGCCGTGGTCAGCGCCTTGCCGACTTTTTTCAGCACATCGGCGGGAACGCCGGTCTCCCCTCTGCGGTCCGAGCCTTTGGGCGCGGCGGCCAAGCCCGCCCAGCGCCCGTCCAGCCAGTCGGCGCGGTTGGGCTTGTGGGATTTGGAGGCGTTGAATTCTTCGTCCAGCTTCTGGTTGAACGCCGCCAGCATGGCGTCGATATCGGCTTTGGTCAGCACGCCTTCGGCGATCAGCTTCTTGCTGTAAATCTCCAGCGTGGTGGCGTGATCCTTGATCACCCGATACATCAAGGGCTGGGTGAAGCTGGGCTCGTCGCTTTCGTTATGGCCGAAGCGGCGATAGCAGATCATGTCCACCACCACATCCTTGTGGAAGAGCTGGCGGAATTCGGTGGCGATGCGGGCGGCATGCACCACTGCTTCGGGATCGTCGCCATTCACATGGAAGATCGGCGCCTGCACCATCAGGGCGATATCGGTGCAATAGGGTGAGGAGCGCGAATAGATCGGCGCGGTGGTGAAGCCGATCTGGTTGTTGATGACGAAATGCAAGGTGCCGCCGGTGCGGAAGCCCTTGGTGCCGGAGGCGGCGAAACATTCCGCCACCACGCCCTGGCCCGAAAAGGCCGCATCGCCATGGATCAGCAGCGGCAGCACCGAGGCGCGCGTCTGCACGTCGCCTTGCTGGTGCTGTTTGGCGCGCGCCTTGCCCAGCACCACCGGATTGACGATCTCCAGATGCGATGGGTTCGCGGTCAGCGACAGATGCACCTGGTGACCGTCGAATTCGCGGTCCGACGAAGCGCCCAGATGATATTTGACGTCGCCCGAGCCTTCGACTTCGGACGGGGTGGCGGCGCCGCCCTGGAATTCATGGAAGAGCTGGCGATAGGGCTTGCCCATCACATTGACCAGCACATTGAGACGGCCGCGATGGGCCATGCCCAGCACGATATCCTTCATCCCGAGCTGGCCGCCGCGCTTGATGATCTGCTCCAGCGCCGGAATGGTGGCTTCGCCGCCGTCCAGGCCGAAACGCTTGGTGCCGACGAAGCGGTTGGCGGCGAATTTCTCGAAACCTTCCGCCTCGATCAGTTTGTTGAGGATCGCTTTCTTGCCTTCCGGCGTGAAGCTGATCTCCTTGTCTACGCCTTCGATGCGCCGCTGCAGCCAGTCCTTCTGCTCGGCATCATTGATGTGCATGAACTCATAGCCGATCCGCCCGCAATAAGTGCGTTTGAGCAGATCGATCATCTGGCGCGGGGTTGCGCTGTCCATCCCCAGCACGCCGCCGATATAAACCGGCCGGTCCATGTCGGCTTCGTGGAAGCCGTAAAAGCCGGGATCCAGTTGCGGATGGGGCTGGCGCTTGGAAATGTTCAAGGGATCGAGGTCGGCCTCCAGATGACCGATCACGCGATAGGCGCGAACCAGCTGGATGGCATGAATGGAATCGCGCGCATTGGCGGCGCCCGCTGCGGGGCCCGCCGCTGAAGATGTGGCGGCACCCGGTTTGGCGGCTTTGGGCGCGGCACCGCTCAGGGCTTGGGTGATCTCGTCTTTGGGCGTCGCCGGCTTGGCGTCGCGGCGCCAGGCGGGGCCGCGACCAAGCTGGGCGGGGGTCAGGCCCTGTTCGCCCAAATCGGCGAAATAAGTCCGCCAGCCGGCGTCCACGCTAACCGGGTCGGCCAGGTATTGCGCATAGAGCGCTTCGAGGAAGGCGGCATTGGTGCCGGAGAGGAAGGAGGTGGCGTCAAGAATATCATTCGATGCGCGGTTGAGGCGATCGGAACGAGATTGCTCTGTCATTTCAAGTACTTATGGGCCAGCTTGTTGGGCCTGGACCCTCTTCCTGGGGCGGCGCGAGCGGCCGCTTTTTGAGGCACGCGTGGTAACGCCTTCTGCCAGCCAATTCAACGGCCAATGCAGTTAATTTCACCCCAACATGGCTGATCCGCGCGGTCGGAAATCGCGCAAAATCCGCCGCTTTTTTGGGCGTTTGGGCTCTTGATAAGGGGCGACTTACTTGCCGGCCAGAAGCTCGACCAAAGTGGTCCCCAGCGCGGCGGGATTGGGCGAGACGCGGATTCCGGCCGCCTTCATCGCCTCGATCTTGCTGTCGGCACCGCCCTTGCCGCCCGAGATGATGGCGCCGGCATGGCCCATGCGGCGTCCCGGCGGGGCGGTGACGCCGGCGATGAAGCCGACCATGGGCTTTTTCACCTTGGAGCGGCGGATGAAATCGGCGGCGTCTTCCTCGGCGCTGCCGCCGATCTCGCCGATCATGATGATGCTTTGGGTTTCCGGATCGGCCAGGAACATTTCCAGCACTTCCAGATGTTCGGTGCCCTTGACCGGATCGCCCCCGATGCCGACGCAGCTGGTCTGGCCCAGACCCGCCGCGGTGGTTTGCGCCACCGCTTCATAGGTCAAAGTGCCGGAACGCGAGACGATCCCCACGGTGCCGCGGCGATGGATATGGCCGGGCATGATGCCGATCTTGCATTCGCCGGGCGTGATCACGCCGGGGCAATTGGGCCCGATCAGCCGCGATTTGCTGCCCGACAGGGCGCGCTTGACCTTGACCATGTCCAGCACCGGAATGCCTTCGGTGATGCAGACGATGAGGGGGATTTCCGCATCGATCGCTTCCAGGATGGCGTCGGCGGCGAAAGGCGGCGGCACATAGATCGCGGATGCATCGGCGCCGACTTTTTCCTTGGCCTGCCGCACCGTGTCGAACACCGGCAGGCCCAGATGGGTGCTGCCGCCTTTGCCGGGCGTGGTGCCGCCCACCATCTTGGTGCCATAGGCGATGGCCTGTTCGGAATGAAAGGTGCCCTGGTTGCCGGTGAAGCCCTGGCAGATGACCTTGGTATTTTTATCGACGAGAATGGACATGCGTCAGGCTCCAGCAAATTTCCGGTATCGGGGTTCAAAACTCATTTGGACACGGTCGCCAGGATAAGGATGGACAACTTGTCCGTCTCCTCTTCGACCAGGAAATTTACCGGCCCTTTTTCCACATCGGCTTTTATCGCCGCATCCTCATCGGCAATGGCGATATGGGAGCCGTTGTCTTCGCGCCAGATATAGCCCGTGCGCCCTGCGCTCAGCTTTTCGTTTTTGGGCACGACCGCGAAACTCGCCGCTTCCTGATTCAGCCCGGCTTGTGGGGGTAGGCTGCCAATGGCGCAGACGCCGCCCTTAAGCCCGCCGGCCTCTGGGATATCGCCCAGTCCCACAAACAGTAGCATCAAACTCGCGCTGTTGGTGCGCATGCGACCTTGCGGATTTTCGACCGGGGCGGTTTTCGACAGCGATGCCATCATGGCGTCGGGAATCGGCATCCAACCGGCTTTGTCGGCCACAGCCAGGGCTTGGGCACTGTCGCCATGCGTCACCCCGCAAATCTGCTGAAACATATCGAACAGTTCCGAAGCCTGTGCATGCCCCGGCGTCGCGCCAAATGCGAGCGTCGCCGCCAAGGCTGCTGCCGGAACGCGCATCATTTGCCCTTTACGGCCGCAACGACCTTTTGCGCGGCGTCGGCGAGATTGTCGGCACTGGTGATCGCCAGACCCGACTTGGCCAGGATCTCCTTGCCCTTTTCGACATTGGTGCCTTCCAGGCGCACCACCAGCGGAACCTTGAGCGACAATTCCTTCGAGGCGGCGACGATACCGTCCGCGATGATGTCGCATTTCATGATGCCGCCGAAGATATTGACCAGGATGCCCTTCACATTCGGATCGCTGACGATGATCTTGAAAGCCTGGGTGACTTTTTCCTTGGTGGCGCCGCCACCGACATCCAGGAAGTTGGCCGGCTCGCTGCCATAGAGCTTGATGATGTCCATGGTCGCCATGGCCAGGCCCGCGCCATTGACCATGCAGCCGATCTCGCCATCCAACTTGATATAGGAGAGGTCGTATTTGGAAGCTTCCACTTCCGCCGGGTCTTCTTCGTCCAGATCGCGCAGGGCCTGGATGTCCTTGTGGCGGTACAGCGCGTTGTCGTCGAAATTGATCTTGGCGTCGAGGCAGACGATCTTGCCGTCCTTGGTCACCACCAGGGGATTGATCTCCAAGAGGCTCATGTCCTTGGCGATGATGGCGTCGTAAAGGCTCTTGACCACGGCGCCGATCTGTTTGGCCTGATCGCCTTTGAGCCCCAGGCTGGCTGCGATTTCATTGCCGATATAAGGCGAATAGCCGGCCACCGGCTCGACCTGAAAGGTCTTGATCTTGTCCGGCGTCTTATGCGCCACCTCTTCGATGTCCATGCCGCCTTCGGTCGAGACGATAAAGGCGATGCGGCTGGTTTCGCGGTCGACCAGCGCGGAAAGATAAAGCTCGCGCGCGATCGCCGAGCCGTCTTCGATATAGAGGCGCTTGACCAGGCGTCCATCCGGCCCGGTCTGATGGGTGACCAGGGTCATGCCCAACATGCGCCGGGCTTCCTTTTCCACATCCTCGATCGACTTGACGACCTTGACGCCGCCGCCCTTGCCGCGGCCGCCGGCATGAATCTGCGCCTTCACCACATAAACCGGCCCGGGCAGCGCCTTGGCGGCGGCGACCGCCTCCTCGACCGTGAAAGCGGGCTTGCCCGTGGGTACCGGCGCGCCAAAGCCACGCAGGACCTCTTTGGCCTGATATTCATGGATGTTCATGGAAAAACCCCGGGAAAGGCTGGAAAATTGGGTGAAAGCGGCCGCACCATAGCAGCGCAACTTCCCCACGCAAGGCGCGATTTCGCCGCGCGCGAGGGCGCCGACCACGGCCACGCCCAGCAGGACCAAACCGTTTCGCGCCCGCCCTTTGAAGCGCTTGCCGCCTTGTTCTGTCTCAAGCCGGCACAAACCGAGGCGGCCAGGGCGACAAGGCGGCTATTCCATCCTTGCATATCGCCCGCAGACGCCGTTCCAGCCTTGGCACGGCTTCTGCTGTGTTCCCGGCAAGCGGACGGCTTTCGTTCCCAATTTGGGATGGGTCAAAGGGCGCAGGGCGTTATGAAGCACAAGAATTCGCATCTTCTGGTCGGCTATTGGAGCCGGCTGCGCGCCGGCCGCGATGTGCCCGATCAGGCCGATATCGATCCGCGCGCCATCAAGCGCCTGCTGTCCTATACCTTCATTCTCGACTGCGAAAATCCCGCCCGCCCCGTCTACCGTTTGGCCGGCACCGCGCTGTGCGAGCGCTTCGGCTTTGAGCTCAAAGGCACCGGCTTTCTCGCCCATTGGGAATCACGCTCCAGCCTTTCGCTGGCCTCGCTGCTGCGCCAGGGCCTCAAGGCCCGCCAGCCGCTCTGCCTCTCCTCCATCGCGGCGACGGCCGATAGCGGCATGGTCGAACTGGAGACCGTGCTCACGCCCGTCAGCTTCAATGGCGGCGCGGTCAATCGCTATTTCGGGATGGTGCAGACGCTGAGCGATCCGACGCCACTGGTCGGCCGCGCCATCGCCTATGAAAGACTGATCGCCTCCCAGCTTATCCAGGAAGACGAGCCCTTCGCCGCAGACCGCGATGCCCCGCCGCCGCCGCCGCCCAGCATGGTGGTCAAATCGCATCCCAAAGCGCCTTATCTGCGGCTGGTGGTCTCCCAGGACGGGCCGCATCTGCTCGCCTTCGGCTCAGGCGATTTGCTGCTGAAGATGTTCGAATTGATCGGGCGCGTGCGTAGCGCCAATGACGACGCGCTTCCCCGCCTCGGCATCTAGCGCGCGCTCTACTGCGTATTGATCCGGGGCTGTTCGGTGGGCGACTGATCCTGGCGCTGCGGATCCTGGGACAAGGGATGGCTCACCGGGTCGTTGTGCAGGATGTCGCGGTTGAGGGTGAGATCGCGCTGCTGCTGCTGCAGATAAGGGACTTCATAGCGTTCGATCTGGCTGCGGAAGGCTTCGAAGGTGGCCTCATCTTCTTTCGTGCGCTTGTCGCAACGATCGGGCGGCAGATGCTGGGTCTCCTGGCACCACAAATCGAAATTCATCGTCTTGACGTCGTAATTCTTCCCGGTCTGCGCCAAAGCGGGCGCCACAACAGTTGTCAATGACCAGGCCGAGGCCAGCGTCACTGCGATCAGGATTATGCGAGCAGGGGCCATCCCATTCATAACGTCAGCTTAGAAGCTTCGTTGCCCCAAGGGAACCCCACACCGATTTTCCCTGCCAATACGCGGCTTTATGTCAAAGAAAAACGGCCGCCTCCTGCGAAGCGGCCGTGATTCTTGTCGCTTCGCCAAGTTTACGGCTGAAGCGTGATCACCGCGCGGCGGTTCTTGGCTTCCTTGACGCCGTCGCCGGTTTGCACCGCCAGATCGGTCTCACCGACGCCGGTCGCGGTGATCGCGGCACGCCGTGCGCCCATATCGACCAGCGCTTCGACCACCACATTGGCGCGTTTGACCGAGAGCCGCTGATTGTAGTCGTCCGAACCGGAGGTATCGGTGTGACCCACGATGTGAATATGGGCTTGGCCGCCGCTGCGGGCGGTGTTGATCACATCGGTGATCACTTTCAGGTCCTCGGCGGTCAGGGTCCAGGAATCGAAGTTGAAATAGACCGTGAAGTCTCCGCCGCTGGTAGCCGCTGCGGGAGCAGGAGCGGGCGCCGGCGGGGGAGCGGGAATCGGCGCGCTCTGAACCGGGGCTGGCGCCGGCAGCGGCAGGCTTGGCGCCGGCGCTGGGGCAGGGCGCACACCGCCTTCGAGCTGAGCCAGGGAATTGTCCAAAGAAGCGCGGCAGGCCTGCCCCATGCCACTGGCCGAGGGTACGGCGCTGGCCATGGCCCAGCAGTCGAAATCGCTTTGGGCACGGGCGGCCGGGACGGGCGCCTGCTCCTTGGCGCCGGCCAGGTCGCGGACCAGGCGGGCCCGCAGGGCCTGGCTGGGGGCGTCGGGTGGCGCCGCTTCGGGTTCCGGCTCTTGGCCGTCGCCTGCCGTGCTGGCCTTGTCGGAGAAAGCTTCGGCCAAATCCTCATTGGGATTGCTGGAACCGAAAATATTGAACAAGCCGCCGAAAAATCCTTCGTCCGGCTCGCTGGGGGCGGGCAAGGCGGCCGCCTGCTCGCTCAGGCCGGTATAGTTTTGGGCCAGGGCCTGGGTGAAAGGCGTGCCGGTGGGGCCTTCATCGCCGGCGCAGCCCGTCAGGGCGGTTCCCGCCAGGGCGGTGAAACAAGTGAGAAAGACGAGGCGGCGCGTGGCGGCGCCGCTGGAAAAGCCATTCATACGCATTGCTAATTCTCCGCGAGGCGGTTTTCGGGCCCCAGCCCAATTTTCCGCAAATTGTCTTGGCCGACATATACCCCGGCCAAAGCCCGCCGTTAAGCCCGCAAAACCGTAAAATGCAAGCCGTGGATGACCGGGCGGTAACCTGTTGTTGACCGAGCAAAGCGTACAAAAAGCCCGTATTTCTCACTTGCGCAAGGAGCCCGGCGTGCAGGGCCTGGCATTGTCATGACGGACGGCGAGCCGATTATCGCCAAGGCACGGGCCGAGCGCCGGCGTTTCCGCCGCATCCGGATCGACGTCCCCGGCCGGCTGTTCACCCCCGATGATGGCCAGGAGGCCCAATGCACGGTGACCGACTTGTCGCCCGGCGGCGCGGCGATTGCCTGTGATGTGGTGCCGCCTCCCAGCACGGCGGTGGTGCTCTATGCCGACGGCTTTGGCCGCTTCGAGGGCAATGTCGTCAATCGGGGCGGCATGGGCTTCGGCATCCAGTTCACCTGCACCCGCGCCAAGCGCGAGCGCACGGCCGAACAACTGACGCTGTTTCTCAACAAGACCCTGGTCGACGACAGTGCCCTCACCCGCCATAAGCGCAGCGCCAAGAAGAAAAGTTCGTCCCATTTCACCCGCGCCGACGGCCAGATCGTGCCCTGCGAGGTGATGGACATTTCCGTTCGCGGCTGCTCGCTGAAGACCGACGTCAAGCCGGCCATCGGCGAATTCGTCCTCATCGCGCAAAGGGCCGGCCGGGTCGTGCGCCACCATGAGCATGGCGTGGGCCTGGAATTTGTCGGCCAAGCCGCGGCAGTGAAGCCTGACCCGGCGATCAAACTCAATATCGTTCGCTGAGATTTTCGTCCGGCAATTCAAAAAATAGAGTATTTCGTGATTCGAAGAAGCACGAAATGCTCTAGACCGCAGCCAGCTTGTGCACCTGGCTGTTCGCCAGGGTCAGCTTGGCGATGGACAGATCGCCGGACATTTCCAATTGAGCGAGGAATTCGCGGGTTCGGCTAAGCGCCTCGTGCTGCGCTTTGGCCCAACCGCTCACCGCCTGGCGCGCGGCTTCGGGGGACGCATCGCCAGCAAGCTCAGCCAATATGGCCTGGCTGAGCATGCGCTGGGCGGCGAACAGATCGTCCACCAAACGGCGGATCGCCAGCCGGTCCCAATGTTCGGGCGGGGTCAGCCGGCCCGCCATCAGACGCAGCCGCTCCAATCCGATCAGGCGGCCGACACCAAAATAAACCGCCGCGACCGCTTCCAGACTATGGCTGGTGCTGCGGGCGAGATGGGCGATCTCCGGCGCCACTGCCAGAAGCGGCAGCAAGGCGATATCGCGGGCCAGATCCACCGGCACGCCGGCCTCCGCAAAACGGTCGAGCCGGCCTTCGATGTCGCGCGCCTGATCCTGGGAGAACACGTTGCGGTAGATACCGCGCAGGCCTTCCACCCCGGCGCGATAAAGTGCGCTGGTGGCGGCAAGCTCTTGGCTCTGATCGGCATGGGTGAGGAACCACGGCCCCACCCGCCGCAGCACATCGGCCAGCTCGGCATAGAGTTGGGTCTGCAGGCCGGCCTTGACCTTGCCGTCCAGGGCGTCGATGCGCGACTTGAGCGCCTCCAGCCCGAAGGTGCCTTCGGCCACGACAAAGGCCCTGGCAATCTCGGCCCCGCCGGCGCCGGACATTTCCTTCATCCGTGCGACAAAGACCGGCCCGGCCAGATTGACCAGCCGATTGGCCAGCATGGTCGAGACGATCTCGCGCTTCAGGCGGTGCTGGGGCAGCTCGCCGGCAAAACGCGTCGCCGCCAATGGGGGGAAATAGCCCGCCAGCATGGCGGCGAACGCCCCTTCATCGGGCAGGGCGCTGCCCAGGATTTCCGCGTCCAAATCCAGCTTGGCATAGGCCAGAAGCACCGCCAGCTCGGGCCGGGTCAGACCCTTGCCCTCATTTTCCAGTTTTTGAATCTCGGCATCGGAGGGCAGGAATTCCACCGCCCGGTCCAGTTTGCCCCGCCGCTCCAGCTCGCGGATGAAGCGGGCATCGGCGTCGATGTCTTTCGCATTGGCGGCTTGCGCCACCGACAGCGCCAAGGTCTGGTCGTAATTGTCGGCCAGCACCAGGCCCGCGATGTCGTCGGTCATCTCCGCCATCAGGGCGTCGCGCTTTTGGGAATCCATCTCGCCGCGGCGATAGGGGCCGCTGAGCAGGATCTTGAGATTGACTTCATGGTCGGACGTATCGACGCCAGCGGAATTGTCGATCGCGTCGGTATCGATGCGCCCGCCCCCGCGGGCATATTCGACCCGGCCGAGCTGGGTGACGCCCAAATTGGCGCCTTCGCCCACCACCTTGGCGCCGACCTCCGCGCCGTTGATGCGCACGGCATCATTGGCGCGGTCGCCGACATCGAGATTGCTCTGGGACGCCGCCTTGATGAAGGTGCCGATGCCGCCGAACCACAACAGATCGACCTTGGCCTTGAGCAGGGCCTTGATCAGCGCCGCGGGGGCCAGTTTTTCGGCCTTGCTCTCAATCAATTCGCGCACCGGATCGGTGAGGATGATTTCCTTCAGCGAGCGGGCGTAAATTCCCCCGCCCGGTCCCAGCGCTTCGCGGTCGTAATCGTCCCAGGACGAGCGCGGCAAAGCGAATAGCCGCTTGCGCTCGGCAAAGGCTTTTGCCGGGTCGCATTTTGGATCGAGGAAAATGTGACGGTGGTCGAAGGCGGCCACCAGCCTGGTGTGCTGCGACAACAGCATGCCATTGCCGAACACATCGCCCGACATATCGCCGACGCCGACACAGGTGAAATCCTCGGCCTGGATGTCGCGGTCCAATTCGCGGAAATGGCGCTTGACCGCTTCCCAGGCGCCGCGCGCCGTGATCCCCATTTTCTTGTGGTCATAGCCATGGCTGCCGCCCGAGGCGAAGGCGTCGCCCAGCCAGAAGCCGCGGTCCTCGGCGATTCTGTTGGCAATGTCCGAGAAGGTGGCGGTGCCCTTGTCGGCCGCCACCACCAGATAAGGATCGTCGCCGTCATGGCGCAGCAGATCGGGTGGCGGCACCACCTGGCCATCGGGGCCCAGATTGTCGGTGACGTCCAAAAGCGCGTTGATCAAGGTTTGATAGGCGGCTATGCCGATGCTTTGCGACTGCTCGCGGGTGGGATTGGGCGGCATGGTCTTGGGGAAGAAACCGCCTTTGGCGCCCACCGGCACGATCACCGCGTTCTTGACCTGCTGCGCCTTGACCAGGCCCAGAATCTCGGTGCGGAAATCCTCGCGCCGGTCGGACCAGCGGATGCCGCCCCGCGCCACCGCGCCAAAGCGCAAATGCACGCCCTCCATCTCCGGCGAATAGACGAAAATCTCCCGCCAGGGTTTGGGCGCCGGCAATTCGTCCAGCTTGGCGCTGTCCAGCTTGATGGCGATATGCGCTTTGGGTTCGCCTTTGGCATCGGGCTGCCAGAAATTGGTGCGCAGGATATTTTCGATGACATTGCGGAAGCGCCGGATGATGCGATCGTCGTCCAGGCTGGGCACCGCCTGGAGGCCCGTCTCGATCATGGCCTGAAGCTTCTGGGTTTCGGCCTCGCTGGCCTTGGCGGGATCGAGCCGGACATGGAACAGCTCGGCCAACTGCGCCGCCAAGTCCGGATTGCGCAGCAGCGCTTGCTCCATATAGTCCTGGCTGAACGCCATCTGCGCTTGGCGGAGGAATTTGGCCACCAGCCGCAGGATCACCACATCGCGCCACATCAGGCCGGCGCCGATCACCAGCCGGTTGAAGCCGTCGCTTTCGCACTGGCCCTTGAGCACGGCATGAAAAACGTCCTGCAGCGGCACGCGCACCGTGTCCAGATCGGCGGCGCGGCCATCGGCCCGTTCCATCAGAAAGTCGAGAATGACGGCGTCCTCGCTCCAACCATCGTCGCGCTTGAACGAGACGGGGAAAGAATCCTCGGCGATCACTTTGAGGCCGAGATTCTCAAACACCGGCAGCGAAACCGACAGCGGCAGCACCTCGCCCAGGACATAGAGCTTGATGCGCAAAGCGGGATGCGGATCGCCTTCCTTGCGATAGGCCTGGGCGCGGATTTTGGGTACGTCCTGGCTGGCGGTCAGCGCTTCCAGGGCTTCCAGGTCCAGCGCCGCCTCATGCGCCGGGAAAACGCCGCGATAGCCCGGCGTGAAACGGGCGGCGCGCCGGTCGCGCAAAGCCACCGCCTCGGCGCGGCCATGGCGGGCGGCGAGCGCGTCCAGGAACAGATCGTCCCAGGTCTTGAGCGCGCCGACGATTTCTTTTTCCAGCGCCCGGATGTCGACGCGCGGACGCGCCCCTTCGTTGCGGCCGATGATGTAGTGGATGCGCACCAGCGCCGTTTCATCCAGGGCCGGGGTCGAGGCGGAGGCGCGGCCGTTAAAGGCGCGCGCCAGGATGGCATGGATGCGCTCGCGCACTTCCGGGGTCATGTGGTCGCGCGGGGCATAGAGCAAGGCCGACACATAGCGGTCGAAACGGTCGAAGCGCACGAACAGCTTGACCTTGGGGCGACTGCCCAGTTGCAGCACGCCGATCGCGGTTTCCAGCAATTCGTCTTCCGAAATCTGCAGCAGCTCGTCGCGGGGAAAGGTTTCCAGGATATGGGCCAGGGCCTTGCCGTCATGGCTGTTGGGGGCAAAGCCGGCCCGCGCCATCACCGCCTCGATCTTGCGGCGCAGCAGGGGAATGGCGCGCGGCGAAAGCGAATAGGCGCTGGAGGTGAACAGTCCGACAAAGCGGTGCTCGCCGGCAAAATCGCCGGCATCGTCGAAGATCTTCACGCCGACATAATCCATATGGGTGCGGCGATGCACGAAGCTGCGCGAGATCGATTTGGTGACGATCAGGGGCGAAGGCTCATCCAGAAAATCGCGCACCTGCGCGCTCAAGGCGGGGCGCTCGGCTGCGATGCGGATGACGCGGGCATCGTCGTCGCTGAGGACGCCAAGGCCGCTGCCGGGAAGCGGCGCCAGCCGGCCATGCGCGCCGTTGTCGCGTTGATCGGCGGGCAGCAGGCGATAATCGCGCGCGCCCAGAAACGTGAAATGATTGTCCGCCAGCCAGTCGAGGAAGGCCAGATCCTCGGTGATATCCATATTGCGGGGCGGATGATCCGCCAGGCCCTGGCGCGCGGTTTTCAGCCGCGCCAGCATGGCCTGCCAATCGCGCACCGCGACTTTGCCTTGTTCGAACGAAGCGGCCAGGCCGTCCAGCAAATGCCGCCGTGAGGGTTCCGGGGCGATCTTTTCGATCACCAGCACGATCACGCTGGTGACGATGCCGCCGATCCGTACAACCGGATGAAAGGCGGCGCGGATGCGGGCGCCGGCGGCGATGGCGGCGAGCAGCGCGGAATCATACAAGAAGGGCCGGTCGTCATTGACCCCGACCACGAGCTGGTCGGGCTCGCGCGGGTCCGGGCCGGCGGTCAGCTTGAGCTCGGTGGCGCCGGGGCGATGCTCCAGGGCGATGGCATGGACGGCGCGCGCCAATGCCGCCAGGCTTTCGGGCGTGAAGCGCAGCACTTCGTCGGCCGCGGCGGCACCGAACAGGGCGTCAAAAAATTCGCGCAACGCGGCGGTATCGTCGGACAGAAGCGCGCGGGCGGCGGTCAGCCTTTCGCGGGCGGCGCGCTGGTCGGGGTCTTCAGCCAGGGTTGCATGCAGCATGGGCGATCCTCGGGCCGAAGGCGGCCCAAATCAGGATAACTCTCTAAGGTGATTTTATCTTAGCCTAACGCAAGACCGGCGGGCACACTTCCGCGGGGTGGCGCATCAGGACATGGGCCGCGATGCCGCTTTGCAACATCAGCAGCAAAGCGGTGTCCAATCCGGCATCGGGCCAGGGCCGCAGGATGGCGGCGGCGATGCTGATCACCGTCACGGGCACGATAAAGACCAGGGCCCCTTCGCGGTCCTTGAGCAGCAGCGACAGCATGAGGCTGGGCAAGACGGCGAAGAGGACGGCCAGCGCCGGGCCGGCGGCGGGGGACAGCACCAGGAAGGCACCCGCGCCCCAGGCAGAGCCGGTATAGAAAAGGATGGCGCGCAGATCCTTGGCGGCATCCATCAGCGGCATACGGGCGAAACCGGCAGCGGTGGAGCGGATGTAAGAGCGCAGCAGGGTGCCGACCGCCAGCAACATCAGCACCGCCCAGGCAAAGCAGGGCTGCAGCGCCGTGTCCGCCGCGAAAGTGAGGACGGTCATGGCCATCAGGGTGAGGGCGCCGGCGGCATGGACCGCCCCGCCCAGGAACAAGGCCAATTGCGAGGTCTCAGAGGCTTCGTTGTGAAGCTCATGCAGCCGCGTCAGCGCCGCCAGGGGTGGCAAACCCGCCCCTGCAAAAGGTTGGCTGGACGGCTGAGGATCGATGAGCGCCATGACTGCCCCCTGATGGCAACGCATGCCGTCAGGCTCGGCCGATATCGTTAACGATAGCTTAATATCGCCCAACAGTGTGATTCGGGGGGCATGACGGGATGCGACGCAGCGTGAAATCCGCTTCTGCCCAGCGAGGTCCCGTAGCATGAGCGCCGAAGCCGACCGGCTGATCGCGCGATTGGGACTTGAGCCGCATCCCGAAGGCGGCCATTACCGCGAGACTTTTCGGGATTTGCGCGGCGAAGGCCGGGCGTTCTCCACCGCCATCTTGTTTCTGCTGAAAAGCGGCGAAGTCTCGCGCTGGCACCGTATCGATGCCGCCGAGCTTTGGCATTTTTATCGCGGCGCGCCGCTCGAGTTGATGATCGGCCGGGAGCGCCATGTGCTGGGGGCGAATATCGAAGCGGGCGAGTCGCCGCAAATCCTGGTGCCCAAAACGGCCTGGCAGATGGCGCAAAGTCTGGGCGGTTACACCCTGGTGGGCTGCACCGTGGCCCCCGGATTTGAATTCGCGGGCTTTGAAATGGCGCCGGAGACCTTCATTCTTTGATTGTCGCGCAATTTTGCGGGTGAACCGCTGCACACTTTACCCGACCCGCGCTCTAGCCGCCTTCGGGAATCGAAAGATATTTTCCCAGCGCCGCGGCGATGGCATGGGAGGAGGGGCGGCCCAGCGGTCCGCGCGACGGCACGAAACGCACCGTCAAGGTGCGGCCCGCCAAGGTGACGCCGGGTTTTTGCGCTTCCGCCAACCGCACCGTTTCCAGCTTGCGCGTCAGGGCGGCGCGGCCGGGATCGCTGGCCGCCAGCCGGTCGATCGCCAGATCGGTATTGACCAGGGTGTCGAAAGCGTCCGCCCGCGTGCGATCGGAATTGGCGGCGGCGAGGAATTTCAGATTCAGCTTTTGGGTATAAGCCAGGTGAGCGGTTTCATCGCGCAAGGCCTGAGCCAGATCGGTGGCGGTGACATGGGCTTGTGGCGGCGGGGCGTAGTCGCCCACCCGCGTGGCCGGCAAACCGCCGGGCGCGCTATCGGTGTAAAGCGTCATGCCGCCCCAGACCGAAACCCGAAGGGCGGTGCCCCCCGTGTCATATTTGAGTTCGCGTCCCCCCAGTGCCACCCGGTCCATGCCCAGCACGAAAGTCTCCGGCGCATCGGCAAAGTGCAGCAGGTAGCGATCGCCATAGGCTTCCAGGGAAAAGGTAAGATTGTCGCCGGCGCTATAGGTTCCGGGCTGGATGTCGCCGACCTTGTCGGCCGAAAGCCGCGCCGCCATGGCCTCGGTGCCGGGTGCGGGCTGGGTTTGCGGCTGTGCATCCGCCGCCGCGGGAAGGACGGAAAGCAGAATCAGGGCGATGGTCGGTGCGGTGCGCAAATCGTTGACTTCTGTCGGGCCCCTCATGCACTTCGCCGCGCATGTTTCCTTGGACGGCAGAATGTCCCAGGAATGGGGCGAATTTAAGGGGGTGAAGTGGCGCCAAGGCCACCAAAATCCGCGGCGCACCTATCTTTCGCCGCGGTTTTTGACTAAATCCGGCGCACCCCACCCATTCCATGAGGTGCCCGCCCGTGACCACCCATCCCGATAGTTTCAAATGCCGCCGGACCCTCAAAGTGGGGAGCAAGACTTATATCTATTTCAGCCTTCCGGCAGCCGAGAAAAATGGGCTCAAGGGGATCTCCAAACTGCCTTTCTCGATGAAGGTTCTGCTGGAAAACCTGCTGCGCAACGAGGACGGCAACTCGGTGACCAAAGACGACATCCAGGCGGTGGCCGCCTGGCTCAAGCGCAAAAGCTCGGACCGCGAGATCGCCTTCCGCCCCGCCCGCGTGTTGATGCAGGACCTGACGGGCGTGCCCGCGGTGGTCGATTTGGCGGCGATGCGCGATGCGATGCAGAAACTGGGCGGCAATCCGGAAAAGATCAATCCGCTGGCGGAAGTCGATCTCGTCATCGACCACAGCGTGATGGTCGACAGTTTCGGCCACCGCGATTCCTTCAAGAAGAATGTCGAAATCGAATATGAGCGCAACAAGGAGCGCTACACCTTCCTGCGCTGGGGCCAGCAGGCCTTCGCCAATTTCCGCGTCGTGCCGCCCGGCACCGGCATTTGCCATCAGGTCAATCTGGAATATCTCGCCGAGACGGTGTGGACCCGCAAATTCAAGGACGGCAAAAAGACCGTCGACGTCGCCTTCCCCGATACCGTGGTCGGCACAGACAGCCACACCACCATGATCAACGGCTTGGCGGTGCTGGGTTGGGGCGTGGGCGGTATCGAAGCCGAAGCGGCGATGCTGGGCCAGCCGATTTCGATGCTGATCCCGGAAGTCATCGGCTTCAAACTCACCGGCAAACTGCGTGAAGGCGTCACCGCGACCGATCTGGTGCTGACCGTGACCCAGATGCTGCGCAAGAAAGGCGTGGTCGGCAAATTCGTCGAATTTTATGGCGCCGGCCTGGACGAATTGTCCCTGGAAGATCGCGCCACGCTGGCCAATATGGCCCCGGAATATGGCGCGACTTGCGGCTTTTTCCCCATCGATGCCGAAACCGTGCGGTTTCTCAAAAACACCGCGCGCAAGGCGCCCCGCGTCGCCCTGGTGGAGAAATATGCCAAAGTCCAGGGCATGTTCCGCAGCAAAAAAAGCGCCGATCCGGTGTTCACCGACACCCTCGCGCTGGACATGAATGCCGTGGTGCCCTCGATGGCCGGTCCGATGCGGCCCCAGGACCGCGTTTCGCTGGACAGCATTGCCGGCAATTTCGCGGAAAGCCTGATCACCACCTTCAAGAAGGAAGCCGAAGCCAATAAGCGCGCCAAGCTGGAAGGGTCTGAGATTACCATCGGGCATGGCGATGTGGTGATCGCGGCGATCACCTCCTGCACCAATACCTCCAATCCCAATGTGATGATGGGCGCCGGGCTTTTGGCGCAAAAAGCGGTCAAGCGCGGTCTGAAAGTGCGCCCCTGGGTGAAGACCTCGCTGGCGCCGGGAAGCCAGGTGGTCACCGATTATTTGAAGAAGGCCGGCGTCGACAAGGCGCTGGACAAGCTCGGCTTCACCCTGGCCGGCTATGGCTGCACCACCTGTATCGGCAATTCCGGGCCGCTGCCCGAGCCCGTCGCCAAGGCCATCACCGAAAGCGACCTGGTGGCCAGCGCGGTGATCTCCGGCAACCGCAATTTCGAAGGCCGCGTCCATCCCCAGGTGCGGGCCAATTACCTCGCCTCGCCCATGCTGGTGGTGGCCTATGCCTTGGCCGGATCGGTCAATGCCGATCTCACCCGCGAGCCGGTCGGTTACGACAAGGCCGACGAGCCGGTCTATCTGAAGGATATCTGGCCGAGCCCCAAGGAAATCTCCGCCGCCATTCGCAAGGCGGTGAAAGCTTCCAGCTTCAAGAAACGCTATGGCGATGTCTTCAACGGCGACGCCAATTGGAAAAAAGTAAAACTGGTCAAAGGCCAGACCTATCAGTGGGACATCGGCTCGACTTATGTGCAAAACCCGCCCTATTTCGACGGCATGGCGATCCAGCCCGCCGCGCTGAAGGACATCGCCGGGGCCCGGGTGCTGGCGCTGTTCGGCGATTCCATCACCACCGATCACATCTCACCCGCCGGCAACATCAAGGCGACCTCGCCTGCCGGGGTTTACCTGCAGGAACGCCAGGTGGCGCAGAAGGATTTCAATTCCTATGGTTCGCGCCGCGGCAATCACGAAGTGATGGAGCGCGGCACCTTCGCCAATATCCGCATCCGCAACGAAATGATGGGCGGCAAGGAAGGCGGCAACACCATCTATTATTCCCACGTCAACAGCGAAGGCCAGACCATGTCGATCTTCGACGCGGCCCAGGCCTATAAAAAGGACGGCCATGACACGGTGGTGATCGGCGGCAAGGAGTACGGCACCGGCTCGTCGCGCGACTGGGCTGCCAAGGGCCCCAAGCTGCTGGGCGTGCGGGCCGTGATCACCGAAAGCTTCGAGCGCATCCATCGCTCCAATCTGATCGGCATGGGCGTGGCGCCGCTCTGCTTCGAGGCCGGTAAGACGCGCAAGGATTACGGCTTCACCGGGCGCGAGATCATCGACATCCCGGGCCTGTCCGGCGATATCAAGCCGCGCATGCGCATCGAAGCCACCATCCATCGTCCCGGCGGTGGGACCGACAAGCTGCCCCTGGTGCTGATGATCCTGACGGCCGACGAAGTGTCGTATTACAAGAATGGCGGCATCCTTCCCTATGTGCTGAGGAACCTGCTGGCGGCCTGATCGATCGGCCCTCCTCCATCTGGATGACCGGCGAAGAGCCGGTCATGGTGAGGGGATGGAGAGTGATTCGTCCCTGGCCCTGTCGGCCCTGCTGCTTTGCGGCGTCTGCGCGCTGGCTTGGCGGCTGGCGGGCGGGAGTAGGGCGCAGCGTCGGCTCAATCTGCGCTTTGCCGCGGTTCTGTTTTGCGCAGCTGCTGCGGCCGGATTGCTGGCGGCGCTGATCCCGTCTTTTCTCCCTGCCGCTTTTGCCATCGCGCTGCTGGTCACAGCCCTGGCTTCGCCGGCGCTGGCGCTCAGCCTGGCCGCGCGCGCCCGCCCACTCGTCGCCAGTGCCGCGCTCATCGGCGGACTTGGCGCCGGTCTGGCGGCGGTGCTACGCGATGCGCCCTTGTTCGCGCTGCTGTCATTGGTCGGCGCCGTCCTCGCCGTCATGCTGCTGGCTTTTGCGCAGGCAGGCGCCGCAAAATTGCGGCTGGCGCAAACCATCGCCGCCGGTTTGGCACTTGCCGGCGGCGGCATGGCGCTGTGGGGCGGCGCGTTCAGCGGCGCGCTTATTCTGTTCGCGGCGGGGCTGCTGGGGCTGTCGCTGTCTTCAGAGGTTTTTGTCCAGCAACAGGCTGATCCGGCCCTGCACCGCGCGATAGGCGGCGCGCGCCTGGGATAGCGAAGTTTCGCCGCCGGGCATCAATTGACCCAGCAATTGCGCCACGAAAGGCGCGACCAGCCGCTGCGGCGAAGCATCCGCGTACCGAAACGAAACACTTTCCTCTGTGCCGGAACGGGGCGGTTCCAAGGTTAATTGTAGAGGCGCCGCTTTGCGCGCCCCACCGGACCCCCGATCCCATTCACCTTGAAAACCCCCGGTAATATTCGCCTTTTGCACGGCGCGGGCGCGCGGCACGCTTTGCTGTAAAGCAAAGTTCCCAGGCCCAGGATTGTCGCCGATCGGGTGCATGGCGCACGCATCGCAAGAGGCGGGCCGCACTCCGGTATCGGTTACGCCTTTTTTAAGCCGTCGCCGCCAATAGTACCGATCAAGAGGCTGGAGAACCGGCTGGGGATGGTGGATTTGCTTAAGGCGTCGCTTCAGAAAGAGCCGACCGCACTGGCCGGCCTAAGCGCGGTCCAGGATAGTCAGCGCCTGCGTTCGGCGGTGCAATCCGCCGGCTGCGTCACCTTTGATTGGGACGTGCGGGCCGGCACGATTGCCTGGGACGGCACGCTGGACATTCTGCCGTTCCGCGATCGCCGCCGGGCCCAAATCTTCATCGACAATATTCCCCGCGATAAGCGTGGGCCGCTGGAAAGCGTGCTCGACATCCGCTCGAACCAGCCTTCGGCATTCTCGTTTGAATTGGAAGTCGCCGCCGCCATGGGCGCGGTGGTCTTCACCATGGTGGGCACCCGCATCCCCGGCGAAAACGGCGTCACCGCCCGCCTGGTCGGATTGATGCGCGACACCACCGAACGCACCCGCGAGCTCCAGCGCCTGACCTATCTGGCCACCCGCGACGAGCTGACCGGCCATCTCAACCGCAATGCCTTGCGCGAAGAACTCGCCCAGGCGATCGAAAAGGCCAAGGACGAAAAACGGCACTGCGCCTTCCTGGTCGCCTCGATCGACCGGCTGGCGATCATCAATGATTCCTTCGGCTTCGGCACCGGCGAGGAAGTGATCGTGGGCGTCGGCGAGCGGCTGGCCCGCAGTCTGCGCGGCAATGACGTGATCGGCCGCACCGCCGGCAACAAATTCGGCGTGTTGCTGCGCAACTGCCAGGAAGCCGAGATCGCCGTCGTCGCGGGCCGCCTGAAACGGGCGGTGCGCGAACATGTGGTGGAAACCAGCGGCGGCCAGGTCGCCGCCACCTGTTCGGTCGGCGCTGTCTGGCTGCCCCATGCCGCCGGTTCCAGCCAGGATGCCATGCTGCGCGCCGAACAGGCGCTGCACCGGGCCCGCGCCCGCGGCCGCGACGGTTTTGCGATTTACGAAGAAGGACCGCAGCGCGAAACCGCCCGGCTGCGCCTGATGGGCATTGCCGACGAGATCGTCGCCGCGCTCAAGGAAAAGCGCCTGCATCTGGCCTATCAGCCGATCCTCGACGCCCAATCGCGCCAGATCAGCCATTATGAATGCCTGCTGCGCCTGGCGCGCCCCGATGGCGAGGTGATGGCGGCGAGCTATTTCATCTCGGCCGCCGAACAGATGGGCATTGTCCATCTGATCGACAGTTTCGCTCTGGAAACCGTGATCACCCAATTGCAGACCCATGAAGACCTGACCCTGGCGGTCAATGTCTCGGGCACCGCTTCGGAGGATCCCGCCTGGCTGCAGGGTTTTGTCGATTATGTGCGCGACAACAAAGAGGTGGCGTCGCGGCTGATCGTGGAGCTGACCGAAACCGCGGCCTTGCATCTGTTCGAGGAAAATGCCCGCTTCGTCACCCAGTTGCGCGAGCTTGGCGTGCGCGTGGCGATCGACGATTTCGGCGCCGGCTATACCTCGTTCCGCAATCTGCAATTGCTGCAGGTCGACACCGTCAAGATCGACGGCTCATACGTCAAGAATCTGCAGGAAAGCCCGGAAAATCAGGTCTTTGTGCGCACCCTGGTGGGCCTGGCGAAAAATCTGGGCATGAAGACGGTGGCGGAATGGGTCGGCTCGGACGCCGACGCGCAATTGCTGCAAAGCTTCGGCGTCGATTATTTCCAGGGCTTTCATTTCGGCGAACCGGTCCTCGAACCGGAATGGTCCAAAGCAGATTAGATTGCCGCGCAGGATTTTGTGACCTGAGCAGGGTTGCCTAGCGACAGCGTAGCGGCAACGCGTGGGAAGCGTGCGTCAGCACGTGAGCAGACTTAGCTTTTCTTGGCGAGCGCAGCGAGCTTAGAAAAGCTTGTCCTAGCCGAGCGGGGCGAGGATGCGCCGCGACGAACTCGCCGGCGCAAAAGACAAGCGGCGGCTATTTGCGCTGGCTCAGTTCGGCGAGCTGCCTGCGCATCGCCTCGATCTCTTCCTTGAGTTCGCTGACTTCGCTGGAAGGCTTGGCCGGTTTGGCTTCCGCCGGCTCTTCGGCGGCGCCCGCTCCACCGCTACGCATGGCCGGGTTGAAAGGCGAGAACATCTGCATGGCGCGCTCGAACATGGCGAGGTTCTGGCGGGTCAAATTCTCCACCATCTGATTACCGCCGCCCAGCGCCTCGGCGATGCGGTCGCGCATCGCGCCCTGGTTCTTGGTGAAGCTTTCCATGCTCATGTCGAGATAGCCCGGCACAAAGGCCTGCAGGCTGTCGCCATAAAAACGGATCAACTGGCGCAGGAATTTTATGGGGAGCAAGTTCTGCCCCTTGGCTTCTTCCTCGAAGATGATCTGGGTCAGCACCGGACGGGTGATGTCCTCGCCGGTGCGCGCATCCTGTACTTCGAACTCGGTGCCTTCCTTGACCATCTGGGCGAGATGATCGAGGGTCACATAAGACGAGGTCTGGGTGTTGTAGAGGCGCCGGTTGGCGTATTTCTTGATCACCACCGGGCCATCGGCCTTGGCTTTTTCGTCTGCCACGTGTTCCCCAATTCCAAGCGGTCCGCTCGGACCATTTTTCCCGGCTAGACAACATCACTGGCCGGGGCGCGTCCAGCATCATTTTAGCAGTTGCAGCATGGAAAAACCTGCCAATAATCGCGTAAGCACCTGTTCAGTATACGGAATCTTGTCGCGGTTTACCCTGGCTCGCATTCGCGTCATTTTACGGCCCGGTATCCCAAACGCATCATCGCGGAGGTGAAAAGTGCAAGACGTGGTCATTGTGGCCGCCCGCCGTACCCCGGTCGGTTCCTTCAACGGCGCCTTCGGGGCCGTGCCGGCCCACAAATTGGGAGAAGTGGCGATCCGCGCTGCTCTGGCCGATACCCGCGTGGAAGGGGCCGAAGTCAGCGAAGTGATCCTGGGTCAGGTGCTCACTGCGGCCCAGGGCCAAAACCCCGCCCGCCAGGCATCCATCGCCGCCGGCCTGCCGATCGACACTCCTGCTTGGGGCATCAACATGGTCTGTGGTTCGGGCCTGCGAACCGTGGCGCTGGGCGCGCAGGCCATTGCACAAGGGGATTCGCGCATCGTGGTGGCCGGCGGACAGGAATCCATGAGCCTGTCCACCCATGCCGCTTATTTGCGGGCCGGCCAGAAGATGGGCGATCTGTCTTTCATCGACACCATGATCCGCGACGGGCTGTGGGACGCATTCAACGGCTATCACATGGGCACCACCGCCGAGAACGTGGCCCGGGAATGGCAGATCACCCGCGACGAACAGGACCGTTTTGCCGTCGCCTCGCAGAACAAAGCGGAAGCCGCCCGCAAGGCCGGCCGCTTCAAGGACGAGATCGCCGCGGTCACCGTGAAGGGCCGCAAGGGCGACACCCTTGTCGACACCGACGAATATATCCGCGACGGCGCCAATCTCGAGGCCATGGCGGCCCTGCGTCCGGCCTTCAGCAAGGACGGCACCGTCACCGCCGGCAATGCCAGCGGCATCAATGACGGCGCCGCCGCCCTGGTGCTGATGAGCGCCAAGGATGCCGCCACCAGGGGCCTGAAGCCGCTCGCGCGCATCGCTGCCTGGGCGCAGGCCGGTGTCGATCCCAAGGTGATGGGCAGCGGGCCGATTCCAGCCTCCCGCGCCGCCTTGAGGAAGGCCGGCTGGTCGGCAGCCGATCTCGATCTGATCGAGGCCAATGAGGCTTTCGCCGCCCAGGCCTGTGCCGTCAACAAAGACATGGGCTGGGACACCGCCAAGGTGAACGTCAATGGCGGCGCCATCGCCATCGGCCATCCCATCGGCGCGTCGGGGGCGCGGATACTGACCACTTTGCTGCACGAGATGGGCAAGCGCGATGCCAAGAAAGGCCTCGCCACGCTCTGCATTGGAGGCGGGATGGGCATTGCGATGTGCGTCGAGCGCTGATCGCCTTCGTCGCAGCGCAACATCGAATCCGGATTGAAACCGCGGGCTTTCCTGCGCCTAATCGGGCAACGAGCAAAGATTGGGACATGGCATGGCACGGGTAGCGGTGGTCACGGGCGGTACGCGCGGCATCGGCGAAGCAATCTCCGTGGGGCTGAAAAACGCCGGCTATAAAGTCGCCGCCAATTATGCCGGCAATGACGAACGCGCCAAGGCGTTCGCGGACAAGACCGGCATCGCCGTGTTCAAGTGGGACGTGTCGGATTTCGAGGCCTGCAAATCCGGCATGGACAAAGTGGTCGCCGCGCTGGGACCGGTGGAGGTGATCGTCAACAATGCCGGCATCACCCGCGACGGCACCATGAAGAAAATGAACCGCGACGCCTGGGATGCGGTGCTCGATACCAATCTGGGCGGCTGCTACAACATGTGCAAGGCGGCGTGGGACGGGATGCTGGAACGCGGCTTTGGCCGCATCGTCAATATCGGCTCGATCAACGGCCAGGCCGGCCAATATGGCCAGGTCAATTACGCCGCCGCCAAATCCGGCATCCATGGCTTCACCAAGGCGCTGGCCCAGGAAGGCGCCGCCAAAGGCATCACCGTCAACGCCATCGCGCCCGGCTATATCGACACCGACATGGTGGCCGCGGTGCCCGCCAATGTGCTGGAAAAAATCGTGGCGCGCATTCCGGTCGGCCGTCTGGGCAAGGCGGAAGAGATTGCTCGCGCCGTCGCCTTTCTTGTGGCCGATGATGCGGGCTTCATCACCGGATCGACGCTGTCGATCAACGGTGGGCAGCATATGTATTGAGTTGCGAATTGATGCCTAATCGAATTGTCGAATGGATTAAGGGCGCTATTTTTCTCGCCATAGGCCTTGTTAACTTGTGCCGAGGCGTCATTGATTTTTGGTCCGTCGTCGCGGATTGGGTGTTTACCAAGACCTGGCATTGGCAGCTTTTCTATGAGTATCTCCACCTAATGCGCAGCCAGATTCCTTCGTTGATTCTGCCTATTCTTGAGATTCCAACGGTCCTGGTATGCCTAGCCATCGGCGGAGCGCTGGTTTGGCAGGGTCTGGGATTGCTGGCATCCTTACCCTTCGACAAGCTCGGGGTGAGGATGTAAGGACGTCCTCATGCTAAGTCTGTCGAAGCATGAGGCGTTACACGCCCCTTCCGTCATGGCCGGGCTTGACCCGGCTATCCAGGGTTTCCGATAAGGTGCATGTGACCCTGGATGGCCGCCTCAAGGGCGGCCATGACGAGCTGAGATGATCTCTTCCCTTACCGCCGAAAATCTTGCTCTGGCGCGGGGCGACCGGACCCTGTTCGAAGGGCTGTCCTTTCGCGTCGGCGCGGGCCAGGCCCTGGCGGTGGAAGGGGCCAATGGCGCGGGCAAATCTTCGCTGCTGCGCCTGATCGCGGGCTTTCTCAGCCCCAAGGCGGGACGGCTGATCCTGTCCACCACCCAATCCGGCGAGATCAGCGATCCGGAAGAACGCGGCAGCCGCATCGGCTGGCTGGGGCATCACGACGGCCTCAAACCCCAGCTCACCGCGCGCGAACAACTGGAATTCTTTGCCCGGCTCTATCGCAGCGTCAGCGATCCCGCGGCAGTGCTCGAGGATGTCGGCCTCAAACGCCAGGCGCTGCTGCCCTGCCGCTTTCTCTCCGCCGGGCAGAAGCGGCGCCTCGCTTTGGCCCGGCTGCTGGTGAGCGGACGCTCGCTATGGCTGCTGGACGAACCCTTCGCGGCGCTGGATGTCGCCGGCCAGGATTTGGTGACGCGCTTGATGGTGCTGCATTGCGGTGCGGGCGGCATCGTCATCGCCGCCAGCCATGATCCCCTGGGCCTGAACAACCAGGTACTCAAACTATGACCCCCTTTCTCACGCTTCTAGTCCGCGATCTGCGCCTGGCGGCCCGCAGCGGCGGCAGCGCCGCCCTGGCGCTGGCCTTCTTCGCCTTGGTGGCGACCATGACGCCGCTGGGCATCGGCGCCGATTTGAAACTTTTGGCGCAGGTGGCGGGTGGGGTGCTTTGGGTCGGGGCCGTGTTGGCGGCGCTGCTGTCGCTCGACCGGCTGTTCCAGGGCGATTACGAGGACGGCAGCCTGGATGTGATCGCGCTCTCGCCGCTCTCTCTGGAAATGGTCGCCTTGGCCAAAATCCTGGCGCATTGGCTTTCGACCGGTCTGCCCTTGACTTTGCTGTCGCCGCTTCTGGCTTTGTTATTCAACTTGCCGCAGGCCGGAACCCAGGCCCTGGTGATTTCGCTTTTGATCGGAACCCCGGCGGTGAGCGCTGTGGGCGCGATCGGTGCCAGCCTGACCCTGTCGCTCAAGCGGGGGGGCCTGATCCTGCCGCTGATCATCCTGCCCTTGCTGGCGCCGGTGGTGATTTTCGGGTCGGGCGCGGTTGCCGCGGCCCTGAATCACCTCTCCACCAATGCCCTGGGGCTCCTGGCCGGCTTTGCCGCGGGCTCGGTTCTCCTGTCGCCCTTCGTCGCGGCCGCCTGCGTGCGGCTCAATCTTGCAGGTTGAGCCGCTGTGTTTAATGGTCGCACGGCCCGGGCGCGGACGCGTCCGATTAAACATTAGGCGCCTCCGGCGCCGCCTAAAAACCGGTTCGGGCGCTTTGCGCCCTCCCACTTTTTCTGGCCGGTGCTCCTTAATCTCGCCGGATAAAAGAGCTAAACCCGTCCCATGTTTCGTTACGCCAACCCCGCCCAATTCATGCGGCTGAGCAGCCTGGTGCTGCCCTGGCTGGCCGCCGCCTGTGTGGTATCACTGGGCCTGGGGCTGTACTGGTCCTTCCATGTGCCGCCCGATTATCAGCAAGGTTCGACCGTCACGCTGATGTTCATCCATGTCCCCGCCGACTTTGTGGCGATGGGAGCTTATGGAGCGATCGTCGTCGCGTCCTTTTTCTCGCTGGTCTGGCGTCATCCTCTAGCCGATGTCGCGGCGAGGACAGCGGCCCCGCTGGGAGCGCTGTTCACGGCCCTGGGCCTGATCACGGGCTCGCTCTGGGGCAAGCCGATGTGGGGCACCTATTGGGTGTGGGATCCGCGGCTGACCAGTTTTTTGCTGCTGCTGTTTTTGTATTTGGGCTACAGCGCGCTGTGGAATGCCATTGATGACGAAATCCATGCGGCCCGCGCCGCCGCCATCCTGGCCTTGGTGGGCGCGGTCAATCTGCCGATCATCCATTTTTCGGTGGTCTGGTGGAATACGCTGCACCAGGGTGAAAGCATCATCACGGGGCAAGTCGCCACAGTCTATCTCTGGCCGCTTTTCGCCATGATGATCGGCTATGGACTTCTCTTCGCGCTGCTCTGGACCATCCGCATCCGCACCGAAATCGTCAATCGGCGCGCGCGCAGTCTGATGCAGGCCGGCGCATGATCGATCTTGCCCCTTATGCCGCTTTCATCGTACCGGCTTATGCCGTTTCCATTCTGGGGCTGGGCCTTGCCACGCTGCTGACGGTCCTGGCCTGGCGCAAGGCCAAGGCGCGCCTTGCCGCCTTGGAACGCAAATGAACCGCTGGATTTTTATCCTGCCCGCCGCGGTCTTCGCTGTGGTCGCATTTTTTCTATACCGGGGTCTCTATTTGACCCCTACATCCGTTTTCTTGCCATCGGCCTTAATCGACAAGCCGGCGCCGAAGTTCAGTCTGCCCCCGATGGACGCCGCCACCCCGGGCTTTTCCCGCGCCGATCTCGCCAGCGGCCACGTCACCTTGGTTAATTTTTTCGCCTCGTGGTGCGTGCCTTGCCATGAGGAGGCCGATACTTTGATGCGTCTTTCGCAGATGCCGGGTATCGCGCTTTACGGCGTGGACTATGAAGACCAGCGGCAGAAACCGGACGGTCAGGACGGCCGCGCCTTTCTGGACCAGGCCGGCAATCCCTTTAGCCGCATCGTTGCCGACGTTCATGGCCGGACGGCGATTGACTGGGGGGTCTACGGCGTCCCCGAAACTTTCGTTGTCGATGGGCGCGGTGTCATTCGCTTCAAAGTTGTCGGCGCCGTGACCGATCAGGTGATCGCCCAGCAATTGCTGCCTGAGATCGAAAAGGCCCGAAAGGCCTTGTAAGACTTTCCTAACCCTGTTTTGCCAGGGTTGCGCCATGCAAGTCTCCAGCACCTTGATTGCCGCCCAGCAGGCCGCCCGCGAGGCCCAGGCCCGTTTTCACACCCCTGTGGCGCCCGGGTTTTCGGCAGCGCTGGAACAGACTTCGGGCAAAACGGGCGGATTTTCGCCCCTGCCGCTGCGCCAGACCGCCGCGGCGCCCATCACGCCCGCCCCGGCGCCTGCCGGCCCCGCAGCGCGGCCAGGCAGCATGCTGGATATCAAGATCTAAGGGATTATTGGCGCTTGCCGCTGCGGCGCGGGGCCTTATGGGCCTTGCCATTGCCGTTGGAGGCATAGCTTTCCGCCGCCGAGGCGATCTGGGACAGGGATTTGACGAATTTCTGCCGCTCGGTGGCGGGCAGGGCATCGAGCAGCGCCCGTTCGGCGCGGTCGGCGGCGTTGCGGGCGGTACGCAGCGCCTTGCGCCCGCTCAACGAGATCGCCACCGCATTGGCGCGCTGGTCTTCCTCGGTGCGCTCGCGCGATAGCAAACCCTTGTCGAGCATCCGGCGCACCATTTCCGCCAAGGTCGAACGGTCGATGCCGGTGATTTCGACCAAGGTGGTTTGATTGGCGCCGTCATGCTGTTCCAGCGCGCAGAGCAAAATGAATTGTTGCTTGGTCAGCTCGCACGATCCGGCTTCGCGCGCATAGAGGTCGCCATAGAATTGCTGGCAGCGGCGGATCAGGTGCGACGGGGCTTCCGACAATTCGAAATTACCGTTCCCCTTGCGTTGCGCCTTGATCATTTCCACCCCAACCGCGTCTGGCAATCGCCATCGCCCCCACGCGAGAGGCGATACTAAACAGCAAGGCGAAGCCAAGCGCCAGTGCTAAACGAGGGACGTCTTAAACTTCGTTTGCGCCCCTAAGTCCAATGCAAAACTTGCGGACGGATATTTTGTTTCCAGTCGGACGAATTTTCCGTATGCGCAGGAATGTCCCGCAAAGACACAATGCGTTGTATGTGCGCATCAGCCGGGCATATCTGTTGGGTGATTGTAAAGGTGCGTGCGGCGGATACGCGCAATTGCGCCCAAGGCTTAGGCGGTTTTATCGGAACCGTCTTTATCCGCATCGCCGGACCGCGGCTCGTCGATGGCATGGCGCATGACCAGCCGGGTCTGGGCCAAAGTGAAGAGAAATATCAGTGGCACCACGCCCCAGACCTTGAAGGAAACCCAGGTTGCGGTCGAGACATTGCGCCAAATGACCTCGTTGAGCAGGGCCAGCAGAAGAAAGAAAATGCCCCAGCGCCAAGTCAGTTTTCGCCAACCCGCTTCCGTCAAATCAAAGGCTTGGGCAAAAACATATTTGATGAACAGGCGATTGAACCTGAGGCCGCCCAGCAGAGTTGCGCCGAAGAAACTGTAAAAAACCGTGAGCTTCATTTTGATGAAGACGTCGTTTTTCAAGTAAAGCGTCAGGCCGCCGAAAATCAGCACCAGGACCGCTGTGAAAAGCGGAATGGGCGACAGGCGCCGCTCGAACACATAATCCAGCGCCAGGGCCGCGACGATCGCGGCCATGAACACGGCGGTCGCCCCGAAAATGCCCAGATATTTGAAGCCCGCGAAAAATATCAGCAGCGGCCCCAAATCCAGCACCAGGCGGCGCAATTGCGGGTTCATGCCGCACCGGTCAGGGCTGTGGCGAAAGCCTGCGCATCGAAGGGTTGCAGGTCGTCCGCTCCCTCGCCCACGCCGATATAATGCACCGGCAGGGCGAATTTTGCCGCCAATGCCACCAGAATCCCGCCCTTGGCGGTGCCGTCCAGCTTGGTCATGATAAGGCCGGTAAGCGGCACGCTGGCATGGAAGGCCTCCACTTGCGAAATGGCATTCTGTCCGGTGGTGGCGTCCAGCACCAGCAGCATCGCATGCGGCGCGCCGGCATCCAGCTTCTTGATCACCCGCACGATTTTTTCCAGTTCCGCCATCAATCCCGTTTTGTTCTGTAATCGTCCCGCAGTGTCGATGATCAGGACGTCCATGCCTTCGGCGCGGGCCAGTTCCAGCGCCTCATAAGCCAGGCCCGCGGCGTCGCCGCCCGGCTTGGTGGCGATAAATTTCGCCTGGGCGCGGCTGGCCCAGACGGCAAGCTGCTCGATCGCGGCGGCGCGAAATGTATCGCCGGCCGCCAGCATTACCTTGTGACCATCACCCGCGAGGCGGCGGGCCAGCTTGCCGATGGTGGTGGTCTTGCCGGTTCCATTGACCCCCGCCACCAGGATGACGAAAGGCGTTTTGCCGCGGTCGATGGCGAGCGGCTGCTGGATTTTGCGCAAGATCATCGCGATCTCGTCGCGCAGCAGCTGGCGCAGATCATAGGAACTGATTTCCGCGTCATAGCGGTTCTTCGCAATCGCAGCGGTGATCGCCTTGGCCTGGGTGGTACCCATATCGGCGCGGATCAGCGCCTCTTCCAGTTCGGCGACGGTCTCGGTGTCCAGCTTTTTGCGGGTGAGAATGCCGGCGAGATTGTCGCTGAGGCCCGCGGTGGATTTGCTCAGGCCCTGTTTCAGGCGCTCGAAAAAAGTCGGCTCGGGCGGCGCTTCGCCAAATGTTCTCATGCGGGAAGAGTCGCGATCAGTTGGCCGCCTCTGTGACCGGTGATGCGGGCCATGACGAAACGGCCCGGTTCGACCCGCCGATCCGGCCGGACAGGGGCGAAACAGGGGGTGCGTCCGATGCCGCTTTTCTCCACCAGGATTTCCGCAACTTCCCCGATCATTCCCTGGTAACGCGCTGCCAGTGCCAGCTCTCCCTTGGCCCGCAGCCGGCGGGCGCGTTCGCGGCCCAGGCCCGGCTTGAGCTGAGGCATTTTTGCCGCCGGCGTGCCCGGACGGGGGCTGAAGGGGAACACATGCAGGCTGGAAAGCCCCGCATCATCGACCAGCGCCAGGCTGCTGCGGAACATCGCCTCGGTCTCGGTGGGGAAACCGGCGATCAGATCGGCGCCGAAGGCGGCTTCCGGGCGCAGCCGGCGGATGGTTTGGCAAAAACCGATGGTGTCGGCGCGGCTATGGCGGCGTTTCATCCGCTTGAGGATCAAATCGTCGCCCGATTGGGCCGACAGATGAAAATGCGGCATCAGTCGTTCTTCCTCCGCGATCACGCGCAGCAACACCGCATCGGCCTCGATACTGTCGATCGATGAAAGCCGCAGGCGTTTGAGCGCCGGCACCAGCTTGAGGATACGCTGCGCGAGCATACCCAGGCTGGGGCGCCCCGGCAGATCGCCGCCATAAGAGGTCAGATCGACGCCGGTCAAAACAATCTCGCCATAGCCGCACTCGACCAGGCGCCTGGCTTCCTCCACCACCGCCCCCATGGGTACCGAGCGCGAATTGCCCCGCCCAAACGGGATGATGCAAAAGGTGCAGCGATGATCGCAGCCATTCTGCACCTGCAGAAAGGCGCGGGTATGGCCGTCGAAACATTCGACGAATTGCGCCGCTGTTTGGCGCACGCTCATGATATCGTTGACGCGGATTTTCTCGGCCATGCCCAGCCCGAAATCGGCATAAGATTGAGCGTTGAGCTTTTCCTCATTGCCCAGCACCGCATCCACTTCCGGCATGGCGGCATAGCTGGCGGGCTCCACTTGCGCGGCGCAGCCGGTGACGATGATGCGCCGTTCGGGTTGCTCGCGCTTCAGCCTGCGGATGGCCTGGCGGGACTGGCGCACCGCCTCCGCCGTGACCGCGCAGGTATTGACCACCAGGGCGCCGCGCAATTGCGCCTCGCCGGCCCGGGCTTTGATCGCCTCGCTTTCATAAGCATTGAGGCGGCAGCCAAAGGTGACGACGTCAATGGTCACTGAGCCGGTCCAGGTTCACTTCCCCGGTGAAGACGGTGGCGGTGGGCCCGGTCATCAGCACATGATCGTCGCTTTCGCGCCATTCCAGCATCAGTTTGCCGCCATCCACCGTCACTTCGACCTTGCGCCCGGTCAGTCCCCGCCGCACGGCCGCGACCGCGGTGGCGCAGGCGCCGGTGCCGCAGGCGAGCGTGACGCCGATGCCGCGCTCCCAAACCCGCATGCGCAGATGTTCAGGGTCGATCACCTGGACGAATTCGACATTCACCCGCTTGGGAAAGAGCGCGTGACGCTCGATCCGCGGTCCCAGCACTGTGACCGGCGCCTTCAGGGCATCCTCGACGAACAGCACGCAGTGCGGATTGCCCATCGAGACCGCGCTGGCGCTATGGCCGGCGCCGTCCACCTCGACCTCGAACTGATTGGTATCGACCGCCTGGGCCAGCGGCACCTTGTCCCAATCCAGGATGGGGGCTCCCATGTCCACGGTGACCAGGCCCTTGCCCGCGTCCTCGCAAATCGCGATCCCGCTCGCGGTCTCCAGCCGCACCCGGGCCAGGGCGCGCTCGTCCATCAGCAGTCGGGCGACACAGCGCACCGCATTGCCGCAATGTTCCGCCACCCCGCCATCGGCGTTGTAGAAGACCACCCGCGCATCCGCCGCCGCCGTGCCGGGCGCGATCAGCACCACGGTATCGCAGCCGATGCCGAAATGGCGGTCGGCCAGGATGCGCGCCCGCTCGGAGGTGATCGCAAGGGCGCGCTCGCGGGCATCGAAGACCACGAAATCATTGCCCAAGCCATGCATTTTTCGGAACGGAACCATGGCGCCTTATATGGGGTCGGCTGCGTTTTTTCCATCGCCAAAAAGCGCAGGGCCCCCGCGCCGCGCGGCTGGTCAATCACCCCCTGCCATGCGACAAAATCCGGCCCACCCTTCGGACCGGCCATGCGCGCGCGATCATTGCTTTTGACCATGCTGCTGGGCCCGCTGCTTTTGCTTGGAGTCCCCGCCCTGCCCGCCCCCCTGACGCAACCATCCGATCCCTATGCCTGGCTGGAAGACATCCATGGCGCCAAGCCGCTGGCCTGGGTGGCGGAGCAGAACAAAAAATCGCTCGCCCTGCTCAAATCCGACCCGCGCTATCAGAAGAATTACGACAGCGTCCTGGCGGTGCTGGATGCCACCGACCGCATCCCCTATGGCAGCCTCGATCACGGCTTGGTCTATAATTTCTGGCAGGACGCCAAAAACCCCAAGGGCCTGTGGCGGCGCACTTCGATTGCCGATTACAAAAATCCCCAGCCACATTGGCAATTGCTCCTGGATGTGGATGCCCTGGCCAAGGCCGAAAAGGAAAATTGGGTGTTCGGCGGCGCGGAATGTTCGCCCGGCCAAAGTCGCTGCCTGATCCGGCTGTCGCGGGGCGGCGGCGATGCGGTGGTGATCCGCGAATATGACCTGAAAGCCAAAAAACTGGCGACGGACGGATTTCATCTGGCCGAAGCCAAGGCCGACGCCACCTATCTGAACGACGACATTGTGCTATTCGCCAATGCCGCCGATGGCGCCACCAAATCCAGCTATGCCCGTATCGTCAAACAATGGCGGCGCGGTCAGCCGATCGCGGCGGCCAAGACGCTTTACGAGGGCAAAGTGGACGATGTGGGCTCTTCGGCCGCCGTCTTTCACAGTCCGGGCGGAGACGTCGCCATCATCACGCGCTCTGTGAGTTTTTTCGAGAGCGAATATTTCTACCTTCGCCCCGATGGTAAGATCGTCAAATTGCCCCTGCCCCTGTCCGCCAATCTGCAAGGCGTGACTGTGGGTGCGCGCCACGAATTGACGCACCTGATCGTGACGCTGCGAGACGACTGGACGCGAAAGAACGAAAAGCTGAAAAAAGGCGCGCTGATCGCGCTGACTCTGGACCCGTTCCTCAAAAACGGCGCCATGATGCCGGTTCAGGTTCTTTATGCGCCGGGGCCGCGCGCCTCGGTCGAGCAGGTTGCGATCGGTGGGGGTGACGTTTTCGCCGCCATCACCGAGAATGTCATTGGCCGGGTCGAGCAATTCAGTTGGGGAGACGTCGATGGCGACCAATGGGTGAGCCAGACACTGGCGCTGCCCAAAGGCGGCTCGGCGTCCATCGTCTCGACCGATGATTACGGACCCCAGACCTATTTCACCCAGGAAAGCTATCTCACACCGCCGACGCTTTACGCCTATAATTCCAGCCGCGATACGCCGCCGAATGCGATCAAATCCCTGCCGGCGCGGTTCGACGCGTCAGGCCTGGTCACCGAACAGTTCGAAGCGGTGTCGAAGGATGGGACCAAAATTCCCTATTTCGTCACCAGGCCCAAAACCCTCCATGGTCCGGCGCCGACCGTGCTGTATGGCTATGGCGGCTTCGAGGTGTCGCTCACCCCAGCCTATTCGGCCAATTTCGGGCGGCTCTGGCTCAGCCATGGCGGTATCTATGTCGTCGCCAATATCCGCGGCGGCGGCGAATTCGGGCCTGCCTGGTACGATGCCGCGCTGAAGACCCATCGCCAGCGGGCCTATGACGATTTCGCCGCCGTCGCCGTCGACCTTGAGAAACGGGGCCTCACCACGCCTACGCAATTGGGCATCATGGGCGGCTCCAATGGCGGCTTGCTGGTTTCGACAGTGATGACTCAGATACCCGATAAGCTCGGCGCAGTGGTTTGCCAGGTGCCGCTGATCGACATGATCGCCTATACCCATATCGGCGCCGGGGCGAGCTGGGTGGGGGAATATGGCGATCCCGCCGACCCCAAGCTGCGCGATTATATTCTGACTTATTCGCCCTATCAGAACGTCAAAGCGGGCGTGAAATACCCGCCGGTGTTTTTCGTGACCGCCACCAGCGACGACCGGGTCACCCCCGCCCATGCCCGCAAGATGGCCGCCAAGATGGAGGCGCAAGGCCATGACGTGCTGTTCTATGAGAACACCGATGGCGGCCATGCCGCGGCCGCCGACCACCGCCAGGCCGCCGAAATGTGGGGCCTCAGCTTTGTCTATCTGGCGCAGAAACTGGGCCTGAAATGAGGACAGGTTGTGCGGGTGCGGGGCTGTGCGCTAGGCTGGCGCTCAGCAGACGGGAGAATGTCATGAGATTTGGATGGCTGTTCGCAGTGATGGTGGTGCCTTACGGGATGCTCGTGCCGAAAACGCCGGGCAACCCCAATGGCGATGCCTATGCCGGCCAGCCGGGCAGCGTCTATGACGCCGCCGCCAATCCGCCCCAGACCATCGGGGTGGTGCATTACGATCCCTATGCTCCGCTGCCGGTCGGTGCCCCCACGCCGATCCCGGCGCCGCCGCCCAATCCGCCGCCGGCGCGCTAAAGCGTAGCCGGGCTTATGGCGCGGCGCCCTGGATATTGACCCGCAGCAGATAGACCGACTGCGACGCGGTCATGAACAGATAATCGCGTTTGGGGCCGGCGAAGCACAGATTGGCACAGACTTCCGGCAAGCGGATCCGGCCGAGCAGCTTGCCGGCCGGATTCCACACCGTGACGCCGGAATAGCCGTAAGGCGCGTTGGAGCCGGACCAGAGATTGCCGGCCCGGTCCACCCGCATGCCGTCGCTGCCGCATTTGACTCCGTCCACCATCACGTCGCTGAAGGTGCGGATATTCTGCAGGCGGTTGCCGACGACATCGGCCACCGCGATGACATCACCCCAGAGAAAATAAAGCCGCTTCCAGTCGGGCGAGAAGGCCAGTCCGTTCGGCACTTTGCCGGTGGCGACCACATCCAGCCTTCCGCTCGGATCCCAACGGTAGATCTGGGTCGGGCTCACCTGTTTGGTGGGACCAAATATCCCCACGCCGGTATTGCCGATCCGCGGATCCCGCAAGCCTCCGGGATTGAGCGGGCCCGGCCCCAAATCGGGATGGCCTTCGCTAAGCTGGGCGCCGTAAGGCGGATCGGTGAACCAGATGCTGCCGTCGGGATGGACGGCGATGTCATTGGGGGAGTTGAGCGCTTTGCCCTGGTAATTGTCGGCGATGATGGTCAACGAGCCATCATGCTCAAAGCGCACGATCCGGCGCGGATCGTCCTGGCAGGAAATCTGGCGGCCCTGGAAATCGAAGGCATTGCCGTTGGAGTTGAAGCTTTCCTTGCGATAGGGCGTGACCTGGCCGGTTTCCCAGATGTAGCGATATTGCACCGAGCCCTTGACGTCGCTGAAGACGGCAAAATTGCCCTGCTCGCACCAGGCGGGACCTTCCGCCCACTGAAACCCGGTGGCGACGCGATGGATGGCGGCCAGCCCCACCATGAGGTCCCCGAAGGACGGATCGACCACGATGATGTCGGGATCGGGGAAACTCACGGGCGGTGCGTCCGGGCCCCATTGGCGCGGAGGGTTGGTGATGACGCTGGGCTGGGAGTAGCGCGGCGGCGTGGTTTGACCGAAGGCGGAAGGGGCCAAGGCGGCGGTTGTGGGCAGCGCGGCGGCGCCCGCGAGCATGGTGCGGCGTGTCAGATCGGTCATAAGGGCCCTCCCAAGGCGTGTTAGGCAAAAGCTGACCGGACGCCCGGGGCCTGTCAATTGAGTTCCCGGGGGTCCGATTGACATGGGGCGTGACAGACGCCTAAAACCCGGCCCTTTCCGGAAGAAGCCTTTAGGCCTTTTCCGGTCCCCCGCCCGGCGCGGGGGATCGCCCCCAGGCAGCGCGTTGCGCCCCCTGGGGCGCTTTTGTTTGCCTTTGCGCCGCCGTGCGGCGCGGGGGCTTGGAGAGTTGGAATGTTCGAGAGTTTGCAAAGCCGCCTTGGCGGCGTATTCGACAGTCTTCGCGGGCGCGGCGCGCTCAGCGAAAGCGATGTCGAAACCGCGCTGGTCGAGGTCCGCACCGCCCTGATCGATGCCGATGTGGCGTTGCCGGTGGTCAAGGACTTCATCGACAAAGTGCGCCCCCGCGCCATCGGCGAAAATGTCATCCGCTCGGTCACGCCGGGCCAGCAGGTGATCAAGATCGTCCATGACGTGCTGGTCGAAACCCTGGGCGAGAAAAACGAAACCTTGAATCTGGGCTCGCCGCCGGCGCCGATCCTGATGGTCGGATTGCAGGGCTCGGGCAAGACCACCACCAGCGCCAAGCTGGGTCTGCTGCTGCAGGGACGCGAGAAGAAACGCGTGCTGATGGCCTCGCTGGACATCAACCGTCCTGCCGCCATGGAGCAACTGCGCGTGCTGGGCGAGCAGGCGGGCGTCGCCACTTTGCCGGTGGTGGCCGGGCAGGACCCCATCACCATCGCGCGGCGCGCCATGGCAAGCGCCAAGGTCGGCGGCTATGACGTGGTCATTCTCGACACCGCCGGCCGCCAGTCGATCGACGAACAATTGATGAGCGAAGTCGCCGCCATCAAGCAGGCGACCAATCCCCATGAGACCATCCTGGTGGCGGATTCGCTGACCGGCCAGGACGCCGTCACCATCGCCAAGAACTTCAACGACCGGGTTTCGCTGTCCGGCATCATCCTCACCCGCGTCGATGGCGATGCCCGCGGCGGCGCGGCGCTGTCGATGCGCAGCGTCACCGGCGCGCCGATCAAATTCTTAGGAAGCGGCGAAAAGCTCGACGCCCTGGAAGCTTTCCATCCCGACCGGGTGGCCGCGCGCATTTTGGACATGGGCGATGTGGTGTCGCTGGTCGAAAAAGCCGCCGAGACCCTGGACAAGGCGGAAGCGGAAAAACTCGCCGCCAAGATGAAGAAGGGTCAGTTCGACATGAACGACCTGATGTCGCAACTGGGCCAGATGAAAAAGCTGGGCGGCATGAAAGGCGTGCTGGGAATGCTGCCGGGCGTCGGCAAGATCAAGGATCAGATCGCCGCCGCCGGCCTGGACGACAAGATCCTCTCCCGCCAGGAAGCCATCATCCAGTCGATGACAAAAAAGGAACGCGGCGATCCCGATCTCATCAACGGCTCGCGCCGCAAGCGCATCGCCGCGGGCGCCGGCGTCGAGGTCAGCGAAGTCAACAAGCTTTTGAAAATGCACCGCCAGATGGCGGACATGATGAAGAAAATGGGCAAGGGCGGCCGTATGCCGATGATGCCCGGCATGGGAGGCATGCCCGGCGGCTTGCCGCCCGGAATGATTCCACCCCGTCGATAGGAGCGTCCGCGCGGGGCGGAGGGACCGATAAAAGAGTTCACGCTTACAACCTAAGGAAAAACACAATGGCACTTCGCATTCGTCTGGCCCGCGGCGGCACCAAGAAACGCCCGCATTACAATATCGTGATCGCGGATTCGCGCTCGCCGCGCGACGGCCGTTTCATCCAGAAGATCGGCTTCTACAATCCCCTGCTGCCGTCGGATCATGCCGACCGCATCAAGCTCGACCTCGAAACCGCCAAGACCTGGCTGGCCAAGGGCGCGGTCGGCTCGGACCGCGTTCACAAGATGCTGGCCAAGGCCGGTCTGGTGAAGGCGCGCGTGCACAACAATCCGCAAAAGGCCCAGCCGAAAAAGAAGGCCCAGGAACGCGCCGCCGCCGCCGCCAAGGCCGCCGAGGCGTAATCGGTGCCCGGCCATACGGGCGCAGGTGCGATGAACAAAGACGTGCTCCTTGCCGTGGTCATCGGCGCGCAGGGCCTTCAGGGCGCGGTGAAGGCGAAAGTCTTCACCGCCGCGCCCGACGCCCTGACGCGCTATGGCGCGCTGCATGACGCGGCGGGGCGTAAATTCGAGATCACCACGTTTCGCGCCGGCAAAAGCGGCGAGGCGGTGATGTCTTTTGCCGGCATCGACAACCGCAGCGCGGCGGAAGCTCTCAAAGGCACCGAACTGTTCATCGCCCGCAGCGCCTTGCCGGATACCACGGGCGATGAATTCTACCACGCCGACCTGATCGGCCTGGAAGCGCAGGATGTGGAAGGGCGCGTCTTGGGCAAGGTTGCCGCCATCCACAATTACGGCGCCGGCGACGTCATCGAAATCACCCGGCCCGACGGCGACAGTGTGCTGCTGGCCTTCACGGCCGAAAATGTCCCCACCATCGAAATTCCCATGGGCCGCATCGTCGTCGCCGTACCGGAAGACGATGACGATGATGGACACCATCATGTCGAATGACGGTGTCCGTCATCGCCGAGCGGGGCATAGCGGCAGCGTAGTTTGCCCCGCGAGGGTGGCGCAGTCATGATCTGGTCGGCCACCGTCCTCACCCTCTTTCCCGAAATGTTTCCCGGGCCCTTGGGCCATTCGCTGCTGGGCAAGGCGCTGGACAAACGGCTCTGGTCGCTGGAGCTGCGCGATATCCGCGACCACGGGCTGGGCAAGCATCGCAGCGTCGACGACACGCCGGCCGGCGGCGGACCGGGGATGGTGATGCGGGCGGATGTGGCGGCGGCCGCGATCGATGCCGTCGAACGTGCCGCACGGCCGCTGATCTATTTGTCTCCGCGGGGCGCGCCGCTGACCCAGGCCCGCGTCAAGGCGCTGGCGGCAGGTCCCGGCGCGGTGCTGCTCTGCGGCCGTTTCGAAGGCCTGGACGAGCGCGTGATCCAGGCCCGCGCCATCGAGGAAATCAGCATCGGCGATTTCGTCCTGGCCGGGGGCGAGATCGCCGCCATGGCCCTGATCGAGGCGGCGGTGCGCCTGCTCCCCGGCGTGCTGGGGGACGAGGCGTCCACCCAGGACGAGAGCTTTGCCGCGGGCCTGCTGGAATATCCGCAATTCACCCGGCCGCAAATGTTCGAGGGCGCCCCCCTCCCGGATGTCCTAACCAGCGGGAATCATTCGGAAATTTCCAAATGGCGGCTGGCCCAGGCGCAAAGCCTGACCAAGGCGCGCAGGCCCGATCTGTGGACCCTCTATGAAAAGAATAAGCCCTAGGCTATATGCCGCCCCTCATTCGCGAAAAGCCGCACGGAGACTGCCAAAATGAACCTGTTGCAAGAGCTCGAAGCCGAGCAGATGACGGCCGTGCGGGCGAAGAAACTGCCCGATTTCCGTCCCGGCGACACTCTCAAGGTCAGCGTCAAGGTGGTGGACGTCACCTTCGACGAGAAGACCAAGCAGAACAAAACCCGCGAACGCCTGCAGGCCTTTGAAGGCGTCTGCATCGCCCGCCAGGGCGCCGGCCTCAACGAGGCCTTCACCGTGCGCAAGATCTCTTATGGCGAAGGCGTCGAGCGCGTCTTCCCGATCTATTCGCCGCTGGTGGATTCGGTGACCGTGGTGCGCAAGGGCAAGGTGCGCCGCGCCAAGCTCTATTATTTGCGCGGCCGCACCGGCAAATCGGCACGCATTTCCGAGCGCGTCGAAAATGCCGGCCCCGACGCCGCCGCGTAACGAGGAACGCGAAAAGCCCGAAAATACGGGGTTTTCCACAGCTGCCGCGTAAATAATGCGAAAAAGCTCCGATTTTCGGGGCTTTTTTGCGTTTGGCCGTCTTGTAAACCCACAAAATGCAGTAAATTCGGGCTCATCGTTGATTCGTTAAGAGGGATACCCCCAATGGCCACCAAAGCCGCTACACCTGCAAAAGTTGAAACCGTTTCCACCCGCCAGCTCGCGGCCCAGCTCGCCGAAAAGCATGAGCTCTCCCAGAAAAGCGCCAATGCCATCCTGGAAGACACCATCGGTCTGATCACCAAGCACCTGAAAAAGGGCGCCCGCATTCGCCTCAATGGCCTGGGCATCCTGGTCGTGCGCAAGCGCGGCCCCCGCATGGGGCGCAATCCCGCCACCGGCGAAGCGATCAAGATCAAAGCCTCCAAGAAGGTCGCGTTCCGCGCCTCCAAGGAGCTCAAGGAAGCGATCTAAGGATCGTCTTTCGCGACAACAAGAAAAGGCCGGGCGGCGTTCGCCCGGCCTTTTTCTTTCCCATCCGCGCGGCGCTTGCCCCGCTTGCCCCCTTGGGCTAGTGAACCGCGGAAAATTCGCATCGTCACAAAGGACCCTTCCCATGGCGCGTAAGAAAATTGCCCTGATCGGCGGCGGACAAATCGGGGGCACGCTGGCCCATCTGCTGGCGCTCAAGGAATTGGGCGATGTGGTGATTTTCGACATCGCCGAAGGCTTGCCGCAAGGCAAGGCCCTGGATCTGGCGCAGTCCGGTCCCGTCGAAGGCTTCGATGCGAGGCTCAGAGGCACCAATGATTATGCCGATATCAAAAACGCCGACGTGGTGATCGTCACCGCCGGCGTGCCGCGCAAGCCGGGCATGAGCCGGGACGATCTGATCGGCATCAATCTGAAAGTGATGGCGGCGGTGGGCGAGGGCATCAAGACCAATTGCCCCAATGCCTTCGTCATCTGCATCACCAATCCGCTGGATGCGATGGTGTGGGCGCTGCAGAAATTCTCCGGCCTCAAGCCGGAAAAGATCGTCGGCATGGCCGGGGTGCTGGATTCGGCCCGTTTCCGTCACTTCCTGGCCGAAGAGATGGGCGTTTCGGTGGAAGATGTCAGCGCCTTTGTGCTGGGCGGCCATGGCGACACCATGGTGCCGATGCCGCGCTTTTCCACCGTCTCGGGCATTTCGCTTCCCGAACTGGTTAAGATGGGCTGGATCAAACAGGACCGACTGGACCAGATCACCCAGCGCACCCGCGACGGCGGCGCCGAGATCGTCGGCCTGCTCAAGACCGGCTCGGCCTATTACGCGCCGGCCACTTCGGCGATCGCCATGGCGGAAAGCTATCTGAAGGACAAGAAGCGGGTGCTGCCCTGCGCCTGCTATGTCGATGGTCCTTATGGCATCAAAGACCTTTATGTCGGCGTCCCCGCCGTGATCGGCGAAAAAGGCATCGAGCGCATCGTCGAGCTGGAACTGACCGGCGATGAAAAGGCCCAGTTGGCCAAATCGGCCGACGCCGTGAAGGGGCTGATCGAGGCCTGCCGCAAGTTGGACTCCCGGCTGGGCTGAGCTTTTGCCCCTTGCTGTTGCCTATTGGCATCTTGTCAGGGAACGGCGGATTTGTGACACTTTGATACAAGTCAACCCGTGGGGGGTATCCATGAAGCCTGTTTGGCAGGCGGAGAGGCAAGTCTTTGCTTCCCTGGGGCTTTTTTGCGCCTTGGTAGGGCTGCTGTCTTTGGCGCCCGCGCAAGCGCAGAGCGCCACCAGCCTGGTCATCCATGTCGCCAATGTCGATGCAAAAGGCGGGATGATCCGGCTGGGGCTTTACGACGCCGCCGGTTATTCCGACGACAAGACTGAGCCGGTCGCGGCCGCCGACGTCAAAGCGCAAGCTGGCGAGACCGTGGTCGTGCTGCGGGACCTGAAGCCCGGCATCTATGCGATCCAGGCCTATCAAGACGTCAACGCCAACGACAAAATGGACGTGACCTGGTTCGGCTATCCCCTGGAGCCTTTCGGCTTCTCGCGGGACGCCAAGCCGCGTTTCCGCAAGCCGCGCTTCAAGCAGGTCGAATTCGCCGTCCAACCCGGCGAAAACAGCCAGACATTGCATCTCCAACATTCGGTATCGCTGCTCGCTGCGGAATAAAGTCCGTGCTAGAGCCAGCGGCTTCATGAGCGACAGTCCCCCCGCATTGTACCGCCGGCGCGATCTTTCCCTGTTCGTCTCCGCGCGGCTTTTTTCCACCACCGCCATGCAGGTCCAGTCGGTGGCGATCGGCTGGCAGATCTACGACATCGCCCGCACGCCTTTGTCGCTGGGCTTGGTGGGGCTTTGTCAATTCCTGCCGATGTTCCTGTGCACCCTGCCGGCGGGCGAAATCACCGATCGGTTCAACCAGCGCCTGGTCTATGGCATTTCCAGCCTGGTCCAGGCTATGTGCAGCGCCCTGTTCCTGGGTTTGCTGCTGTTTTCGCCTCATCACCTCTGGGCTTTTTATGCCGTGCTGGTGCTGTTCGGCGCGGCGCGCGGCTTTGCCATGCCGTCGGGATCATCGCTGCTGCCTTTCCTGGTGCCGCAAGAGCGATTGCCGCGGGCCATTTCCCTCAACTCTTCGGTCTTCACCGCGGCAGTGATCGCCGGCCCCGCCATTGGCGGCTTTCTCTACGCCGCCGGCCCGATGGCGGTTTATGTCGTCTGCATGTTGGGATTTTCCACCGCCGCCGTCATCGTCATGCGGCTGGGCGGACGGCGCTTCGTTCCGGATGCCGCAGCCCTCAGCCGGGTCGAGCGCATCGTCGAAGGCATTCGCTTTGTCCGCTCGCGGCCGGTGCTGCTGGGCGCGATCTCGCTGGATTTGTTCGCGGTGCTGCTGGGCGGCGCCACGGCGCTATTGCCGATCTATGCCCGCGACATCCTGCATGTCGGGCCGCAAGGCCTGGGCTTCCTGCGCAGCGCGCCTGCGGCCGGCGCCTTCCTGGTGGCTTTGCGCCTGACCCATAAGCCTATCAGCGAACAAGCCGGCCCCAAGATGTTTGCCGCCGTGGCGCTGTTCGGCTGCGCCACCATCGTCTTCGGCCTGTCGCAGAATTTCCTGCTTTCGCTGGGCGCCCTGTTCCTGCTGGGCGCCGGCGACATGGTCAGCGTGCAGGTGCGCTCGGGATTGATCCAGCTTTCGACCCCCGATGTCATGCGCGGCCGGGTCTCGGCGGTCTCCTCGCTGTTCATCGGCGCGTCGAATGAGTTGGGCGAATTTGAATCCGGCACCACCGCGGCGCTGTTCGGCACGGTGCCGGCGGTGGTGCTGGGCGGCATCGGCACCCTGGCGGTGGTCGGACTCTGGATGAAATTCTTCCCCACCCTGCGCCGCATCAACCGCCTCACCGACGTTGCGGTTCAGAACCGGTAGCGTAGCCCGGCAGAGACGCTCTGCGTCGTCGCGGAGAAGTGATAATCGAATTGGTTGTTGCGATACTCGGTGGTGAAGAGCTTGCTGAAGGTAAAGGCGATGCCGGCGCTGGCGGCGACGTCATACCAATGATGTTTCTTGGCGTCGACGCGGCTATAGCCGACAAAACCGGCCGCCAGATAGGCGGGCACGCCATATTCCCAGCCATAGCGGTCCCAGACAAATTGGGCCGGCGCGAAGGCCAGCGCGGCGGTGTCGGAGGGAAAGGATTGCTTGTCGCTGTGATCGGGCCGCCATTCCGGCACCACATGTTTGAGGGCATAGGCGGTGCCGACGGTGGCGACCGTATCCAAAGTCAATTGCGCCACGCCGGTCCAGTCATCCTTGCTCAGGGCAAGACCCCCAGCCATCACCGGCAAGGCAATCGCGACCGCGGTGCCCGCCTGTTCCATGCCGCCGGCCTCGGCCGCCCCTGTGCCGGCCAGGACAAAAGCGGCGCCGGCCAGGGCGGTGGCAAGCCTGCGCATCGCCATCAGGCCTTGATATAAACGTCGACGCGATCGGCCGGGCCGCTGTCGTCGACGCCGCCTTCGGCATGAACGTCGATGCGGTCGGCGGGCACGCCGTCATCGATCAGCACCTGGCGGATCGCCAAAGCGCGCTTCAGCGACAAGCGGCGCGCATCCGAACTCTTGTCACCGGGCTCCCCACCATAGGCCTGAAGCTGGATGCGAGAACTTGCACCGGTCATGGCGGCGGTGAGCTCGCCCGCCAGGAATTTGATCTGACCCAAGGCCGATTTGGCCGGATCGGGGGACTCAGGCGCGAACAGGATCATGCTGCGCTTGGTGAGGCCAGAGAGCACGGGTTCGGCGGCAGCGGGCGGGGCGGTGATGCGGGCCGGCGGCGGCTCGGCCCGGGCGACCTGGCGGGCAGGTGCAGGGGTGCGCGGCGGCGCCGGTTTTGGTGCAGGCGCGGCAGCGATTTGCGGGCGGGGCGGTGGCGGCGCGGCGGGGGCGCTGGTGACGCCCGCGGGCGGCGGCCGGAAGGGGGAAAATTCGCTGCTGGCGTCGGCCGGGGGTGGCGGTGCGGGAGGCGGTGGCGGAGCGGCCTCTGCCACCCTGGCCGAACGGCGGCGCCGGGGCGGGGCCTCGGCGATAGTGGCGGTGTGGCTGCGGGCTTTGGACGGCAAATGAAGTTGGATCGCGCCGGTGTCTTTGCGGCTTTCGCCCGGCTGCAACAGGGGGCGGACCACGCGCATATATTGGCCGCCGGGATAGAGCAGGACATTACCGCCCGGCGTCACCGGATTGACGGTGATTTCCTGCCCGGTATAGCCCTGCGCCAAAGCGGGGTTAGGGCCGGCGGCGGCAAGCACAAGCCCTGCCAGGGGGAGGATGTGGCGAAAACGCATGGACCGGGCCCTTCGAAGCGGCCAACATAACAAGCCCCTCGGCCCGCCTCAACCGACCAGCCCGGGCAAAATTGCCTTTATCGACGCAGGGTTAAACGGTGACGCCGCGCAGCAATTTGAGCAATTGGGGATGGATATGCTCATTGGCGCAGAGGATGTCCTGGCCGCTCAGCCCGTCGGTGCGGCCGGTGAAATCGCTGACCACCCCGCCGGCTTCGCGCAGCAAAACCAGCCCGGCGGCGCTGTCCCAGATCTTGATGCCATGTTCCCAATAGCCGTCGAAACGGCCGGCCGCGACATAGGCCATGTCCAGCGAGGCCGCGCCGAAGCGGCGGATGCCGGCCGAGGCGCCCAGTACGGCGGCGGTCTCGGCCATGGCGCGGGCATGGCCCGGGCGGCCGATGAAGGGAAGCCCGGTGGCGAACAAGCAAGACGTCAGGTCCTTGCGGCTGGCGACCCGAAGCCGCTTGTTGTTGAGAAAGGCGCCATGGCCCTTCTCGGCCATGAACAGGTCGTCGGTCACCGGGTTGAAGATGATGCCGGCGACGATCTGCCCCTCGCGCTCCAGGGCGATGGAGATGGCGAAATGGGGAATGCCGTGCAGGAAATTGCTGGTGCCGTCGATCGGGTCGATGATGAAGCGATGGGATTTGTCCTTGCCCTCGATGGCGCCGCCTTCCTCGCCGACAAAGCCATAGCCGGGCCGTGCCTTGGACAATTCCTCGATCAGCAGCTTTTCGGTGCGCTGATCGGCATGGGTGACAAAATCGCCCGGACCTTTCAGCGAGATCTGCAGATTTTCCAGTTCGCCGAAATCGCGGATCAGCGGCCGCCCCGCCTTGCGCGCCGCGGCGATCATCACATTCAGGGCGGGAGATTGATAAGCCATTAGTTTTTCCTTGGGTCGCGCGGCCCGGGCGCGGACGCGCCCAATTTAACAATGGGCGCCTCCGGCGCCGCTCGCAAAACCGGTTCGCGCCGATACGCTGTCGCTATCGGCCGCGGCTCCCACTTTTGCTGGCCGCCGCTCACTCCGCCCGCCTGACATAGGAACCGTCTTCGGTCGCCACGATGATTTTCTCGCCGGCGCCGATAAAGGGCGGCACCTGAATCTTGAGCCCGTTTTCCAGCACCGCGCTTTTGAAGGATGGCGCGGCGGTGCCGCCCTTGAGCACCGGATCGGCCTCGGTCACCGTCAAGGTCACCTGCACCGGCAGCTTGATCCCGATGGGGCGGCCCTCGTGCAGCTGCACCAGGGTTTTCATCCCATCCTGCAGGAAGGCGGCCTGGTCGCCGACGAAATCCGCCGCCAGCTCGATCTGGTCATAGGTTTCCATATCCATGAAGGTCAGCATCTCGCCATTGGCGTAGAGAAACTGAAAATCCTTTTTGTCGAGATGGATTTCCTCCACCATTTCCGAAGAGCGGAAACGCTCATTCAGCTTGGTGCCGGATTCGATGTCTTTGAGTTCGACCTGATTATAGGCGCCGCCCTTGCCGGGTTTCACCGCCTGGGTCTTGACCGCCATCCAGAGCCGTCCCTGATGCTCGATCATGGTGCCGGGACGAACTTCATTGCCGGCGATCTTGGCCATGGATTGCGCACTCCTCGGTGCGGGTGACAGTTGGGCAGGTTCAAAGAGCGGGCGGGTTATAGCCGGGCGATCCGCAAATGCCAAATTTTTAGAAACACCCCGTGCCGCAGGAATAAGACGCATCCAGCGTGAGATAAACAATGCCCGCGATGATCGCCAGGACCACCGCGTCGCCCCAGCGCGTGCTGCTACGCCTGAAAAAGCCCATCCGCCAAGCCAACCCCGTCAGCAGCAGGGCCGGAACCACCAGGAACGGTAATATCCAATTGTCCTGCCAGCCGCGCGAGGCCGAGAAATAATGCGCATAGAGAAGGCCGAGCCCCAGGTGATAGAGCCCCGCCAGCAGAATGGCGAACAAGGCAAACAGCAGGAGGTGATGTTTCATGAAGCCCGGAACAAAGCGTTGAAGGCCCGCACAGCGTCCTCGGGCCCACCCGGATGATCCCAGACGCCGGCAGATACCGCCAGGAAATCGGCGCCGGCCTCGATCAGCGCCGGCGCATTGGCGATGGTGATGCCGCCAATGGCGACGGCGGGCACCACCATCAGTTCGCTCCACCAGCGCAGCAGGTCCGGATCGGCATGGGTCTTGGCCTCTTTGGTGGCGGTCGGGAAAAACGCGCCAAAGGCGACGTAATCGGCGCCGGCCTCGGCCGCCTCCATGGCGAAATGGCGGCTGTCGTGACAGGTGACGCCCACAACACCGCTTGGTCCCACCAGCCGGCGCGCTTGGGCATAAGGCGCATCCTCCTGTCCGATATGGACGCCGTCGCAGCCCAGTTCGGCGGCAAGATCGGGCCGGTCATTGAGGATGAAGGCGGCGCCTTCGGCCTGCACGATGGGGCGCAGGATGTCGACCGCCTTGCGGATATGGTCGTCGTCGATGTCCTTCAGCCGCAATTGGAAGGACGCGACATCGCCGCCCGCCAAGGCGCCTTTGAGGACTTCGGCGAAATTGGCCGGCGAAAGGCGAGGCGGTGAGACCAGATATAATCGGCAGTCGCTCATATTTGATTACCTCTTGCGGCCTTCGCTCGCGGTCGGCGGGGCGAAAGGTCCACTGGACCTTTCGCTTTTCCCGCCTCCAGGGCGAGCTACGACCACCTGCCCTGCCGACGCGCTGATGCGCGTACAGGGGAGGCGGGTCTGGGTATGTTGTAGCAGGTTCAGGCGGCCTTCTTCTCGTCCGACGCTTTCCACTGGCCGGTGGCGGCCAGCGAATTCATCAGGGCGCGATGAGCGAAAGCGGCTTGCGCCTTGGCGACGTTCTCCGCCTTGCCGGCCCAGGCGGCCTGCGGCGCCGCCTGCAAGGCGCGGCCATAGGAGAAGGTCACCGCCCAGGGCAGATTGCCGATGGCGTTGATCGCCGACAGATGCGCGGTGGCGTCTTCGTCCGATTGGCCGCCCGAGAGGAAAGCGATGCCCGGCACGGCCGCGGGCACACAATCCTTGAGGATACGAACCGTGGCCCGGGCAACCTCTTCGACGCTGTTCTGCTTGGGGCACTTCTTGCCCGCGATCACCATATTGGGCTTGAGCACCATGCCTTCGAGCTGAACATCGGCCACGAACAATTGCTCGAACACTTCTTTGAGCACCCATTGGGTGACATCGGCGCAGCGCGCGATGTCGTGGTCGCCGTCCATCAGCACTTCCGGCTCGACGATCGGCACGATGTCGTTTTCCTGGGCCAGGGCGGCATAGCGCGCCAGGGCATGGGCATTGGCCTGGACGCAGTTATAGGTTGGAATGCCGGCGCCGATATCGATCACCGCGCGCCATTTGGCGAAGCGGGCGCCCAGCTTGTGATAGTCCTTGAAACGGTCGCGCAAGCCGTCCAGGCCCTCGGTCACCAGCTCGCCGGGATGAAAGGGCAGCGGTTTGGCGCCAGCATCGACCTTGATGCCGGGAATGCAGCCGGCGTCCTCGATCAGCTTGACCAGGGGCGTGCCGTCCTTGGCCTTTTGGCGAATGGTCTCGTCGAACAGGATGACGCCGGAAATATGTTCGCGCATGGCTTTGCCGGTGCGGAACATCATTTCGCGATAATCGCGGCGGTTTTCCTCGGTGTTGGCGACGCCGATCTTGTCGAAGCGTTTTTTGATGGTGCCGGTGGATTCATCCGCGGCCAGGATGCCCTTGCCCTTGGCGACCATCTTTTTGGCGATTGCGTTCAAGCCGTCGAGATTCATCGTCATCCCTTTGTCATCAGCGCCGCCACACCGGGCAGCTCCTTGCCTTCAAGCCATTCCAGAAATGCCCCGCCGGCAGTCGAGACATAGGTAAAATCCCCCTCGACGCCGGCATGGGCTAGAGCGGCAACCGTATCGCCGCCGCCCGCCACGCTCAACACCTCGCCCGCTTTGGTCGCGGCGGCGACGGCTTTGGCGGCGGCCACGGTTCCGGCGTCGAACGGAACGGTTTCGAACGCACCGAAAGGCCCATTCCACACCAAAGTGCGGGTGCCGGTCAGGCGGCGCTCGAACGCGGCAATGGACCCGGGCCCCACATCCAGGGCCATTTCGCCCGGGGCGATGCCGCTGATGCCAACGGTGCGATGAGCGGCATTGGCTTTGAATTCCTTGGCCACCACCAGATCGGTCGGCAGCAGCACCACACAGCCGGCGTCATTGGCCATATGGATCACCTTGCGCGCGGTCTCCAAATAATCGGGCTCGAACAGCGACTTTCCCATGTCATAGCCCTGGGCCGCCAGGAAAGTGTTGGCCATGGCGCCGCCGATCACCAAAGTCTCGACGCGGGACACCAGATTTTCCAGCAGCGCGATCTTGGACGACACCTTGGCGCCGCCGACCACCGCCAGCAGCGGCCGCTCGGGGTTGCCCAGCGCCTTGTCCAGATGGGTCAGCTCGACCTGCATGGAGCGGCCGGCGGCGTTTGGCAGCAGATGCGCGACGCCTTCGGTCGAGGCATGGGCCCGGTGGGCGGCGGAAAAGGCGTCGTTGACGAAGAGGTCGCCCAAGGCCGCCAATTCCTTGGCCATGGCCGGATCGTTTTCTTCCTCGCCTTTGTGGAAGCGGGTGTTCTCCAGCAGCAGCACTTCGCCATCCTTCAGTGCCGCGACCGCCTTCTGCGCCACCGCGCCGATACAGTCCGGCGCGAAAGCAACGGGACGCCCGATTTCCTTGGCCAGAGGCTCGACTACCGGCCGCAGCGACATGGACGGCACCACGTTGCCCTTGGGGCGGTCGAAATGGCTGAGCACGATGACCCGGGCGCCTTTTTGCGCCAATTCGCGGATGGTCGGGGCCTGACGCTCCAGGCGGGTGGCATCGGTGACTTTGCCATCCGCCATCGGCACATTGAGATCGGCGCGCACCAGCACGCGCTTGCCCTTCACATCGAGGTCATCAAGGGTCCGAAAGTTCATTGCGTTATATAAGCTTGCCCATCGCCACCGCGGTGTCACCCATGCGGCTGGAGAAGCCCCATTCATTGTCGTACCAGCTCATCACCGATACGAAAGTCCCGTCCATCACCTTGGTCTGGTCGAGCGCGAAGCTGGACGAAGCCGGATTGTGGTTGAAGTCCACCGAGACCAGCTTGTCATACACCACGTCGAGAATGCCCTTGAGCGAGCCGGACGCCGCCGCCTTGATGGCGCCGTTGACTTCATCGACGCTGGTGGCGCGGCTGGCGCAGAATTTCAGATCGACCAGGGAAACATTGGGCGTCGGCACCCGCACCGAAATCCCGTCGAACTTGCCTTTGAGCTCGGGCAGCACCAGGCCGACGGCCTTGGCGGCGCCGGTCGAGGTCGGGATCATCGACAGCGCGGCGGCGCGGGCGCGATAGAGATCCTTGTGCATCTGGTCCAGCGAGGGCTGGTCATTGGTGTAGGAATGGATGGTGGTCATCATGCCGCGCTCGATGCCGATCGCGTCATTGAGCACCTTGGCCACCGGCACCAGGCAGTTGGTGGTGCAGGAGGCGTTGGAGACCACCAGGTGATCCTTGGTCAACTTGTCGTGATTGACGCCATAGACCACGGTGATGTCGGCGCCATCGCAAGGGGCGCTGACCAGAACCCGCTTGGCGCCGGCGCTCAGATGCAGCGCGGCCTTGTCGCGCGAGGTGAAAATGCCGGTGCATTCCATGGCAATGTCGATATCGAGCTCCTTATGGGGCAACTCGGCCGGATTGCGGACGCAGGTGACTTTGATCTTGTGGCCGGCGGCGATCATATATTCGCCGTCGACGGTCACCGAGGCGGGGAAGCGGCCATGGACGCTGTCATAGCGCAGCAGATGCGCATTGGTCTCCACCGGGCCCAGGTCGTTGACCGCCACCACTTCGATGTCGCGGCGGCCGCTTTCGATGATGGCCCGCAGCACCAGCCGTCCGATCCGGCCGAAACCGTTGATTGCAACCCGCAGAGCCATTTTCGAAATTCTCCTTGTTAAAGCTTGAGCGCCTTCATGGCCGCATCGGCCGCGGCTTCCGGCGTAATGTTGAAATGCTTGTAAACGTCCTTGACCGGGCCGCTGGCGCCGAAGGAATGCATACCCACGAAAGCGCCATCGGCGCCGATATAGCGGTCCCAGCCCATCGGCGCGGCGGCTTCAATGGCGACCTTCACGGTGCCGGGGCCTAAAACTTTGGCGCGATATTCCGCCGGCTGGGCTTCGAACAGGTCCCAGCACGGCATCGACACCACGCGCGCGCCGATGCCTTTGGCGGCGAGCAGGCCCTTCGCCGCCATGGCGATCCCGACTTCCGAACCCGTGGCCAGGAAAGTGACCTTGGCATGGGCATCGCCGATCAGCTCATAGGCGCCGAGCGCGGACAGGTTTTGCGCAATAGGCGTGGTGCGTGCCACCGGCACGTCCTGGCGCGAAAAGGCGATCAGGCTGGGACGCTTGGGATGGCTGAGCGCGATCTCCCAGCATTCGGTGGTTTCGACGCCGTCGGCGGGGCGCAGCACCAGCAGATTTGGAATCGCGCGCAAACCGGCCAGATGTTCGACCGGCTGATGGGTGGGGCCGTCCTCGCCGACGCCGATGGAATCATGGGTCATCACGAACACCACGCGGATGCCCATGATCGCCGAGAGGCGGATCGCGGGCCGGCAATAATCCGAAAAGACCAGGAAGGTGCCGCCATAGGGAATCACGCCGCCATGCAGCGCCATGCCGTTCATCGCCGCGGCCATGCCATGTTCGCGGATGCCGTAATGGATGTAGCGGCCGGAAAAATCCTGCGGCGTGATGGCGGTGATGTTCTTGGTCTTGGTGTTGTTGGACGGCGTCAGGTCGGCCGAGCCGCCGATGGTGGTGGTGAGTTCGCCATTGATCACCTCCAGCACTTTTTCCGAATATTTGCGGGTGCCGGCCGGTTTCTCGGCGCACATTTTTTCCTTCAGCGCAGCCAGCGCCGGCGCCAGCGAAGCGGGAAGCACGCCGGAGATCGCCGCATCGAATTCGCCCGCCTTGGGGGAAGCGGATTTGCGCGCCTTCCAGGCGTCATGCGCCGTCTTGCCTTGGCCGCCGATGCCGCGCCACTGGTTCAAAAGATCGTCCGGAATGACAAAGGGCGGATAATCCCAGCCCAGCTTCTGCCGCGCGCCGGCGATTTCCTCCGCGCCCGGCGCATCGCTATGGGCTTTCTGGGTACCTTGTTTGGTCGGCAGGCCGAAGCCGATAATGGTACGGCAGGCGATCATCACCGGCCGGTTAGAAGTCTGTGCGGCTTTCAAGGCGCGGAAGACATCGGCGGCATCATGGCCGTCGCAGGAATCCGTCGCCCAGTCCGCCGCCTTGAAGCGCTCGATCATGTCGGTGGATTCCGACAGGCTGGTCGCCCCGTCGATGGTGATGTTGTTGTGGTCCCACAACACGATCAGGTTTTTGAGCTTCAGATGCCCGGCCAGCGAGATCGCTTCATGCGAAATGCCTTCTTCCAGGTCGCCGTCGCTGGCGATCACATAGGTCTTGTGATCGACCAGTTCGCTGCCGAAGCGGGTATTCAGATGGCGTTCGGCGATCGCCATGCCCACCGCATTGGTGATGCCCTGGCCCAGCGGCCCGGTGGTGGTCTCGATCCCGGGAGCATGACCATATTCGGGATGGCCGGCGCAGGGGCTGCCGACTTTGCGGAAATGCTTGAGGTCTTCCAGCGTCAGGCCCGGATAGCCGTTCAGCCAGAGCAGCGCATAGAGCAGCATCGAGCCATGGCCGGCCGAGAGCACGAAGCGGTCGCGGTCGGGCCAGCCGGGATCGGCGGCGTCGAATTTCAGGAAACTGCCGAACAGCACCGTGGCGACATCGGCCATGCCGAGCGGCAAGCCCGGATGGCCGGATTTTGCAGCCTCGACCGCGTCCATCGCCAGAAAGCGAATGGCATTGGCAAGGCTGCGGGTCTTGGCTTGCTCCGGAGGAGCCGCTGGAGAGGTCATGCCGAGCTATTCCCGGGGAAGGCGGGGGAGGCCTTAGCGAGGGGGGCTTACCGCCGTCAAGTCCCGCTCGAAGGGGGATAACGCATTTGCGTTGACCCTCTTTCCCGCAAAGTCATAAGGTCAGCCCTGAAACGGACGCGGAGGATCCAAATGGGCAGGGTCGACCTGGCCAGGGACCGCTTGCAGGCGGCCTTGGAAAACCTCGAAAAAACCGCAAAAAACCGCGCCAAAAGCCGCGCCGAGGACGGCGCCGCGGCCGGGCGTGTGGCGAGCCTGGAAGCCGAACGCGAGCGCCTGCTGGCCAGGGTTGCGGAATTGGAAGAGGAGCTCGCCGCGCTTTCCAGTCTGACCAGCGAGGTCGAGGGCCGGCTGGACGGGGCCATCGGCGAAATCCGCGCCGCGCTGGCGAGGTAAAAATGCCTTTAGTGAATGTCATGGTGAACAACCGGGCCTACACCATCGCCTGTGACGATGGCGAAGAGGACCATTTGCGGGAACTGGCCCAGATGGTCGATGCCAAGGCCCGCGAGGTGCTGGGGTCGGTGGGCCAGGTGGGCGATGCCAAGCTGCTGTTGATGGCGGCGCTGTTGATCGCCGACGAGCATCATGGCGCCGCGACTGAGCTCAGCAGCGCCAATCGCGAGGCCGGCGACCTGGCGGGAGCCCAGCAGACCTTGCATGTGCGGCTGGCGGAGGCGGAAACCCTGGCCGCCGAGGCCCTGGAACAAGCCACCGCCAAAATCCAAGAGATTGAAGCCAGCCTCGCCAGGGCTTAAGTTATGGGCGGACGGCTACTGTTTCGCGCGTCAGGTTGCGATGCCCAGGGGCCTTAATTGTACTCATCGGGAGTTGTCCCTGACCGGGATCGTGGTCCCGGATACACGACGCCCACCTGCACTTGCAGGCCCATGAGATCCAATACCAACGGCGAATACGGTTCCGTCCACTTCATGCCCAGCCAGCCCGACGGGCTGGCTGGGCATGGAGCCGCGCGATGATTTCCAAATCCGAGCTGCGGCTTGCGGCGCTGAAAAAACGGGCGACGTTAAAGGTTCCCGGTTTTGCCGCCGCGCTGGCGCGTCATGCGCCGGCGCTGGGCATCCGCGCCGGGCGCATCTTCGGGGGCTATCATGCCTTTCAAAGCGAGGCCGATCCGGCGGCGCTGCTGGTGCGCTTGGTCGAAGGGGGCGCCCATGTCGCGTTTCCCCGCGTCGCCGGAAAACATTTGCCGCTGGAATTTCACCGCGTGCCGGATGACGAGCTGCTGCAACCGGGCGCCTTCGGCATTCACGAACCCTTGGCCCATTGGCCGCGCGTGGTGCCCGATGTGGTGCTGGTGCCGCTGCTTGCCTTCGACGCCACCGGCCACCGGCTGGGCTATGGCGGGGGATTTTACGACCGCACCCTGGCGGCATTGAACGCACGCGCCGTCGGCATCGGCTATGCGGCGCAAGAGGTAGCCTCGATTCCCCATGAGCCCCATGATAGGACCCTGGCCGCCATCCTCACCGAGCAAGGTCTCAGGACGTTTCGATGAATATTCTTTTCCTGGGCGATATCGTAGGCAAACCGGGGCGCGATGTGGTGGGGGCCGAGCTGGGGCGCCTGCGCGACCGGCTCAAGACCGATCTGGTGATCGCCAATGGCGAGAACGCGGCCGGCGGCTTCGGCCTGACCCGCGCAGTGGCGGAGGAATTGTTCGCCGCCGGCGTCGATGTGATCTCGACCGGCAATCATTGGGCCGACCAGAAAGAAATTCTTACCTATATCGAGGCCGAGGACCGCATCCTGCGGCCGCAGAATTATCCGCTCCACACGCCCGGACGCGGCGCCAATCTGTATGCGACGCCCAGCGGCGCGCGGGTGCTGGTGATCAATGTGATGGGCCGGGTGTTCATGGATGCGCTGGACGATCCCTTTGCCGCGGTGGGCGCGCAATTGGAAGCTTGCCCCTTGGGCGAGGGCGCCGACGCCGTGGTGGTGGACATGCATGCCGAGACCACATCGGAAAAAATGGCGATGGGGCATTTCTGCGACGGCCGCGCCAGCCTGGTGGTGGGCACCCATACCCATGTGCCGACCGCCGATGCGCAACTGCTGCCCGGCGGCACCGCCTATCAAAGCGATGCCGGGGCCTGCGCCGATTATGATTCGGTGATCGGAATGGAAAAGAGCGAGCCGCTGCAGCGCTTCACCCGCAAATTGCCCAGCCAGCGCTTCACGCCCGCCACGGGCCCCGCCACGCTATGCGGCGTGTTCGTGGTGGTCGGCGCCAAGGGGCTTGCCACAAGGATCGAGCCGGTGCGGGTGGGGGGAAGACTGGCGCCGGCGCTTCCCCTGATTTGAGGTTGCATTCGGGCCCCCGCAACCCCAGCTTGATGGAATGCTGCCGTCGATCTTCGTATCCCATGGCGCGCCGACCTTGCCGTTCGATGATTGTCCGGCGCGCGATTTCCTGCGCGGCTTGGCTGCGCAAATCGGCCGGCCGCGGGCGATTGTGATCGCGTCGGCCCATTGGGATACGCCGGCTGCCATGGTCAATGCGCCGCTGATCAACGCCACCATTCACGATTTTCACGGCTTTCCCGCGCCGCTCTATGATTTGCGCTATCCCGCGCCGGGCGACGCCGAATTGGCGGGCGAGATCGCGGCCCTGACCGGGGCCAAGATCGACAGGGCACGGGGCCTGGACCACGGTGCCTGGGTGCCGTTGATGCTGGCCTATCCCAGCGCCGACATTCCCGTGGTGCAGTTGTCGGTGCAGGGGCATCAGGGCGCCGCGCATCACATCGCGCTGGGGCGGGCGCTTTCCAAGCTGCGCGCCGACAACGTTTTGGTGATGGGCTCGGGCGGCTTTGTCCACAATCTGCGCCAGCTCGATCGCGCCGGCGCCAATGCGGGGACGGAGCCGCAATGGTCCAAAGCGTTCTGCGCCTGGATGGACGAGAAACTGAAAGCGCGCGACGAGAAGGCGCTGACCGATTGGGCGCGGCTGGCGCCACACGCCGCCACGGCCCAGCCGACACCGGAACATTTCATGCCGCTGTTCGTCGCCTATGGCGCCGGCGGCGACAGCACGCGCCGCCTCCATAGCAGCGTCACCTATGGCTCACTGCGGATGGACGCCTACGCTTTCGGATGAGGGGGGCGGGTTGGCGTGCTCCTTGTTCCAGGCGTCATAGGCTTTTTCGATCTTGGCGAAATCGGGCGCCGACATTTGCTCGATCTGAGCATGGGGCCATTTGTGTGGGTCGACCAACTCATCGCCATGGCCCGTCGCCAGCATCGCAAGGATGCAAAGCGGACTGATCGCGGGAACGGCCGCGCCGCCGACGGACATCACCCCCGTACAAGGTACCATCAGGTTCGCCTTTTCGCGCGCAAACTCTTCCTGCCAATGGGCTTGGTCTTCCACATGGCTGTTTGGCGGATGCATCAGGTCGGGGGCTTCGAGAACGGCGTATCCCTCGCCGGGGCGAGGACAAAGCTTGCGCTGCTCGGAGCCGAGATTGGCGTAATTGTCGATATTGCAGTCCTGCAGCGCGCGGCCGATGCCCGAAAGATCGGGCGCCGCCGGTACCGCGCGCATTTGCGGCAGGGGCGCGGCAAGCGGCGCATTGGCGGTCGGCGGCAGCGGGACTATGGGCGCCGGCGCGAAGAATGGCGCGCGGCGGGCCAAAGATGGCTTGGACGCTGGCGCCGGCATCAGGCGCGGCAAGAACAGCGTCAGCTCTTTGTTGCCTTTTTCCGGCGGCGCCATCATCGGCCGTGAGACCACCAGCAAGGCGAGGAATCCCGCTTGCACCAGGATCGCCAAAACCGCGCCGGCAAAGCGCTCCCGGTGCTGTGATCTGCGATCCGAGAATGATGGCGCCTGCTTCACGGCGGGTGCACGCCGATGTTTGGGGGCAAAGCCGGTTTGGGCTCGCGCAGCGCGGCGGCTTTCTTGGCGGCAATATGGTCGTTGGCGTCTTTGGCGCGTTCTTCCTCGGCGATCTTCTGGTCCATCAGACAATAGACGACGATCGCGCCGGCGGGGCATGGCCCGGGAGTCCAATGATCTTCGGCCCATTGTTCCTGCCAGTGTTCCTCGTCCTTGGACTGGCTGCGGGGTGGATGCAGCAGGTCGGGCGCTTCCTGAATGGCGACGCCTTCGCCGGGGCGGGGACAAAGCTTGCGGCGTTCGGGGCTGAGATTGGCGTAATTGTCGATATTGCAGTCCTGAAGGGCGCGGCCGATGCCCGAAAGATCGGGCGCTACCGGCGCTGCCCGCATCTGCGGGAGGGGCGCGCCAAGGGGTGCCGTGGCCGTGGGCGGCAGCCGCACCACAGGCGCCGGCGCGAAGAACGGCGCGCTGCGGGCCAAAGGCGGCGCGGTCTCAGGGGTTGGCACAAGACGGGGCAGGATGAAGACAAGTTCGCGCGGCAGAGGTGGCTGGCGCGCGCTGGGTGGCCGCGACAGGACCAAGAGCCCAATCAACCCCGCCGGCATCATGAGCGCGAGCGCGGCGCCCGCACATCGTTCGGTGCGCCGCCGGCTCATGCCGATCGGCAACCCGGGTCGGGCTTCAGACACAGCGCAAGGCGTCCACCATGCCATCGTCGCGTTGATGCAGGCCGCAGAGACGATGGCCCGCGGCGAACTCCACATCGTAAACACGATAGAATTCCGGTTGGGCGGGTTCCTTGGCGTTAGGTGGGAGCGGTTTGGGTGAGGCGCCGAGATAAATCACGCTATCCAATGCACCAAGCTCGCGCAGCTCGGCTGCCGTCGGCAGTTGGACGAGGGGGGCTTTATCGATAGCGCCATTGTCCGATGTCCCGCCGGAGAGAGCCGTCAGCAGCCGCGTCAGAAGCGGGCCTTTGCCGCCTGGGTCGGATTTTATGGCGGAGAGGATCATCTTTTCTCCATGCGACGATGCGGGATTCTCGATGGCCAGTCCCGAAAGCTTGACCCCGATATGTCCGTCGAAGGCAGTGGGCGAGGACATGCTTGCGTCGATATAGGCGCGGGCCATCATCGTGCCCCACGCCATGTGAAAATGGGATTCTTCGACCGTGACTTTTCCTTCCCGGCCCGGGCCGGGGAAACAGTTGGCCGACAGGCCATTTTGCGCCTGTTCGATGCGGCAGAAATTGCCCTGCATCGGCCCCCATGTCGTATGAAAGGAGAAGTTGACGCTGCCATAAGCGGGAACGTCGACTTTCCACACGCCAACCAGCGCGCTGGCGTTAACCGTGACGGTTTCTATCGGTGGGGCGCCGCCTTGCGCCAGGGCGGCAACAGGCAGCAGAGCCGCGAACGCGGCCACAAAAAAGCGCGGGGTCAACCGGTCCTCCCGAACACAGCGCCCCCGCGCTATGACGGAACTGTAGAAAAATTTCGGTTCCGATGCAACCGCAATAACCTTGGCCGTATTCGCAACGGGACCACATAGGGGCGCATCGGCCATTCTCTGGCTTCAGCCGCAGTCGAAATAGTTCAGCCCGCCATCCGTGCCTTGCCGCAATTCACAAATCAGATGGCCATTGTCGAATTCAACATCATAAACACTGCTTGGGGCGGTGGGGACCGGTGCAAACCTGAAGCTCTTTTCGCCTAGGTAGATCACAGACAGTATATTGCCCATCGGACGCAGCGTGTCCGGCCTCAAAATCTTGACGTTCGACGCATCGGCGTCGACCGGTACTGTGACTGCGCCCTGGCCCATTTCCTTCAACATCCGCGTCAGCAAAGCTGATTTTTCTCCTTTGTCTGCAGCGTTCGCGGACAGAGTCAGCTTCGTGCCGGTCGCCTTCTCCGGCGCGTCAGAGGCAATTCCGAGAACCTGAATGGAGAGTGTCCCGTCGAATTGATCCGATGCGTGGAACGTGCCGTTGATGACTGCGTAGAACAGCATCGATCCCCAAGTCATTCGGATGCGATCGCCATGGATGCTGACCGTGCCACGGCTGACATCCTGGCGGTTCAGGCGCAGCCCTAGGCAATGAACCGTCAAACCGTCATGAACTTTTTCAATCTGGCAAAAATTATCTGCGTTTGGACCCCATTCGCTCTTGCCAAGTGGATGAAAGGCAAAACTTTGTGACATACGAAATTTCCAAACGCCTACGAGGCCACCATCAACCTCCACGGTTTCAATCGGTTGTGCTGACACGGCTGGACAGGCGCCGCCTAGCGCCAGGACCGGCGTGAGCAGTGCGGCAGCCCGAAGCGCGGGGAATCGCATGCGATGGCCTCGCGACGTCAAATATTCCGGTTCAAGTGAACTCTCGATCGACCCTGGCGCCCGCAAATCTTCGCTGAAGCCATAGCGCCGGCAACAGCGTAAGAAATAATTGAGCAAGGAATTGCCACGCGGGATCATCGTCCATTGCCAGGTGCCACTTGCCCGTGAAAAGCGCGGCAAGGTTGCTGAAAACGGAGACACGCATCGGAAGACCGGGTGATCCGATAACGATATCCAGCCGGATGAAGAACAGCAGAAACAGACCGGTCGCGAGCAGAAGCCAGACGGGACTGAGGCGCTGGCGCCAGACAATCCGTGCCAGCCATGCGAGCAGCAGGGGGCCGACCAGAAAATTCAGGGCCAGCGATATTGCATGGACCAGCGCGCGAAACCACGCCGGAACGGTGCTGGGGCCATGGGCATGGACCGGCAGGAAGCCCATGAGAAACCCCCAAGCCATGAGGACCAAGAGAGGGATGATGAATCCCGCGATCAGCGCAAAGGGTGGCAGCACACCGAACACCAGCCAAGGCGCGCGTGCGGTGAGGGATTTGAGGCGGGGGTTGGACAGCCAGCTTTGCGCCAGCTCGTCTTCGCTGCCCAAAAGCGCTCGGGCCCGGGTGGCGGCCTCGGCGGGGTCATAGCCCGCGGCGCCTTCCCGGGCGGTGAGTTCGGCCAAATGATCGTCCAGTTCGGCGAGGTAGCGCTTCACCCGGCGGGGTGCGATGCCGGCCCGAAGCAGGGTCTCGTGCAGCCCCTCAAACCGCCCCGCCTCAGACCGCATGGGCGCCGCCTTTGAGGACGGCGGCGACGGCCCCGTTCAGCCGGCCCCAGTCATCGGTAAGGTCGAACAGCCGGCGCACCCCCTTGGAGGTCAGGGTGTAATAGACCCGGGTGCGGCCGGCGGCGGGGGCGCGGCGGGATTTAAGGGCGCCGTCCTTTTCCAGGGCATGCAGCAGGGGGTAGATCACCCCTTCGCCCAGGCTGATCGCCTCGCGGGTGGTGGCCCGGATCGCCTGGACCAGCTCATAGCCATACATTTCCCGGTCCTGGAGCAGCCGCAGGATCATCAGCTCGGGAATACCGGCCATAAAGCCGGGGTTTTGGCTCACCATCGGGACTAATACCTCTTACGATGAGGTATTATGCCTTGTACAGCGATGTATGTCCAGTCACAGGGCGGAAGGGCGAAAATTGCGCGCCGCCAGCCAAGCCGCCAAGGCAAAAGCCAGCAGAACCACGCCCTGAACCGCGCCGAACACCGGCCCGCTGCCCGCCGGGGCCAGCGCGTGCAGGCTCGGCACCTTGAGGAAAAGCTGCACCACCAGGACAAAGACGTTGAGATAAAGCGCCGCGCTAGCCGCCAGGACAAAACCGAGCCGCCAGGGCCCCTCAAGGCCCCGGCCATACAGCGCGTAAAGCGCCAGGCCCAAAATCCCCAGCGAGAGCGCCCCCACCACCTGGCCGGGGGTGATGCTGTCATGGTGGAAGAAGAACCCGGTGACGCTGGTCAGGACCGTGAACAGCAGGAACAGGGCGATCCAGCCTTTGCGCTCCCGTCCCCCGATCATGGCGGCCAAAGCCACCAGTCCGGCAATCAGTCCGACCAGGGTGATGGCGACATGGGTAAGGGTCAGGGGGTCGATGGCGATCTCGGTCATGGCGATCTCCCGGAGGCATTTCAAAATGGGCGAGGGAAGAATGCCCTCAGCATGCCCCCCGGCAGTGCCGGGGTCGAGGGGGGCCGGGCGCCAAATCGGGGGCTTGAATTTGGGGACTTGAAATCGAAGGCGGCGGGCCGCTATTGGGGCCGCAAATCCGCGAAACAAAGTCTTAAGGCGCAGCAAGCATGGCCGGCCACAGTCAGTTCAAGAACATCATGTTCCGCAAGGGCAAGCAGGACAAAGAACGTTCCAAGCTCTTTTCCAAGCTGGGCCGCGAGATCACCGTCGCCTCCAAATCGGGCCTGCCCGACCCCAAGCTCAATCCGCGTCTGCGTACCGCGATCATCGCCGCCAAGGCGGAATCCATGCCGAAGGAAAATATCGAGCGCGCCATCAAAAAGGGCCAGGGCGGCGATGCCGAGAATTATGACGAGATCCGCTATGAAGGGCGCGGTCCCGGCGGCGTCTCCCTGATCGTCGAGGCGCTGACCGACAACCGCAACCGCACCACCGCCGATGTGCGCTCGACCTTTTCCAAATATGGCGGGGCGATGGGAGAGAGCGGCTCGGCCGCCTTTCTGTTCGATCATCTGGGGGTCATCACCTATCCCCTGGCCAAGGGCGGCGAAGACGCCATGCTGGAACTTGCCCTGGAGGCGGGCGCCGACGAATGCACCGCCACGCCGGAAGGCCACGAATTCATCACCGGGCTCGACAATTTTCTCAGCGTGCGCGAGGCGCTGGAAGCCAGGCTCGGCGCCCCCAGCAGCGCGGCAATCACCTGGCGGCCCAAGAACACAGTCGCGGTGTCGGACGAGGCGGGCGAAAACCTGATCAAGATGATCGAAGTGCTGGACGACCATGACGATGTGCAGAATGTCTATGGCAATTACGAATTGTCCGACGCGCTTCTATCGAAACTAAGTGGATAGGGCGCGGGCTTTTTGCGTCCGGTCGCACTACGCTGGCGCTAACGACCGTCGCGCGTGCTCACGTGCTAAACGCACGCTCCGCGCGGTTGCTTAGCGACAGCGTCGTGGCAACCCTGCCCAGGCCACAAAATTCCTCGCGCCGGGCTTTGGCCAGTTGGGCGGGTGACCTGTCCGCAATGTCATGAACCTGGTGGTGCGGGATTTCGGTGGCATGCTATAATGGCGCCCTCGCGAGGTGTTCCATGAAGCCCATCCTCATCGCAGCCGCATCTTTGCTCGCCGCTTTTCCCGCCTTGGCCCAGCCGGCGCCGGCCGGCAAATGCAATCTTCTCGATGGCGGCGTTGCTTTCACAGGTCCGACCATGGCCGAACGCGGTCTTCGTCCGCTATCGACCCCTTTGCCGAAAGGCGTTGGGGACACCATCGCGGATGTTTCGTTCAATGTGCAAAGTGATGGAACAGTCGCCGATGTGAAACTGCTATGCGTGACGACCACCGGACGCGCCGCCGATGCCGTGGTCGAGACCGTAAAGGCCTGGAAGTTCGCCGTGGCAGACGCATCGAAAAAGGCCGAGCCTGCAAAGGTTGAGTACCGCATTTCTGCCGCGGGGGTGATCCCCCTCAATTTCGCGCCAAATCCTGGGGCCAAGAAACTCGAAGGCTAGCGCGCGCTCTGCACGCCGCGAACCCAAAGCCCAAAGGACCGCGCCTCCCCTCTAGGAAAGCTCGGAACATAAAGGGTACAAGGGGCCCATGCGCGGCGCGATTCGTATTCTTGGGCTGGATCCCGGCCTCTCGGCGATGGGCTGGGGGGTGATCGCGCTGGATGGCACCCGCCTTTTGCATATCGAACATGGCGTGATCGCCACCAAGCCATCTTTGGGATTGGGGGTGCGGCTGATGGGTTTGCACCGCGCCTTGACGCAGGTGATTGCCCGTCTGCAGCCCTCGGCCATCGCCGTAGAGATGGCCTTTGTCGCCAAGGATCCGTCCGCCGCCCTCAAGCTGGGCCATGCCCGCGCCGTCGCGTTGCTGGCGGCGGCGGAGGCGGGGCTGGAGATCGCCGAATATGCCCCCAACCACATCAAGAAATGCGTGGTCGGCGCCGGTCATGCCGGCAAGGAGCAGGTCCAGTTCATGGTGGCGCGCCTGCTGCCCAATTGCGGCGTCACCCGCGCCGATGCCGCCGATGCCCTGGCCGCGGCGATCGCCCATGCCCATCTTGCCGGCACGCGCGCGAAGCTTTTGGAAGCAGATGCGCGCGTCCGCGCGCGGGTGGTGGTGGCACCATGATCGGCAAACTCAGCGGCGTGGTCGACAGCATCGCCGGCGACAGCGTCATCCTGGAGGTGGGCGGCGTGGGTTATCTGGTGCAATGCCCGTCTTCCACTTTGTCGCGCCTTTCCATCGGCGCCCATGTCTCGCTGATGACCGAAATGAAGGTCAGCGATGACGCCATCAAACTGTATGGCTTCGCCTCGGGCGAGGAGCGCGAATGGTTTCGCCTGCTCCAGACCGTGCAGAATGTGGGCGCCCGGATTGCCCTGGCGGTGCTCTCCACCCTTAGCCCGCGCGATTTGCAGCGGGCCTTGGCGCTGTCGGACAAGGCGATGATCGGCCGCGCTCCCGGCGTCGGGCCCAAGCTGGCCCTGCGCATCGCCACCGAACTCAAGGACAAGGCGCCCGCGATGATGCTGCGGGGCGAGGGCGAAATCCACGCAGCCGTCCATGCCCCACGCGGACCATCCGCCGATGCGGTGTCCGCGTTGGTGAAGCTGGGCTATTCCGAGGGTCAGGCGGCGGAAGCGGTGGCCCGCGCCGCCAATGACTTGAATATTGAAGAGGGCGGCGAAGAGGATACCGGCACCTTGATCCGCGAAGCCTTGCGGAGCATGGCGCGATGAGCGTCAAGGAAAACCGCCTCACCGCGCCGGAACGCCAGGAAGATGACTCCCTGGAAAGCTCGCTGCGTCCCAAGGTGCTGGCCGATTTCGTCGGTCAGCAACAGGCGCGCGAAAATCTCTCCATCTTCATCCAGGCCGCCAAGGCGCGGGGCGAGGCACTGGATCATGTGCTGTTCTCCGGACCGCCGGGCCTGGGCAAGACCACTCTGGCGCAGATCGTGGCGCGCGAATTGGGAGTGAATTTCCGTTCGACCTCGGGGCCAGTGCTGGCCAAGGCCGGCGACCTTGCCGCCATCCTGACCAATCTGGAACCACGCGACGTGTTGTTCATCGACGAAATCCATCGCCTCAATCCGGCGGTCGAGGAAATTCTCTATCCGGCGATGGAGGATTTTGAACTCGACCTGGTGATCGGCGAGGGCCCCAGCGCCCGTTCGGTGAAAATCCAATTGGCGCCGTTCACCCTGGTGGGCGCCACCACCCGCTCCGGCCTGATCACCACGCCGCTGCGCGACCGCTTCGGCATTCCGGTGCGGCTGAATTTCTATACCACCGACGAACTTTGCCGCATTGTCGAGCGCGGCGCCCGGGTGCTGGATTTCACCCTGACGCCCGACGGCGCACGCGAGGTGGCCAGCCGCGCCCGCGGCACGCCGCGCATCGCCGGCCGGTTGCTCAAACGGGTGCGCGATTTCGCCAGTGTCGGCAAGCACGCTGTGGTGGATGCGAAGATCGCCGATGCCGCCCTGACCCGGCTGGAAGTGGACGCCAAGGGGCTCGATGCCTTCGACCGCCGCTATCTGTCGCTGATCGCAGAGAATTTTTCCGGCGGTCCGGTAGGGATCGAGACCATCGCCGCCGCCCTGGGCGAAGCGCGCGACGCCATCGAAGAGATCGTAGAGCCTTATCTGATGCAGCAGGGCCTGGTGCAGCGCACCCCGCGCGGAAGGCTGTTGACGGGGGCCGCTTATGGCCATCTGGGCCTGACCGCGCCGCCGCAAACCCCGGCCCAGATCGGACTGTTCGCGAGCGACGAAGAATGACGGTGCCGGTGCTGCAAACCGAGCGGCTGATCTTGCGCGAATACCGGCTTGCCGATTTCCCCGCGCATCTGGCGATTTGGGGTGATCCGCGCACAACGCGTTATTTCGGTCGCTTGCCTTTTTCCGAGGAGGAATGCTGGCTGCGGTTCCTGCGCAATTTCGGCCAATGGCAGCTGATGGGTTACGGGTATTGGGGCATCGAAGACAAGCAAAGCGGCAACTATATTGGCGCCGTGGGCTTGTTCCAGGCCAAGCGGCCTCTCGATATCCCCTGCCGCGATCTGCCCGAAGTGGGCTGGGTCATTGCGCCGGATTTTCACGGCCGCGGATTGGGACGGGAAAGCGTCAAGGCGGCGCTCTCATGGGCCGATGCCCATATCGATGCCGCGGAAAGTTGGGCGATGATCAATGTCGAGAATGCCGTTTCCCGCCGCCTTGCCGAGAGAATGGGCTATCGCGAGGTCACCACGGCCGATTACCGCGGCGCCCCGGTTTGGATCCTGACGCGGCCGCAAGGGGGGTGGTCATGAGCGCTGAGCGGCAAGGTCTGGGCCATTTCGAGGGCAGCGTCCATATCCTCCCCTTGCGGGTCTATTACGAAGACACCGATTTGTCGGGGGTGGTTTATCACGCCAATTACTTGCGTTTCATGGAGCGGGGCCGCACCGAATTCTTCCGCCTGGCCGGGGTGACGCAAATGGCCGATCTCACCAGTGCCGAGCCCAGTGCCTGGGCCCTCTCGCGCGCCGATATCCAATTCCTCAGGCCCGCCCGGCTGGACGATGTGCTGCATGTCCATAGCGTGCTGACCGCGATGAGCGGGGCGCGGCTGGCCGCCATCCAGCGCATCTTTGCCGGCGGCAATCTGCTGGTCGAGGGACGGATCGAAGCCTGTGTCATCACGTTAACGGGACGGCCGCGGCGCATACCGGACCCGGTGCGCGCCCTTCTGGCGCCGTTTGTTAACGAGGCGGCGGTATGATCTGGTGATTTTCGCACTTTACATACCGGCGGCCCCCTTGACGGTCCCCGCCCCAAATCAGCCAAGATTGGCTGCGATTTTCCTCACCTCAGCGCGCCGGCGCGAACAAGGTTTCCCCATGATTTCGATGCGCGCTTGGTATCGGTGTTTCCTGGCTCTTTGCTTTGCCAGCCTGTTTGCCGGCGCGGCCATGGCGCAGGCGCCCACGGCGGCACCCAGCGGTCCCCCGGCCGAGGTTCAAGAACTGGCTCCGCCACCTGGCGCCGCCAATACCGACAACTCGATGTTCGGCGGCTTTTCCATTCCCGATTCCGGCGGCTTCTCGATCGTCTCCAGCTTTCTGCGCGCCGATTATGTGGTCAAGGCGGTGATGATCCTGCTGCTGCTGGCCTCGCTATGGTCCTGGGCGATCATCTTCAACAAGGCTCTGACGCTCAGCGCCCTCAAGCGCAAAGCCTCGCGTTTCGAAAAGATTTTCTGGTCGGGCCCCTCGCTGGACGATCTCTATCAGCAATTCGCCGCCAAGAACGATCATCCCATGGCGGCGGTGTTCGTGGCCGCGTTGCGCGAATGGCGCCGCTCGTTCGAGGGCGGCACGCCGCGCGAGAGCCAGGTCACCGGCATCAAGGACCGCATCGACAAGGCGATGAACATCACCATCCTGCGCGAGACCGACGGGATCGAGCGGCAATTGGGGTTCCTCGCCACGGTCGGCTCGGTGTCGCCGTTCATCGGACTGTTCGGCACGGTGTGGGGCATCATGAATTCCTTCAGCGCCATCGCCGCCCGCCACGACACCACGTTGGCGGTGGTGGCGCCGGGCATCGCCGAGGCGCTGTTCGCAACCGCTTTGGGTCTGCTGGCGGCGGTGCCGGCGGTGATCTTTTACAACCGCTTCGTCAATGAGATCGGCCGCTATACCAATCGGCTGGACGCCTTCGCCGAAGAATTCTCCGGCATCCTGTCGCGCCAGCTCGACGATAAGGTGCGCTGATGGCGATGATGGTGCAGACCGGAGCGGGAGGCCGCGGCCGCGGCCGCCGGCGGGCGATGGCGGAAATCAACGTCACGCCTTTTGTCGACGTCATGCTGGTGCTGTTGATTGTCTTCATGGTCACCGCCCCTTTGCTGACCGTGGGCGTGCCGGTCGATCTTCCCAAGACCCGTGCCCCCGCCTTGGGCCAGGACAAGGAGCCGCTCCAAGTCACCATCGCCAAGGACGGCAAGATATTCCTCCAGAAACAGGTGGTGGCCGAGGACGCCCTGGTCGCCAAGCTCCAGGCGATCTCCCAGAACGGCTATGACCAACGCATTTTCGTGCGCGGCGACAAAAGCGTGGACTATGGCCGGGTCATGGTGGTGATGGGGATGCTGTCGCAGGCGGGCTTCACCCATATCGGACTTATTACCGAGCCAATTGCCGATGTCGCCAAGCCAAAACCCGACACGCAGTAATGCGGCGCGTCCGCCCCGGCCCACCACCGCGCGCGGCCCGGGCTATGGATTGCTGCTCTCGCTTGCCCTGCATGCCCTGCTGATCGGCGCCACTTATCTGACTTGGCACCGGATGCTCGAAACCTCCGATATCGGCCATGCCGTGCCGGTGGAGCTGATCACCATTGCGGCGCAAACCAATATCGCCGCCCAGGCGCCGCCGCCGGAAAAAATCGAAATCCCCAAACCCGATCTGACGCCGCCGGAGCTGCCCAAATTCGTTGAGGCCGAACCGGCGCCGCTGCCGCCCGTCCCCAAATTCAAGATCAAGCCGGAGACCACGGACGAGACCGACGAGACCGCCAAAAAACCCAGCGCCAAGGATTTCGCTGCCCTGCTCAACAAGCTGACGGCGGCACCGGCGCCCGTGAAGAATGCCAAACCGGCGACCCGCACGGTGCAGGGTGTGGGCGCCGCCAATCTGGCGACCGCCACTCTGGTCGATGCCTTGAGAAGCCAGATCGCCCGCTGCTGGAATGTGGGCGCCATCGCGGGCGGTCCCAATGCGGCCGATTCGGTGGTGGATTTTCGGGTGCAATTCAACCGCAACGGCACGGTGGCGTCCCTGGCCATGACGGGAGGCACAGTGGAACGGGCCGGCAGCAACGCCTATACCAGGGCCGCCGCGGAAGCGGCCAGCCGCGCGATCTATGAGTGCCAGCCTTATCGTTTGCCGCCGGACCGCTACGAGGAATGGAGTGAAATCAATCCGTTCCGGTTCGACCCGCGGCAAATGATGAATCAATGAGGAACTTTGCGGGGCTGACGGTTTTTTGGAGTAGGCCATGAAAAAGATTGTGCTGTTTGCCGCGCTGGTGATGGGACTGATATTGCCGGGCTGGGTCGCTACCCCGGCGCTGGCGGCGCTGCAGGTGGATGTGACCCAGGGCAATGCCAAGCCCATCCCGATCGCGATTCCCGATTTCGTGCCTTCGGCCCCGTCCGATGCCCAGGCCGGCGCCAATATCGCAGCTGTTGTGCGCGCCGATCTGGAGCGTTCCGGCATCTTCAAGCCGATCGATCCCAAGGCTTTTGTCGATCACATCGCCAATATCAACACGGTGCCCAATTTCGCCAATTGGCGGGTGATCAATGCGCAGGGCCTGGTGACCGGGCAGGCGACGCTTCAGCCGGATGGCCGGCTGAGGGTCGATTTTCGGTTGTGGGACGTCTATGGCGAAACCCAAATGTTGGGCCAGCAATTCTTCACCCAGCCGGAAAACTGGCGCCGCATCGCCCATCTGGTGTCGGACGCGATCTATCAGCGCATTACCGGCGAGAAAGGTTATTTCGACACCCGCATCGTCTTCATTTCCGAATCCGGCCCCGCCACCAAACGGATCAAGCGCCTGATGGTGATGGACGAGGACGGCGCCAATCCGAATCCCCTGACCAATGGCAGCTATATGGTGCTGACGCCGCGCTTCAACCCGACGGCGCAGATGATCGCCTATATGTCCTATATCGGCACCAAGCCGCGGGTCTATCTGTTCGACATGGAAACCGGCAAACAGGAAGTCCTGGGCGATTTCACCAACATGACGTTCAGTCCACGCTTTTCGCCCGACGGCAGCAAGGTGGCGCTGAGTCTGGAGACCAACGGCAATTCCGACATTTATGTGATGGATTTGAAAAGCCGCGCCATCCAGCGCCTGACCAATGATCCGGCGATCGATACCGCGCCGTCCTTCTCGCCCGATGGCAGCAAGATCGCCTTTGAATCCGACCGCGGCGGCAGTCAGCAGATCTATGTCATGAATGCCGATGGTTCGAACCAGCATCGCATCAGCTTCGGTGCCGGGCGCAACGGCACGCCGGTTTGGTCGCCGCGCGGCGACCTGATCGCCTTCACCAAGCAGGCGGGCGGCCGCTTCGATATCGGGGTGATGGGCACCGATGGCAGCGGCGAGCGGCTGATCTCTTCGGGCTGGGAGGACGAAGGCCCGACCTGGGCCCCCAATGGCCGCGTCCTGATGTTCACCCGCACCCTCGAGGGGGGCCGTGGTTCGCAGATCTGGTCGGTGGATGTGACCGGGCGTAACGAGCGGCGGGTGATGACCCCGGGCGATGCGTCGGATCCCGCCTGGTCGCCCTTGCTGCAAAGCACCAGCGGGGGGTGATTCGCCTGGAAAAGCGCGGGTCGATCGTTAAAAACAATTGTATGACTGGGAACAAATATCCCTTGCCCCGGACCGGCCCGGCATGGGCAAATGTGGGGCCAATGGGCCGCGCGGATGGCCATTTCCTTTGGTTTTTTTGGCTCTTTTTGCCGGCTTATTCGTTTCGCCTACGAGCGCAGAGTTTTGCTTCGGGCCAGCCTATTGCGGCGGCGTCAGTTTTTTCCCGGGAGATCGATTGCCATGTCCATATTTCACCACAGCCTGAAACTTGCGGCCGTGTCGGCCCTGATGCTGGTCGGAGCCTGCACGCATAAGGAAGAAGCGGTCGCCACCGCGCCGCCGCCCGCACCACCGCCCGCGGCAGCCCCCAGGCCCGTGCCCGCCCCGCAGCGGGTCACCATCGTTCCGGGCAGCGCCCAGGATTTCCGCGTCAATGTCGGCGACACCGTGCATTTCGCCTATAACGAATATGCCGTGATGGATAGCGACAAGGCCACTCTGGGCAAGCAGGCCGCCTGGCTGAGCAAATATCCGGCGGTGCGCCTTACCATCGAGGGCCACTGCGACGAGCGCGGCACCCGCGAATACAACCTGGCGCTGGGCGCCCGCAGGGCCAATGCGGTCAAGGAATATCTGGTTGCCCAAGGCGTCGCGGCCGGCAGGCTGGAAACGGTTTCCTATGGCAAGGAGCGGCCGATCTGCACCGCCTCGAACGAAGATTGCTGGGCGCAGAACCGCCGCGGCGTCAGCGTGATCTCCGGCGGCGCCAACTCGTGACCGTTGCTTGAGATTGGACTAAGAACGGGGGGCGCGGAAATTTCCGCGCCCCTTTTTCATTGCGTGACCCGTTTGCATAGAGTGGAACCTGATGATCCATCGTGGTGTGATTTTTTCGCTGCTGTTGTCCTCGGGCCTCATGCTGACGGCCCTGGCGCCCGCCCATGCCCAGTTGTTCGGCGAGAGCGATGAAGAGAAAGCTGCCCGCCAGGCCCATGAAGACGGCCAGGATGCCCAGACCAAACAGCTCGCCGACGGCCTTACCGCGCTATCGGATCGGGTCAAGACGCTGGAAGACAGTGTTCAAAGCCTGACCCAGGCGTTGTCGCGCGCCACCGGGGCCAATGAAGAGCTGAGCCATCAGCTCGCCCTGTCCAATGAGCGGCTGGATCGTGCCGAAAAAGATTTCGCCTATCGCCTCTGCATGTTGTCGGCGCAGCAATTGGGCGCCGCGCCCGACAACCAGGGCCTCAATTGCGCCGCCGCCAGTGCCGGCGCAGCGCCCGCCGCAGCCCCAGGCCCAGGCCGGCTTACGCCGGGCGCGACCCTGCCGCCGCTCGACAATTCTGCAGCCGCCGTGGGGCCCGGCCGCCCGCCCGGCGTCCTGGGCACATTGTCCTCCAGCGGGCCTAGCGGAAACCCCGCTCCGCCGCCGGCCGCCGCCGCGCCGGGCCGCGGCGCCAATCAGTTCGATGTGGCCATGAACCTGCTTGCCAAGGCGCAATATACCGAAGCCAGCGCTGCCTTCCGCGCCTATGCGGACGCCAATCCCAATGACGAGGCGCTGAGTTCCCAGGCGATCTATTGGGTGGGCAATATCGCCTTTATCCGGCAAGACTATCCGTCCGCCGCCCGCGATTTTGCCGAGGAATTGAAAAAATATCCCCGCGCCGACCGCAGTCCTGACGCTATGCTCAAGCTGGGTCAGGCGCTGCTGGCCCAGGGTCAGACCAGCGCAGGCTGCACCACCCTTGGCCTCCTCAAGACAAAATATCCCAATGCCACCCAATCCACCCTCGCGGCGGCAGCCGGCGCGCGCAAAGCCTCCTGCAGCAAATAGGCTGGAGACTGCATTCGCGCGGGCCATGGAGGACCTGGCCCTGCGGGGCGCCTGGCCCGGCGCGGTCGCGGTTTCCGGCGGCGGGGATTCCCTGGCCCTGATGCATCTGCTGGCGATTTGGGCCAAGGCGCGCAAGGCGCCGCCCCCAGTGGTGTTGACGGTCGATCATGGGTTGCGTGCCGGTTCCGCCGCCGCGGCGCGGCAGGTAGTGCGCTGGGCCAAGGCGGCAGGGCTGAAGGCCCATATTCTCAAGGCCAAAGGCCCCGCGCCGGGGTCCGATATCGAAGCCCAGGCCCGCATCGCACGTTATGGCCTGATGGGCGCATGGCTGGCACGCAAAGGCATCGGCGCGCTGTATGTCGGCCATACCGAAGATGACCAGGCCGAGACTTTTTTGCTGCGGCTGGGGCGGGGCAGCGGATTGGACGGATTGAGCGCCATGCAGATGCTGGCGCCATTTCCGCAAACAGGCTTTGCCGGTTTGGCCGTGGCGCGGCCGCTGCTTGGGCTCAAGCGATCAGCGCTGCGCGACTGGCTGACCACCCGCCGGCAGGATTGGCTGGAAGATCCGATGAACCAGGAGGCGCGGTTTGCGCGCGGCAAAATTCGGCTACTGGCGGCGCAGCTCGAGGCCGCGGGAATTCCCCCCGCCCGCATCGCCGCCGCGGCCCACCATCTGGCCCGCGCCCGCGAGGCGCTGGATCTGGTCACCCAGGCGGTGCTGGAACGGGCCGCGCGCCCCAGCGGCGAGGCGGTGTTGCTCGATCCGCTGGCCCTGGCGGCGGCGCCGCGCGAGGTCGGACTGCGCGCCCTGGCGGGGGTGCTGATGGCGATGTCGGGCGCGCAATACCGCCCAAGATTTGACGCGCTGGAGCGTCTGTATGACCGGGTCTGTGGCGGTAAATTGGGGGGAGGGGCGACCCTGGCGGGATGCCGCCTGGCGCCGGCACCCCGGCGGCTGCAGGGCTTCGGGCCACAAACCCTTGTGTTGGCTCGCGAAAGTTCCCGCCCGCGCCGCTAATATTATGCCGGGTGGTCATTGCTTGATGCCGCCAAATTTCTTAACGTTTTGAAGGCTGGCAATGCGCTACAAACGCCCTATCTATTAAGGTGCACGGGCGGCGCCCCGATGGCCTATTGGTCTATTTGAGAAGGACGGCCCTTTGAACAATCTGCGGAATCTGGCGCTCTGGATCGTCATCGCGCTGCTCTTGGTCTTCCTGTTCAACCTCTTCCAGGGGACCGGCACGCACCCCACCGCCTCGGCGATTTCCTATTCCAAATTTAACGAACAGGTGGTCCAGAACCAGGTTCGCGACGTCACCTTCCAGGGCGACCAGGTGCATGGCGATTTCACCAATGGCCAGCCTTTCGTCACCACCGTGCCTGCCAACGACACCACCCTTTGGCCGATGCTGAAGGAGCACAATGTCGAGACCAAGGTTTCGCCGCAGGATGACGGCATGCCGTCGCTGGTGGCGATCCTGGTGAACTGGTTCCCCATGCTGCTGCTGATCGGCGTGTGGATCTACATCATGCGCCAGATGCAGTCGGGCGGCGGCAAGGCGATGGGCTTCGGCAAATCGCGCGCCAAGCTTTTGACCGAGCGTCAGGGCCGCGTCACCTTTGAAGACGTCGCCGGCGTCGATGAAGCCAAGGACGATCTGAAAGAGATCGTGGACTTCCTGCGCGATCCGCAGAAATTCCAGCGCCTGGGCGGCCGCATTCCCAAAGGCGTGCTGCTGGTGGGCCCGCCGGGCACCGGCAAGACCTTGCTGGCCCGCGCCATCGCCGGCGAAGCCAATGTGCCCTTCTTCACCATTTCCGGTTCGGATTTCGTCGAGATGTTCGTGGGCGTCGGCGCCAGCCGCGTGCGCGACATGTTCGAGCAGGCCAAGAAGAATTCGCCTTGCATCGTCTTCATCGATGAAATCGACGCCGTCGGCCGCCATCGCGGCGCAGGCCTCGGCGGCGGCAATGACGAGCGCGAACAGACCCTCAATCAGTTGCTGGTGGAGATGGACTCCAGGGGAGGGAAGTCCGCGCGACGGCTCCACGAGGCCGTTCGAGCGGCGTTCCGTC
>JAICHV010000014.1 GCA_025924715.1 Alphaproteobacteria bacterium
AGATACTTAGCGAGAGCCGGGTTGCATCCAGATGCCGAAATGCGCGTGAACGGCAGCTTAGAATGATAACTTGCATTCGCTTGGAGGCTTCAGACAAAATTTCAGTCATCGTTTCGAAGCGGTCGTCGTCGGCGAACACTAGGGCGTCGTCCAGGATCAAAGACGCTGGTTTCCCCTTGGATAGAAGAAGATCGGCAAACGCCAACCGAGTCAAAACCGCGATTTGTTCCTGGGTTCCTTTGCTCAAATCTTCCGTGGCTTCCTCACGGCCCGCCCGTAGCAATGTGCTGGGACGGAAATCGTCATGAAAGTTCAGGCTCGCATTGGGCAGCAGCCGGCGAACGTAAGGTTCAACCCGCTTGGTGACGGGCGCGAGATACTTGCGGGACGCATCCGTCTGGGCGCTTTCCAGAGTTTCCTTCAACAGCGCAAGAATATCGGCCTCGTGGCGCAATTGCTGCGCCTGTTGCTCGGCCACCTCCGCAAGCTCCACCGCGCCCTGGGCGCGCGTCGCCGGTCCTTGGCCGCCTTGGGTCTTGGCCTGCTCCTCAAGCTTGGCGACCGCGCCCACCAGCTCCAACCGCTCCTCGGCTAGCCGGGCCTGGCGGCGGTTAGCTGCCTCTAGTTTGCGTTCCAGCGTTGCAAGATCGAGCGCCTGGGCTGTCCGCTTCGCCGTTTCCAGATCGACCGCGGTCTGCGCTTCCTTCGTAGCGGCTTGGGCGATCTTGCCGGCAAGTTCGTCTTCGCCGGTTTGTGCTTGCGCGTCGGTGACGATCTGCTGCAAGCGGTCGACGGCCGCGGCCGCTTGTTGGACCAGTCCGACAAGACGGGTGTCCTGCAGCTGGGTTTTCTGAAACTCCTCCAGGGCCGCATCCATGCGGCCATTCTGAGTTTCTTCGTCTGCCCGTGCGTGTTGATAGGCGCCGTCCGCTGTTTCGGACGCCGCCAAAAGCTGCTCGGGATCGACATCGGCATCGGCTGGCCGCTCCTGGCCAGCCAGACCAGCACGCAGTGCCGCATATCCCGCTGCGATCTTGAGCGCCGAGTCCGCTGGACATAGTACCGCCAATTGGGCGGCGAGTGACTTTTCTTCGGCCTGCATCTGGGCGCGCGTGCGCGCGGCCGCCCGGGCTATCTGACTGTCGGCATGGCCAACCGTTTCTAGAAACGCTTGCACATCGGCTTCGGCGGCGCGCAGCCGCGCTAGCGCCGCCTCTCCGCTCGCCGGCGGTGTCATAGTGAGGCGACCCAAGCCGGGCGCTTCCAAATCCCGGCGCGCCGATAGCACAAAAGACTGATCTGCAGTGACGGCGACGCCGTCCAGCTTGACGCCTTGTGCCGAAGGCGACAAAGCCAGGGCAATCGTGGCCGCGCCTGCTTCCACCGAAGACTTTGCTTCCTGACGTTTGCGATCCAGGTCATCTAGCCGCTGGGCTGCCTTGGTATCCATGCGCTCTGCGGCGATTTGTTGAGCGAGGCGATCCAGGGTCTGCTGGACAGCTTCCGCTTTGTCCAGTCGGGCGAAGGCGGCGCGTTTGGCGCGCAAGGTGTCAGCCTGGAACCTGGCATTTAAGGCAATGGTGCGTGTGCTTTCAGCCACGCGCACGGCTGCGCGGGCGTCTTTCAGCAGCCCTTCTGCTTCCGCGACACGGACTTTCGCGGCCCCCAACACGTCCTGATGCGCCGCTTGATTGGCGCAGGCCTGGGCATGGGTGGTGATGGCCGACGCTAGCGCGGCCTGGTCGGAATTGCGCCGGACCGCCTGCTCTTCCAGACGTTCGCGGTCCGTCACTGCCTGTTGCCAGACAAGGGTTGCCGTCTGTAGAAGTTGCGCGGCCGTCTTGGCCCGTTCGATGTCCTTTCTGAGCGTTTCCAATGCCGCGCGATCCTCGTCATCCTGCAGATCCCGCAGGACGCGGCGCAGTTCGCCGCGTTTGGACTCCAGGCGCGCTAGAGCATCTTCGTACAAGGTAAGATCGGTGTTGGCCGCGTTGGCGGCCGTCCGTGCCTCCTGCGCCGCCTCCAAGGCTTGCGCCAACCGCTTGGTCGGCTTGCCGGTCGCGGTCAACAGCTCCGCCAAGTTTTTGCGCACCGAGTCTATGACGGCGACGGCCCGTTTGCCGCCCGTGACCACACCGACTTCGCCGGCCAAGACGTCTTCGAAGGTCTTGCGCGCTTGCTGGCCTGGCGCTTCCAGGAGGAGAGATTGCCCTTGTTCGACCCAAAGCAACCCAAGTGCGCCACGACTGTCATCATCTGCGCCGGTATTGCCGGCGCGGGAGAAGCCCAGCAAGGCTTGCAATTTTTCTTCTGCTTCATCGCTTTGATAGCGCCCCGAAGGCCCTTCCAAGAGAACGCTGGCACCTTGCAGGAATTTCTTCTTCAGGTTCCAGGTTTTGCCGTCGACCTCGAACACCAGCTCGATCGCCGGCCCCACTTCGTCGCCATGCGGGCGGAATGACTTGATCTTTTGCCCCTTAGCACCATGACGCTCGAACAGAACGGCGCGCATGGCTTCCATCACAGTCGATTTGCCGACTTCGTTGGCCTCGCACACCAAATTCAGGCCGTCACCGAATCCTGATAGGTGTACCGGCTGACGAAATTTGCGGAAGTTGTCGATCTTTAATGCCCGGATCAGCATCAGAGCACCGCCAAGCGCTGGGCGCGCTGGTGCTCGACATAAAGTCGTTCCAACGCTGCCGCTGCCTGTCGCCCCTGCGGTCCTGACTCCGCGGACAGAGCCAATAGCCGTTCCGCCGCGTCGCGCAACACGCCATGGGCGTCGATCTCCGCCAGGTCATGATCGGTGGGGCGGCAATACAAATCCCCCATTCGCAAGTCCAGCCAGCGAATGTCATTGGCCAGGTGTTCGGCAAGCCGGTCGTGGATCGCGACCCGCTCCGCCAGCGTGACAAGACCTGACAAGGTGAGACGCGCCACCAGATTCTTTCGCTCGATCCCCGGCGCCAATGCAGCCACCAAACCCTCCAGCGACGCGGCATCTGACAACTGCCAGGCTGCATCCATCCAAGCATAGCGACCGGTGGGGATTTCCGAGACCAGCGGTTCGGCGCCGGCCGCGGGCAAATCGATGAGCAGCACCACACCGGTGGTTTCTCGGCCAAAGTCGTCGGCTTCCGGCGTGCCGCTATAATGCGTGCGGGGATCGATCTGGCGGCGGCCATGCCAGTCTCCCAAGGCGAGATAGTCCAGCCCGCTGCGGCGGGCGCGGTCCGGCGCGATCAAATTGGTCGCCGGATCGCTGGAGCCGAAGTCCTGGATCGAGCCGTGCGCCAGCCCAATCCGTTGCACACCGGCAGGAATGTCGGCGGTGTCGAACCAGGCGGTGGGATCCTCCAGGGAGCGTTTGAACTGAAGCGGCGCGGGGAGCAGGACACAGCCCGGCGCCAATTCAACCACGCCGGGTTGCAGACACGGCCGGACATTGGCCGGCGCTTCGCCGTTCAAGCGGCTCCAAAGCCCATCGGCGCGGGCCGGATCATGATTGCCCGGAAGCAAGAACCAAGTCACGTCAGGGGCGGCCTTCATGCGCGCCAGCGCTTGGCGAAAGACGCGGTCGCCGGGTTCGGAATTGTCGAACACATCCCCGGCGACTAGCACGGCGGGCGCATTATTCTGACGGGCGGCGGCAGCGATAGTGTCGATCACATCGAGGCGGGCTTCCTGGAAGGCACTGCGTGCTTCGGCCGGCGCACGGCCAAACGGCTTGCCCAATTGCAAATCGGAGGTGTGGAGGAAGCGCATGGAGATACCCCTAGGGATCAATGGCGAAAGTTGTATTGCTTGAACCTAGCACCACCGGACGCGGCCCTTGGAGAGCCAAAAGTGGGAATGACAGCCGGTTTTGCGCCAGATCGAAGGGAAAAGGCTGGGTTTGCCCTTTTTGTCGATGACAAGGTCCCAGCGCGGCTTGGCTTCGGCGACGACCAGAAGCTCCAGGACGTCGCCGCACCCGCAGGGACAGCGCAGGCCCACGCACCAGTCTTCCCCGTCATCGCGGGCGAGTACCAGGTCGCGGCGGGGCAGCCGCTTGGGCAAGGTGTCGCCCGCGATCACATGCAGGCGCCGGCGCGGCATCAGTTTTTCGCGCCCGTTTTTCCACCACAGCGCCCAGCTCATGCTGCGGCCCTCTTGGATGCCGTCAAGGCAGGCAGGCCGAGCAACGGCTCCTGGTCGCCGCGCGCCAAAATCGGATTTGGCGCCCTGGCAAAATCGTCCTCGCAGACATACTCCTCCTCGCACGCCGCCAAGCTGAATAGCGTCCGGGCATAACGGCGGTTGTGGTCGAGGCGATAAGGGTAGGCGCGCGCGATGAATTCATTCACGCCGGCCGCCGCCGCGCGCATGTTGAGGGTGATGACGGACGGCGCCTGTCCGGCCATGCCGCGGATGTAGCCGGCTTCCACCTCCTCCTGGTGGGCAGCGGGGGCGACGCGACGCAGATACTCCGCACGCAGGCTCGCCGCCGAGTAGACCTCGCGGTCCATCAAGGTGGCGCCGCCCGGTTGAACATAATCGACGCGCCCGCAGACATCGGCGATGGCAAAACCGGAGTCGGTCTTGCGCACCGGGATCACCACCCCAACATCGATCAACGGCATCAAGAAAGCCGCGGCGATCAGGTCGGCCATCTGGCGGCCTTCGTGGCTGTCAACGCAGCAGAGCACGACATCGGCCTGGCTGGCCTCAAGCACGGCGTTTCGTGTGGCGATGGAGGCCGCGACAGGGACTGCCACGCCTTCCCCGCGATAAAGCGTCATGACGCGGGCGAACACGTCGGTCTTGAGCAGCTCCTTCACCGCGTCGTCGGTGGTGGCGTTGAGGATGCGGTTCAGATTGCGGGTTTCCACTCGGTCAAAATCGATGCCGGTGACCCGCCCGAAGCCCAGGCGCCCCGACTGCTCCAGCGTGATGGAGCCCGTTCCCGACGCGCCGATCACGACGGCGGAAAGCCGGCCCAGTTCCGCGGTCATCGCGCCGGTGAAGGCCATGGGCCGGGGCACGTCGCCGCCGTTGTCCCAGAAGAAGCTGATGTCATCCCCGGCCACTGTGACCAGATCGACCGGCATGGGTGTCAGCGCCGGCGCATAAAGACGCGCCTTGACGGCGCCGCTGGGCACCATCACGGCGGTACCGTGAAGATCGCCGAAGGCCGCGAAGACGCTGGGCAGAGTGGCCCGGTCGCTGTCATCGTCCTTCTTGGAAAAGCCGAGCAAGCCGCCGGGATGGGAATGAATCAAGATAAGACAAAGCTTCTGCGCCTCGCCCAGATCGATCGCATTTTCCAGAAAAGCGCCCGACCAGGTGATCGCGTCCGACTGGCGGGCGCAGGCGTCGTAGGGCACCAGGACCGTATCGCGAACCAAAAGCTTTTGCCGCGGTCCCGGCGCGCGGGTGCAGACCAGGATCGCGGCCGCCTCCAGACCATCACCGGGAAACAAATGCCGTTTCACCGTGTCATGCGCCTTCCCGCTGAAGGCCAGCGTCCAGGCGGGCCTCACAGCCCGACCTCCTTGGCGATGGCGGATTCCACCAGCGCCAGATGGGTCGCGACGCAATCGTGCGCCGCGTCCCACGGTGCAGACGCATTGCGGTGCCGCGACCAGCCATGGAATTCCAGCCCCAGGATCATGGCACGCACCTGGGTGCGGTCGATCGCCCGGCCGCTCGTCAAGGCGAGCGGCGGATAGGCATAGAACATGTCGATCTGCGCGCCCGGATAGGTCAGCGGGATTTCCAGCGCCATGCAAGTCTTGGCGATGGTGTAGCCGGCCATGATCGGATAGTCGTGGATCAGGAGCCAGCGGCGCTTGGCATCGACCATCGTTTCCCAGCGCAGACCCAGATTGTCAAGATAGATTTCGTCCCGCTCCAAGAGCGCGAAATCGCGCCGCGGCGGCGGCGCGCCCTCGCCATTGTCGATGCCCTTGGGGGTGAGGCGGATCTTCTCGATGCCGGGGGTGCGCAGGTCCACGACATAGTCCAGCGCCACTTCCTTCTTGGGCTGGCCGTGGACCTTGAGGAAGATGTACCAGCGCGCGTTGACGTCGAAGCCGGCCTTGATCATCGCATCGCGCACCGAGATGGTGGGCTGCGTCAGATCCAGGACGACGCCTTGGACATTGAGCTTCCAGACGCGTTTGCGGCTGTGGAAGGCTTCCACGCCGTGGTGCTCCAGATCGATCAGATCGGTATCGCCGACCACCACATCCTTCTGGTCCTCGCGATCGAACAGAATCTCCTCGTCGGCGGGCACATGGCCCAGCTTGCGCACTACCGCGCCCGAAATCACCCGGCAGGGCCATTCGAAGCGCTCGACATTGATGGTGAGGAGATAGAGGCGGTCGCTTTCGACGACCACGAAGCGGTTGACCTGGCGCAGATCAACCGCCTCATCGGGCCGCACCAGTTCAAGCTGGCCATCCCCCGAGAGAGCCATCACCACGACATTCGGTGCCGGCGTTTTGCCGGCGGCGCGGGCAATCTGGGTACCGGTGGGCGTGGCGTCGCCGATCGCCACAGGGCGGAAGGCCAGGGTCTGGTCGGCGATCGAAATCAGATGGCCGGAGCCCCCGTCCGAGCCCCCCAGAAATTCGGGCGTGGCGGGCGGGGTGGAGTTTTCGGTGGTCATAGGGAGAGGTCTTTCGATTGGGTTGCGGCCCCACAACTGGGCCTTCAACTGTTCAATCGGGTCCGAAAAGCCAGACCGGTAAATCCCTAGAAAGTTTTTGGAAGAATTCCGTCTGGCGCCGCGCCGCAGATGAAAAAAGCCGGGCAGCCTGGACAGGAGAAAGGCGAAGGGTTGGCCGGAAAGCGCCCAGCCCGGATGTCCGTCAGGAAACTGCTTAATTTCTCCTTCCGCCGGCCCAGGACTGCGGCAGAAAGCTTCAGGGGCCGCACTTTTTGATCGGATAGATGGACAAATTCAACGATAGCGCCCGGAAAGGCCTGATTAGCCGCCAGCTGGAACATCGCCGCCGCCACATCATCGCTTTCCGCGGAGCGCAAATGGCCGGTGCGGACCCGGCGGACCGCTCGGCTGCCGTCACGTCGCAGCAGGACATCGTCCAGACGCACGATTATTTCATCGTTCGCCACGGCGATGATTATCTGCTCGCCGGCTGTCACGATCGCATCTGCGCGGGTGCTGACAAGATAGCCCACCATGCCGATCCCCAGGACGTGGAATTCCTCAAGATAGCCTTCCTCTCCGAGGCCTTTGTCAGCGCAGGCGTCTTGCAGCCGCGCGGCAATGGCAGCTTCCTGCATGTCGGCTTCAAGGCCGGCGTCAAGGATGGCGCGCACGGCGTCATGCAGCTGCATGTACGGCGTCATGGTGCGCCGCCCGCCGGTGCGCAGAAGGTAAGTGTAGAAGAAGCGTCGGGGACACTTTTCAAAGACCGCGATCTGCGCGTCCGTGACCCGCAGGCGTCCAGCGATTGCGATCCCGATTGGCGTCTCTTCGGCAGCGTCGGGCAGGGTCCGGGTGGGAACCATGGCAGACTGCGCGACTTTGCCCCCCAAACGCGCCAAAAAGGCAGATGGCGGTCGATTGCCGCCGCCCACTTTTTCCCGCGCGGAATAGAGGACCAGGTGGTCCTTGGCGCGGGAGAGCGCGACATAGAACAGGCATTCCCGTTCTTCGGCATTGCCCGCCTTGAACAGCGAGAGCGAATCCCCTTCCCACCCCGCCACCATGCCGTCGGGTGGCAAGCAGGCAGGCGTCCGGGGATTTCCCGGCATAGTGTCGGCGTTCATGCCTGGAATATGGACGGCGGGGAATTCCAACCCTTTGGAACCATGGATGGTCATCAGCCGGATGGCATCGAGGCCCTGCGCCGCGGCCGGCAACTGGCGCAGATCGCCATCGTCGGAGAGCCGCACCAACCGGCGGATGCGCGTCAACAACCGCGCGGCCGGCAGGCCTGCTGCTGGAGGCTGCACGCGTATGAAGTTCAAAAGCTGCCACAGGGCGATGCAGCGATTTTGGTCTCGGACGCTCCCCGACGCGATCCAGCGTTTTAGCAGGTCGCAGCGGTCGAGAAGCACTTCCGCCAGTACTTTCCAGGGCTGGGCAGCAGGCGAAAATCCCGCAAGCAGGGCCGTCAGACGTTGGAGCGAGGCCCGACATTGGGCGCTGAGTCCCTCCAGCGTGTCGATGTTCTCAAGCCAAACCAAAGGCTCGCTCTCCGCAGTCCGCAGATGGTCCATGACCAAGCCGACATCTTGCAGGGGCATGGCGAACTCCGGCCAGGTCGCAATGCGGACAAGTCCCATGGCGCGCTTGTCCGTTAGCAAGGACAGCAAGGCCAACATGTCCTTGACTTCGGGCCGCTCAAACAAGCTGCCCAGAAACAGGACCGGAATTCCGAGGCGCTCCAAATCGCGCGCGAATTCGGAAAGTTTCTCGTTGCCGGTGCAGAGGATCGCCTGGTCGCGATAGGAGAGGCCTTGCGCGCGTAGCGCTTCGATCATATCGGCGAGCGCAGCGGCCTGCTCCGCCCCCTCCCGGATCGTACGATGCAGGGGCGGGTTGCCGCCGTCACCCCGCTCAGCGCTGAGACTGCTGTCCCCGATGGCGGCCTTCATATCCGCGGCGAAGGCGCCAAACGTGTCGACGATCTCGCCGCAGGAGCGATAGTTGATCTTCAGGCGGCCGCGTTCACCGCCCTTGAAATCGTCCCCGCCAAAGCGGGACATATTGAAAGAGGAAGCGCCGCGGAACCGGTAAATGGACTGTTTGGCATCGCCGACGACCCAGAGATTGTGGCCATCCGGCCGCAACGCGGTGAGCAAGCGCACGCTGCTGCGGTTGACGTCCTGATATTCATCGACCAGAACATGATCGTATTGCGCCTGGAAGTGGGCTCGGATCGTCTCATCGCCTTCCAGCAGCCGCACCGGCAGAGATACGAGATCGCCGAAGTCGACGGATTGCCGCTGGGCTTTGAGCTGTTCATAGAGCGCGTATACTTGCGCGACTTCGCCAGCCTTGTCCGCGGCTTCGGAAGGGCCTTTGGCCGTCATTTTTTGAGCTAGGGCAGCATACTCCTCATGGCTGACAACCTCGTCCTTGGCGCGTGAAATCGCCGGCAGGATGTCTGTGATCACCTGGGACGGATCATAGAGATTGCGAAAATGCTCCAGCCGCATTTTCGGGAATTCCCCCTCCAGCAGCTCGACAGCCTCGGTCCTGTCCAGCAGCCTGGGATCCTTTGGCAGACCAAGTTCGGCGTGGAAGCGGCGGATTACATCCAGACCAAAGCCATGAAAGGTGCTGACAGGGATGGCCGCGGCGGCGCTTTTGTCCGCCCCAGCAAGCCGCTCAACCAGTTCACGAGCGGCCTTGTTGGAAAACGTCAATACCAGGATGCGCCGTGGATCAATGCCTTCCGCGATCAAGCCGTGTACCCGGCTGGTCAAGGTCTGTGTCTTGCCGGTGCCCGGGCCAGCTTCCAGCAGATACGCTACACCGCGATGATCCGCGGCCGCTTTCTGTTCGGGGTTTAGGGGCCGCTCGCCGCGAGCGCCCGGCGGCACAAACGAGATCGGTGGAAGCAGCAACGCATCAAAGAGCTGCTGGGCAACGACTTCGAAAGGCCCGTTTAGCTTCGCGGCGATGGCGCTCGCAGGCATCCCGCCTTCCAAAAACAGGGCGCGCGCCCTCGGGCGGGGTAGCAGAAACTCACGTGCGAACAGATCCATCTGGACTTCCCGGCGCTGCCGCGGGCTATAGTCCACCACGCGGTCCACCCCTACCGGCGACGGCTCCGTCGTTCGCATGAGATCGATCTGGACATCGACGGTGCCGCCCGGATCGACATCGTCACCCAGTTCGACATGCCCAAGCTCATGGGCAATTAGAAACGCTTCTTCGAACCGCGTGGCGCAACGTTCATAGACGATTAGCCTGTCCTTGGGCACATAGGTTGCCCGGCCACTGTCTAAGATTCCGGCGCCCTTGCCAGCCGGTTCGACATCGATATCACGCCGCTTGGCCTCCGCGATTGCCAGAGCGTAGCTATCCCAAGGATCGCTTCCGGCATCAACTAAAGCGTTATGGAGTTGGGTTGCAATCTGTCGGGCAACCTCAACGGCGTCCATTTTAAGCCACTTCGTCTAAAATCTGGCCGCGAGTTTCGGCATCTACGCCGGCGTCTATAAGTGCTTGTTCAAGTGAAATTTGGCCTGTGTCGGCCGGCTTTTCGTCCGCCTTGTAACTTTTTGCGACAGCCAGACGTGGACCTGACAGCGCAGAAGTTAGATCCTCGAGAGTGGAGCTAAGGGCTTCTGCAAACTTTCGGAGAAAAGTCTTCGGTATCGAAGAAAACAATATTCTCCCGTCGCGTAACGCGGTCATGACTTGCCGCGGTATTAAAAGCGATCGAGCTATCTCACGTTGCTTCTCGACACTTAGTGAGCTCAATAAATCGACTGAGGCGGGTCGGAAAGCGAGCTCGTGTTTTGTCCAGGCGGCATTAATTAGTGCATCATCTTCCGCATCTAGCTCCGAACTCTCTGAGTTAGAGATCAGATCGATTTGTTGAGCCAAATCTATTAGTGCTGAACTATGCTCAGGGTATTCACGAAGATAGCGTTCAAGGGTCCTGCGGTCATTGGAAGGCTCGACGGAGAACGCCCCTAAAATATCGTCGCGTGTGGTTAGCCTGTTCGTCATTGCTTTGCATCCGATGCAAGCGCCTTGCGAATAGCCTCGTAAGCCTTGTCGCGATGCGCGCGAATGGTTTTTTCGACTTTCCCGAGCGTCTTGGCGATCGTTATCGCGTATGGGTCTGTCGAATCTATCGGGACGCCTCGGCCTATCATCGTAACGATCCTGCTTTGTTCTGGTGGTAAAGCATCTATCGCTGCATTGAGGCGGAACCGGTAATCGGCTTCGTTTATTTTTTCAGGGCTAAAAGGGTCCTCGTGGCCTAGGGCCCTGTTTACCTCGGGCGAGGGCTCGTTAGTTTCCTCATTAATTTCAAGGGGAACCGAGCGGTTTTCGGCCGCCCAGGCCTGTTCCCTCGCATCTCGCCGCAGGTTCGCGACCGCACCATCGAACCTCAATTCGTAATAATCAAGGCGCTCGTCATATCCTTGCCGATCCAGCGCAAGCATTTCGCAGAAGAAGCCGAAGGCCTGGTCGCGGATCTGGCTATTGGTGACAGATTCGATCTCCTTAACCCCTTTGCGGGAGTGCGATCGCGGTAAGGCCTTCAGAACCCTGCCTGCGAGAGTCTTGTACAGCCGCTCGAAGAAGGCGTCAGAGTTGTCGCGTTTTCGGGCTCGTACCAGATACATAAGGCATTCGCTCGGCACGTATCCCGGATCGCTCCTATCGGTGATAGTGCAGCGGCGCACAAGGTCGTCACGAGATAATTCAAGGAGTTCCGCCAAGGCCAATAATATCGGGCGTGGACGCGTGTAGAGCACGCCTTCTTTTGTCCTTTTCTGTAAGGGTTCGATCACGCTTGCCCGCCCTGGCTGTCACCTTATTGCGGACTAGCCTGTTCGGTACGTTGTAGCACATCCGCACCCTTTTTGCGAGGCGGTATCCCGGAACGTCAAGGCGACGGCGGTTGCTTTTGCGACCGAAAGGCAATCCCCCTCGCTTCGAGGTCTTCCATGATTTGGAGCAAATGGATCAGCGATCGGCCCAACCGCTCCAGGCGGGCGACCACTAGAGTATCGCCAGACCGCAGCTCCTTCAGGGCCCGAGCGAGCTCTGGCCTTTCCCGGTTGGCGCCGGACTCCTGTTCGAAGAAAAGTAGGTCGCAGGGGACGGCGGGCAGGGCCGCCTTCTGAGCTTTGCCATGCAGATCGTCAGTCGAAACGCGGGCGTAGCCGATCTGGCGGCCCATGGCCCTCCCTTTTCCCAGATTCTCGGTATCTTGGGAGGCCAGGCGATGGCTGTTAAATATTGGAGGTGATCACGAAACAGGTGTCTGGTGCCACAGTATCAAGCTAAACAGCGCTTGAGCACCCGCGCTGCCGGTTCGAGCGAAATGATGACTGGAACAATGCGATAAATCGCATAACTAACCTGACGTAAGTACCCGGTATACCTGAATGCGCTCATTGATAAAGTATTTGGGGAAACTGACTGAGCAATGCTATTTCATTTTTTTAGCGGCGGGAGGCCGCGGATCTTTAGATAACGCCTGACTTCGTTCATTCGAGGGGCAAAAGGTAACGATTGATACGATGCCGTACCCACTAGATGAGCTTTTGTACAACGCTACCAATGCTTTACTTTCCCAAATACAGCACGACTTGGTTGTAGCGGGTTTCTTGGATGTCCCGCGCGAAGGAATTTATCTTCTGGTTGCGGTCTCACAATCTGAAGCCTGCGCAAGCGAACATGCGTCTGAATTGGGCGTTTCAAGACAAGTGGCTAACCAAACATTCAATACATTAATTCAACGCCGTTACCTCCGGCGACTAGCGGATCCGTTAGACGGCCGGAGATATGTCTTATCGCTCGACACCCGAGGAAAGTTAGCTAGTCAGATCGTGCTAGCCACCATTAAACGCGTTAACAGAACAATTGCGACCATAGTGGGTGGCGTGCCCCTCTCCTCAGCGAAAACTACTCTAGAATTTCTTGCACAGCTCAAGTAGCAGGCCGCAAGCGAATTACATATAGCAGTGTCACCCGGGAAATCCACGGCGAGAGTTTGGTCAGGGAGGGGGCGGTGCGCGACAAGGTGATAGTAAATATCAAGGCCAAGGCTCAGTTCGCCCTCAGCAGCCCTGTCGAAGGAACATCTAGCATGAGGCCTTCGACGCTAAAGCCGGCGTTTCCTTCGAAAAAATGGCAGCCACAGCGAAAATCTTCTGGGCGACGAGGTGATGTCTAAGCTAGGGCGGCGATAATCTTTTATTGACAACCAACCAAGCCAAGACAGCGAGTTCAACCAGGATTGTTCTGGTATTGGACTGTATGTAGGGCCCCTTTGTACGTCCGAGTTGAGTGCCCCCCCGCTCGGCCTGCCTTTACCGTCTGAAACGATCGCACCGGCGCTAGGCCACGGCAATACTTTCAACCGGGACCGGCCTTCTGTTCGCCCAGTCACATAACGGGCAATACTAATGGAATGATTCCTCGGATGACGCTTATGTCATTGACTTTGAGTGAAGGTCCATTTGAGATTGTTCATAAACTGCGCAATCGCATTCGCCGCGTCCGTCGCGGATTCCGGATAGGTGAATCTGTATTCAACCGTCCACTTACCACCAGCATAACAAAAGACATAGGCTTCCGTTTGCACTCCTTGCAGCGGCCGATTCATAAAGTTCGGCACAGTCATGCTGTAGCGCGCATGATATCCGTTTTGAACCACACCATTTTGGATCAGAGTGATTAGATTGGTTTGCAGGCGATGAGCGGACGGATAGTCGGTTTCAATGGCCTTGACAATTTGTGCCGCTAGCGCGCCACAGAGCTTGTTCCGTACCTCTGGAGCATCTCCAGCCACGGTCGCAGGTGGCACTGGCGTAGGATAAGAATAAACCGTGCCAACAATCTCCGCTCCAGGGTGACGGCGCTGATATCCCACGCTGATGTCTGTGGCGTCTGGCTGATTTTGCCGCACGGACTCACGCCGGAAATCACCGACGATTTGCGGAAAGGTCATCCCTGACGCGGGCTGAACGTAATTACCTTGCACACGAGCACCATTGTCCTGCGCTAGGGCAGCCGCGGCCATCCCGAGAGTCAGTGTGAAAATAAGCGGCCCCTGAACCCTCATTGCGATCACCTCTACGATCTACCCACTGGCCATCAGTACGCCACCGAGTGTTACTCATGAGAATGTATTGGACGACCGTTCGGCTATCCATTGATCTCCATCCTTGTTAGCAATCTACCACGAACGTTCGCGCCGCGCGCTGCATGGTTCAGCGCCAACTCCCTTTCATCGCCAAACAATAAGGCTCGAATCAAGAACCGACGCGCTTTCAAATCGAGGGCCCTGGCTCAGCTCCCATAATAATAATAATACCAGCCGCCCCCACCAACATCGCCTCCGCCAACAACGTCGGCACCGCCCGGGCCAGCGCCCGGGGCATAAGGACTGAACGAGGATGGACTGAAACTGCCCAAATTCACCAACTGCTGGGCACCATTATACGCTTTCCATGTGTTAGAAGAATCCGTGTGTTCGCTAGGATTATTAAGAACGATTTCAGTGCCTTGATGGGTATCCCGCACAGTTTCGCCCATTTGCACAGCCTGTGTGGGCTCAATATTTTGAATTACGTACCTATCTTCACCATTGGTATAACGTGCTATAGCTGGGTCGTCAGGATTATCAACTTCTCGGTAGCTCAGCCGCTCCACATAATCGGACGGAGCTGACCAATAATCCATCGAATGATCCGCTTCGTGAACCAGCGCAAGTGCCGGTGAGAGCACGCCCGCGACATGGGAAGGATCCGCTTGGGTAACATATCCAGTCCCCGCATCAGGATCCCAATTAATGTTATTACCCGCGTGACCGTCTTGGGTAGTGTAATAGTAGCTGTCGTCGTCACTATGGTTGATTGTTATCGTCGTACCATTTTCAGACGCCAGCACGAGAGCCGTCCACGCGGAATAAGAACCCTCTGCGTCCCACATCGCAACGTTAAGTTTATCGAGATCCTGCGGAGTAGCGCCAACTACGGTAATTGGGTACACTCCACCGACGTAAACTGTATCCGACATAAGGGTCCTCCAGGGGCTTGAAATGACCAGGGGTGACATTTGTATCATTACTAATCCGAATAGTATAGGGTACGACAACATAATTAATACAAGTGACTAAAAATATTGGGATTGATGGATTTCGCATTCCGCATCGTGATTCGATTGTCGGCCAGCCGACGCGCCGCTGTGGTCTGCGGGGGGTAGCCCGAATTTTCCGCCCCTTCACTTGGAGTTCCAGGCTTATGGACTTAGTCTCAGCACCGGACGGCGATGTCCGTGAACGGGTCGACATAAACAACAGCGCAAAAGACCGCGCGACCAGCCGTTGCAAGCACGCGAGGGGCGCTGCTATTCCTGCTCTTCACCTAAGGCGCGTCCGCGCAGGGCCGGACACTGCCTCAAGCAGCCCCATCATAACCACGCGCCTGGCCTTCGAAATCTTTGCCCGGTATGAGAGCCTATCCTAGTTCGGCCATAATTTTGCGTCCTGCCCCCTTGCATCATGAGGAGTCAATACCGAACCACAAGTCTGAAAAACCCACGACATTGCAGCGCGGATCAGCGTGCCTTCCGAACCAGCCCGCTTCGAGGCGTCAGGCCAGCCACGCTTTAAATGATTCCTCGTAGCAACCTATCGGCCGTTCGTGCCGAGGGCCGTAATAGAATTGGTTTCCGGATCATAGTACGCTTGAAAAAAACATGCGCCCCCGTCGGCAACGGAAACCCACTTGTCAGATTGACCGCCCAAACAATATCCGTTGATTAAGATGTTCTTCTGGGGCGGGTGGACTCCTGCAAACTGCAAGCTGTAGCGGTCAAAGTTGGCGTAAACCTTATCTTCTTCCACAGCACGCCAGATTCTGATGTCGTCAGGGAGCTTGGCGTCTCCGGTTGGCCTGCCCTTTTTTTTCACCAACTCTAACAGCGCAGACCTCGCACTATTTGCCTCGCTCTGGGTGGGAGTCCAAAGGGGGCCTTGGACCGCTCGCCCCAGCTGATCGGCGGAAAACACGGCCAAAGCAGGATCGCTATTCGGAGTAACAGCGGCAGTCGCAACATAGGAAAGTGACTGACAAAGCAAGTTCGCCATTAATAGCCCCAAACCATTTTTTTTCATTGCGGCCTTCTTTATCGCATCGGCACAATATACTAACAACAATTTAAATCGAAAGATAGTTTGATATTATCCGGACGTTTTGGAGACGTTTCCGGCTAAGCGGCTCATCTGACGATCTGCACGCCAGGAGGTTTGTTCTAACCCAGATCCCCAGTTCTAACTGGCAGCAACCGAACGAGGGGCCGCAGAAAAGAAGAATTGCAATTTCGCCTTCCGAAGCATGATAATTGTAATCTCCCAACAAAGGTCAACGCGTCCGGCTACCCGGAACTCCCCACGTCATTTGTCAACCCCCTTGTCGTAGAAGCAGACCGACTCCGCTAGGCTCCGGCCTCGCAAGATGTTCCAATTCAACTTTTGGCTCTCAATCCGGAATCGACAACTGAAGCCGTTCGAACTGGCTAGACGGGGCGTTCACTTCAAATAAGGCGTTCCGTAGCAGGTTCGCATGATATTCTTCCAGTTCCGTCTCAACCAAGTCGCGCCTCTCGTGCGGGTCTTCGTCGAGATCGAAGAGATGGTTTCCTGTCGAGCGGTACGAGGCAACCGTGGTGGGCACTTTATCGCCCGTTTCCCATCGTTGATGCAACACGGGGACGTTGGACCCTGGCATACTATCGAGTACTGCGCGCTGATCTGGAAGAGGAAGAGCTTCATAACGTGGAATGCCGATTGGTCGTGTCGACCACCGATTGGACACTAGTGAAAGAGGTCTGTTACCTCCCACGGGACCTCGAGAATATTTAAATCGATGCGTAACGATTTGCACATCACGGCCCCACACCCCGGTGAGAACATACTCCCGCACCGACGGAACCTGCTTCCTTAGCAAGGGTAACAGTGATTTTCCGTGTGTCCGCTGGCGCTGGGAAACGCCAAAAAACTCCGCAACCGTGGCGTGGATATCCACACTCGTTGTAAGAGCATCGCACACGCCAGGTGGAACACGTGGGTACTGAATCATCAACGGGATATGGGAGATGGGCTCATATAGCGGCTCTGGGGGTTTTCCCCAAATATCCTTTTCTCCTAAGTAATGGCCATGGTCGCTACAAACAATAACTAAGGTGTTATCTGAAAGATTATTAGATGTAATGGCATCGAGCACTTTACCAAGCCAGTGATCAATCATCGAAAGCTTTGCGCCATAACTGGCACGAAGCTGGCGCGCCTCAGGTTGACTTAAGACACCTCGCTGCACCGCGCCACTTGTATAGGGGGGCCAAATCAAATGAGGGCCTTTCCACTCCCGATCGTACCTTGATGCCCACGGCTCGGGAGTATCAAAAGGCTCGTGGGGGTCGAACTCGTCCACTAGCAAAAAAAAACGATCATGATATGTGGCGTTTTCATTCAGCCACTTCGCCGCCGCGGACATCGTCCGAGGCCCCGGAAAATCCGCCTCTTCCCGAAAATAGGTTCGACTGTTGTTATACTGTCTATGCTTGCGACCGTTTACAGGAGTTCCAATCCAGCTTGGGTCCGGGCGCGTTTTCCAAAGATCTCCAACGTGACCGCGTTCGTATGACCAGCCAGAGAAATCGACGTGATAATTTTCTCCGCCCGTTTCAAAAAGATGGGGATGGTCACTGATAAGCTGACAAACAATGTCCTTAGAACGCAGCTCATAGGTGATTGCGTCTTCCCACAATTCAATTGATCCCCAAGGCTTCCATAGGAAGTCCCACGCGCCACAAAGGATATCGTGCCTTGCCGGAATGCATGGTAACGAGCCGGTGTAGTGCCGGGTGAACTTAACTGCTGAACTGGCGAAGCGGTCCAGGTTTGGTGTGGAAAACTCCTTGCCTCCATAAGCACCGATCATGTGCCGATTGAGGCTATCCAAAAGTATAACCACGACGTTTTTCATCATGTCGCTCCGAACGGTCTTTTTATGCTCGTGCAGTCCGCCGTCTTTTTCAACCGCCAAGCTTCAACAGCTCACCGAGCCGTTCCTGTCCTTAAACGAGCACCAACCGGCCAAGCGTCGAGCGCATTCCCCAGACAAAGCGGCAAGCATCACTACCATCTCCTAGAGCATTTGATAATCGTAGGCGAGAAACTCCTCTTTGAAGAGCGCGTTAATTACGCCTAACTGCTTGTCTGTGAATATTTCCTTCGGATTAAGAGAATTGGCCATGAGCCCCTTTTTTGCGTGGGGCAAGGACGGAATTTTGCCGACGTTCAGCGTCCTAACGAAATTGTCAAAATCACTTGTGATAGTTTCATACCGTAACATATGGGTTCTGAGGGCAATGCCCGGCAACGTGTAGCGAGGAATATTGAGTAACCTGGCGGCTCGACCGCTCTCAAGCGCCTCGTCCATATGGTCTCGAATTTCATCCAACGTGGCCTTCATTTCGCCACCGGTTTTATATCGATGAGCGCTGAGACGCATATTCATCCACGAAACCAATTTGCTGTAAGGGCAACGTTCGATAAACACGAGCCGAAATTTCGAAAGCGATTTTCCATACGTCGCAGCAACTTCTGCTAACGGCATGTGATTGTGGTAAAGATCGTGCGGAGGGCGCAGCCTCCCAAGCTCCTTTGGGGAAAGTGTTTTTACCTGCTCGATATATGTCTGGGCCACATCAGGGGATCGCGAAAAATTCTGGCACCGGCCGCCCATTTCCAACCTTTGCTTTTCGTCAATTGGCATAATCGGCGTAACTATATCATTTGGCCCGCACAAGGTTGACAAGGCCATCTCGACGCTGGTCCCGCCAACTTTCATACCTTTGATAAAAATAAATTCGAATTTCTCCGACAGGATCACGGCTTTTCCCGGCGCCCTTTATCGAGAGGCGGGCACATAACGTCGCATATCAGGTGAACCCGATGAAAAGGCGCCATGTTGGTCACAGCATGAGTGCGAGTGTTATCAAGCTCATATACCGAACCCGGCGCCAGATAGTGCGGCTTCTCATCGATATAAAACGAAACATCTTTACTAGATATAAGCGGTACGTGGCACCGATGCGCGTCGGTCAAGGCAGGAGCCAAATCACGATGCGGATGTATCTTTTCACCCGGAGTCAAGGAGGCAAGCATCAGTTTGACGACGCGGCCACCGAAATGCTGTAAAATACGACTTGCGCAGCTGTAAACTTCTTGAGTGAGGGTAGCAGGAGCATACTGATACTGCAGAACTTCGACTGGCATCCCAGGACGCCATGAATTTTCTAGCCATTCGAATACGATAGAGCGCGTCTGCCTGTGAACTTTAAATTTTTCCTGCCTGTTGCTGTGAACGGACCAAACCTCAGCCATAGGCGGAGGAAGCGCTTCCAAAAGGGGAGCGATTTCATAGTCAAACAACTTAACGAGCGGAGTCTCCAGGTTCATAGCGCTCCCACAGCCACACCTTTTATGCAGCAATTACTATCTATCTAAGTTAAATAGTAAGCAAGCTAGTCGCTCGAAGCAACATTAGCCGCCCAAGTATAGTTCACGAAGTGGAGAGCCGATTTTGGCTTCTTCCTGTGCACAACTGGTCAGGCGGGCCAAGGAAGCAATGGACAACCACTGGGAACGACCGGTAGACGTTCGCGATTCACCCTCTCCCCAAAGGATGCACCAGCTTCATGCTGACCACCTTGGTTCTATCGCTCGTGGAATGCTTGTGACTTTGCTTCTATAAAAGGCGAGAAGAGGTACTCTAAGACACTACGGCTGCCGGTACGAATTTCAACCACCGCGGTCATCCCTGCTGATAATGGAGTCGGCTTATTTTCGACATTAATTGTGTCCGATTTCAGCGTAATAATAACTGGATAGACCAAGTTATGAGTGCTCGGAACGGGAGCGGCCGCAGACTCTTTTGCCTCCACGACTTTCTGCTGAGTATCGGTGGACGAAACCGCTTCCACCGATCCCACAGAGTCTCTCGAAATACGCGCGACAGCCCCTGCGATTGTGCCGTAGCGAGAAAATGGAAACGCGTCGACCTTGACGACGGCATCTTGACCTGGCTTAACAAAACCAATGTCTTTGTTTTCCAATAAAGCCTCAATTTCCAATTTTCCCCCCAAAGGCACAATTGTCATTAGCTGCTGCCCGGGACTTACCACCTGCCCAATTGTCGTCACGCTGATTTGCTGTATTGTACCGTCTATTGGTGCGACGATGTCCGCATAACGGAGTTTCGAGTAGGATTTCGTTAGATCCTGTTCTTTCTCATCTAGACTCGCCTGCGCCACAGAGAGCCCTTTTTCATAGTTCGCTACAAATTCGGCTATTTGTTCCCGTTGCTGCGCATTATAACCCTCGATTTCCGGCACTTTTTCCTTCATTTGCGCCTCGTCCGAAAGCTTTTTTGCAATCTCCCTGGATACAGCCTCGGTCGCATCCTATACATTGGCGTGCGATTCCCATCCCTCCTTTTCCAAGTCACTTCGCATTTTCAAACGTTGACTCAGCACGCGAATAATCTCATCGCTGCCCTCGATCGACGCGCGTAGAGTATCCTGTTGAGCCGATGCCTGCTTAATTTTCGTCGCTAACGTATCGAGCCCCGCTTGCAACTTTTCAATGTCGGCCTCGAGCAGAGTATTTTCCCGCTCCCTAAGCATAGGTGCCATATCTTTTGGAAATTCTGCAGGTCTATAATTTCGAAATGCACCGCTTAGTATTAAACCTAACCCCGCCCGATATCTTATAATTTCCGCCCTCAATTCACTGGTTTGTAAGCTAGCAGCTTCCGTTTCAGCAACAGCGTCCGTTTTATCAAGACCAATTAGCCTGTCGCCGGCCTTAACCTTTGTGCCTTCGCGCACCGAAATGTAGCTTACGGAGCCGGAATATAGCGATTCGATCGCTTTGCTGCGCCCTACAGGCTGTATCTTCCCGTACGCCGTTGCATATACGTCGACTGAGAATAGCCAGCTGCTTACGAGAGCAACAGCAAAAATTAGACAGATAGCGGTTATAAGGTGTGTGCGTATGGGCGACGGAGGAAGAGCAGACAGCTCCGCGCCGCTTGATTGAAATCCAATCGCTTTTGGGGCCGCGGCCCCATTCTTAACGCCGATCGGCACCGGACCACCATTGCTCCATCCACCGGCGAGCTGCCGACATGCGGAACGAACAACGCGGTACCTATTTCCAATTTCCGCCAAAACTAGGCTACCGCGCCGGCCAAACGTGGTTTTCCTGAGAGCGCTCATTTGACTGACCCATTCATATCCGAATTCGCGCGAGTGCAAGAACGCATGACACCTATCCCCGTGTGCCGCTTTGGAGGGCCCACAAGCCGCTGTATATACCCCCCGCGATTCTAACTAGATCGTCGTGGGTGCCATCTTCCATAATTTTGCCGTTCAGCATGGAAATGATGCGATGACAATTGCGAACGGCAGCCAAGCGATGCGCAATAATTATTACGGTGCGGCCCCGCACGATTTCAGACATATTTTGCTGGATGATAAATTCACTCTCATAATCTAGCGCGCTAGTCGCCTCGTCAAATATTAAAACTTTAGGATTTCTTGCCAAAGCTCGCGCAATTGCGATCCTTTGCCTTTGGCCACCAGATAGATTAGCCCCCCTCTCTTCTAACCGGGAGTCATATCCATCGGGCATTCGAGCAATGAACTCGTCAGCCCCCGCCAGCTTCGCAACTTCAACGACTTTTGACCGAGACATTCCGGGATTCGATAACGCAATGTTCTCGTGAATAGTCCTATTAAAAAGGACATTCTCTTGTAAAACCACTCCAATCTGCCTGCGAAACCACGCTGGATGGATGTGCGCGATGTTAGTACTATCTATAGTAACGCGGCCGTTTTCTGGCACGTACATTCTCTGGATTAGTTTGGCGAGCGTCGATTTTCCCGACCCCGATTCTCCGACCACTCCCAATACCTGACCGGCTGGTATCGCGAGGGACAAGTTCGACACAGCATATGGTAGCGATGGCTTGTAGCGAAAGCTAACATTCTCCAGCGAGATATTTCCCCCAATACCTTGTTGTGGGATTCGGCCCGTGGCGCCTGTATGATCTTCCGGCTCGGCATTTAATATGTCGCCCAACCTTTCAACAGATACTTGTATCTGTTGGATATCTTGCCAAAATTGCGATAGGCGCAGCAACGGAGCTACTAACTGGTTAGACACCATATTGAAGGCCACCAATTGTCCGACGCTCATGTTACCCGCTATCACCTCTCCAGCGCCAAAAAATAGTATGAGAGCCGTGGTCAATTTGCTCACGTATTGGATAGAAACCTGGCCCACGGTTCCAAGCGTCACAACGCGAAAAGCCGCCTGGACATACGCAACAAGCCTTTCTTCCCACTGTTTCTGCAGTAGTGGCTCAACGGCGGCTGCCTTCAACGTTGCCGCACCGACGACCGATTCCACAAGAAATTGTTGGGAGTAGGCACCACGATTAAATTTCTCTTTGACGCGTTCGCGAAGCCGGGGGCGCACAACTGCCGCCACTGAGACGTACAGGGGAAGCGCGCAAAGAACGACCAAAGTAAGTTTGCCCGAATAATATAGCAAAACGAACACATAAATGATCGCAAACACACCGTCGATGATCGACGTGAGAGCTTGGCCGGTGAGGAAGGCCCTTATAGTCTCGACCTCCCTCACCCGGGCAACAGTTTGACCGGTAGGGCGGGTTTCGAAATAGGACAGCGGCAATCTGAAAAGAGCGGAAAATATTTTCACCCCCAAATCAACGTCAATCCTAGTCGCCGTGTGGAAAAGGGCATAAGACCTTAGATATTGTAAAATAACATCGAAAAGCCCAACTACAATCAAACCGAAAACAATGACCTCTAAGGTCTGAACAGACCGGTGAACCAGCACCTTATCCACGATCACTTGAAAAAAAACTGGTGTGACTAGGGAAAATAGCTGGACAAAGCACGACGCTATCAGGACATGTATGAGGGATTTTCGGTACCGCGCCGCAGCAGCGATAAACCAACGGAGTCCAAACTCTGCCTCTTTGCTTTGTTCCCCGTCTATTTGCACAACTCTAGGCCTTATTATGATGGCGTCACCGGTCCAATGCTTCGTAATTTCGGCCTCTCGCGCATGAAGTGGTCCCGACACTAAAGGATGACGAAGCTTTTCCACTCCGCTCGGCAAACGCTTATTTAGAACGACAAAATCGCCATTTTTAAACTGAAGGATAGCGGGCCTGGGAATTGCGCTTAAATCTAGATTGTGATCTTTGGAAATAAGCTGGCCGTCAAAGCCAACTATATCGGCGGCACGCAAAATGTCAGACGCAGTTGCCCTGGAAGATCCAAGTCCAATTTGGTGAGACAAGCCAGGCACGCTTATCTCGGTTTGATGATATCGAGCGATTATCCGGAGTGCCCTCATGCCGGTATCGGGCTTAGCTCTAGAATTGGGCTCGGGCATATTATGTATAAGGATACTGCTTGACTGAGCTTCAACGTCCGGCATGCAATCACCAACTGTTACTGAGGTTCTCTGTCACACTGAAAAGCTCGTTGGGATATTCGAATTAGCGACTTAATTTAGGTTTTCCCAGGCGCATTGCCTAACCTTCTATATTACTTGGGCACGGCTAGAATATTTATATTTCGCGGCCCAAAACGCGCTTTTTTCGTGCTCCGCAACTAACTCGGGCGGGAGTGCCGGCGACCTTGAGACAAACTCTACCTTGCGCTTCACGGCGTGGAGCCCTCGCGTCCCAAAACGAACATCGAATTCCTCCACGTCCAGCTCTACGTTTTCGAAATCGTGTTCATAGGAGCTTTCACCTAAGAACTTGTAGATCGCGGACATGGTATCAGCGGGGTTCATCGTCAAACTTTCGTACGATACCAATAATAACTTGTGGCTATGTTCGCCGTAAAACGCATCTTTTAGCGAATTGTACGAAGATCTGACGAGCCCATTCGGAGAATTCAGCGCGCTTACTCGAGTAAACACGTTCCCCACCCCTTCGTAATTGAAAAGCCGCGACGGTTCTAAGGGATTTCTATGTATAAGGCGTTCAAAACTATCAAATATCCATACCAATGATCTCACACAGCAAATTATTCGGGCGCTTGGAAATAGCTCGTCGATCGCAGCCACCTTGCTGCACCATCCCCGATTTGTGTCGAAAACAGTTTTATCGTGGTGTTCTGCTGAGTAATAGCTGTCGAATAAGCTCCGCAAGATCGCGCGTCGTTTTTCCGCGTCGATGAACACGTAGTATTCGCTGCGGCCGCTCAACATAGATTGCATCGTCGCAAACAACGGCCCGACCGCGGTGCTCATACCTGCGTGAAATTTCGGGTTCTGGCGTAAGAGGGCCGCGAGAAGAGTCGACCCGGAACGAGGGAGACCAGAAATGAAATGTATTCCCTTGTTCATGGGCAGACCGTCCTAAGTTAATTGGAAAAGCCAAACCATCGTCCTTTAACCGCCAGATAATGTTCGTTTGGGTCGTAAATCTTGACAGGCAGACCCAGAGCGTCAGCGGTCAACGCACCGACAGCTTGCAGAATTTTATACCGTGCCAAAGTGTCATCATGCTGCAGCTTTGTTAGCGCAACTTGTGCCTGAAATAGGTCCCTGTCGGCATTTACAACATCAAGGGTTGTGCGCTCCCCAACCAATTCTTGGCGCTTTGTACCCTCAAGTGCCTGCTCGAGTGCAATAATTTGAGCGTGAGCGGCAGCGAGCGGCACGGTAGTTTGTATTTGCGACCATGCAATGTGAACGTCAGAGCGAACCTGGTCTTCAACTTTCACTATCTGAAAGGCGCGGGCGTTGGCCGCGTCCTTTGCCTGACGGACCTGCGCTTCTAAGGAGCCGCCGGAATAAAGATTCAGCGTAAACCGAATTGTCGCAGATATTTCATTCCGCCGCTCTCCCACGAATGAAAACCCTTGATCATGCTGAGCGCTGATAACTGCGTTAACCTGGGGGCGAGACTGACCAACCAGGACATCGACGTTATCTTCAGCGGCATCTCGGTCCCGCCTAGCCTGAATTAGTCCCTGGTTAAATAACAATGCCGCAGCAATCAGCGCGTCTTCCGAATCGAGCAGTTTGGGGAACTGGTTTGGAAGGCGGAGTTGCACCGCTGGCATTCCAACCCTCCCTTCAAACGTGGCGCGCGATTCCGCAGCCACCACCTCTGCGTTATGACGCTGTAAGATGGAATTCTGATAGCCAGCCTCCGCCTGCGCTACATCCAATTGGGATAATGCTCCCGCCCTACTTTTCGCGCGAACGGCGTTCAATTCGTCCAGCAACGCATGTTCACTCCGCACAGAAAATTCGAGAACGGCATCATCCCGCAGCACATCCAGATAGCTTGTGATCGAATCCAGGAAAACTTGTTCTTCCGTGGCCAAAAGCTGCGCCCGTGTCGAATTAATCACGGCGGTAGCTTGGTTGGCGCTCGCCACCGTTCGCCCGCCACGGTACAACGGTTCCGTGATGGTCACGCCATAGGTCCCGCCGACAAACTGGCCGGACAAAAGGGCATTTTGTTCGGGCAAGCCGCCCGTGTCGTCTCTTCGCGAGCCGGAATACCCGGCAGTTATCTGGACGGTGGGACGGAAGTTAGCGAGCGCTATAGGGAGGCCTTCATCTGCGGCACGCAACTGGGCGCGAGCCGCTTCGAGAGCGGGGCTGGTCTCATAGGTTCTGGCTAAGACCTCGTTCAAACTTTGGGCATGAACTTGCTCCGTCACTGTCCAAAAAAGAAAAAACGAAGCAAGGAAAAGACGATTGTTATTACATGATGCCCCGTCAAAAAGCCAAAACAAGAACCGCCCCCGGATAATAACAATACAACGAGCATATACAAACGAAATTATATCCGCAATAGCTTCCGGCCTGGCCCGGGCGCGGCTTCTAGTATAACCTTTACTTCGTCGCGATTAATTAGGCCGGCGTTACAACATTTCGGTATTCGCCGCATTGGTCGGAGGGGCCCTGGGAAGTGGAAACAGTTGATAAAGATGCCCTTATAGGGGGCTGCCTGCGCTTAAACGTCCGTATTGATATCGGGCGTCTGCAATCCGAAGTCGGCGCACTTTCTGCGGTCTGTTGGAACAGTTCCGCTAATCGCGTCGCAACGCAGCGAAATGTCCGGTCGATTTTCCTGCGTGGATACGCTCCGGCTGAAGGCCCGAAGCCAATTGAGGATCGCGAGGTGTTAGGCGCACTTCCGTATTGTCGTGAAATTATATCAGGAGGGACATTTGGGCCCTCCCCGCAAAGATGCCTGCTCGCGCGGCTGGCCCCCCGGGAGTTTATAAGGCCCCACACAGATAAGGGCGACTATTTTGCCAATACAATTCGGATCCACATCCCCATCTTTACGAATGCGTCCACGTGGATGCTATGTGCAGGTAACTGTTATTCTATGGCGGAAGGCGAAGCGTGGGCGCTGAATAATAGTGCCTTACACGCCGTTTGGAACGGTCATCCAAAACTGGCGCGAACGCACATGATTTGCGACTATTTTCCAACTGAAGAGCTAAACAAACTCCTTGCGATGGGAGTTCGCAATTTAGGCAGAATTGTACCTGAGGTAGACGATGCAATTCGCATGGCCCGACATCAAGATGGAACGCCATGATTGTCACGGAACGTTTTGTATTTCTACATCTCCATAAATCTGGCGGAACTTTTGTCAATGAGTGCTTGTTAAAGTTCGTCCCGGGAGCCACCTCACTGGGTCACCACGTTCCGCATAGTCTTCTACCTAGAGAACACGCAGGAAAACCGGTCATTGGTGTGGTCAGGAATCCATGGAGCTATTATGTTTCCTGGTATGCGTTTCAATCGGCCAAGAAAAGATCAAATCTGCTGTTCGACGTGCTCTCTGAAGGCAATCGTCTAAGTTTTGAAGACACAATAAGGAATATGTGTTCGCTTAAAGAGGGCGGCCAGCAATTTAAAGCGCTGCTGAACCTTCTTCCACAAACCTATAACAATCGCGGGTTGAACCTTCCGTCGGAAGTTCTGGCTTCAATTGTTCACTCCACGTTGGGGTTCTATAGCCATCTTTATCGGCACATGTACGGGGACCCAGTTGCAATTACTCGCATAATACGAATGGAAACTCTGCGGCAGGACCTCTTGTCGGCATTAGAAGAGGTCGGGTGTGCGGTCCCTGCCGATATGAGAGAATTTATTACTGACGCAGCGCCCCGGAACGTCTCAGCCCATGGTGATTATACCAACTATTACTCCGAAAGCTTGCGGCAATTGATAGCAAACTCGGACGCCTCCCTTATTCGGATCCACAACTACAGATTTGGAGGCTAAGCCCAATGATTCACTTGTCTGACCAGCTGAACGATCGCGCTCCGATCACCGAGGAATCTCTCCAGGCTTTGGTAGATAGTATTGTCAAGGAAGGCGCTGTTCCCGGTATCGGCGTCGCCCTAAGCCATAAAAAGAATAGAATCGAATGCTACGCTGGCAAATCGGACCTTGAAGCCCATACGGACATGACGCATCTCGGGCGCTTCGAAATTTCCTGCATGATGAAACTTTTTGTCGCGCTTATTAGCATAAAAATGGCTGCTGCCGGCCAAATGGGTTTATCGGCGCCTATAGGAACCTATCTGACCGACCTTCATATCCGGGCGCCGAGTAAAACTACAGCCATCTGCGTATCGCACTTGCTTTCGCATTCTAGTGGCTATCGCGGCTTAAACATTCAGGAAGCAAGGGTAAAATGGGGGTTCTCTTGGAAAAAAATGATGGAGTATTTTGAGAGCACGGAGCAACTATTTTTTCCGGGGCAGTACTTCAATTACGAGCATTCTGAACATGCTCTTTTAGGCGAAATCATAGGGAGAATATCTGGCGTTTCTCCAACTGAATTGGTCCAACGGGAGATATTTTCTCCTTTAGAGTTGCGCTGGGCGACAACTAAACACTCCGATGTCGTTAAGAGCTATATCGCGAAGGGGGGGCAATTTATAAATGTGGGAATTACGCCTCCCGGCACGTTTTGGAGTGCTTCTCTTCCCGACGTGGCGATGACGCTGGGTGAGATTCTTTCAGTTGGCGAAGCTCTGTTGTCCCCTCCCCGCCTGTCTCTGCCGGATCAAGTTATGTCGCAGCTCTCTGTGCCATTTATCGCGCTAAAGAGAGCGTTTAGAATGCGCGGAGCAGAGCAGCTCCCGATACATTTCGGCTTGGGAGGTGCTTGTTATTCCGACGGCATTATCGGACACAATGGGTCCACTATGGGCCAATCGTGTGCACTGCGAATAATTCAAGAAGAAGAGCTCTCCATTGTGATCGGAATGAATGTTTGGTCTCCCCAAGTGAGAGACGTACTGTTTGACTTTGTCATCCGTTCTCTAACCGACGCTCGGTATCCTAAAGGGCCTCCAGCGTCTCACGATAGCGGATATGATAATTTGTTCCAGGGAAACGATCCCAGAAAATTCGCGGGCTCCTATATTGGGAGTTACCACGGCACGTTGAACGTGACTGCAGGAGACGATGGATCAGTTCGCATATCTTCTCCTACTAATAAGGGACATGTGCCCCTTTTTGAGCTGAAGAGAAAAACGGAAGAACAGGTGACCATAAAAGCACCGACTCCAATGTCGGTAGCCTTTTTCGCCGACCCTGTGGATGGTGCGGCCTGTTTAGCTTGGGGATCGTATACCTATAAAAGGATCAGGTGCTGATAGGACCGAAAGTTGCTATTCAAACGGTATTCGGCCGATTCGGTGCGCTTTGACCCGTTTTGAAAATTGTCCACATGCATTGCGTATTGTGAGCAGGTGGGACTAACTGATTACATTTCCACACTGCACATCAGTTTCTAGATGAATTTTGGCCCGCAAGTCCACGTAGTTTACCTTTCCCGAACGCGTACGAGGGAATTCATCAATTTCGAACTGTCGCAAGTTGAAGGACAGGGCAGGCAATCGTGCACGCATGTGTGCAGCCAAACTCTCAAATACGCCCATCACGTTACGCTGGCGCACGTAGGCCAAGCAGAGGGGGGAGTTTCCCTCCAGTGCAAAAGCGACGGCCTCCGCAACTCCTTGGCATTCTTCTGCCATTTCTTCTATATTCTCGAAAGAAACCTGATGAACGCCTGCATTCACAAATCGGTCTTGGCGGTCCTGGACGTATAGATACCTGTCGGTGGTCAAATAGCCGACGTCCCCAGTGTCAAACCACCCATCCTTTAAGCCGCCACTACTCCCACAGTAACCTAGCATTGACATTGCACCGCGGACAAAAATGCGCCCCGACAAATTTGGACCCAGCGTGCGACCGTCAGGACAAATGATTTTGCATTCCACAGTTGGTACTATTCGGCCGGAGCATCCGGGCCTCTCGCCCAATTCCAACTCATTGATCGAACATAGAGTGCCGTTGGTTTCGGTCATACCATACGCGGCACTAATCGATACATTCGGCAACTTTTCCTTAATTAGGGCAATGAATTTAGGCTTTGGATGCGCACCACTTGCGTTAACGGAATAAACCGAGCTCAAATCATCCTCGAGCTTAATTTCCTCCAACAAATTGCAAATTTGAGCCCACGAGCCACCAGAAATAGCGGTAATTTTCTCCCGTTTTATATATTGCTTTATATCGGCTATGGTTGCGCTTGGTAGATAAATTAAAGAGCCGCCGAAGATTAGCATCAGAAGAAACTGACTATAGGCGCTCGCGTGCGAAAGGTCGGAAAGTACGAGAACACAAGGAGTCGCTGGATGACGCCCCGCGGATATTTGGGATCGCCCCGCGTTCGCAAATGCACTCGCAAGCATCATATTGAACAGACCGGTGATAACGCCCATATGGGAGAGCATTATGCCCTTCGGTTTCCCAGTGCTGCCGGATGAAAACACTACACAACATGCCTGTTCTGGATCGACACTCGGCAATACCAATTTGCCAGCATTCTTGTCATCCGACATCGTTTTCAGGTGCGAAAGCGAAACAAATACTATACCGCTTGATGCATTTAACGTCGCGTCGTCTGGGGGGGCATCACAAATGGCGATCCTGCAGTCCGCAACTGAACACTCCTGCTGCAGATTGTTCCACGATGCCCCGGAAGATAGTACCGCGACAGCCCCTAGAGAGGTAACCGCTATAAAAACACTCGCCCACGCAACGCCCTCCTGGAGGACAATCGCAACTCGCGCATGAGCCTGAACTTTAAAATGCAGGGCCAAAGCGCGCGAAAAGCGGGCGGCCTCTGCGAAGATTTCGCCGTACGTGGCCCTTTTATGCAAAGTGACGATGAACGTTCTTTCACCCCGGTTTATCGCCTTCTGATATACCTCGAAGAGGGATTTAGGCGCATTCCGATAGCCGCGACACATGGTGCCCTGGCTCCAGATATCTTCGATCGCGAAAGGGGAATGCACACCCAATAACCGCTCCTCAATAAGTGTCCAATTCACCGAGGTGGTTGAGTTCATATAGAACCTCTAGACGCAACTATTGGGCCGGCTGGACGAAACCATTGACCATCTTTACAGTAAGAAAGTGCCGTCCTGCTTCTCAATATTATATATATTTTTTCTTTCCGTAAACGGCCGGCAGATACTACCGAAGTATAAATTCTCCTTCCCTGTAAATACCTTTAGATGTTACCGTCTGGGCGGATTGGTCGATTACAAAGCGCTCAAAATGACCTTGTCTTTGGAGCCTCCCTTCTGGGAATGCTTGGCCAAGCATGGTGCATCAGTTGCACTAATAGACGGCGAAAGTGGTGATAATTACACATACGGGCAGCTTGCTGAAAAAGTTGATGCCGTTGCTGATCAATTTAATATACTCAGAAGTAAAAGCCTCGTTATGTTACCCCTAAACAATCGGGTACAAGATATAATAACCTATCTCGGAGCTTTGCGGTCAGGCCAGGCAATTTTGCCTTATGATCGCCACACACCATCAAGCTGCTTAAGGGAGCTCATCAATTGCTACCAGCCTGATTGCATTGCAGGCGCCGCGATAAGTTTAGGTTCGGAATACATGTACGCGGGCCGGGGCGACGACGTGAATGGCTACTCGTGGAGGCGAAATGGTCGCATAGATCCTATAAATAGGATGTTGACCTTGATGCTTTCGACATCTGGGACTACTGGTTCGAGAAAGCTCGTGCGGCTTTCCGCCTCCAATCTCAATTGCAACGCGATGCAAATAAGCAGTGCCTTGAGCATAGCTTCCGAAGATCGAGCGGTCACCAGCCTACCATTACTCTACGTATATGGATTATCGATACTTAATAGCCATCTTGCTGCCGGAGCATCGGTCGTGGTGGAGACACGGTCTGTGATGGAGAAACGGTTCTGGAATAGTATTGCACAATTTTCGGTGACCAGTTTTGCGGGCGTCCCCCGGACTTATGAGATGTTGCGGGCGAATGCCGCTAAAGAGTTGGAATTTTCCACTCTCAAAAAATTTACAACGTCTGGAGCCAAGCTTGGTGAGCTTGAGGCCGAGTGGCTTGAGGACAAACAAAGCTCCAGTGGCGCCTTGATATATTATATGTACGGGCAGACGGAAGCTTCCGGCAGGATAGCGGTACTGCCTGCCGAAATGATTAAGTCCAAGAGAAACTCCGTTGGTAAAGCACTTCTTGAGGGCCAACTACGATGCGCGGCTGACGGCAGTATCATCTATACAGGACCAAATGTTATGCTCGGATACGCTAGCGGTTCTGGGGATCTCTATTTAGGGGATACTTTGAACGGCGTTCTTGATACCGGGGACTTGGGATACCTCGACGATGATGGTTGCCTTTTCCTAACTGGACGAAAGAGCAGGGTTTGCAAGTTATACGGACTACGGATTAATCTTGACGACATCCAATTATTTTTTCGGAGTAAAGGCTATCCGGTTTGGGTAGCAGATGGGCAAGACCAGGTATTGATACGGTGTGCGGAGGAGCTACGTGGAGAAGTAGAGACATGCGCTTCCGAGCTTGCCGCTCAATGGAGGCTTCCTACAATTTGTTTTGTAGTACAGGGCACAGACGCGTTCTATCCGTCCAGTAAACTCCTTTCTTAACACTTGCGGTGTGTTCAACGGAAACAACATGAGCGATAGTCAGTTAACTCCAACAGAAGTCCGCATACAGGAGCTATGGGGTGACTTGTTGGGCGTAAGCGACATACATCCGGAACAGAGTTTTTTTGAACTCGGGGGCGATTCGCTCCTTATGATTGAAATGATTTTCCGGTTAAATAAGACATTGAATTCAGACATCGACATTGGACTTGTATTTGAAGATCCATCCCTTCGCGGTTTTTCAAAGTTAGTTGATATGTCGATGTCTTCGCCAATCGAAAAAGTTGTACCTACGCACCCCGAGTCGGCTTAGCGATAATGCTGTTAAATCGACGGTGGGTAATGGGCTTGAGCAATTGAGGTTTTAAATAGCCTACAACACCGGCCGCGTCGGGACCCCTTCATAGAGGGTTCCGGCTTCCAAGACTTCGCGCTTCATAACAACGCTGTGCGGTTCAACAACCGCACCTTCGCCAATTTGCGCTCCAAAAAACAGGACGCTGTCCTTTCCTACGGATGCCCCCTTCTCCACCCGGACATAGTCCACTTTCAAGACACGGTCTTCGAAACTATGTGTCTGTAAATGGCAATCCAGAGTCACCTCGTCGGCGACAATAAGCATGTCGGGGTCAGCGAGTTGGGTGAACCTCGGACCCAGGACAACGCGGCGGCCTAACGTTGCACCCATCAAACGCAGATATGCGTTTAGGATAAGAGTCCCATCAAATACCGCAATCCAAGGCGCGGCCAGAAAGGCCCATGCCACGAAAAGTAGGTCCCACCGTCCGCACCAGCAGGACCAAAAACCATGTTGGCCGGGACGCACTCGGCCTAATAAGCCCCATTTTAGTACCACCACGGCCAAGCAAGCGAGGAGACCGCTCGCCATAGTAAGTAGCGGCGCGATCACGAAGGCTGTCGTCAAGGTTCCAAAATGCCCGTCCGCTGTATTCATGCCGAAAAGCCAAGCGTAGCCGATTAATACCGGCACGGCCGGCAAAATGAAGCGCAACAATTCCCAGTACAGGCGGGAAACGAAGCGCAGGGGGCTTGGTTCTATAGTCAGTGCTTTATCAGTCCAGACCACCTCACGGCGTGGCAATTCTATCGGGGGATGGCCAAACCAAGCTGAATCGGGTCGAGCCGTACCCGCGTCTGCAACCGTTGAAACTCCAACGAACAGGCCCCGCGGAAGCACATTCCCCGAGGGAACCACCGAATGGTTTCCGAGGAACGTCTCATGTCCCAATTCGCTTTGAGTAATTGTGACGGTACCACGGTGTCGACGGGGGGCACATAAATATATGCCGTCGGCAAAAAAACTGTCTTTGCCGATCCGCACAGTGTCGGGCACCACGTCAATGAGGGTGCTGATCTCGGTGCGTGATCCAATATGCATCCCCGCCAGTCTAAGCCACCACGGCCACAGCATGGAGCCACTAAGCCAGCGGCTTGCTGACAGCACAATCCCAGTCTTAATCCAAATGCGCAGTGCGTCCTTGCTGCCCGCAACAAAAATTCCAGTTTGCACCCTTCCCAGGAGCCTCGAAACCAGCGCCGATGCAACCAGAGAAGCGACCACCGCAGCGATGGCCGCCGCGCAGCTTATACTTAGAAATTTCGACGCAACATTTTGCTCATTCAGCCATGTCAGATTAGCTTTCTCGGAGACTTTCGTAGCAGAAAACAAAGAGCCTGTTGCGATTAGGAATGTCACCAAGACCGCACCTGATAGCCTTGTGCAATTGCAAACCAAGAGTGCGAGAAAGCCCAGCCAGGTTGGCATGGCGGCACCCTCCCCTGGCGCGAGTCGGGAAGGCGCAAGGCCCACAAACTTCGCCGGAATGCCGTCCCAGCACTGGCCCGCCGGAATTGTGCTACCGGGCGAGAGGGATGAATGTGCTGTCAAATATCCATCAGCTTCAATAGCACTGTTTGGTCCAAGTCCCGCACGGATATCCAGCGTCGCACCGCTCCCAATTACAACGGACCCGAACACGAGGCCACTTTGCCTCAACTCCGTCAGGCGGATCGACGCGTCCTGCGACAGGGTCACATCATCTCCGATGCTAAGTAAATCCCAGCCGCCGCGACGCAGATCAACACCGCGATGAATATGTACTCTTTCCCCGACCTTGGCACCCAACGCCCGTAGGACGACCGCCGCCAGTGGAGTCCCCTGTAACACCGACCATGGGATTAAGCTCGACGCGCTCGCTACAATCCAGTTACGTAGGTAAAAGGAACTCCAAACAGGCGTCCGCAGTGGACGATAACATCCGATAAGGACGTGCTTTAGCAGAATTGTCCAAGCGATGCTGAAGGGGACATAAGCTAGAATGCCTAACATGCCGGCCAAGCCTATAGCCGCTAGCGCGCTCCACAATCCCGTATCTCCTACCAGGACGGGCAGCATAAAAGACATTGCTGACCAGATGGTTCCGCTCGCCACGATTACCTGCATAGCTATCCACAAGCACTGTACTGTGGTGCAGAAAATTGGCCGGCTGCCGCTTTCCTGACGTGATGGCTGCGAAGTAATTCGCGCGGTCGGCTGCCCCAACAATCCTGCTAAACCCGCAACTGTCCGGCCCTCATAAAGGTCCCGCACAGCGCAGGCCGGTGAATCAGTCGCCCGCAGCTGGCAGATTACATCTACTGCCGAAAGAGAATCGCCGCCCAAATCTACAAAAAAGTCTGCATGTACAGAAAAAGAAGCTTCCCTGTTCAGAGCTCGTTTGAATGCTTCTGCGACTTTGAGTTCACCCGCGTCGCGCGGTGCTACAATCTTTTTAGTACCAAGCTCTTCTACTAAATCTATTTTCGGCAGCGCACTTCGGTCCAATTTTCCGCCCGCGGTCACCGGCAAGGACTTTACGAAGGCGAAATGTGCGGGAATCATGTGGTCTGGAAGGATACCCTTCAACGCCCCTTTTATTTCTTGGACAGCGGGGGGTTCCGCAATTGCGACCAAATACGCTACCAACACCTGACCGACTTTTCCTTCCTGTACCTTGCAGGCAGCCGCAAATATTCCAACGCAATTGGCGAGTACTTCCTCCACGCCCATAAGCTCTATTCGATGGCCCCGCAACTTGACTTGCGAATCTATTCGACCGAGAAATTCCAGGTCGCCCCTTTTATTCCGCCTGACAAGGTCGCCCGTTCGGTAGAGCCGACCTAATTTTGGATGAACAGGAAATTTTTCGCGCGTGAGTTCGTCGTGATTGTGATAGCCCCGTGCCAGACACTTCCCAGCGACGCATAATTCACCCGGCTCGCCTTCTGGTACTTCCTCAAGGCGATCGTTTAGGACATACGTGACACAACCGGGAATCGGCTTCCCAATAGTCACGGCTTCTCCGGAACGAACAATTGCCCTAGTCACTGTGACCGTGCATTCGGTGGGGCCATAGCCATTTTCCATCCGCCTGCCCTGCGACCAACGATTGGCCAGATCGGTCGGCAATGCCTCCCCGCCGACATAGAGCAATTTCAAGTCTGGTAGGTCCCGAACGGGATCGGCGGAGCCGCACATACGCAGCAAGGTTGGGGGAGGGCATAACACGGTAATTTTTTCCCGCGCTAACCAAGGGACTAAATCAGGCCCCAGGCGCACCGTCTCGTCATCCAAAGGGACCAGCGTCGCACCTGCGGAAAAAGCTAACCAAGTTTCTTCAATTGATGAGTCATAAGCGGGAGAAGAACATTGTGCGATGCGATCTGCTATAGTTAGGCCGAAATGGGCAATATCCCCCATTACCAAGTTGAAGATCGCGCGGTGCTCGATCAAGACACCTTTTGGGCGACCTGTAGTTCCGGAAGTATAAATCACGTAGGCAAGACTCGATCCTGAATTGACATTAGCTGGCACTATCGCGCGTGACGATCCTAGTTCGGCGGTATCAATTACCGGCGTCGGATCGGTGACGAAGCGCTGCGAACGACGCTTGCCGGCAGAATCGGTAAGTATTACCGCTGCACTTATGTCTCCCAGAAGCTGAGCCAAGTATGCGTCCGGAGCCGAAGGGTCTATACACGTAAATGCACCGCCTGATCGAAGCACGGCTAACTGTGCAGCATACAATTCGGGCGTATTCCGCGGTAAGACAATAGCTACAATGGCATCTGGCCGGACGAAGGGTGACAGGAAACCTGACAACGTTTCGCACCGCATCCGCAGCCGTTCATATGTCCATCGGAACCGGCGCGAATTACCGGCGCCCGGAGGAATATCAAGCGCAACATTGTCCGGATAGCGCGCCGCGGAAGCATGAAAAACATCGTACAGCAGGCGTCAGATCACAGTGTTAAGCAGGTCGCGCAAATGTCCTTCCAGACTAGCGCTCCGTGCTTTTTGCTCGAGCTCATTTAAAAACCGAAAACCCCTTATCTCTGCACCGTCGCAATGCCCGCAGCAGCAATGGAAGGGCGACGCCATTTCATATTCTGTCGTATTATAATCGAATCTAATTTCTTCACCCTTCGCAATCGGTTCGGCCGCCACAACCATCCTATTGGCGACCCTGGCGTTTGGCCGACATGAATGGTTTAGGTAACGCCAAGCGTAAATATCAACTCCATTGCTGCCTACTACATTTGCCGGAGGGGCCATATGCGTGTTGCGACCGACCTGTATTGAGTAACGGCAGGGAGCATTGCGCGGTTCGCCCACCACGGCCATTATCACCTCCGCAGCAACAAAGGGTCGTGCTGCGAGCACGCGAAACTCTCCATTCTCTGAAGAGATTGCGACCCCGAAACGGTTGTAGCCCTTTAAACCAGACAGCCCTGCGCCCATCGAACCGATCACCCCCCATTCCGTTAATCCAATAAGCGGGGTCTAACATAACATGGTAAGTGAATTAACGCGAATATGCGAGGGGCAAGTCGGGACAGATACAAAGCCTCCACCACGCACAAGCTTTTTGAGACCCCGTCCCAGAACGCCGGTCTAAATTGTCAGTCCGCCAGAAATCATCCTACCTAGTACCGGTCGAATTTTCCGAAGACCTAAAAAGGGACTCAGGCCTATTTTGATGGCTACCATCTGGGCGTCCGCCCACAATCACTTTGAACGAAAGGCTATTACGTGCCTCCAACTTTGCAACGTCATCGGTCATTTCGTTAACAAGATTCAAAAAGTTTGTTCCCGTTGTGTCAAGAAGTGCAAGTAGTTCTGGAAGCTCAATTTGGTCAAGTTCACGGAGCTTACTTAGCATCGAGTCGCATATTTCGGAGACCCTGCGTATGTAACTTAGCGATTCTGAGGAAATCCGCATTCCCTGCCCCCGTCGCATTATCGATCTTCTCTTAATCCGAACAACATACGTTCAGACGGATGGTCACGATCAAACGTTCTTCAATTCATAGCCGCGAACGGACACGTTACCGGCCTATCTGCGCATCGGCCATTGGTATTCGTTTATGCGCGACAGACATTTCGACGGAAGCTACATAACTACGGTTGTATACCGGCACAGTTGCTTGTTTGCAATAATTTGGCAAGAGGCGTCAAATATTAAATAGAAGAAATGGAAGCGATAACAACTCAATAATATCGGCAGTTTCATAATGCGAAATAATGATGCCGGACAGGAGCACCCGACGCCTGACCCGATTGGAGGGGCGATTTACGCCGTACGCACCAACCATGCACTCAAAAAAACAATAAACTCATGCTGCACCCGCTAATATGGTTGCATTTTTCGCTACAATGTCATATATGCCCGACATTGCAACTACCGAGCCTCGAGTATTTCAGAACTCGGAAGGCGCATTAACAAGAAGGCCAATAATGACCCCAGCGAAAACTAAGCAGTCTACTCGCCAACCGAGAAAAATACATGGTCGGCGTGACGAGGCGCTAGCAGAACTCGAAGTTATATTCGATAATTTAAGAGATTTACTATCTAGGGAATACCAACGGGGCGGTGCGAACGCCGCGTCTCGTATTTTAACTCTGGTTGCCGCCAATGATGGCGACCGCCGCGCTGTTAGCCTCGAAGATAACCATCCGTTGAAGCGGGCACCTAGAGGAGCGGCTCGTCAACTAGTTCAAAAAGCACTGAGCGCCGGCGCAAAGACGATCCGGGAAATTCGCGACAGCGCCGAGACGGAAGTCGAGAGGTTTCTGTCATATCAAACGGTTCGGCTTGAACTTGAACGAGGCAAGGCTGAGAAGCGCTACAAAAAAAACAAGGACAAGTGGTCGCTTGGCTGAATAATGGAATCGGGCAATGCCGGTTTCCATTTCATGGCGAACCGCGCCGGTCACACAAGCTAGATTGAAGCGCTGCTGTTTGTGGTGAGCTTTCGTGGCGGCCGCTTTTCCTTAACAGGCGTCTTATTTTTCACATTTTCTGCAGCAACTGGGCGTTTCCGGTATTGCATTGCCATATTAGGAACAGACGGCGATTTAAGACGCTCGGCGCTCCAAACGCGTTGGGCAGGACCTCGTTTGCGGGCCGCTCTGGTCTCCTGCAGTTCCATATCCATTGATCTCTGCCTGGTACCGCCTGCACCATCTACTTTGAGATTATTCGCTGAATAATGCCATTGCTAGACCGTTTGTTTGGATTTTTGGCATGTTACAAACTTTTACAAGTCCGTCCAATATGGTAGTTGGGACCATCGGTATGCCAATGCAAAGCCGGACTCCTAAGTTAGAATGCTGAGCGAGGTAACGCTCGTAACCTTTACTTTGAACCGGCCTGATCGAACCTCTGGCTAGGCAGGGCTCGTGGGGGCTTCGTAGTACGCACAAGATGGATTGCAGGACGGGTCCTATTTTGCTGACGCTAACCACTAGTATGGGATGGTCCATATATGGTGAAAGGTTGCTCCAAGAAGCAAATGCGCACCCGAATGACAACATTACTTTTCAATCTTTTACCCCCTCCCAAATGGGCAGGCGGATTTCTTGGCAGCCACGTTATGCCGACCGAGTTGTGTCTAGCGTAGGTCTCATCGATCCTTTCACCGTGGCTTACTGGCAGGCAGCGCAAATTCCGCAATTTCGGGAAAAATACTCCGCCGCCATCGTCGCGACTCAAAATTTGGCAGCCGGCTTAATGCGGCTTCGCCCTACATTACCCATCTTCATAATTTTGGATGTGACGCGCGAACTATACCGCAATGAGTTTGGAACCAAGCGGATTCGCTCGCCACAACTGCGGCGTGAACGAAAGGTATTCGAAAGGGCGGCACATATCTTTGCGGCCTCGGAGTGGGCTGCACAAAGCGTTATTCGCACGTCAGATATTGCGCCCAATCGCGTGACTGTGATTCCCCCTCTAAGCTTTCGATGTGATCGCGCGCCCCTTCGAGCGCCTTTAGCCAGTAGCGGCCGGCTCCAATTGCTATTTGTTGGACTGGATTTTAAGCGCAAGGGGGGCGCGCAGTTGCTACGCTGGCAGCGCGAATGTTGGCACCAATTCGCCGATTTGCACATCGTGACACGAGCCTGCCATTCTGACTTGAGCTGCCCCAACACCCGCTGGTATGGCGAAGTCGATAACGAGAACCTAATCTTCGAGATTATGCCGCGTATGGATCTGTTGGTACATCCCGCCGAGAGGGAATGTTGCGGCTTGGTCGTGGCTGAAGCCGCCGGACACGGCGTCCCAGCTGTAGTTAGCGCCGTCAATGGTCTTCAAGAAACGGTCCAGCACAATACAACCGGTTTAGTGGCTCGGAATAATTATGAGTTTCCATCGCTTGTGTCAGCGCTCGAACGCGACCGCCGTCGCTTGGCTATTCTTAGCGTCAACGCCAAAACATTGGCCGATCAAAAGTATAGCTCTAACCGCGTCTATCGACAAATACTCGACGTTGTTCAATCTCATCTACAGCAGAGAAAATGCTAAAATTGTATGCTGCGGAATGCCGTCAATAGCAACGGACATCGCTATTCCAGCTTGGCAGATTTTGCGGGGAAACCATTGCCTAAACAGGGATGATATGCAGATCAGTGCCGCCGAACAGCAATCGTCTTCTTCGGAGCCGCTTCTGCCGATAACATGGGTGCCTAGTGAACTTGCCGCAAGGTCTTGAACCTGTCGTCGGAGCAGCGCGATTGGGCTTACTAGTTGCTGCTCACGATCGGCGCATTGTATATATCTGTCCGCCTAACTACAACGAAGCCTACCTTTCTCTGCTCCGTGCATGCGAAGCGCGAATTGTTGAATTCGAAATACCTGCTATCACCGATAACCTCAAAGTAGTGGGCGCGCCTGTATCAGATGCACAATTACGGCAGCTCGTTGCGTTGACAGAGGGGTCGCGAACTGATCCGCATGTTACCTTTTCGACGATGTTCATAAAGGCTCCGTTTGTGCCCCAAGTGGCAGGGAAAGCTGCTTCCGATTTGGAACTCCGGCACGGAGCATTCACTTACGATATCGAGCACCATAATGGCCATTTTTCTCATGTGAAACGAAGATCGCCCGGGATAGCACTTCGGACGTTTGACTTCTCACAGGTGCCGAATCAAGCAGGACTACTTTACAATTCACTCTCGTGGCTCAGAGAGGAGTCTCGGACTTTTGGTGAGAGCCCTCACTGCCGAATTGCATTAGTCGCCTTACCAGAAAATCTGCTTCTTTTTGTCCTGTCAATTGACCACGTATTTTCCGATTTATTTTCCGCGCGGGTTGCACTCTCTGATTTCGTTTACTTCTATCGACGACATCTAGGTCATAACGTTTCGCCGCCGCAGCAGCCAATGCCTTATGAAGATCATGTGCGCCGTATTTTGCACCCGAAAAGCGCGGACCTTAAGTTTTGGTCTCTGTATCTCGCTGGAGGTTCACAACCGAACTTTCAACAAAAAAGCCAGGTCATATCTTTTGAGACTCGGGCTTATCGGTTTGAGGTAGGCGCCGAAATATACGAGGAAATGAAACGGCTCGCTCGAGAGGCAAAAAGCACGATATTTGCGGTCGCCCTCGCTAAAATTTTTATAATCCTGCGCAGAATAACTGGACAGATTGATATTGCTATTGGATTTGTAAGTTCAAATCGAGATGTTGCTAATCGTGACTTAGTGGCCCTTGTAGCGGACACCGTATTTGTGAGGGCTCAATCAACGACGGAGCTAGATGCAGCATACGTATCCTACATCTCCGCATCACACCGCGCTGCCTTCCAGCACGCGCTAACACCCCGGTCGCTGATAACAGCCGTTACCGGGCTGGGAGTACCATTGGTGGTTGTTAACTTCATGTCGGAGGTTCCTCGGAGGCAAAGTGAGCCGCCGCGGCAGACCTTTGACGAGCCGGCAATTTCTCTTGCTCAAGCTGTGGTCAAAGAGATTTTTCAGGAAGAGAGAAAATTAATTCCCCAAGCTTTATTTATCGAACTAGCTGATGCAGGTAGCGACCTGCATGTAAAGATCCTGTTCAATCCGAATTTTATAGACCAGGATCACTTGAATATTATTCGGAATTTCTTTTGTCGGTAAATTTGCAGACTGATCGTGTATTTTACGGAGTTAGAAGATCGGGACGCAACTTCGCCGCTTGGATAAGAAGAATGGATTTCGCGTCTATAATACCGCCGTTGGCTACCATCTGGAGCGCGGTATCGAGGGGAACTTCGAACACTTCAATATCTTCTCCTTCCTGAAGAACACCTCCCCCTTTGGAGCGCGGTTCAGAAGAATTGTACGATGCAAGATACAATGACATTCGTTCGGTGACCGCCCCGGGGCTCAGAAAGCAATCCGAAAAAAGCGCCAACGCATGCAATTTTACGCCGGCCTCTTCGTAAGCCTCGCGATGGACACAATCTAGCACCGATTCGCCTTCCACAATGCCGGCAATGACTTCGACAAGCAGCTGCCGATGGCCGCTTTCGAACGCGGGCCATCGGAATTGTTTTGTGAGCAACACTTTATTGCGAAGCATGTCCACTGGCAGGATGGCGACCGAGCGACCGATGTTATAGGACTCGCGCGAGGTTGTCTGCCAGGCGCCGTTTCGGTGCAGAAAGCTGAAAGTAGCTTTGTGCAGTTTATAATGGTTGTCGGAGAGCGTTTCGAAATTAAGTAATTTGACCCGCTCCTCAACGGGTGAAAAGGCAGGTTGAGCATGCAGATTTTGGGTCATTTCCGGTCGGTGCCGCCGTCTGTAATTTCCGCCCTTCCGAAAGTAAAATGGTTTAGTTCCGGAAGTAAAATGTTTTGTTTCCCTAACGAAGTTATTTGTTTCAGAAGTAACGATTTCGTACCACCGCCCTACCCCAGCTAGCTTATCTGGCAATCCCTAGCCCTACTCCTGCCTGCGCCGCTGTGGGGTACGCCACCTTCGCGCCAGGCGCGGCTATCGCCTAGGGCCAGGCTAATGGCATGTCTTTGGCAAGTACGGTTATTGCGGGCGCCTGTCGCCTGCCATCCACAATCTCCCTAACCGTCCTTGGCGGGACGAATGCTAGAGGCATCAGAAGACGGATTTGACGCTCTCCCTTGCCCTCCTCATCCGCGATCGTCTGAAGACTTTCGCCCGCTGTCAGGCGCTTAACCCAGCGCCTAGCTTTACCAATGGCCCGCAGGAGAGCGTCCGCTGATCTATTGGTATTCTCTAACGCGGTAGACGGCTCGGAGGCTACGCCCTTTGGCGCGGGAAATAGCTTCTTTGCCCACGGTAATTTGGCGAGATGCTCGGTCGTCACACTGTCGCCCGCGGGCGGGCTGGCCAAACGGACTTCTATATGAGTCGGCTGAACAGTGATTCTTGCAATATTCGCCTCCACAAGACCCCGAAGACTTTCACTGGCCGCGGGGTAGCGTTGTCTAACAAAACGCTCGATGTGCGCCTCGATCTCGGAGGCAGAGACGCGGAGAACTGCCCCTCCCTTATGGCTGCGTCCCTGTAGGACTGCCTGAGAGACGTAATACCGATATCGAACGCCCTTTTTCACGCTGTGGCTGGGAGTCATTCGCGCACCCGCGCTATCATAGAGGTAGCCCGTCAACAAATATGGCGTGCTCTGCGTTTGCAGGCGCTTTTCTACGTTGTTGGCAGCAAGGCGGCTCTGGACCGCCTGAAATAACTCCCGATCTATGATCGGGTCGTGACACCCGGTATGGAACTGACCGTGGTGGTGAATCTCCCCTATGTAGCACCGGTTTTTGAGCAGGTGGTTTAGACCACCTTTCCCGAAGTCGCAGCCTCCTATCGTGTTCCCGCTCGAAAGTGATCGTCTCTTGGTCTTGAAGCCGCTGTCGCGCAACTCTTTTAGCAACGGCATAATGGCGCCCAACTCCAAATACCGGTTGAATATCCATCGGACGGTCTGTGCCTCCTCTGGGAGGACGATCAGTTTCTTATCGATGTTGATGTAGCCCAAAGGAACTTGACCCCCCATCCAGATACCCTTGCGCTTTGAAGCCGCAATTTTGTCACGGACGCGTTCGGCGATCACTTCACGCTCAAACTGTGCGAAGGAGAGAAGGACATTCAAAGTCAGCCGGCCCATACTGTTGGTAGTGTTGAAAGCTTGGGTGACCGATACAAACGATACGTCATGCCTATCGAACAGCTCGACCAGCTTGGCGAAGTCGGTCAAAGAACGGGTCAGACGATCAACCTTATAAACCACAACGATATCGACCTTCCCGGCCGCAATATCCGCAAGAAGCCGTTGCAAATCTGGACGATCTAGAGAGCCACCCGAAATTCCGCCATCATCGTAATTATCCGGCATAATTAGCCAACCCTCATGGAGCTGGCTTTTAATATATGCCTCACATGACTCCCTCTGCGCGTGGAGCGAGTTGAACTCCAGATCCAGATTATGTTCGGTCGATTTGCGTGTGTAGACGGCACATCGGCGTGGCTTGGGCGGCAGGCTCATCCAATCGTCCTCTTATCCGCAGGCGTGGGATGCGGCCGCGGCATCCGAAGGCCGAAAAACCGAGGGCCGTTCCAGTTGGTTCCAGTGATAAGTTTCGCTATGGCTGATAGGCTGGCATATGTCTTGTCCTGCCAGACGAAGCCACCGGCAGCCAAAGTAACGGTGTGGCGAATGCCGTTGAATTCCCGCAAGAGCACGGTCCCGGCTTTCAGCCGCCGATGCACACGGGAGTGCTTGCGTGGCGCCCCCCCTCCCTTTGCGTAGGCGGCTAGGAGCCGTTCAATCGCTTTCTCGTGGCCTCCGACGGCCCTTTCCTGGCATCGCCAAGCCAAGGTCCTCAAGAGCAGGTCGGGCCATAAATCGGCAGGCGCGGGCCGCCGAAACGCAGCCTGCCAGGCTATCCGGAGGCCGGCAGTTGATAAGGACGCCAGACGCTGGAGTTCTAAGGCCAGCGCGGGGGCGTCCGTCGAAGCGCCCCTAGGGGATTTTGGATTGTCCTGCATCCCCCGAACCACGCTCCATTCGGCGTGCATGTCCAGCCGAATTCGATGTTGCGGAGCGACATGGCAACCCCTAGCCTGACGGAAGACCTAAGCCGGTGCTCCACTTTTGTTGCCAGGACGCAGGCGAGTCCCATGCCGGCGCTGAATGACAGTAATACAGAATGACCGGTGTAAAATTTTACGAGGTGCAATTCCTAGACTTATTGAGCAACCGTTCTGGAGACTGGTAAGGCACCGACTGGTTGGCCAGCCAACCCTAGATTCTGACAACCGCGCCTAGCGGGATCCCCCGCCCGTCGCTTGCGCTCCGGGCGTTCGCTGCTCGAAATGGTCTGCAAGACCATTTCGTCCGCTATGCGGACCGCAGCTCACCCCTTCCGCCCCAGCCAACCCTAGATTCTGACAACCGCGCCTAGCCGCCCCAGCCATTTTCGGCGTTCATGGTCACGCTCACGGTCAAGCCGTAAACGAATATATTTCCACGCTGTGCGGCGCGGCCGAGATGACGCGCGCCGATGCATCGAACGACGAGTCCTTGACCGTCACCAGTTGCGGCTTGCCCACCACATTGGTGGCATCGAGGCTCGGGCCGGTATACCGCCACATCTGCCCCCTATTGCCGTGCCGAAATCCCGTGATGTCCAAATTCAGCGGTTGGACCGTATCGGTTGCGTTGACGACGGCGACCGTGAGGGTCCTGCGATCCGCTGTGAGCGCCGCAGAAACATCGAGCGGATAGGTCGGACTGCCGGGATTGACCTTGGGCACCTCGCCGCCCGGGGGGAATTTCGGCTTCGGCTGCGGCGAGTTGCCGGTGACCTCGACGGGGATTCTGCCGAAATGCTTGTTGTAGAGATTGAACAGCAAACCGATATGGCTATAGACGCTGTCGGTGCGGTTGTAGTTGAGCCATGACATGCCCATCGTGTAGCCGGCCATGGTGATGAAATCGGTGCAGCGGAACATCTCGTGCAGCGTCATCGCTATGCCGAGTGCCTGTTTGAGGCCGGTGGCGTTGCTGAAGCCCCATTCGTCGACGCTCACCTTGATCTTTCCCTCCTTCAGGGCGGGAAAACGAATCTTGTATTCTTCCCAATATTCCCGCTTCTGGCGGATGCGGTTCGCCGCGCGGCGGCAGGAATCGACCACGGGCTCGTCGACCGGCACGCGTTTTTGCAATGCCGGATCGAATCGTTCGGTGCTGGCATAGCAATGCTCCGAGATCACGTCGAAATTGCCCCAGCAGTTTTGCAGAAGATGGCCGTTCCAGTCGTTCTCTGCCCCGAGTTGCGCCTGAACGCTTCCGGCCACCGTCCTGGTGACGGGGTTGATGGAAATGGCTGTTCGGCCTTCCGTCATCTCATCCGGGCTCGCACCCGAAGCAATGATGACGATGTTCGGATCGACGCTGCGCATCGCCTCGGCGAACATATTGTGCTTGATGACATAATGTTCGACCGCCATATGGCCCAGTTGCCAGCATCCATACATCTCGTTGCCGACATTCCACCATTTGATGGCGAAGGGCTCGGGGTTGCCATTGGCGGCGCGCAGCCTGCCCATGGGTGTGGAGGTCGCGCCGTTGCAATATTCGACTAGCGCGGCGCCATCGCGAGGGCTATCGAAGCCCGTGCTGACGCACAAATAGGGCTCGACGCCGATGAGCTCGCATAACGTCATCAGCTCGTGAAGCCCCACATCATTGGGCTGGGCGGCGCCCCAGGCATAATCCCAGGTCGCAGCACGTTTGTCGGGATCGCCGATGGTTTTGGTCCAGTCATAGCCTGAGACGAAATTGCCCCCCGGCACGCGCCAGAAGCCGGAATTGAGCCCCTTCAAAAGCGTGATCGTGTCCTTGCGAAAGCCCTTGATATTGTCGTCCGGCATCAGCGAAACCGCGCCCACCCGGAACGTGCCCGATCCGGTGCCGGTGATCTCCATAATCCCTTCGGTGGTGTCCGCGCCGCAGGTGAACTTGATCGGTTTCGTCGCCCAGTTTTTCTGGAGCGGCACCCGGACCGTTTGGCGCTGGCCCGCGCCCGGGCCCCAAATCAGGGCGACGTTCACGCTTGCGCCCGGATCGCCGGCAATGACGACGCGCCCGCTATAGCCGATCCCCTTGCGCAGGCTGAGCTTGTCCTGGCGAATCCCGCGCGGCTGGGAGCCGGCCAGTGTCACCACCGGGCTTTGCTTGCCGGCATAGGGATTGTGCGTATCAGCGGCCACCGACTCGTCCGGCCCGACCGGCCACCATTTGTTTTCATTGCCCTGATTGTTGAAGATCACACGGCCTTCGATGCCCGGAACCTTCGGTATCGGCTTGGAATCCACCGCATAATAGAATTTGCGGTCGTCGAGCACCTCGCTCCAGACACAGTAATTGATCCAGTTTCCGATATGTTCGGCGAGACATCCGAACATATATTTCGTTATCGGATCGCCGGTTTTGCCCGCGTTCACACCGGCCGATAATGTGCCGATGGGCGCGCTCTGCGCCGCCCCGGGGGGAAGCACCGCCGCAACGCCGACCATCAGCGATCCCTGAAGAGTGTCCCTGCGGCTGATATCGATGCCTTCGCGCTTTTCCATCATCGGCCTCCTGTTGGGAGGCGGCGAGAATTTCTTCGCCCGCTCAGGACAGGTTTCGAAATCCCCGCCGCCATTTGCCGCGACCTCTAAGGGGCGGCAATATCGACAATTCGGAAATACCAACACGCGCGATGGACGCGCCTCAAGACGGTAGGCCAATTATATTCGCGCAATCTTTTCGCGCGATCGCCGTCTGCTCGCTGCCGTATCACACGCAGCACGATCACTCGCGAACCGGATGCGGCGCACGATCCGGCAAACACGTCCCGTACGGACTCCCCTCGGCAGGCCTCGGACATCGTCCGAAACCTGCCGAAGCCAGAGCCCCATCACATCTTGTAACGCAAGCCGACCGAAATCACCCGGTCGAAGATCGCCGCGTTGTTGGCGAAGTAGTTCATGTCCGTCTCCACATCGTCGCCCGGCCTGTAGCCGAAGGTACGCTGTTTGGAGTTGGAGATGTTGGTCGCATCGAGGGTGAACACCAGATGATCGTTCCAGGTGTAGTTCAACGAGGCATCCAGATTGTTGCGCGGCGCCGCATAGGTATCGTTCGGCTGCGCACCGGGCGTGTTGCCTGTGAAATACTTGCTGGACCAGGTCCACGACACCCGGAAAGAGACCGGACCATATTCATAGATACCGGTCACATTGGTGTGCCAATGGTTGATGTTCTGGAACCTTCCGGCGATATAGGTGGCGTTGACATCCCAGCCGAAGCCGCCCAGCCAATCCGGACCGTCCAGCATTTCCGGCAGGAAGTCGAGGAACTGGGAATAGGCCACTTCGCCACCTTCCACGCTTTGGTCCAGAAGGTTGGTGGGCAGTGTCTGGTTGTAGGAGACACCATCGACAAAGACCTGCGTGGTCACGTTCTCGATGTAGCCCGACACATCCTTATGAAACACGGCCAGGGTGACATGGTTGGCATTGCCCCAGTAATATTCCGCGTCCGCGTCCAGATTGACGGACTTTTCCGGCCGCAGGTCCGGATTGCCCCCACGGATGCTGCCCGTGACGTTGCCTGTCGCGGCCGTCAGCTTCAGATTGGGATTGAGGCTGGTGAAGGTCGGACGGGTAAGAGTCTTGCTGGCGGCAAAACGGAAGAAGAAATTGTCGGCCAAGTCCGCCTTGATATTGATGCTGGGCAGCAGATCGAAGCTTTCTTTCACCCGGTGAATCGGCGTGTAGACCACGCAGGTCACGCAGCCGGCATTGGTTGGGCTGGTCGGTCCCGTGGTGGGATCCAGCGGAACATATTTTGACGTCCAGGAATCGATGGTCAGGGTGGTGTCGGCAATGCGCGCGCCGAAATTGCCGCTGACCGGAACGTCGAAGATGGGGAAGCCATAGCCCACTTTGACATAGCCATCTTTCGTGGCTTCGCTGACCTTATATTCCGTGGCCTCCGAATTTTCCTGGGGTCCCGAATACCCGAAGATATTGCGAACTTTTTCGACCTGGTAATAGAGGAAGTCCTGCGACGCATCGCAGAATTTCGTCATGCCGAATTCCGGTCCGAACAGATCGCCGTGCGTGCAGTGATAGACGCTGGGGTCCACCGCCACGCCGCCGACCTTGACATTGGTCTGCATCAGGACGTGATTCGGATCGAACGCATTGGAGTTCGTAGCCGCCGTGAAATTCGGCGTCACCGACGCGCGGAAGGCGGTGCAAGCCGGGCTGTTATAGGCGGCGATGATGTATTTGTTGTTCGCCGCTGCGGCATTGCCGGGGGTGGTGATGGCGGCACAACCCAACCCGCCGCCGGCGGGGCCATAATTGTGTGCGGCGCGGCGGTCGTAGCGATAGCCGACCGCAAGGCTGTTGATGAAGCTGTCTTTGCCGAAATCGTAAGTGGCATCGATCCGGCCGTTATATCCGCTGCCGCGCCCGTCGCTGAAATTGTCGTAGAATTGGCTGTAGTAGAACGGTCCCGTCACCACCTCATTGCCGGGAATGTCCCAATAGGTGATGCCGGTGCCCTTGTAGGACACGATGGTGTGGAAGCCGTCGTTGCTTTTTCCGGTGGCAGGGTTGGTTTTGAAATTGGCGTAATCGTCCATCACCGGCGTTGCCCGCACCGCTTTAGAACCGGTGTAGGAAAACTCGCTGGTCACTTCGAGATGGCTGGTTGCATCCCAGATGCCGCCCGTGGCGAATTGATAGGTATCTTCCCGGCTGTGCTGCGGCTGGTTTGAGGTGATGGTGAAGCAGCCGGCATATTGCTCCATCAGGACATTGGTGCCCGGAAACACTTTGTCCTTGGCATAGTCGTCGCAATTGCCGTTCTGAGCGGCAAGGAAGTCGGCATTCACCCGGTTGCGCAAGGACGAATAGAAAAGCTCGCTATAGAATTGGAGGCCGGCAGCCGGGCGCCATTGGCCCGAGAGCAGCAAGGCGGAACGTTCCACCATGCCGTTTCTCTGGTCCATCGAAGCGCCCGAACGCGCCGCATAGCCCTGACGGACACCTTGCGAATAGGTCGCGTTGTTGGCGGGGCAGGACGCGCCTTTGGTGCAAACATTCAGGGGCCCGCTACCGGCACCGGCCACCGGACCGCCCGTGATGCCGGCGCGGCCGCCCTCACCGGATTCGTCCTGGCCGCTCCAGGTGTTCTTGTAGGAAACGTCCGCCAGCAAGCCGACTTCGCCGATATCGGTATTCCAACGGTCGCTGACCAGCAGCGAGGCGCTGGGGGAGAACACGCCCGCCAGGCTGGGATAGCCGACCTGCGCCGTCCCCGACAAGGTGAAGCCTCTGAAGTCGAAGGGACGGCGCAGGCGGACATCGATCAGCCCCGCCATGCCGCCTTCGATATCGTCGGGCGAAGATGCCTTGTGGACGTCGACGCGAGCCAGCATTTCGGAAGGAAGATCCGGCAGGGAAATGGTGCGCCCGGTGGCCGTGAAGATCTGGCGGCCATTGATCAGGGTCTGAATATCGGGAAGACCGCGGATCAAGACCGTGGAAGGCTCATAAGAACTGCGGATGATCGAAATGCCGGTGACGTGCTGCAGCGATTCGACCACTGTTGTATCGGGGAGCTTGCCGATATCTTCCGAAACGATGGAGTCCAGGATCTGGCCCGCGTCCCGTTTGATATCGAGGGCGCCGGCGACCGCAGCGCGCGCGCCGGTGACGGTCACGGTTTCTACCGCGGTGGCGGTCTGGGTGGCGGGTTTTGGAGCGGCGGCATTCTGGGCGCTGGCGGCACCGCCTGCCAAGATCGATGCCAGCACCGAGACCGAACCCAGCAGAAGTGCTCTTTTGCCCTTCGGCAGGTTCGAGATAGAACCGGGCGTGTTGGACCCATAAGACATTCGTGAACTCCCCTAATATTTTTGTTGGTTGGTATTTTCTACGATTTCCGTGCAAGCCCGGCTGATACAAACCGCATGCCTGCCTTGGGCACTCTTGCGCCCGCCGTTCTGCCTCACGTCAGCGGCGCGGCTCATGGCCCCCCACGCGAACACTGTTTGAAGATGACGTTCACCGATCCTCCCGACTGCGACGTTTTATTTTTATGTCTGCAACGTCATGCGCGACAATCAGAAGCGAACCACGACCGCCCGTCAATTAACCGCGCGCCGATGTTTTCTGTAGGACGATGTCCTACACGGCAGCATCAGCCCGCCCTTAGCCGGCGCCCGGCGCGAAACGCGACCGCAAACCCGGGATCGATCGTTGCGATGCGAGAAAGTCGCGGCGGGTTCCAGGCCCGCCGCGCAGTTTGGCGCCTGGTGAGGAGACCATCGGGCCATCTCAGGGGAAATGTCCGAATTATACAGTCGCTCCAGAACGCCGGCGCAAGAATTGACTGGGAGATTTCCGGCGACAACTGCGGCGGCACGCGCGATGCCACCTATATTTTGCGTAGGGCAAAATCCTACGCCGCGGTATCAGCCGGCGGACTGCTGCTCGTGCCAGCGGATCGCCTCGCGCATCAGCTCTGTCGCGGTGGACAATCGCAATTTATGTTTGATGCGCGCGCAATAGGCTTGCACGGTTTTGATCGAGACGTTGAGGGAATCGGCAACCTGCCGCGTTTCCAATCCGCGGCCCAAAAGGTTGAACACTTCCAACTCGCGGTCACTGAGATCTTCGAGGGGGGTTTCGCTCCCCAGGCTGTTTTTGCCGATAAACTTTTCCGCAAGGACGGCCGAGATGGACTCGCTCAGGCATAATTTCCCATCCAGAACCTGGCGGATCGCCACGATGATGCGTTTGGTGGATTCACCTTTCATCACATAACCGCGCGCGCCGGCCCGGATACAGCGTTCCGCATAGAGTTTCTCGTCATGCATCGACAGCACAATTATGCCGACACGAGGCAGTCTTGCCTTAACCTGCTTGATCAGCTCCAGCCCCGAACTGCCTTTCAGGGAAATGTCCATGATGGCTATGTCGGGTTGGCGGGCGGCAATTCCCAGCATGGCGCGGCCGGCCTCATCGGCCTCGCCGCACACCGCCATATCGGGCTGCTGGTCGATCAAGTTGGTCAGCGACTCGCGCACCAGCGGATGATCGTCAACCAGATAAATTCGCGCCTTTGGGACCGGGTCGGACATGGGGTTCGCTTGGTAAGAGTGAGGCACGCGGTACTAAACAATCGATGACGGCGCCCTGGGGGTGATGACGTCCCACACTGAACCGTCCACCGATCATTTTGGCCCGATCGGCCATGATGCGCAAACCCATCCCACCCCGTGCCGTTGAAGTCGGGAACCCGCTGCCATTGTCCAGGACCGCCAAGCGCACAGCGTCCTCGCCCTCTTCCAGCAAAATGGTGATCTTCGTTGCGCGTCCATGCTTGATGGCGTTGCCGACACCTTCCTGGGCAATGCGATAGAGATGGGTCGCCGCGGCAGGCAGGCGGACAAGCACCGGAACCTGGCATTCGAATTGGCACGCAACCCCAAACATCTGCGAGGTCGTGTCGGCGAACTCCTCCAGCGCCTGCATTAACCCATCCGCCTCGAGCTCGACCGGATGCAGCCCCTTGGCCATGCCACGCGCCAGGGCAATGGCCTCCTCGACCAAATCCACAATCTTGCGCGCGCTTCCCGCTTGGAGCTCGTTCCCGGATGCGAGTTTTTCCGCCAAAGCATGACCGGCAAGCGCCGTGCCGGTCAGATGTTGACACAGGCCGTCATGCAAGTCCTGCCCGATGCGGCGTTGTTCGCGCTCGCTGATTTCCAACATGTCATGTGCCAGTCTTCGGCGTTCGGCCGTTTCATGCGCCAGCGCCACGGCGCGCTCCTCCGCCCGCGCCTCCGAACTTTTTTGAAGGCGGTTCAGGCGTACCAGCACGAAGATCAGAAAAAAATACGACACCAGCCGGATGAATCCGTTGACTCCCCAAGCCAGAAATTCGGAAGAGGAATTGCCGGTCGCGATATTGCTGGCAATCCACACCGATGTGGCAAAGACCGCGATTGCGGCACTGAAATTCGCCCCCACGAACCAAGCGGCCACGGAGACCGGCACCACATAGGCCGAGGCGATGGTAATCGTGGTACCCAGCCAAAAATCCAGCCCCGCGTTCCCCATGACGAACAGGACACAGGCCAATTCGATCTGCCGCTTGGGGCGCGCCGCCGTCCATTGGCCGAGCGGCACCGCCACGCCGTTCCAGATTCGCCTGCCGAGTGACATGCTCCCAACTTAGCATTTCGCCGACCCGGTGGGTACCGCCTGTCCCACGCGGCGTCTGTCTGCTGCGCAATTCACCCTGGGGGCTGTGAAGATGGCCGCAAGGTTAGCTTTCTACGCGCAAATGACCGCGGCCATTGCTTTTGGCTTTACCAGACGGCTTTAACCGGTATTCTGACGGAAATTCTTAAGGCGTCGTAGGGATCGATCGGCAAGAAAGCCGAATGGGAGGAAAAATGTCGTTTGCTTCAAAGCCTGTATTGGGGGCCGCCGCGCTGGCGGGCTTCACGCTGCTCTCCCCTGCCGCGCAGCAGGCGACGGCACAATCGTCTTCGCGCGATCTCAAGATTGCAGCGATCGACGTCGAGGGCGGCTCGGCTGTGCTGTTCGTGACCCCGGAAGGCAAGTCGCTGCTGATCGATACGGGTTGGCCACCCGGGATCGGGGGCCCTCGCCCGGCTCCCGGCGCCCCGCCGCCGCCGCCTTCTGCAAGCAGCGCCGACAAGATCGTCGCGGCTGCCCATTCGCTGGGCCTGACAAAGATCGATTACCTGATCAGCACCCATTATCATGTCGACCATATGGGCGGCTTCAAGTCGCTCATGGAAAAGATCGAGATCGACCATTTCATCGACCACGGTCCCAATGCGGAAACCCCGCCACCCAACATTAACCCCAACTTTGCGGCGTTCTCGACCGCGACCCTTTACAACGATTACCTGAAACTGATCGCCGGCAAGGATCATCTGGTGCCCCATACCGGCGATACGCTGGATATCGGTTCCATGCACCTGACCTTCGTCAGTGTCGCCGCAAAGGTGCTGTCCACCCCCTTGCCGGGCGCCGGGGCGCCCAATCCCGACTGCGCCGGGGTTCAAGACATGGCGCGCGATGGCGGCGCGGAAAACCATTATTCCGTCTCCACCCTGATCACATTCGGCAAGACGCGGATTGCGGAATTCGGCGATCTGTCATGGAACGAAGAGATCAAGCTCCTCTGCCCCACCAACAAGGTCGGGCCTGTCGACGTCTATTTCGTCACCCAGCATGGCATGGACATTTCCAGCAGCCCGCCGACACGCGCGCTCGATCCGATCGTCACCATTATGGGCAATGGCGCCACCAAAGGCGGCGATAAAGACCCGATGAACATGGTCAGGAGCTATCGCCATATTCAGGACGCGTTCTGGATGCTGCACGAAGATGTGCGCTTTCCCGAGCTGGATCCGCGTGCCGACTTCATCGCCAATCTGAACCAGGTCCCGGACAACAACTATCCGCTCCTGGTCTCGGTCACGCCCGGCGGCGACATCACGGTCACCAACAAGCGCAACAATTTCAGCAAGACCTACAAAGCCCGCAGCGCCCAGTAAGGCGAGAATTCAGCACGTGCAGGGCCGGCAGGCGTCGAACCCGCCCGCTGGCCCTGAGCTTTCAGTGCCTAAATTCCTTCCAACCGATTTGACGTTTCGCCGAATTGGTCGAGCTTCACGCCGTACCGATCCATCAACGACAGATAGAGGCTTTGAAGACGCCGCTTCTCGTCGGGCTGGCCCACATAATTGAGGGTTCGGCCGGTCTTGAGCGCACCGCCAAGCCCACCCGCCAGCACCAGAGGCAGCCGCGTATTGTCATGCTTGCGGCCGATCCACATGTTGGAGAGGAACATGAGGCAGCTATTATCCAGCACGGTGCCGTCGCCCTCCTTCATGTTCTCAAGCTTCTGCGCCAGATAGGCATATTGGCTGAGATGGAAGCGCGCGATGCGCTCATAGCCGTCGGAATTGTTGTTGTGCGAGGCCGCGTGGTGGCCTTCCTTCACATCCAGGAACGGATAATACATCGCCGACAAATCGCGCGTGGTGATCAGGGTGGCGACCTTGGTCTTGTTGGTCTGGAAGGCGATGGCGATGATATCGCACATCAGCTTGGTGTGCTCGCGCAGGTCTTCCGGCAAGCCGCTGGCCGGCCGCTCCATCATCAGCGCCGGCGTGTTGCTGGCCTTGGCGGCGTCATCGGCATCCGATTTGACGGCACGGGCCATTTCGACGCGCTTTTCCACATCGCGGACGCTGGTGAGGAATTCGTCCAGCTTGTGCCGGTCAGCGGCGCCGATCTTGGCCGACAGGTCCTGGGCGCGGTCCTTGACGCGGTCGAGGACGCTGAGATTGAGCAGGCTGCCGCGATTGTCGAACAGATTGTCCCAGGCCAGCGACGGATAGACTTCCAGCGGCACCGGCGATTCCGGCGTCTGCCAGGAAATATATGAGGAATAGGCCAGCGAAAAATTGGTTTCATGATAGCCGGTCATGGGCTGGTCGCAGGCCAGCACCACGCTTTGCTGCGGCGAATCCTGCCCCGTTTCGCGCGCGATCACCTGGTCGATGCTGATTCCGGAATGGACCAGCGCGCCCTTGGTGATGGGCGCGCCCGACAGGATCGAACCGGTCTGGCCCGGATGAATGCCCTGCCCCACCAGTTCGGGGACATAGAGACCGTCCACGACATTGATCTTGGATTTGAGCGCTTCCAGCGGCTCGAGGGTCTTGCTCAGCACCATGTCGGCGCCTTCACCGCTGGCGCTCCAATGATCTTCATGGATACCGCAGCCGAAAAAGACCACCCCGAACCGCTTGGGAAAATCGGACGCGCCCGGCGTGTCGCCGAAAGCATTGACCGACTCCAGCCAAGGCAGCGCCATGGAGCAACCGGCGCCTTTCAGAACGGCGCGACGGGAAAATGGTCGGTTCGGCGCAGGCATCAGCGCGCTCCTTTGCGAAAAACGACGGGGTCCGGATGCACAGCAGCAGAAGCGCCGGCACCGATGTCTGCGGTCAGGACCGCGGTGCGGCGCTGACGGAATTGCGGACTGAGGACGATGGTTTCCACCAGACTGCGGAAGCGGTATTTGTCGGCCGCCAGCTTGGTCTTCATTTTGTCGACCAATGTTTCGTCGGACAATTGCAGCGACCGGTTCAAGGCGAAGGCAACCAGCTTGCGGCTGAGATTGTCGATGAAATTGTCCTGGCCACCGGCCTTGATAAAGGCCTTAAGGCCGGAAACGCCGGCGCCCTGCATGCCGCCGGGGAAAGTTGCGCTGGCATCGACCGGGCGCCCGGCCAGATCGACCAGGCGGGCCTCGCCCACCGGACCAAAGCCTTCAAAAGCAAGACCGAAGGAATCGAATTTGGCATGGCAGGCGGCGCAGAACGGAACGGCGCGATGCCGGGCCAGCATGTCGCGGACGGGCAAATCCATCAGGGCTTCGTCGCCGGGCAATTCCGGCACCACTGGCGGCGGCGGCGGAATTGGGATGCCCAGCAGTTTTTCGACAAACCAGACCCCGCGCTTGACCGGCGAAGTGCGAAGGCCCGGCGAATTCTGGGTCAGGAACACCGCCATCGGCAGCAAGCCGCCGCGATTATAGCGGGCGGCATCGTCCACCCGGACCCAATGGTCTTTGTCGCCCGCCACCTCCGGCATCCCATAATGGGCGGCCAGAACCGGATTGACGAAGGTATAATCGCCATAAAGCAGATCCAGCACCGACCGATTATTGGCGATGACGTCCTGCATGAAGTGGATCGGCTCCTGGAACATCGCTTCGCGCAGGTCGTTGGTGAAGGCGGGAAAGCGCTGGCGGTCCACCGAATTGTTGGTTTCGAACTGCCGGAAGCCCAGCCAGTTGCCTGTGAACTCGGTGGCCAGGCCCACGGCCTTCGGGTTTTTCAGCATCCGGCGCGTCTCAGCCAACAGCACACCGGGATTGTTCAGGTCCCCGGCGCGTGCATGGCGCAGCAGTTCGGCATCCGGCATGGAAGACCAGAGAAAATAGCTCAGCCGGCTGGCGAGGCTCACGCTGGTAAGCGGCTCGGCAGCGAAATCCTTGCCGGTTTTTGCGCTTCCCACCTTCGCGCCCGTCAGATCGAAGCGATAGAGAAAGTCCGGCGCCATCAGAATGCCGACAATGCTGTCGCGAACGGCATCCTCATGGCTGAGCTGATTGTCGGTCCGCAGCTTGCGGTAATTGGCAATCAGCCCGGCATGTTCCGCCGAAGTCAGCGGCCGGCGCCAGGCGCGGGCGGCGAAATCGGCCAGGGCCGCCACCTCCGCCGGCTCGGCGGCAATGCGGGCCTTTTCGACACGGCGGATCGTGGCGTCCTTCAGGGCAAAGTGCCAGTTGATCGCCTTGATCGCCTCCGGATCGGGATGCGGATCGGCCTTCACTTTGGCCAAATGACGGTCGCGCAGATCCATGATGACGGCCGTGTCGGTGATCCTGTGGCCTATGGGACGCGGCAGGCCGGCCTCTGGGTCTCGCACGTCAACCTGGCCCGCATTGTTGAGATAATATTGTTCCCAGGTGGCGGCCGTCTGATCGGCATAAAAATCAAAATTGAACCAGAGCGCATCGAGCGTCTTGCGCCCCTTGGCATCCAGGATCAGTTGCCCGAGCGCGGTATCGTCACGGTAATAGCCCGCGGTGTTGTGATAGCCGGCGGAAAGAAACCGGCCCTTATCTTCGGAATTGTCGGGCCAATAACGCCCCCGCTCACTGATATAAAAGGCGTCGGGAAAGACGGACGCAAAGCGGGCGAAGGCTTTCTGGTATTTGGCCTTCTGCCCGGCCGGATAAACCAGGTCGGCGTCGCCGGCGCGGGCATTGGCGACGATGACCGCCCAGCGCGGCGAGGCATCGGCATGCAGCGGTGGAAATTTGGGGACATCCTGCAGCTGCGGCGCCGGGTCGGTATCGGCGCGCAACGCCGCGGGATCGCTGCGGCGGTGATTTTCCGCATATTCCTTCAGGCGCCAATTGTGCAGCGGCTGGGCCTGACCCGGCAGGCCCTTCACTTTGGGCGCGGCGAACTGCATAGCCGTGTGGTCGCGGATTTTCTGCACAAAATCGCGCATCGCCACGGTTTGTGCCTGCAACGGCGCATCATCACCGCCCGGCGCCGGCAGCGCGCGCCACATAGTTTGCAGCTTCGCCACGGGGCCGACCGCATGGGCCTCATGCAGAATATTCCAAACCAAGGGCAGATATCTGGGGCTGAGATTCATTTCCGCCGCGATGGAATTGAGGCTCGCCTTGGGATTTCCCAGCTTGGCGCGATAGCGATAACGCCAGGCCGCCTCGAAATATTTCGCGTAGTCGGTGGGCTGCGATTTGTAGAAAGCCAGAATCTGCTGAATGGCATAGCTGGTCCGGTCGGTGTCCGCCCGCATATCATGGGGTGCGAATTCAAAACCCGTCGGCACCAGCATCATGTCATTTGCGATGCCCCGCGCCGCTTGCAGATATTTGTTCAGCAGCGCGGGCGACATGCTGAGAGACTCGCCGGAATTGTCGAAACCGGCCGTGTTCGCCGGATCGACCGGGAACTGGCTTGCGGGCCGCAGATCCTGGCCGGTCAGGTCCCGAACGGTGTTGTCGTATTCGGCATTGCTGAGGCGGCGCGCCAGCACGATGCCGGGATCGCCGTCGAAGCGCTTGATTTCCTCCGCGCGGACGGAATGGACCCAGTTGACGATCTGGTCCGCCTGTTCCTGCGGCGGGGCCGGCGCCGGTTTGGGCGGCATCTCCTTGGCGGTAAGGCGATCCGCCGCCAGCGACCAGCGCGGGAATTCCGCCGTGACGGTATCCAGCGATGTGAAAGCCTGGAAATTCAATCCCCCCGCCGGGGTCTTGCCGGCGTGGCAGCCGGCGCAATATTTGCCGACGAAAGGCTGCACCGTGTCGTGAAATTGTTTGTCGAGGGCCGCCCGGTCCGCCGCCAAAACAGGCGCCGCGGTGCAGACGAACAGCGCGGCGAGCAGCAGCCTCATCGACGATGATCCTAGGATTTGCGTCCTTATAACATGCACCGGGACGGCCAATCCAACGAACTTCTAAAAATACCCTATTTTTTCTGTAAAATATCCGACCGACCTTTCGGCCCGCCCTGGACCGGAGCGATGGCCCCGGGCCAAATCTTCGCGCGTGTTGATGTTCAGAAAGGCCTCTTGCGGGAACGCGCAACGGGCCACCCGAAAAGCGCTCAGCCAGCGATGCATGGAGCGGATAGTCGTCTGCTTTAGATCGGCCTCGAGCCTTTCCGCCAGGTCCACAGGCCACAGCCCCAGCACGGGATGCGAGCGGTGCGAATCGCTGGCGATGACGATGTCCGCCCTGTCGCGCGCCAGGCTTTGCACCATGCGTGTCGCCAGGTCGGCGGGAAGCCGAGGCATGTCCGCCGCGACACTGAGAACATGCGAAGCATGGGGATGATGGCGGCGGCACCACAGCATACCCGTCAACACGCCCGCCAGCGGTCCCTGGAAACCCGGCACCGCATCGGCCAAAACCGGCAAACCGAAATCCGCGAAGCGCGCCGGATCGCTGTTGCTGTTCAGCAGAAGCGCCGAGGTCTGCGGTCCCAGCGCCGCGATGACATGAGCCAGAATCGGCTTTGCGCCAAAGGGCAACAGACATTTGTCTCCGCCCCCCATGCGGCGGGACCGGCCGCCCGCCAATATGACCCCGGGACAGATCACGCGCCGGCCAATTGCGAGAAGAGGCAATAGGGCAGCGTCATGCCGGGCGTGATATCGGTCAGCCCTTCCTCAAGACAGACCAGCGCGTCGCTTTGCGCCAGTCCTGCAAGGGCGGCTGAATTGATGGGGGCGCCTTTATCCGCCACCCAGAGTCCATTGTCCTGGCGCAAGGCGACGCGCAGATATTCCCGGTGGCCGGCCTTCTTGCGGTAGCTGAACGCGGCGCGGATGCCGGGCCACGGGCGCGCCGCTGTAGTCTCGCCGCTCTTATGACGCAGCAACGGTATCGCCAGCACCGCCATCGTCACGAAGGCGGCGGCGGGATTTCCCGGCAGCGCGACCTGCAGGCAAGAACCGATCCGCGCGAAGGACACCGGCCTACCCGGCTTGATCGCCACCCCGGCCAGCAACATCTCTCCGCCGCAATCCAGCACGGCGCCGCGAGCATGATCCTCCTCGCCGACCGAAGTCCCGGCCGAACAAATCACCATGTCATGCGTCGCCGCCGCCGCGCCCATCACCTGGGCGACACGGCTACGATCATCGGGAAGGATGCCCAGATCGCTGGTCTGTGCCCCCAAAGCCGCGCATTGCGCCAGCACCATGATCCGGTTGGCATCGGGGATGCCGCCCTCTTGCAGCAGCTCGTCGCCGATAGAAAACACCGCAACCCGCAGCCGCGGTCGCGCCGAGACGCTGCTCACGCGGGCCGAGGCCAGCAAAGCCAGATGGTGCGCCTCGAGTTTCACGCCGGCCGCTGTGAGCCTGTCGCCGGGCTGGAAATCTTCGCCGCGCTTGCGCACATGCCGCCCCAAACCGGCGCCGCCGATCAGGATGTCGCCGCCGAAGATTTCGCAATGCTCCTGCATCGCCACGCTGTCGCAACCGGCCGGCAAAGGCGCGCCGGTGGCGATGGCCACGCATTCCCCCTCTTCCACACAGCGCGAGAAAGGCCGGCCGGGCAGCGACCTACCGACCAGGCGCAGCCGTCTGCCTTTCCCGAAGGCAAAGGCATAGCCATCCATGGCGCTGCGGTCCCAAGGCGGCATCGCGGTCAAGGCTTCAACGTCTTGCGCCAAGATACGCCCCGCTGCTTGTGCCAGCGGGACGGTTTCCGCGCCGTCGATTGGTGCGATGCGCCGGCACAGCAGGGCGATGGCATCATCGACCGACGGCAGCCTCGCAGCGAAACAGCCCAGCCCGATACTCATGCCGCGACCCTCGCGAAGGCGATGAGAAAACCGGCAACCGTCTCAGGGTCGTCGAGCGGCAGAACCGCGCGCGGGCCCGCGTCAATCGTGCCATTGGTGGCCACCGCCGCGATCGAGGCGTCCTGCGGATATAAAGCCGGCTTTCCCAAGGCGGGGCGATGGACCTCGATCTTGGGAATGTCGGCCAGCTTGAATCCCTCGACCAGCAACATATCCACCGGCGCCATGCGGCTTGCCAGTGCCGCCAAAGACAGATCGTCCTCGGAGCGATGATCGCTGAGGAGCGCCCAGCCGCGATCGGCGACTACCATCACTTCCTGCGCGCCCGCCTCGCGGTGCCGCGCGGAATCCTTGCCGGGCCGGTCCATCTCAAAACCGTGATGGGCATGTTTGATGGTCGAGACCCGCAAATCCCGGCGCCGCAACAGCGGCAGGACCCTGGTGATCAGCGTGGTCTTGCCGCTGCCGCTGGCGCCGACAAAGCCGAACAGCTTCATGACGCCCTCCAGGCCGCAATGGCGCGCACCAGGGGTTTGAGATGAAAGCTGCCCTCGGGCCGCAACGCAGGCGCGATGCCCCGCGCCTGCAAGGCATCCTCCACCACGGGGCCGATAGCGGCGACCGGCGTGCGCACCAAACCGGATCGCAGCGCATCTTCCAGCCCCGTTTCCCGCGCCACCGCGAACAGGTGTTCGACTTGCGGCGACGCGGTGAAGGCGATCATGTCGACGGCCCCCGCCGCCAGGCTTTTAATGGCGGCCGCGACCTCGGCGGTTTCAGTCTGGCTGGCATAACGGTATGGCGTCACCGCAAAGACGGTGGCGCCCTGATCCTGCAACCCGCGCAGCAAGGCCAATGCGCCGTCACCCGGATAAAGTTGCAATCCGATGCGCTTACCCGTCACGCCTTCGCTTGAAAGCAGGTCCAGAATGCTGGCCGAAGTCGGCTGCGGCGCGGCCAAATCGGGGGTAAGCCCGATCTCCCGCAGCGCCCGGGCTGGCTTGGGACCGCGGGTGATAAGGCGCAGCTTCGCAAACGCAGCGATGAAAGCGCCCCGGCGCGCGCCGCTCAAAAGCAGCAGATAGCGCAGGCCATCACCCGTGAGCAGCACCAGATGGTCGAAGCGGCCGGCGATACAAGCGTCGATCCAGGCGTCCGCCTCGGCGCGATCCTCCAATTCCACGATCCGCACCAGCGGGCAGCGCAGGACCTCGGCGCCCTCGCCGATCAGCATGGCGCCGAACAAATCCAGTTCGCGGCTTTCCGGCACCATGATTCGCATCCCGCCAAGGCTGGTCATGAGGTCACCGCCTCGCGCAGCAGCAATTTTTTCAATTCGGGAATGCAGGAGCCGCAATTGGTGCCGGCGCGCAGACTATGCCCGATCTGCGTCACGGTGGTGAATTTCTGCCTGTCGATCGCGGTGCAAATCTCTTTCTCGTCCACCGAAAAACAGGCGCAGACGATCTTGCCGGCCCCCGATCCCGGCGCCGCGTTCAATCCCGCCAGCAAGGCCAGCCGTTCCGCGGGGCTGATCTCGCGCCCCAGCAGATGCTGTGCCTGGTCTATTCCCGACAAATCGGCGCCCGGGGCTGCAAAGAAAACACAGGCGTCCAGCCGGCCATGCACCAGACCGGCATAGCGGAACACCGCCTTGCGGGGATCGGAATAGGAAATCAGTTCGGCTTCGGCGGAAATCTGCAACAGCCGCCGGAGCGCAATTTCCGAATCGATCACATGATCGAGCGCGGTCCAGCCGCCTAGATCGAAAGCATGGCCGGATGCCAATGGGGCGCGTGACCAGTACACCGCATCGCCAAGCGCCGGCGTCCCGGCTGAGCGGCGGAGCAAATACCCACGCCAGCTTTCCGCCACCGGCGCGGCCCGCACTTTGCTGCCTTTGAGGTCCGGCTGGCCGGAAATCGGATCGGTCAAATGGTGGACCAGCCGGTCCGCCGGACCGCTGGAGGAAAACTGATCCGTCCAATGCATCGGCACAAAAGCCTCGCCCGGCCGCACCGCAGTGTCCAGCTCCGCACGCAGCACGAAACTGCCGAGCGCATTTTCCAGCCGTACCAGTCCTTCTTCGGCGATATTGCGCTGCGCGGCATCGGCCGGGTGCAAGGTCAGGCGCGGGCCCGGAACATGGCTCATGAGCTGCGGCACGCGACCGGTCCGGGTCATGGTGTGCCATTGATCGCGGATGCGCCCGGTGTTGAGGACCAGAACGTCACCGCCGGTGTCGCGCGTTCCCGGCGCCAGGGCGATCATCCGCGCCTTTCCGTCCGGGGTTGGAAAACCGCCCCGCGCGAACAGGCGCGCGCCTGTCGCCCCCTGCCCGGCTTTGGGGGAGGGCCACTGGATGGGCGCCAAGGCGCCATAGCCGTCATCATCGATCTCAGCCAGCGCACCCAAATTGAACAGCCGCGATCCATCATTCTCGAAAGCGGAGAGCGCCGCATGTTCGCGAAAGATCTCGGCGGCGCTCGAAAACGAAAATGCGGTATGCGCGCCCATCCGGCGGCCGACTTCCGCAAACATCCACCAATCCGGCCGCGCCTCGCCCGGCGCGGCGCGGAACGCCCGCTGGCGGGAAATGCAGCGCTCCGAATTGGTGACGGTGCCGTCTTTCTCCGACCATGCCGCCGCGGGCAGCACGATATGGGCCAAACCGGTGGTGTCGGTGGGCCAAGCATCGGCTGCGATCACCAGCGGGCAGTTCGCCAAGGCTTCGCGGACCTTTCCGGTCCGCGGCATGCTGGCCGCGGGATTGGTGGCGGCGATCCAGATCGCCTTGATCCGGCCATCGCCAACCGCCTCGAACATGTCGACGGCTTTGAGGCCCGCGTTCCGGGCGATGTCGGGCGCGTTCCAAAAGCGCCGCACGCGATCGACATGCTCGGGCGCAAAACCCATATGGGCGGCGAGCTGATTGGCAAGGCCGCCCACTTCGCGCCCGCCCATGGCATTGGGCTGCCCCGTCAGCGAAAAAGGCCCCATGCCGGCGCGGCCGATCCGCCCCGTGGCGAGATGGCAATTGATGATGGCGTTGACTTTGTCGGTCCCGGCCACCGACTGGTTCACGCCTTGCGAATATAAGGTGACCACGCGCTCGGTGCGGGCGAAGAGTTCGTAAAAAGCTTGCACATCCTCTTGCGCCAGCCCAGTGCCGGCCGCGACGCCCGCCAGTGACGGCGCCGATACACGGGCGGCTTCGACCGCCGCCTCGAAGCCCGTGACATGGCGCTGGGTCCAGTCCCGGTCCGGCACATCCTGGTCGGCGAGATAGGCCAGCAACCCGTTGAACAGCAACACATCGCTGCCCGCCTCCAGCTTCAAATGCAGATCGGCGGTTTGCGCGGTGGCGGTTCTGCGCGGATCGACAGCGACGATCCGGGTGCCGCGCCGCTCGCGCGCCGCCATCAGCCGTTGATACAGAACCGGATGGCACCAGGCCATATTGCTGCCGACCGCAACCACCAGATCGGCTTCTTCCAGATCCTCATAGCATCCGGGGACCACATCCTCGCCAAAGGCGCGGACATGACCCGCCACGGACGATGCCATGCAGAGGCGCGAATTGGTGTCGATATTGCCCGAGCCGATAAAGCCTTTCATCAGCTTGTTGGCGACGTAATAGTCCTCGGTGAGCAACTGGCCGGAGACATAAAAGGCGATGGCGTCCGGCCCATATTGGGCCCGGATGCGGCTGAATTCCGCGGCGATCGCATCCAGCGCGGTGTCCCAGCTCACCGCCTCGCCGTGCATCATGGGCTGGGTCAGCCGGTCCGCCAGCCCCAGCGTCTCTTTCAGCGCCGCGCCCTTGGAGCAGAGACGCCCGAAATTGGCGGGATGCGCGCTATCGCCTTTGGGCAGCCCGTCCGAAACCGAAACGCCGCATCCCACGCCGCAATAGGGGCAGGTGGTGGAAATCGCGCTCACGCCGCCGCGCTCTGCGCCTCTGGCAAGCCCACCAGAATGTCGCCGTTTTCGATTCTGACCGGCAGGGGCTGCGTGGCGCCGATATCCGGTGCCTGGGCCAGGCCGGTGCCCAGATCGATGGTCCAATTGTGCAAGGGACAGGTGACAGTCTCGCCGGAGATCAATCCTTCCGACAACGGGCCTTTCTTGTGCGGACATTCATCGATCAGGGCAAAGATCTGATCGGCGCCGGTGCGGAACACCGCGATGGGCTGGCTGCGATGGCCGAAACACAGCCGGCGCGCCCCCCTGAGCGGAATCCCCGCCAGCGGACCGACATTTCTCCAGATCACACTCATGCATCCACCTTCGCAGGAAGTGCTGCGAATTGCGCGGCCTCTTCGCCGGCGGCACGCTGCGCCCAAGGATCGCTTTGGGCGAATTTCTGGGAATAGAGAAAGCGCGCATGCAGCGCCCGTCGTCCATCGGGATCGCCGACCAGTTTCGCCTTCACATGTTCGATTCCCACCCGCGCAATCCAGGGGGCGGTGCGCTCCAAATAATGGGCTTCCTCCCGGTAGAGCTGCATAAAGGCCCCGGCATATTCCAGCACCTCCTCTTCGCCGGTGACGCGGGTGAGAAGATCGGTGCCGCGCAATTCCACGCCGCCATTGCCGCCCACCATCAGATCGTAACCGGCCTCGACGCAGACCACGCCCAGATCCTTGATGCTGGCTTCAGCGCAATTGCGCGGACAACCGGAAACGCCGAATTTGACCTTGTGCGGCGTCCAGGAGCCCCAGCACATTTTTTCCAGCTTCACGCCGAGCCCGGTGGAATCCTGGGTACCGAAGCGGCACCACTCGCTGCCGACACAAGTCTTCACCGTGCGTAGCCCCTTGGCATAGGCATGCCCGGAGACCAGTCCCGCCTTGCCCAGATCGCCCCACACCGCGGGAAGGTCGTCTTTCTTCACCCCCAGAAGATCGATGCGCTGGCCGCCTGTCACCTTCACGGTGGGGATGTTGAATTTTTCCGCCACCGAAGCGATGGCATGCAGCTCGGCCGGTGTGGTCAATCCGCCCCACATCCGCGGTACCACGCTATAGGTGCCGTCCTTCTGGATATTGGCGTGCAGCCTTTCATTGACAAAACGCGACTGGGCGTCGTCCCGATATTCGCCCGGCCAGGCGCAGAGCAGATAATAATTCAGGGCGGGACGGCATTTGTGGCACCCTTCCGGCTTCTTCCAGTCGAAGGCGGCACGCACCGCCTCCATGCTTTTGAGTTCGCGGGCCATGATGGCGGCGCGCACTTCGTCATGTCCCGCCTCGGTGCAGTCGCAGACCGTCTTCTTGGCGGGCTTTGCCGCGGCGCCGGCGACAAAAGCCAGCAACCCTTCGACTTGGCCGGTGCATTGGCCGCAGGACGCCGAGGCCTTGGTATGGGCGCGTACCTCCGACAGCGAGGTCAGCGACTTTTCGCGGATGGCGCAGACAATGGTGCCCTTGGAAACCCCGTTGCAGCCGCAGATTTGCGTGTCGTCCGGCATCTGCGCGAAATCGGGACCGGCGGGCTTGCCCGTTCCGGCCTCGGCGAAAGCCCGTCCGAACACCAGTCGTTCGCGCAACGCCGAAACATCTTCCTTGTCCCGCATCAGTTGCAGATACCAATGGCCGTCGGCGACATCGCCATAGAGCACGGCGCCCACCAGCCGGCCGTCGCGCAGCACGATTTTCTTATACAGCCCCCGCGAGTCGTCCCGCAGCGTGATCTCGTCATCGCTTTCGTCCGCCGCCATCAGGGCGCCGGCGGAGAACACATCGACGCCCGTGATCTTGAGGCTGGTGGAAAGCGCGCGGCTGGCGAAGAACGCGCCGGTATCGCCGGCCAGTTGCGCGCCGCAGGCCTTCGCCTGATCCCAGAGCGGTGCCACCAGGCCGAAGACCTGGCCGCGATGCTCGGTGCATTCGCCGACGGCGAAAATATCCGGATCGCTGGTGCGCATGTCGTCGGTGACGACGATGCCGCGATTGACCTCGAGCTGCGCCTGTTTGGCCAGCTCGATATTGGGCCGGATGCCGATCGCCAGCACCACCAGATCGGCGGGCACAAAGCGGCCATCCGCCAGTTGCACGCCCTCGACGCGCTCGCTGCCGACCAATTCCTCGGTCTGGCCGTCGGTGAAAAAGGCGATGCCGCGCCGGTCCAGGTCGCGCTGCAGCATCTGCCCCGCCGCGGCGTCGAGCTGACGCTCCATCAAGGTCGGCATCAGATGCACCAGCGCCACCGACATGCCGCGCTGCTTGAGGCCCCAAGCCGCCTCCAGGCCGAGAAGTCCGCCGCCGATCACCACCGCGCGCTTATGGGTGCGCGCCGCCGCCAGCATCTTGTCGACATCGGCGATGTCGCGGAAGGCGCAGACTCCCGGCAGGCCCAGGCCCGGTATGGGTGGGGCGATGGGGCGCGAACCGGTGGCGATCAACAGCCGGTCATAGGCGACCGTGAGGCCCGAGGCCGAGGTGACGGTCTTGTCGCCGCGATCGATCCGGGTCACGGCATCGCCGGTGATCAGGGTGATGCCGTTGTCCCGGTACCAATCGCGCGAATTGATGACGATGTCCTCGACCTGCTTGTCGCCCGCCAGCACGCTGGACAGCATGATGCGGTTGTAATTGACATGCGGCTCGGCGCCGAACACCGTGATCCGGTATCCCCGTCCCGCCTCATGTTGGAGCAGCTCTTCGACCGCGCGCATGCCGGCCATGCCGTTGCCGATGACGACCAGATGCCGATGCGGATCTGCGTTCATGTTCATGGCGCGGTCCTAAAGGCGGACCGTTGCGAGCCCGTCCCGCTCGCGCCGCCAGCGGGGACGGACCGAGGCCACCCCGCCCCAGGCCAGCACCGCCAGCAAGGCGAATATGATAAATCCGAAGGCATAGGAGCCGGTGAACTCTTTGGCGTAACCCAGGCTGGCGGCGAGATAGAAGCCGCCGGCCCCACCCGTCATGCCGACCAGGCCGGTCATCAATCCCACATCGCGGCCGAAGCGCTGCGGCACCAATTGGAACACCGCGCCATTGCCCATGCCCATCGCGCCCATGGCGGCGACGAACAGCATCAGCGTCGCCTCGGCCGGCAACGTGCTGCGGCTGGCCAAGGCCAGGGCCGCGGCGACAAAAGCATAGATGAAAGACAGCGCCTTGGTGCCGCCGACGCGGTCGGCCAGCGCGCCGCCAAAGGGCCGCGCGAAAGAGCCGGTGAAGACACAGGCGGCGGTGAAATAGCCGGCATTGACGGCGGTGAGACGATATTGATCGTGGAAATAAATCGGCAGGAATGACGACAGCCCGACAAAGCCGCCAAAACTGACGGCATAGAAGAACATCAGCCACCAGCAATCCCCGGTCTTCAGCAGCCTGGCATAATCGGCCATGGACTTGCGCGGCGGACAATTGGGGCTATTCTTGGCGGCAAAAAGAAAGATCACAAACACGCCGATCAGCGGCAGCGCCGCCAGGCCCAGCACATTTCGCCATCCCAGCGCGACCGCCAGCACGGGAGCGAACAGCGAGGCGAACACCGTTCCCGAATTGCCGGCGCCGGCCAGGCCGAGCGCGACGCCCTGATATTCCGGCGGATACCAATAGGACACCATCGGCAAGGCGATGGCGAAACTGGCGCCCGCCACGCCCAGCACCACGCCCAGCGCAAGGATCTGCCCATAACTGTGAATGCCCAGCTTCCAGGCCGCCAGCAGTCCCGCAATCACCACCAGCTGCATCACGATGCCTGTCAGCCGCGGCTTATATTGCCCAACCAAAAGCCCGTTCAAAAACCGCAAACCCGCCCCGGCCAGCACTGGCACGGCGACCATCATGCCTTTTTGTCCGGCACTCAGATGCAGGTCCTGCGCGATCAGCACCGCCAGCGGGCCCAGCAGTACCCAGACCGCGAAACTGACGTCGAAATAGAGGAAGCAGGAAATCAGGGTGGGCAGATGTCCGGATTTCAGGAACGCATTTTTCATCGGCATGGCTCGCGGCGCCGGCATGTCGCCGGCCTATGCGAACCGCCATTGGCCCGCTGGGGTGACCGTGTCTTGCGGCGGCCTCCGCCCTTGGATGCCCGCCGGCAGGCAGCCCGAGGCGACCCGCAATCTCGGACATAGCAAGGGACGTGCCATTCCTGCTGCGGTGCAGCACCATTGAAAAATATGGGCTTTTTTCCACCAGTTCCCTGCCACGCGCAAAGCCCGCGCCCACCCGGCAGGCGCCGAGGCTATTTATTGTGCAGTGCGGTCTTGGCGGCGTCGAAGCGGGCACCATCGCAAAAACCATCCGGCTCCATAGCGATGGGCGCGGGCAATGCCGGCAGTTGCCAAGCCCCGGCATGGGCGCCCTCTTCTTTGGAATCGGCCAGAGGGATGGAAATTCCCAAGGGTGCCAGCGCCGCGCGATAAAGGTCCGGCCGATAGACTCGCTGCGCCAAGGCTTGGCCGCCCCGCGCGCCGTCGATCAGGTTCCAGCGCGCCATCTGGTGCAGAAACCACACCGCATGACTTCGCCACGGGAAACTCGCCGTGTGGCGCCAGAAGCGCGATTGGTTGGTCTGGCCGACAGCGCCCCCCGGCAGCGACGACAAAATGGCGTGACTGTCGACATTCAGATAGCGCTGCCGCGACAGCAGCGCGGCGGTGTAGGACGCATTCTCCGGGGCGTCGCAGAATTGTCCCGCGCGCGCCAAGGCACGAATCGCTCCGCCCAAGGCACTGTGATGGGCGTCGGCCCAATCCTTGCGCACGGCGAAAGCTTTTTCCGGCGCATTGCGCCAGATGTCGTCGCTGGTCGCCACATGCAAGCCGGCGCTGGCGCGCGCCGCGACGTCGCCCCACGGCGCGCCGGCGCAAAAACCATCGATTTGCCCCAAAGCGAGCGCTTCGGCGGCGCGGGACGGAGGAACCACGATGAACCGCGCCTGCCGTTCCAAATCCAACCCGCCGCTGGCCAGCCAATAGCGCAGCAAAAGATTATGCGTCGAAAAGGCGTGCACGATGCCCAGCATGAGCGGGGAAGCGCGCTCCCCGGCGATGGCGGCAAGCGCTGTGGGAACGCCGACGGATGTCAGCCCCGCTTGGGCCCGCACCCGCAACGCCAGGTCGCGCGCCAAGGTGACCGTATTGCCGCCCAGCGAAATGCCGCAAGGAATGACCAGGGATCGGGCCGCGCCGCGAAGCCCCAATTCCACCGCGAAAGCCAGCGGCGGCACAATGATCGCGGCATCGAGCGCCCCATAAGTCAGTTTGTCGGCGATATTGGCCCAGGACGGTTCGACCACGATCTCCGTATCGACGCCTTCCTCGGCGAAAAAGCCGAATTCATGGGCGGCGATCGCGGGCGCGGAATCCGTCAAGCGAAGCAAGCCGATGCGCATCTTGGTCTGCGGCCCGCTGGGGGAAGCGGTCTGGCTCACGGCTTGCTCCCGCGGCCGGCGGCCTCCTGCCTCTCGACGAATTCCTGGACGACCTGCGAGAGTTTGCGGCTTTCGTTCATCGCCTTTTTCTGTAGCCAGCGATAGGCCTCCGGCTCCGTCATCTTGCGGTCCTTCATCAGAAGGGCCTTGGCCCGTTCGAGTTGACGGCGCTCATCCAGCAAGGCCTTGGCGGCGGCCAATTGCGTTTCGACATGGCGATAGCGCTGAAACATGGCAATGGCCGAAGCCAGAACGGGGCGCAGATCGGTCAGCGCGACGCCGGAGAGGTTATAGGAACACACGCCCGCGGCGATGGCTTCCAGCGCGAAATCCGGATCCTCGGTGCCCGCGAACATCACGATGGGCCGGCCGGCGGAAACCGCCTTGATATCCTCCAGCGCATCGCGGTCCGGCAGCGCCATGTCGACAATCACCAAGTCGGGACGCACCCGTTCCACCGCCGCCGCCAAATCATGCCCCTGCGCCCGCACCACGCGAGCGAAATCCGCCAGCGACAGCTTTTCTTCCAATGCCTCGGCGCGATCGGCGTCGCTATCGACCAGTAAAATAGTAAGCGTCATGAAGCACCTGTTTCGCCCAAATAGACGGGCGGCGCAATCGCAAACCTGCGAGCTCAGGTCCATCGCTGTGAGCCAGGTAACGTCGTGGGCGGTCAGAACACCGACACACCAACCTATCGGCCGCCGCCTTCTGCCGGCTCCAGCTTTCTTCGGCTATTGAGGAGTAACCAATCTCGCCGCGCAAACGCCCACACTTGGTGGTCCCGATCTTTCAGGGGAACATAGTCCTGCGTGAGCATTGCAGAGAAAGCGGGGGAGTATCCATTTCTTGCCGGAAACATATCCTCGGGTGCGCGGGCTCCAAGGTCAGGCGGATACCCATTCTGGGCAAGATACATCGCGTCGATCAGGACCGGCCTGGTTTTCATCAAATCGCGATCGACGGCAAATGGGGGACTGGGGACAAACGGAACATGTTCTTTTCGCATCGCCTGAATGGGCCCGCCGCCATACCAGTAGAACGAGGAGTCGCGTACGCAAACGGGGTGCCAGTTCGGATCCATCGCCACATGGTCGTTGCGTAACAGCATGCAATAGCGGCGTGACCACTGGACCCATTGCCCGAGATTCATAGCTTGAGTGAGCGGAAGCAGGTCCTCCGCTTGTGTCAACGGCACAGCGTTTTCGTCCCGCACCGCTTGGAACGCGGCCAGATTGCCTTTTTCATTCAGCCGCCCGGCCTCGTCTAAAACAGTGTCCTCGATATGCAGAAGCGCGCCTAAGCCGAGGCAGGTCAGCAACATAAAGCCGGTCGCCAAAAGCTTTGAAATGACAATTGGTCCTCGCCGATCGGAGGGAAGCGCAAGATCGACCGGCAGGGTCGAAATGCGGCGCCAGGATGGCCCAGGAAGCGGCTTTATCCTGCCCTCGGCATCGACAAAAAATACCAGCGCCCGCCTCGCAAAAAACCAGCGCAGCAGAAGCGGGACCGCAATGCCAATGGCTGCGCCAAATGCAACTTTTGCAGGAGGCAAGCCGCCAAGGCCTATCCCGCCTCCAGCGATCACCGCGGCAAAAACCCCCATCGACCAGCGCAAGGACGGCCAGACCACCGCCACCGCCATCGCGACCGCAAATCCTGTCGCCAAGCCCGCGGGGGGCCAGCCGATTAAAGGAGCGGCCAGGTGGGGCGCGCCTCCCAGCACCATCCCCAGGAGCGCGGCACCCCCGACCGCGAGGAGCACGAATTGCACCCGCAGGGCGATTGCCGCGTTCAACGCGCGGCGCCAAGGCGAAAGGCCAAATGCGCCATGCAGCGCCAAGGCAGCCAAGATGAAAAACCCGGGAACCAGGATCCATCCGGGCCATAAGAAATAGCGCAGGACCGAAATATTTTCCCGCAGCAGCGGCGGCACTTGCGGTGTATCGGCGAATTGGCGGTGCAGCCACGCCGGCGCGGCATGGACCCAGTGCATAAGCCCCGAACCGAGTCCCACCCGAAATAGTCCCCCGATGGCAACTATGAGGATTCCGGCAAGTCCCGCTTGCCGCCAGCGCCACACGATGGGACGTACCCGCAACCGATCGTGTTTGATCAGGAAAGTCTCCGGCGCGGGACTTGCCCCTGCCTTCCATAGGACGGAAATTCCTTGCGAGAAGGTCAGCACCAGCCAGAGGAGAAATCGCTTCAACCCACGGCGCCGATATAGCCGTTGTCCGACCGCGATCAAGACACACACATAAAATGCCGAGGCCACTGCAATGCCGCCGAAGCCTTCACGACCCCAGCTTTTATCGAGGAACACATATGCCCACATCCCAATTATCACAGGGGGACCGATCGCCAGCGCCGTCGCCAAACGGCCCAAGGTGGCTTGTACGGACCGGATGTGAACCGGTTTGATAAAAATTGGCGCCACCGCGCTCACAGTCAGCGCCAACAGCGCGATGCTGACGCTGGTAAAAGCAGCGGTCGGCAAAGCCCGGCGATAAGGCCGTATGTGACCGTCAAAGTTGATAAGCCAACGGTAAAATCCATCCAGGGGCGCGGCGGCGGCATTCAGCAAGACGGTGAGCGCGGCGCCGGCGGCGAAAATCATCAAGAGTTGGACCCGGGCGCGATAGCCCGAAAGCCGCGCAATGCACACAAGCTCCACAATCACACTTAAAGGAGCCGCCCGCGGCGAAAGCGTCGCCGCCAAAGCCAACAACACCCCCCCGAACATCAAGCTGCGAGCGGACTTCGCATGGGCAAAGACGGCACCACAAAACAGGACGGCAAAGGCATAAGCTTCGGGGCGCACCAGCCCGAAATCGACCGGCCAAGTCAGAGAAAAATAGACGATAGCCGACAGCAGCAGAAAGGAGCGCGAAAATGCGCGTTCCACGCCCAACCAGACGTAACAGGCCCAAGCAAAGAGGGCTGCGCCGCAAAGATATATCAAGAAATGAAAAACACGGGCTTGCACCACATAAAATACCGCATCTGGGGACAGCAGCTTGGCATTCAACCAAAGGTAAATGGGCGAATGGTTTTCGAAGAAATCGATCCATGGGATCGCACCATGCGCCATCAACCAGGAGGCGTGGAGCAGCTCCGCCTCATCGTGGTTGGGAATCTCGGTAATGACGATAGAGCCCATACGCAACAGCAAAAGCGATAGAAGCGCGGCCGGTGCCAGATAGGGAAGAATACGCAGAAAAATGCGGCTGACAGGCCGCGACTCCGCAGCCTGTTCTTCGAATGGTTCAACGACGCGTGTTTTCGCATCGGTGAAATGGCCAGACATGCGCCCCACATCGGCTTGCCTCACGCTTTTGCGTAAGGCCCGCTCGTTCAAACCCCACTACAGCATAGACGATCGACGGCGCCTTGCCGAGTCTAGCACGCGGATACTTACCTGAGCAGCGAAGCCGCGGCGATTTCCAGGTTCTGAGCGGTCGCCGCCAGCATCTGCGGCAGGGGGCGCTTGACCGGGTTGATGTTGACGGCCCTGCTCAAGCCCAGGGCGCGCACTTGGTCCTCCCCGATTGCCAGATCACCGCAAAGGGCAATAACGGGGGTGGCGCCGGCGCGGGTGCATATTCCTTGGATCAGCTTTCCACGCGCGCTTTGGCTGTCCAGGCGTCCTTCGCCGGTGATGATGATATCGGCGCGGGCCGCGGCCTGGTCGAAGCCGGTCAGATCCAGAACCATGTCGATTCCGGACCTCAGCCTCGCTCCCAAAAAGCTCATGGCGCCGAAACCGAATCCGCCCGCCGCCCCCGCGCCCGGCACGGCGTCATATCCCACATGGCCAAGCTGGGCTTCTACCAGGCCGGCGACATGGCGCAGTCCCGCATCCAGAACAGCCAGGCTTTGGTCGTCACCGCCTTTTTGCCGGCCATACACAAAGGCGGCGCCGCCGGGTCCATAAAGCGGATTGTCGACATCGCAGAGTACATCCATGCTTTCAAAAAGCTCGGCGTTCGGCGGCACAATCGTGACGATGTTGAGCAACTCGCCCCCGATGGGAGACAGCGGCGTGCCATCTTTGTCCAGGAAGCGCCAGCCCAGCGCCGCCGCCGCGCCAATGCCCGCGTCATTGGTCGCACTGCCGCCAATGCCCATGAGAATTTTCCGCGCCCCTTGCGCTTTGGCAAAGGCCAGAAGTTCGCCCGTGCCATAGGTGGAGGTGAGAAGCGGATTACGCTCGGTTTGCGAAAGCCGTTCCAAGCCGGATGCTTCCGCCAGTTCCAGCACGGCCATTTGGCGGTCCGGGGAAAAGCCCAGGGTCGCATCGATCTTGCGGAAAAGGGGATCGCAGACCTGGCGGGAGACGGTTTGGATTTGCAGCCGCGAGCCGACAGCGCGCAGCAGTCCCTCACCCCCATCGGACAAGGGCATTTCCTCCACCACAATTGCGCGCTGTGTTTTTTTCAAGCCAGTGGCGATCGCGCGGCATACCTGTTCGGCAGGAAGCGCGTCCTTGAAGGAGTCGCAGGCAACCAAGGCGCGCATGGTTTGGATCGGTGAGATGTTATCGCGGGTGGTAATAGACGTGGAATCTACCACCATAGGATAGAAGCGCAAAGACGCGGTGCTTGCGTCCTAAGCACCGCCGCCGGCCGACTGTCCGATTTCAAAACCCGCCATCAGCTCCAGCGCCTTGACCATCGCCGAATGGTCCCAGTTCTTGCCCCCATGCGCGGCGCAAACATTGAACAATTCCTGGGCCGTAGCGGTATTGGGCAGCGCCACGCCGACGGCGCGGGCCGCCGTCAGCGCCAGGCTGAGATCTTTCTGATGCAGCATGACCCGAAAGCCGGGATCAAAGCTGCGCTTGATCATGCGTTCGCCATGAACCTCCAGGATGCGTGACGAAGCAAAACCGCCCATCAGGGCTTGGCGCACCTTGGCGGGATCGGCGCCGGATTTGGCGGCAAAGACCAGCGCTTCCCCGACGGCCTCGATCGTCAAGGCAACAATGATCTGGTTGGCCACTTTGGTGGTCTGTCCGTCGCCATTGCCGCCGACCCGGGTGATGTTCTTGCCCATTTTTTCAAACAGGGGCCGCGCGCGTTCGAAAGCGGCCTCAGGCCCGCCCACCATGATGGTGAGCGATGCGGCTTTGGCGCCGACCTCGCCGCCCGAGACCGGCGCATCGAGATAGTCGCAGCCCAGTTCGTTGATGCGCTTGGCGAACAGCTTGGTCTCGACCGGCGAAATCGAACTCATATCCACGACCAGCTTGCCGGCGGTGAGGCCGGCAGCGACGCCGCTTTCGCCGAACAACACCGTTTCCACCTGTGGCGTATCCGGCAGCATCAGAATGACGATGTCGCTTTTTTGCGCGACGTCCTTGGCGGTCTTGCAGGCAATCCCGCCCCGCTGAGTCAGATCCGCCGGTATGGCGCTGCGGGTGTTGAGATAAAGGGTATGTCCGGCCGCCAGAAGGTTGGACGCCATGGGACGGCCCATGATGCCCAGACCGATGAAACCGACATTGGTCATTTACGGTCTGCCCGCGATCATCCAGGGCCAGACATATTGCTGCAGCCACACCAGCGCGCCCAGCAAAAGCGTCAGCAGGATGCTGTGGTAGAAGGTCCGTGCAAAGACGATTCCTTCCTTGCCTTTCAAGGCGCTGGTCGAGCAGCCGGTCGAGATATTCTGGGGCGATATCATTTTTCCCATCACCCCGCCGGACGAGTTGGCGGCCGCGATCAGCACCGGGTTCAAGTTCAGCTGGCGGGCGGCGGCCACCTGCAAATTGCCGAACAGCGCGTTGCCGGAGGTGTCGCTGCCCGACAGGAAGACCGCAAGCCAGCCCAGGAAGGCGGACAGAAGAGGGAAAAACGCCCCGGCGGACGCGACGCCCAGGCCCAAAGTATAAGCCAGGCCCGAATAGTTCATCAGATAAGACAAGGCGACAATGATCGTCACCGTGACAATGGCCAGCCAGATCTGCCGGAAGGTCGTGCCGAGGGCCTGGAAATACTGCTTGACGCTAAGCCCCACCGCCAGCGCCGTGAGGATGTTGGCGCAGAGGATGGCGGTGCCCGTCGCCAGCGGCTGGAAGCTCCAGACCGCGGCATAGGGCTTTCCATAAAGCGTGATGAAAACCTTGTTGTGCAGACCGGTCCAGGGGATGTTCATCTGGCCATGGGTGCTCACCTTCAATATGGTCCAGACAATCACCACCGCCGAGATGATCGCCCAAGGCAGCCAGCCCTGCCAGATCGGCACGGCACCCCCTGTCAGGGCAGATTGCGCAGGAGAGCGCACCAGATAGGCCGGATCGCGCTGCGGCTGCCAGACCTTCAGAAATGCAATCGTCGCGATCAGCGAGATCAGCGACGACGCGACGTCGGTCAGCGCATAGCTGATGTAATTGGAAGTCACAAATTGCGTCAGGGCAAAGGAGCCGCCCGACACCAGAAGGACTGGCCACAAGCTACGCAGCGAGCGAAAGCCGCCATAGATCGCGACCGCATAGGCGGGAAGCAGGAATGCAAAGAAGGGAAGCTGCCGGCCGATCATCGCGCCCAGGATGGTATCGGGCTGGGCGGTAACGGCCGCCAGGGTGGTCACCGGCGCGCCAAGCGCCCCAAAGGCGACCGGCGCCGTGTTGAACATCAGGGTATAGACGACGGCTTCCACCGGCTCGAAGCCCAGCATGATGAGCAGAGAGCTTGTGATCGCCACCGGCGTGCCGAAGCCCGCCACGCCTTCGAGCAGCGCACCGAAGCAGAAGCCGATAACGATCAGAACGATCCGGCGGTCATCGGGCAGGTGTTGCAGCAGCCAGCGCCGAAACGCGTCAAACCGGCCCGAGGCAAGCGCGACGTTGTAAAGAACCAGCCCGTTGAACACGATCCACATGATCGGCCATAAGGCGAAAACGCCGCCGGCCACCGCGCTCTCCACCGCCAGCCGGGGCGGAAATTTCCAGACAAAAATGGCGATGATCATCGCCGCGACGAAGCCGGCCAGCGAAGCCTGCCAGGCGGGGCGCTTGATGATCCCGAGCATGGCCAGAACGATCGCGATCGGAATGGCCGCGACCAGGAAGGACAACAGCAAATTGTTGTCCACCGGAGTTAGGAGTTGTTGAAACACTGTGTCCCCCAGGTTACGGGCCGATTCCCGCGATACGCCCCATCGTCAGTTGCGAAGCCCCAACTAGGCAAGCGGCTTTTTGGGCGCCATCAACTCGGTGTACATGACCCCACCGCGCGATTTGGCGTCCAGTTTGATTTCCACAATCTGGACGATGACGACATCCTTGTGGACGCCAAAATTCTTGACCACCGCGGCCGTGATATCCTCGCACAGGCCTTGTTTTTGCTCTTTGGAGCGTCCTTCGGCGGCAAAAACGCAAATCTCAGGCATTGCCCATCCTCTTCATCAAGCCACGTACAGACTTCGAACTCCCAGGCGCCCCGCGGCGCCATTCCACCATCTCGGACAATTGCGACCTATTGCAGGGCGATTTTCTGCACGCGGTAGGCGCCGGCCTCGGCCGTATAAAGAGTATTGGCCTGGCGGCAGTCCATTTGATTGAGGCTGTCGAACTGTTTGGGGGCTTTGCCCGCGGTGCCGAACTGGCCCAGCACGGCCCCGTCCAGTTCCGCCCGGTAGATTTCCCCGCCATGATCCAGATCGTTCATCGGATTGGAATTGGAAACATACAGATAGGGATGCGCCCCGCCGGAGATGCACAACGCGGCGGGATCGCCGACATTGTTGATCGTGCGCACCACCGATTTCAGATCATTGCTTAACACCTGGACGCGGTGATTGTTGTGATCGGCGACATAGACATTGCCGGCTCTGTCCACGGCGATACTGCGCGGATTGTCCAACTGGGTCGCACCGCTGCCGGTGGCGCCGAAGCTGGCGACGAACACACCGTCGGGGGTGAATTTGGCGATCCGGTTGTTGCCGCCATAGCCATCGGCCACGAACACATTGCCTTGGCCATCCCAAGCCACATCGGACACGCCGGTGAAGACATCCTGTTGGCTGCCCGCGCCTGCGGGGCCACGGCCGCCGCGCCCGCCGCGTCCGGCTGGGGGCGCCGCGCCGGGTTCGCCGCCCGACGCCGCGGCAGGCGCCGCCCC
>JAICHV010000015.1 GCA_025924715.1 Alphaproteobacteria bacterium
GGTGAGAAGCCAGAAGGCGGCCAGACCCAAGACCACCAGCACGGCGAGAACTTTCGCGACTTTTCCCATTGGTCCCCCATGGAATCAAACTATGGGCCGGGAAACACTCACCCCCAGCAATGGGCGAAGTTTAGCCGAGGCCGGCGGACGCTGGTGCGCTCGCCGCATCGCCTTGAAACAAAAAAGCTTACTGCTGCTTGACGCGATAGGCGCCGTGGCAGGAATTGCAGTCCTTGAAGATTTCCGTGAAGGCCTTGTTGAAGCTGGCCGTATCGGTGGCGGCAAGGCCGGCCTTGGCATCGGTGCCGAACTTGGCCGAAGCGGCCTGGAAGCCGGCCGTGTCCACCCAGATCTTGGGGTCGGCGGCGGTCTTGGTGCCGCTTTCGGCGCCGCTGCCCTTGGGGAATAGGGTCGGCAGCTTGGCGGAGGCGTCGATATAGACGTCGAGTACGCTCTTGGCCTTGGCGGCGTCGAACGGCACGGTGCCGCGGGACAGGGCGACGCCGTCCTTGGTGGCGGCCTGGACGTTCTTCATCAACTGCTGGCGGTCTTGGATCGGGCCGGCCAAAGCAGCAGTGGCACCGCAGGCGACGAACAGAATAACGGCAACGCGGAATTTCATTTGGACACTCCTTCGTGTGGTGCATTGACAAATATCGATTGGGCATACCTCTTTGGCAAAGATAGTGACGCTAGGAACGGGAATTCTCGCCCTGTTTCCCACAAGCGACGAGTTTCGCTCGGACTCTTCGCCAACCGATCAATGTCCAGACTGTGGCGAGGAAAAGGCCCGACCCGGAGATCAAATAGGCCGGCAGGATGTAACGGGCATAGGGAGACAAATCCAGCCAGGTCATGCGATCCCCTGCATCAGGTTGCGGGCACGGCGGTTGACGATTTCTGTTCGGGTCCGGATGATCCAAAGCACCGCGAAAAGCAGCGTATACCCTACCGCCATCGCAAGGAGCGGCCAAAGATAGACCGCGGCGATCTGGCCACTGAGGACGCTTTCGCCCTGATGCAGCGTGTTCCACCAGTTAACCGAGAACTTGATGATCGGCAGATTGACCGCACCCACAAGCGCCAATACTGCGGCCGCGCGCGCGGCATGGCTCTCGTCGTCGATCGCGTTCCACACAGCGCCATAGCCGAGATAAAGAAATAGCAGAAGCAGGAAACTGGTAAGCCGAGCGTCCCAGACCCAAAACGTTCCCCACATCGGCCGGCCCCAGAGCGAACCGGTGACCAAACCCAGAGCGGTGAAGAGCGCACCCAAGGGGGCGGCGGCGCGCGCCGCGGTATCCGCCAAAGGATGCCGCCAAACCAGCGATACCAGCGAGGCCATCACTATCGCGCCATAGGCCCCTTCCGCCACGATAGCGGCAGGCACATGGATGAACATTATGAGGACAGTTGACCCCTGCTGGTAATCAGGGGGGACATGGAATGCCAGGAACAAGCCCAGTGTCAGCGCCACGGCGCACCCCACGGAAAGCCAAGGCAGCAGCAGGCTGCTGAGGCGCATGAACTGCGCGGGATTGGCAAAACGCAAGATCGTTCTGTCACCGGCGGCTTTCGCCATGGCCATGGAGGCCGCGTCACTGTTCATCATCAGGGTGCTGCCGTTTTTGGGGCCGACGTCCCGAGTTGGCCGTGAATTTGCTCGGCCAGCGGATCGTCGGGGGACAATTTGCCCAACGCCTGCTTCCACATGACACGGGCGCGATCGGCATGGCCGGCCCTTTTTTCCTCCACACCGACGGCGTAAAGCGCCGCGGCATTTGCCGGATCGATCTTGAGAACCTGACGCATGGTGGCGGCATAATCGGGAGGCGCCACATTTTCCGGTGCCGATGCCTTTTGCGTTTCTGCCAGGGTGAGAAGGATATCGGTATCGCGGGGATGCAGCCGTACCGCGCGGTCGATGGCGTCACGGGCCTTGTCCGTCTGACCCAACACATTATAGGCATGCGCCAATCGGCTCCAGCCGGCAGCATTGCCGGGATTTTTCTGCATCTCGGCGGCGAGCTTGTCGACCATGCCATGGATCATGGTTTCTTGCGCATCAGCCGACCCCGCCGGCGCAGAAGTTTGGGAACCGCTGTCCTTGGCCTGAAGAGCAGTCGCCATCGCGGACATGGCCGAATTCATCACTGCCGGGTCGGGCGGGCCGGCCCGCACCGAAGTCGGATCGAATCCGCCCTGCTTGGAAAATGCCGTTATATGTTCGCGCACCATGGGCAGCCAGGCCGCGCCCGGGTCGCTGCTTTGCTCCAAATCCTTCCAGATTCCCACTGCCCTCTTCAGGTTGCCGATCTGCGACTCCGCAAGCCCGATGTAAAAGCGAGAGCGCTCGCTCCGCGGATCGGCAGCCAGGGATTTCGCAAAAGCGGTCATGGCCTGTGGCACAACGGCGCCGCCATTGGCCATCACCAGGGCCTCGCCATATTCAGACCAGCTCGCCGCGTCATTGGCACCCAGTTCAATGACGTGCCGGTCGGCGTCGGCCGCTTGCGCATAATTGCGAGAGCCAAAATACATCTTCGCCAAGTTCTTGTAGCCCGAAATGCTGGGACTGGCCTGAACCTGCGCCTTCAACCGGTCGGCCTCGGAAGCGTACTGGAACTCGGAATCATGCTTTATCCTCCAACCATAGGGCTTGCCCGAAAGACCCGGCGACCCCAGCAGGGCATACATGGCCGATGATCCGGCCGTCACCAGCAACACAACGGCGATACCCGTGCCAATACGCCATGCCCGGTGGCTGCGTTCGCTCGGCCTGGAGCGGGCTGTCAGCTCGGCATCTTCGGCCGCCAGCATGCGGCGGTGAATCTCGAGCCGCGCCGAATCGCCTTGTGCCTTGGTCAAAACACCCCGCTCGATCTCCTGGTCGATCTCGGCCAATTGATCGCGATAGACCACCATATCGTAGTCGATCCGCGTGGCGCATTTTGCGTCCGGCCTGGCAAACAGCGGCACGACGAGGCCAATCAAAACCGCCAAAGCCAGAAGCGCCAACCCCATCCATACCATTGTTCAGCCTCCTGTTTGTGGCAACCGGTCGCTCATGAGCGCCGCCACGCGCCCCTCCTCCTCTGCCGAAAGCGAGGGCGTCCGGGCTGACGCAACGTAGCGGCGATAGAAAAGAACAGCCGTAGCCCCCGCAGCGGCGAGAAGCGCCAGCGGTCCGAGCCAGAGAAAAACGGTTTCAGAGTTGAACGGCGGCTTGAGCAAGACATAGGTGCCGTACCGGGCGACGAGATATTGCTTCACCTGATCGTCGCTGTCCCCGTCGAGCAGACGCCGGCGCACCAGCATGCGAAGGTCGTGCGCCAGATCGGCGTCGGAATCGTCTATCGATTCATTCTGGCAGACAAGGCAGCGCAGCTCCCGGCCAATGGCGCGCGCGCGCCCTTCCAGCACGGGATTTGTCAATACTTCGTCGGGACGCAAAGCCAAAGCCGGCACGGACGGCAATCCCGTCGCCGTGAGCACAAGCGCGAACAGGATGTTGGATGCGCGCATCAGCGGGCCAACTTCGCCATCAGTGGAATGATGCGGTCGCGGATGATGTCCGGCGTCAGGGGGCCGGTCTGCTTGAAGCGGATGATCCCATTCTTGTCGATGAGATAGGTTTCGGGCACGCCATAGACGCCAAAATCGATTCCCGCACTTCCCGCCATGTCGCTCACCACATTGCCATACGGATTGCCAAGCTCCGTCAGCCATGCCTTTGCGTCATCCGGGCGGTCTTTGTAATTGACCCCGATCAAATTGGCCCCGCTACCGGCGATTTGTGACAAATAGGCATGCTCCTCCCGGCAAGGAGCACACCAGGAGGCGAAGAAGTTCACCAGGGTCACCTTGCCCTTGAGGTCCGCCGTGGTGTAGCCGCGGTCCTTGGTGAGCAAGGGTGGCAGGGCGAATTGCGGCGCCGGCCGGTTGATCAGGACCGATGGGATAAGATTGGGCACGAAACCCTGATCGGCGAGATGAAGGCGGTAGACGAATGCGCCCGACAGGCCCAGAAAGATCAGCACCGGCGCTAGGCTGGCCCAGCCCCACCTCGGGGGTGCCATGGATGGCGGTTGCGGGGGCGCCGCCGCCTCCGGTTTCGGCATGCTGAACCGCCCCGCCAGGCTGCGCAACGGCGCGCCAATGCGGTGATGACGGTCGGTCAGGGAGACGACGCCGCCCAGCACCAGGATGATGGCGCCCAGAAATAGCAGGGGCACCAGAGGATTGTGATAGATGTGAATGACGAAGCCGCCGCGATCAGCCGGATCGCCCAGCACCACATACAGGTCACTGACCAGATTGGTGTAGATCGCAACCGTAGACAGCGGTTGCGGCGGATTGGTGAATATACGTCGTTCGGGCTGCAGCTCGGTGATATAGTTGCCATCTCGCGTGACAATGAAGCGGGCGCGGGTGGAGGTATAATTCGGGCCCCGGAGATTGTCCTCGGTGCCGAGGAACTTCAATTGATAGCCCGACAGGGTCGCCACATCGCCCGGATGCATGACCTGCAGATACTCTTCCTGCCAGGCCTGGGAGCCGGTGACGCCCAGGATGACAACGGCCAGACCCAAATGGCTGATCGTCATACCATAGGCGGCGCGGGGCAAATGCCTGGCGCGATGCAGAGCGTCGCGCCAGGAACGCTGAAACAGACCGATTCGTGACGTCCATTCGCGGAGGCTGCCGAAGAACAACCAGGCTGCGAGGCCGAGGCCCAGCGCGGCCAGCAGGCTGTGTTCTGAAAGCCCAGTCACCAGAAGGGTCAACCCCGCGACGGCCAATGCCGTCACTGCCACATATTTGAGCCGGCCAATTGCTTGGGAAAGGTTGCCCCTTTTCCACGACAGCAAGGGTCCTACGGCCATGACCGGCAGCAGCAGCAGCAGTAAGGGTCCGATCACCAGGTTGAAATAGGGCGGCCCGACCGAGACTTTTCCCCAACCCATCACATCGGCCAACAGCGGGTAAAGCGTGCCGAGAAGCACGCTCCCCGCCGCCGCGCTGAGAACAACATTGTTGAAAAGCAAGCCCGTTTCGCGCGACACGGCGGCGAATAGACCCTTGCTTTTGAGCACTGGGGCCCGCAGAGCATAGAGCAGAAGCGAACCGCCGGTCAGGCTGACCAGCAGACCGAGAATGAAAGCACCGCGGCGCGGATCGTTTGCGAAGCTATGCACGGACGTCAGGATACCGGAGCGAACCAGGAACGTGCCTAGCAGCGACAGGGAAAATGTGATGATAGCCAGGAAGATGGTCCACGATTTCATGGTGTCGCGTTTTTCGGCGACAATGGCCGAATGCAGAAGCGCCGTGCCGGCCAGCCAGGGCATGAAGGAAGCGTTCTCGACCGGATCCCAAGCCCAATAGCCGCCCCAGCCCAGCGTGTAGTAGGACCACCAGCAACCCATGGCGATGCCCAGCGTGAGGGCGCACCAGGCCGCAAGCGTCCAAGGCCGCACCCAGCGTGCCCAAGCAGCGTCCACCCGCCCTTCGAGCAAGGCGGCGATGGCGAAGGAAAACGCCATCGAGAATCCGACGTAACCGAGATACAGGAATGGCGGATGGAAAGCGAGCCCAGGATCTTGCAAGAGCGGGTTGAGACCCTCGCCATTGACCGGCGCCGGATCGACACGCAAGAATGGATTGGAGGTCAAGAGGATGAACAGCAGAAAGGCAAAAGCGATCATGGCCTGTACGGACAGGACTCGGGCCCGCAGGCCCAGCGGCAGATGGCGCCCGAACACGGTCACCGCCAACCCGTAAAAGGCGAGAATGAAGGTCCACAGCATCATGGAGCCTTCGTGATTTCCCCAGACGCCGGTGATCTTGTAGAGCATCGGCTTGTCGGTATGGCTGTTCTGGACCACGTTCAGGACGGAAAAATCGCTGGTGACGTGCAGCCAGGTCAGCGCCCCGAAGGCGCCGGCAACCAACAAGAACAGGAGGGCGGCAGCGAAGCGGTCTAACCGCATCAACACCGCATCGCCGCGCGCGGCCCCGATCAAGGGTACGGTCATTTGCACGGCGGCAACGAAAAGCGCCAGGATCAGCGCGAAATGGCCAAGCTCGGCAATCATTTCCCTACAGCCGCCTTTTCATGGGAGCCAGTAACTCCTCGCCTCCCCGTTGCCTTAACCCGAAAAGCTCCCGTGCCCAATTCGTAAGAGTCCTGCGTATAATTACGTAGCGGGCGCGCTCCCCAAAAATGCGACGCAGGAGCTAGGACCCTTTCGTCACCTCAACGCCGCCAGACCTTTTCATGGCCTCACAATGTGAGCGTCATGGCGGCTGTGAACTTGCTGACATTGTATTTTGGCGGCAGGTCACCGGTCAGCACGAAACCGGGCAACTTCCCCACAAGGGAAAAATTGCTGGTATCCACGCTGTCGAATTGGTAGCCGAGATAAAATGATGTGTGGACATCATAGTCGTAATCCGCATGAATTTTGATTTGATTGTCGACGGACTTTGTCGTCAACAGGGGATCGCCCGCAAAGCCGAGATTCCAAGTACCGGATTGGGCAAATTCCTGCCCCGCATAGGACACGATGTAGTCGGCTACGACCTTTGTCTTGTCGCTGGCCTGCCACGTGCCGCCGATTCCTCCCATATGGACATCATAGGTGCTGCCCACTGCCCAGTAATTGCCGCCGGTGGGGTCGGACTGGTTGTTGAGTCCGCGAATGGCTCGGTAATTGCGAACGAACGTGTAATAGACGTGCACCTCTTCATTCTTATCGATCTGATAGTTCACGTCCGGACCACCTGATATGCTGTAGTCGCGGTGGACACCAACGCTCGGATTCGTGGTAATGGGCTTGGTGGCGGATGCCTGATAAACGGCGGGCGGATTGTGATATTCGTCGGTATTATACTTACCCACGAAGCTGAACGACGTATTGTTGTCGATATTTCCCATCAGCCTGCCGGTGACGGTATCCTGGGTCCGCGCTGCCTGAAAGAAAGCAACCTGCTGACATCCGAGAGTGAGTAGCGTGCTTCCGCAGTCGGATGGAATCTTGGCGAGCCAAAAGCTAAAGTCCGGCGCCGAAGTCGTGCGCGAGGCGTGGAGATAGCCTAGCGACCCTGTCAGGTTCGGCGCAAAGGTGGAGTAGATATTGACCGTTCCCTCGTTGTCACTCGAGTCATGAATGACCGCGTTTGTCCGATGGGCACGCCGGTAGGTATAGCCAGCGGTCATCCGTGTATCTTCCATGATGCGGTAGCCCGCGGTCAGGGCGAATTCCTGCTTGTTCCACGCCAACGGAGTCGCGTAGCGATATTTGAGCGCGGTGGTATCGGTCGGGTCGCCGTAAATCCACTGGGAGCTGGTGTGCGGATCGCGCGTATCGATGGAATAGCTGGCCTTCAGATCGAGATCCGCAATTGGCCGCGACGTGATCGTGGCATTACCGAAAAAGGTCTCAACCCATCCGTTCAGTGAAGTCGGATCGGTGGAAAGTTGGGCTGCCAGGGGGGCGGCAACCGGCAGGGAGAAATAGCCCATATTGGTTGCCGGCACGAAGGGCGCGTTCTGCAATTGTATGCCATAGACCGCGGTCGCATAAAGCCGGGTCGTCGCATCGTAGTTGTAGCCCAACTCGCCCGAGAAGGTGTGGGCCTGGGTGCTGGGCGGTAGGCTATAGTCGCCGGACTTGGGTAAGCTGGTATAGGTAATCGGCGCCGAGGTCTTATAGGCGGCGAAGTTCCAGCCCTGAAATGCATAACCGCCACCATTGTTGTCAGTGAAGCTCGAAAATCTATAGGAGATCTTGGCCTGCAGATCATCGGTATTGTAGGCGGCCGCGGCGGTATAAAGGTCGGTATCGTAATTGATCGGCATTGGAAAATCGACCATACCCGCGTTGTTGCCGCCGGTGGTCATTGTCTGTTCGAGCGTACCCTGCTTGTGCTCATGACTGACCCCGGTCGTCAGCGCCCAATGATCGATCTGATAGACGCCCTCGATCGTCCCCTTGTCACGGCGGGTGCCGACGTCAAGCACGATCTCATTGTTGGTCCCGAAAGTGGTGATGGGGTTGGCAGTGGCCAAACCCGTCGTGGCATTGAAGGCGCCGAACAACGTGGCCGGAAGGGTCGGCACACTGGCGAAATACATGTTGGCGCCCTGCAGCGCTTTCTGATAGGCGGGCGACAAATTGCCATTCTGGTCGAGGATTGTGGTGAAGCTGTCGCTGGCGACATACGTCATCGCATCATAAGAAGCGCTGATACTCCAAGTGCCCTGTTCGCCGACCTTGGCGCTGATATTGGCCTCTGGCGCGATCTTGCCCTGGCCGAAATTGACCCCGGTGCCGGTGAAATTGAAATACTTGGTGTTGCCGCTGTCCCAGGGATCGCGGTTTTGTAGATTCCAACCGCTGATGACCCCCAGCCCGGCATTGGGCATGCCGTTATAGCGGCCATAAATTGCCGACGTGTTCGTGACGGCATCGAGGCCGAAGGTCACTTCGCCCAGGAAGGTTGGCACCGTGATGGCCGGCGCGTCCGCGGGCTTGGCGGATGCGTCGGAGATGGGGCGCCTGCCATCGTTCTGGGCTTGGGCGACAGCGGCCAAGGCGAACACACAGACGCCTGTGAGCGCGGCGATTTTCAGTTTCTGGACTTTGGACATAATCATCTCCTTAGCGGAAGAAGACCGAGCCGCTCGGGCTGTTCGAGCCGTGAATTTGCGAGTGGCAGTTCAAGCAGGCACGGTCGCCTTGGATGTAGAAGGATGTGCCACCGGCCAAGGCGGCATGGGAGACACCTTCGCCGCCCATGTCGTTGGTCGCCGCATGGCACCCAAGGCATAGGAATGGGGGCTTCTCTTTCAGCAGACGCTGATTGATTGAGCCATGCGGATTGTGGCAGTTGGTGCAGTCCTCGCGCACCGACTGATGTTCCCACAGGAACGGGCCGCGCTTGTCCGCATGGCAATTGTAACAGGTGTCGTTGACCCGAACCTCCTTGAGAAGCTTGGGACCAGGCGAGCCGTGCGGATTGTGGCAATCCGAGCAGACAACTTTGCCCTCGCGGATTGGATGATGCGAGAATTGCATCGACTGGGCGCGTTGCTCGGCGTGGCAGGTGAAGCAGACATTGGGCTGCGTCGCCTTGACCAGTATGGGATCCTTGGCAACGTGAATGGTGTGGCAACTGACGCAGGCAAGATTGCTGTTCTGGTGCTGGCTTCCGGCCCAGTCCATGCGCAGCCCGTTCTGGTGACAGCCGAGACAAGCCTGATTGCGCACCGCTACCGGCGAAGCATCCGGGCCACGAAAAAGAACTGCAGGCAAAGCCGGTGAACCCTTCGCAAACCCCGCCGCGTGAGCATCACTGGGGCCATGGCAGGATTCACAACCCTGTTGCCCCATCGGCGAGTGCGCATCCCCTTTGGTTCCATGGGGCGTGCTGAAAATCTGGGTTACCGCCGCATCCTTGTGGCATGACAGGCAGGTGTTGGTGCCATTGACGCTGTAGAGCGTCGCACCGCCTTGTGTCGGCGGTGGTGCCGGCGCCGCAACGATTGTCGGCGCAGGTCCCTGTCCCGACGCAGCGGCAGCCACGATATATTCGACCGCGGCCCTTATTTCGTCATCGGAAAGCGTGGAGCTTTTGCCCCCGCGCGCGGGCATGCCCCCTTTGCCATTGATCACGCTGGCGACAAGGACGCTTATTCCTTGTTTGACCCGGGGCGCCCAAGCAGTGGTATCGCCAATCTTCGGCGAAATCCTGTCATGACACATCGCACAGCTTTTGCTGTAGATTGCGTGCCCGTCAGCAGCGGCCGCAGCATGGATTGCCAAGATCAGGAAGCTTGCAACAAAAACCACGAAAACTGAGGACTTCATTGAGCGCTCCCTATCAAATCGTCACAATTATGCGCTCACCCCACCAGATTGCAGATAACCAGGACATGAGGAACTGATGATACCAGTTCGAAATCCTCTGCCGTTCTGAAGAGAAAGATGCATTGAAACGATGCAGTTGTTAACGACAAACGCACGACTTCCCGCGTGAGGACGCCACCGCGCGCAAAGGCACATTAGGCGTTCAACACTTCGAAAAACGGCATCCAAGATAATGGAGAGCCGCGCCACACGGGTCGACTGTTCAGTTCCTTCCCGGCAAAGGCGTTATTTGATGCCCCGGAGGGTGGCATAAACGTCTGATGCGAATTTCTTGGCCATGGCCTCATCCTTCGCGCCGATGCCGGATTCTGCCGTCACCACAACAGATTCCAATTTGGCTTTGGTCGCCGCATTGGTGGTATCCGGAATTGCGCCATTGCCGTCACCCGTGCAGGGATTTTCATTGCTCTTGTCAAAGCCCTTACCGCGGGGCCCGACCAAGCAGTTGACGGCGTGGTGCAAATGCATCCGGACAGCATCCAAATTTGTACCAGCGACCGCATAACCGGCATGATCCGTCGCCGTGGCGATCTCGCTGGCCGCATCGGCGATTGCAGGCGCAGACAGCATGCCAAACGCGCCAAGTGTGGCAGCGATTACAAGTCTCTTATGCATGACGATCTCCCTCAAAAAAGAAGAACGCAAGGCTGGGTGCGTTCACAATTAGACCATAGCTCCCTCGCATCCCAATATAACTCTAGTCCAACGGCATTGATCTGGATCAATAGCGCAACGCCTGACCACCTCTGCGGATATTTGCCGCGCCTTGTGCCGGGGATTGTCCCTCGCATTGATCGCCGATGCCCGCCAGCAGACGAAACAACAAACCCATATCAGAAGCCGGGTTGATTCAACGCAATGTGGGGGCGTCTGAAGGCATAAAAGTATTGCAAAGTGGAAAATATGACATTGCCCGGTCGAGAAAGCCGACCGATTCCGAACTCTCTGAAGCAGGTTCGAGCGATGATCAACGAATTTGGGGCTTGGGCGCCGCATCTGCCGATGAGTTGGCTTGTGGCCTTGGCGCACAGCCAATTGCATACATGGCTATACGGAATGAGGTTTTTGCACGGCGTTTTGCGCTTTGTTCACATCCTCAGCATGGGGGCCTTTTTTGGCGTTTTGGTCTTTGTGGAAGTGACACGGATTCAGCTTGTCCCCCGGGCCTCGATCCAACCCGTGCGGGGACCGTTATTCGCAGTGATGAACCGGGGGTTCGAGGTTGCCATTACTAGCGGCCTGCTGCTTTTTCTTTACGACCCGATTGGCGTTGGTTCGCACGCGATGTTTCTTCCCAAGCTTATGCTCGTCGCGTTAGGCCTCATCCATGCGTTTTGGCTGCAGCGGCGCGCGATGTTTCGCAAAAGTGAACAGTGGCGCCGAATTGGCGCTGCGATAGCACTGGCGATCTGGATTCTGGTTCTTGGCTGCTCCACGTGGAACCACGAAGAGCTGATATTTAAGTTGGGCCAATACGGGAATCCGACAGAGCCGGTTAAGGGACCGATTCTTTAGCGCGTCTGTGGCGCGGTTCTATATTCGGTCTGGGTCCCTCCGCAAATATCCCTTCATCAAAACCGCAAAACTAATGATTTAACATCGCGAATGTGTCGCGGTTGTCCATTTAGAGGCACAGCCGGTTATTCGAGTTTTTTAGAGCCGCACGGCCTCCGCCAACCGCGCGATTCCTTGTTGCAATTGGATGGGCGTGAGCGTGGCGTAGCTGAACACCAGGGCCCGGTCGTGGAAGGGCGACCGCCCGGTCACGGAAGAGTCGTACGCCACGCTTTCGACATGGATCCCTTGCATGGCCGCCACCTCGCTGACCGATTCGGCGGAAGGCAAATATTCGGGGAGAAGCCAGGTCAACTGAGTGCCGCTTTCCGTGCCCATCAGCCGCACCTCGCCGAAAAACGTTTTCAGCGCCTCGATCAGCGCATCGCGCCGTGCCATGCAGGTCTTGCGCAGCCGCCGCAAATGCTTCTCATAGCTGCCGTCGGACAGTATCTCGGCCGCCGCCACCTGCTCCATGAACGAGCAGCCGGCATTGGAGGCCAGCTTCATCGCCTGCGTCGATTCGACAAATTCGGGCGGAACGACCAGATAGCCGATATTGACGCAGACACCGAAGACATGGGCCAGCGAGCCCGTATAAAAGGTCAGTCCATAGGGGTCGATCGCGGCGATGGGTAGCGGCAGAATGCCCTGGTAGTGCGGCTCTATCCCGTTGTCATCCTCCAGAATATAGGCGCCGGCTTGGCGGGCCCAGGCAATCAACGCGCTTCGCCGGGTCTTCGGCATGATCGCACCGAGGGGATTTTGCCGCGTCGGCGACACGCAGACCAGGCTAGCCGGACCCGACGGCAGGCAATCGATCATCAAGCCATCGTGATCCACAGGTACATGGACAAGATGTGCCTCCCGCGCCCGGAAGAATCGAACCGCATCCCGGGCACCTCCCGCCTCCAGCACCACGCGATCGCCCTTACGCTGAAACAGATGGGCGACCAGATTGCGCACTTCGCCGGAGCCGGAAACGATGATGATCTGATCAGGCGCGGCCTGGATGCCCCTCGTCAACGCCAGATAATCCGCCAGATCGCGGCGCAAGGCCGCAATGCCGATCGCCGCTTCCGTTTGGCCGACATTGTCCCGCCAGCGCGCCAGCGCCTTGCGAACTTCCGCAAATCCGTCCCTGCTTGAGGTGAAGAGGGCACCTTCGTCGGCGGCAGGGCGAAAATCTATGTCGCCGGGCTCCGCGAAAAGACGCCGGGCCAAGGCAAGACTGACATGCGCCGGTCGCAGACCTGCTTGGCGCACAATATCGGCTCCAGCATTGCGCGCCCGAATTCGCCTGGGGCCGTCGGGCGGACTGGGGCTTACGAAGGTGCCGACCGCGGGACGCGTTTCCAAATAGCCCTCTGCGATCAGGCGCTCATAGGCGAGAAGCACGGTCGTTCGCGACACACCTGCCCTCTGGGCCAGGAAGCGCGTAGCGACAACGCGGGAATGGGGGGCCAATCGCCCCGAGATGATCAATTGCCTAAGCTGATCGAAAAGCTGGTCTTGCAGGGGCGTGGGACCGTTGCGGTCCAGCTGCAGCATCAAATTGGGAGAGCCTTTCGAACGCCAAGCCTGGTGGCCGGCATGTTCGATGCAAAGTAGGTCCCGACCATGATCGTCCACGCGCTTTCCCATCCCTTCATCGCAAGCTATGTCAGGAAGCCACGCCGGAGGCTTTGATTTGGCTCAAGGCGCCGGCCGGCCGTTGCCAGCATCCTGGCGATGCTAAGGGCGAAGCCCCTTATGCGAGATCGAAGGGTGCAAGAGGCCATGAACCGCAAACAGCGTCGCCGTGTGGCGTTCGTGGTCGCCGTGACGATGGCCAGCGCGACCGCTGTCGGCCTCAGTCTTACGGCGCTCAAGGACAATGTCCGCTATTTCTATAGCCCCAGCGACATTTCCGGCGCGCATGTGAGAACAGGCACCGCCATTCGTATCGGGGGCTTGGTGACGCCGGGAAGCATGCACCGCGGCGGCGGCACCATCGTGCAATTCGGAATTACCGACGGCACCAAATCGATACCAGTCACCTATAGGGGCGTGCTACCCAGCCTGTTTCGCGAAGGACAAGGTGTTGTCGCGACGGGAGCGCTGGATTCGTCCGGCGACTTTCAGGCTTCCGAGGTTCTTGCCAAACACGATGAAAAATACATGCCACCCGAAGTTGTCGACGCGCTCAAACGCTCCGGTCATTGGAACGCAGCCAAGGACAGTGGGAAGAAAGTCCTTTGAATTGCCCGCGTCGGCGGCAGCAGGTTTTCCGCCGCCATGGGGATAAGTTGGAGGTAAGAATGGAATTGCTGTCCTTGCGATCGGAACGCTTCCGGCCGGACTTCGAGCCGGTCATGCCCTACCCGGAGCCGGCGGAAAAATTCCCCTACCGCTCTCGCTTTCGCGCGGCTCTTGCCACGCTGCAAAGGGAAGGTCGTTACCGGGTATTCGCCGATATCATCCGTCAACGTGGCTCTTTTCCCGCCGCCACGCTGCGGACCGGTGCCGGCACCACGCCGATCACCGTGTGGTGCAGCAACGATTATCTGAACATGGGCCAGCATCCCAAAGTCTTGGCCGCAATGAAGGAAGCCATCGAGACCGTAGGGGCCGGATCGGGGGGCACCCGCAACATCTCCGGCACGACGCATTATCACGTCGAACTTGAGCGCGAACTGGCCGATCTGCACGGCAAGGCGGGCGCGCTGCTGTTCACCTCCGGCTATGTTTCCAATGACGCCACATTGTCCACCCTGGCGAAAATCCTGCCCGGGCTGATCATCTTCTCCGACGCGCTGAATCACGCATCGATGATCGACGGCATTCGCCATGGGCAAGCCACAAAACATATCTATCACCATAATGATATGGCGCATCTGGAAGAGCTTCTGGCCATGGCAGACCCGGCTGCGCCGAAGCTGATCGCCTTTGAGGGCGTCTATTCCATGGAGGGCAATTTTTCCGACACCAGGGCAATCTGCGACCTGGCAGAAAAATACGGCGCCATGACCTATATCGACGAGGTCCACGCCGTCGGCCTTTATGGGCCGCGGGGCGGCGGCGTCGCGGAGCGCGACGGCACGATGCATCGCATCGACATTATCGAAGGCACTTTGGCCAAGGCCTTCGGCGTCATGGGCGGTTACATTGCTGCCAGCGCGGAAATCATCGACTGCATCCGCTCCTTTGCCCCCGGATTCATCTTTACCACCTCCCTAGCGCCCGTTCTAGCCGCGGGCGCCTTGGCATCCATTCGCCATCTCAAGAACAGCAGCGTGGAGCGCCGGATGATAACCGAACATGCTTCGTGCCTGAAGGCCATGATGAAACTGGCCGGCCTGCCGGTCATGGCAAGCCCCAGCCACATCGTGCCGCTGTTTGTCGGCGACGCAGCGCTGTGCAAATCGGTATCGGATGCGCTGCTGCGTGATCACCGCATCTATGCCCAACCGATCAATTATCCCACCGTGCCGCGCGGCGGCGAGCGGTTGCGTTTCACCCCCAGCCCGGCACACAGCCAAGCGATGATGGAAAAGCTCATCGAAGCTCTTGCCATGATCTGGGATTCCCACAGCTTGCCGCGCTGCATCCCCTCCTGAGCGCGCAAAATTGATGCAGATCAAAGACGGCCGGCTCTGCCGGTGCTCTGATGCGGACCGGTTCGTTGTGAGCCCCGCGCAAAAGGGCAGCTCGTCCGAGGAAATGACTGGAGGGCGCCGTGATTTGGTTCCCGAACCTGGATTTTGTGCTCTCGACCTGGGCCAAACGGCGCCGAGAGAGGGCTGACACCAACCTGTTGGAAGACTTGTCGGTTATGCCGAGCGCGGCGCTGCGCGCGGATCAAATCGATCGCCTGAGCGTGGCTGATGTGGAGGCTTCGGATGAATTCGACGCGATGTTGGCCCATCTCGAGCTGGATACGAAATCTGCGCCATTATCGCCCGCGACTAGGGTGGATCTGTTTCTCCACTGCCTCGAATGCGACAACCGCAGGGCGTGCAAGTCTTGGTTGACGTGCTCTCATGACCGTTTCGGCTATCGGAGATTCTGCCCCAACGCGGCGCTGTTTGAGCGCCTCCTATGCATTCGCAAATGGCAAACTGCGGTTTCGGCCGCCCTACTCTAATGACTTTTGCAACGCAATCTTCGTCACAGCAAGGTCATTTTTCAACCAGGAGGATAGCGAATCCGTCATGACCTCGGCGGCCCACGGTCTGGAGGATCGTGCCGCTTACGCCCGGCGATTGGGCAGCCATTTGGCTGAATCGGCGGACCCCCAAGACGCGCGGATCGGTGCTGGCGGGATCTGCTATCGCTCCCCGGCGCACGATATTATCGGCGACAATCAAGGCATTGGCCGCGCACAGTTTCAAAACAAAAGGAAGGTAGGTGGGATAACCGGGCTTATCTGCGTCTATAAATACCATGTCAAAGGGGCCGGCACCCTCGTCAACCATTTTGGCGAGCGTGTGATGTGCGTCTCCCACCTGGACTTCAACCTTGTCGCTCAAGCCCGCCAGCTCGATATTGCGGCGCGCTACCCCTGCATAATGGGAGTCGAATTCGAGGGAAATCAGCTTTCCCTTTTCCGGCAACGCCCTGGCCAGCCATATCGTGCTGTAGCCTCCCAGCGTCCCTATCTCCAGAATCGAGCGCGCACTCCGGATTCGTGCCAGCAACTGGAGAAACCGGCCATGATTTGGAGAAACCTGAATCTGCGGCAGGCCTTCGCGGTCGCAGCGGTCTAAGATTTCTTGCAACACCGCATCGGGGGGCACAAATAGGTCATTCGCATAGCTGTCCACCGCGGCCCAGTTCATTTCCAAGGACTGCATAGATCTCTCCCTGCGCGGCTCTGTTTCCACTCCCACTTTAGAAAGGCCGCCTTCCGGCATGCCACGTCAGGCTGGGAGGGCCTTTGCTTGCGTCCGAGGCAGACTTTTCGCGCCGCCTGCGATTTTCAGCGTCAAAACATCGAACAATACCATACAGCCCGATCGCCAAGCTAAAAGCGATTAGCGCGACGCCCATTGCCGTAAGCCAGATCGTCATGTTCGGTCTTTCACGACACCCGAAACATTGCCTAAAACGGCATAAGATTGACAATTTTGAGATGGATTACCTTGATTTGGATCAAGGACCGCCGGCCGCAATAATCATAAAATATCAGCTATGCCGGCGGGCACTGAAGCGACCTTCGGACTTCAGCAAGGGATCTTACCGCTTGCCCAGCGCCGGCCCAGGCTTGGGAGCCAGAAGCATGATGCACATCTCGGAGATGTTTTCCGCGAGGGTACCACGCTACACCAGCTATCCCACCGCGCCCCACTTTCATTCCGGAATCGATTCCGCCAGCTATCACAGCTGGCTGGCGACACTGGAACCGACAACGGCCTTGTCGCTGTATGTTCACATTCCATTCTGTGACACCCTATGCTGGTTCTGCGGATGTCACACCACCGTGGTCAACCATTATGACCCGGTGAAGAATTATTGCGGGTTCCTGCTCAAGGAAATCGATCTCGTCGCGGCCGCGCTGGGAACGCGCCACCGGGTGCAGCACCTGCATTGGGGTGGGGGCTCGCCGACAATGTTGAAGGACGAAGATGTCGGCAACCTCAACGCCGCGCTTCGGGACCGTTTTGAAATCGCGGCCGATGCCGAATTCGCCATCGAAATAGACCCGCGCGGATTTGGCAGCAAGAATGCCAAACTTTTTGCCCAGGCCGGCGTGACCCGGGCCAGCATCGGCTTGCAGGACTGCGATCCGCAAGTCCAGCGCGCCATCAACCGGATACAAACCGATGAGGAGACCTCGCAAGCGATCGCGATGCTGAGGGCGGAGGGGATCCGCAGCATCAACCTGGATTTGGTTTACGGACTACCTAGGCAAAGCCTGCAAAGCTGGGAAAAGACTCTTGCCTTCGCGCTGAAGCTCAACCCGGATCGACTGGCCGTGTTCGGCTATGCCCATGTTCCCACGTTCAAGAAGCATCAATCCCTGATTCCCGAAGCCCTGCTTCCCGATATTGAAACGCGGTTTCGCATGGCGGAATTGGCCCGAGACACGTTGTGCCATCATGGCTTTGTCGCCATTGGCCTGGACCATTTCGCAAGGCCCCATGACAAATTGGCCCAGAGCGCACGCGACGGTTCCTTGGAGCGTAATTTTCAAGGCTATACGACGGACGGCGCTCCCGTCTTGATCGGCTTGGGCGCGTCGGCGATCGGGTCCCTGCCCCAAGGCTATGCTCAAAATGTCAGCGACGTACCGGCTTATCGCAAGATGCTGGAGAGAGATATATTGCCGATTAAGGGAGGAATCCGAATCGATGTCGAGGACCGTATTCGTCGCCAAGTGATTGAAAGCCTGATGTGCGATCTGAAAGCGGACCTCGACGACGTGACCGCCCGATACGGCATGACTCGCGAAATGCTTTCTGATTCCCTGACGGCGCTATCGGGATATGCCGCCGATGGCGTCGTGTCGCTGGACGGCGGAAAGATCACGATTGCGCCCGAATGGCGCGCCGCGACTCGCCTGGTTTGTGCTGCTTTTGATACCTACTTTGCCCAAGGAACCGTGGGACATTCGGTTTCCGTGTAAGGCTGCAATGATAAATCCTCCCTTGATCACCTGGACGCAGGATTATGCGATAGGCCACCAAAGTCTGGACGAAGAACATCGTCGCTTGGTGGCTACCATTAATCGACTTCATGCCGCGGAAACCGAGGGCGTGAAGGGACGGGCCTTAGAACCACTGCTCCGAGCCGTCGAACTGGCGACGATCGAACATTTTCGTCACGAAAACGCGGTGTTGACGCTAGAGCTCCATACCCCGTTGGGCGATGAAATGGGTAATGAACATTTTGCCGACCATGCCCGCTCGTTTGCGCAACTGGAATCCATCATCCACCGCATCAATGCGGGAGAGACTTTTGCAGCACATGAGCTAAGTCGAACCTTGGGGCAGTGGTTTGTTGAACATGTCGTGGGCCACGATGCCCCTCTCAAAAAGACATTGCAAGCAAATGCCGCAAACGAACCGAAGGAGGCAGGCAGATAGCACCCCGCCAGCTCTTTCGGGCTGGGAGACAGTATTGAACGAAAAAATGGCGATATTTTTGCCTTGGTCCCGCACCAAGCGGCGTTGCACTCGAAAGAATCCGCCATCGCGTTCTTTTGGGACGATTTGGCGAAGAGCTGTGCAGCTTGCAAAAATGTCGGAAAACTAGCTCCCGACGCCGAGTCATCGCTGCCATCGCGACGCCAGCCGAGAGTCTCTTCGAAATTCCATTGGCGCTCTCGTGATGAGAGCCAGCTTCAATTCGAGCGGACTCGAACTGAAAAATCGTCCTGTCTTTTCTGAGAGTTAGTTCAAAAAAGTGGCGCCAGAAGAGGACTCGAACCTCCACGCCTTGCAGCGCTAGTACCTGAATTCAGCGGGAAACCTAGGAATTCCGCGAATCCGTTCCCCGGCAGCGCCCATATAGGCCGTTACTAGCCGTTGGGGGCCGCCCCCGTTCCTCCGACCCGCTAAAAGAAGATCGGTCCCCCCGACTGGTCGGGAGCATAGGGGCCTACGCGAAGAAATCGGAGACCACATGGGAAAGTCGAATAGGGCGGGGATCAATCAGTCTTCCGGGGGCGATCCGCGTTTGCCAAACCTATTTCGCGCCTTGCGGACCGCTCTGGACCTGATCGAAGACATAAACCTTCACCCCCACCAGGAACTCGTCTCAGGACTACCGCCCGCCCCTGACCGCGTTGAGCCGCCAATCCCGCCAGGACCGACGAAGCTAGCGTATTCGATCCGGGAGATTCAGGCGCTCACTGGAATTAGCCGCTCCACGATTTACACAGAAATCCGAGAAGGCCGGTTGAGACCTTCGAAAGCGGGTTGCAGAACTTTGATCATGGCCCAAGACCTGCAAGCATGGATCAATGGGTGGAAACGGCATCCATAGCGCCGGGGTTCGATTCCCAAGTGGAGCGCCTCAATCCAAATAAATCAAGGCGTTAGGGCGACGTGGGATAGTTTTCGGTCCCTATGTTGCCCAATGCATATTTCCGCGATTGTCCCCCCCACCGCGTGCAGGTCAGAGTGCGGCGAGGCTCCACTTGCAAGTCCAGATCGACAATGGCCTTGCAAGCGGGGGGCGGGTTTAGCGAGACAGGGGACAATGCTTCGAGAGATTTCCAAGCCATTCAAGATCGCAGGACAATGGGCCGCCCCAGGGCTCGGCGACCGAGACGTCCCCGGCGAACTGTCCTACGCGCCAGAGCGTTGCGAACTTTCCTTGATGGGCTCTTTCCAGCAATTTCCGCAGTCGATTATCCAACCGTTCGCCCGGGCGCCAGTTATCCACGGGGTCTCAACGACCGGGGAACGTTTCTCACTGCTCAATCCAGTTCGGGGCCAGGTCAGCACAAGCTTTACGACTCACCATGCGGGGATTTCAGAGACTTGGGTTTGCCCCCTGGTACTGAGTGGCGTTCACGCAGGAGAAAACCCTGAACTTCCGATGTTGGAATTCAGGATACCCGGCCTCCAGTTCTGGCTGGGTCAGCAGGTGATAGTGAGCAGAGCAGATCAGCAAGACGAGGGGTTCAGTCGCACCTTTCGGGTCCGCAGCACTCCCCACGAGCTAACTTTCGTTCCGGTAATCGCGAGTGAGCTTAACTGGAGTACAAAGGTGGTAACATCCGGTGGCAGCTTCCATCTCACTGCTGAGTCGAGCGGTTGGTGCCAAGTTCGGCCTGCCGCGCCCCGGCCATTGCGTTGGTATTTCACCCAACTAGAGGCGATTACTGCCCTGCTGACATTTACTGCGGGCACGTCAATGTCTGCGGACTGTATGTCCTTCCCCTCCGGAGAGCAGGGACAAAGTGGATCAGTTTTGGTGCCGCGCCGCGATGCCGCCTATTGCGGCTACCAGAAGCAGCACGAATTCTTCCTCACCCGCCCCGTCCTGAGCGAGCTATTCGGCGACATCGTGCGGAAGTGGTTTGAAGGTTTCCCGGCGTTATCCAGTACTATCCAACTCGCCGTGAGCATCGTGGCGTCCCCAAATCTGTGGCAGCACGTAGAATTTCTGTCATGGATGCAGGCTCTCGAAGGATTTCATCGAGGCACACTCCCGGGGCTTTATATGCCCTCCGATGAATACGAGAGCGTCAAGCAATCACTTGGTACTGCCATCCCATCCTCTCTTACCAAGGCTCACCGAGACTCCCTGCGCTCGCGAATCCGTTATGGAAACGAGCTCTCACTCGCCAGACGGTTAAATGAGCTAGCTGACCAGCTGGGGCAGGAACTTCGCGTTCGGCTTTTTGGATCGTCCGGAAATGTGCCCCGCGCATGGATTGACACCCGTAACTATTACACACATTGGGATGAGCAATCCCGTTCCGGCCTGATGAACACCCAGCAACTGCTGCACGCCAATCTTCGCTTGAGACTGTTCGTGCAGTCGCTATACCTGAATTTCGCAGGCGTCGATCAGCGCGCCATCCTTACCGCGTTGGGAGGATCAAACGAAAAATCCCAATGGCTGTTGCAGATTAACGGTGGCGGATAGGGTTCCTCGATCCCTGGAGAGCCCAATCAAAGGGCGGCCAGGTTCCAGGCGCACGTCCAGATCATAATGGCAAGGGCAGCAAATGCCGTGAGGACCGCAAAGGCCACCACAATCGCCCATGCCTTCATGTACCAGCCAAAACTTGAGCGCTGGTGATCGCTTTCCAACTCTCGATAGCGGGCAACAAAAGCGGGACCCTCCAGACCCGCCAACTGTGCGGGAAACTGGAAACGGGCTCTCCACAAGCGGACCATGTTGAGCGTGGTCCAGCCGATATAAGAGACCATGGACAGTCCCAGCAGTATCACTGAGCAATTCGCGGCCATAGCGCCCAAGCGGTCCTTTGCGAAGTGCCAAAGTGTGAAGACGGCCACATAGCCTGCACCGATTATAACGTTGTTATACGCAACGGATTCGCGGAACATAGCCACCTGGAGGTCGATTAAAAACTTCTTGGCCTCTGCGGCCTCTTCCGAAGTCATGCGGGCCTCCTAGTATCTTCGCGGTAGCGCATTCCGGCTTATGTTATGGCGAGGAGCGACGACGAGCCTTTTTTCCAACAAGCTCACGAACCTCAAGCAGTAGGTCTCTGACCTCACCAAGCGATACTTGATCGGCGCGCTCATGTGGCACCTGCCGATAACGATCAATGCCCTTGAAGCGGGCACCCTGCTTGTTGAATGCCGGCTCCGTCGCAGCGATGAGGACCCCTTCAATCTCGTTGAGGGTACTCAGGATTGTTCCGCGGACGTGTTTGGAAGGCGCATCCCAACCCGATAGCGATCCGTTGCGGTTGACAACCAGAAGGCCAAACCAACTGAAATAGCTCCACCTTAACGCCAGCCCGTCGCGCCGATGGCTTCGCAATCGCCGAAAGAGGCCAGTGTTACCCTTGCCCGCCTGGCCGACATAAACAGGCCGGCGCGCTTCATCGTAGAGGACATACACGCCGATCTGATCGTGAAAATCCACGACCTTTCCGCTTCGCCTGCCTTCAAGAACGCCTTTGCTATTGGCTTTGCCCCAGAAGACCGCGTCTCGCCGCCACATAAGGCCATAGTTCTTGATGACGGTTCTTATTGGAACTTGTTTTCTGTGGCTCACGGACCCCTCTGGCGATGGTCTTATTTACCTGCATTGGTTTGGACGATGTCCACGATCCTCAGCCGCTCAAGTCGTCTTGCGGTACGTCAAACCGAGGCCAAAGGGGGCTTCATATTGGTTCAGGAGACCCAGGCCCTCCCTCTTCATCGGCAGAGGATGGGGGATAGGGAAAACAGACCACCAGCTGAGGCCGGTTGCGTGTCGAAGAAGCCGCCGGGCGCCAAGTTGATGAGCCCGGTTTTCGGCTTGTGCTTTTCATTCATTGGAGGATCGAGTGAGAGGATGAGATCGCGCTCCTCCGCCTTACGGGCCGCCTCGTTCGGGGCGACGTGCACGAAGATGTGAGTGGCGCCCCACCGTTGAACGGCCTCATTCCAGCGTTCGTGGTTGGAGAAGCGACAGCGGGCATCATCTGTCTCGCCCGCATAGGGGATGAACCACTCGCCATTCACCGGCGCGGCAAACAGGTAATTCACCGGCGCCGCGTTCCAGTTCGTGCTGTCGAAGTGGTAGAGTTCGTAGTCATAAGCTCGGCTGGAAGAGCCGTAAAAAGCCTTTTTGTTCATGGTCTGTCCTTCGAAATGCCCACGGGTCGGGGGCGCCCGCGAGGGGAAGATACAGCCAAACTTGCCACTAGGTCTAGTATGAAAGCCCCACCATAGCGGCCCTATGAGGGGGTTCTCGCTTAGAGGTCCCTACATACGGCAGGAAAATGACGGCCACATGAAGCCCAAAAGTGACACGCTTGTGTTACACAAATGGGGCGCGTATAGTCCCTCCGCCATCATATGAGTCGCCAATGACCATCGCTGCCCAGCTTAAATCAGCCCTCAAACTCTCTCCGCACCAACGGGAGAAACTCGCGGCGACGCTGTCCGTATCTACTTCCACCGTTGATCGGTGGGCAAACGGGTCGGCCCAGCCGTCGTCTCGGCACCTCAAAGCACTCGAACCGCTGCTTTCCGAATTCTCAGACGCATTGCTGATGGATCGGCTGTTACAGGCATTTTCCACGTCATTGGGTTCCGCAAGAGAGGCCATGCACCGTCATGGCGCAGCGTCCTCAAGGAATGACGCTCTGGATCAGATCAGCTTGATATTGATCTCGCAGCTCAGAGCGCTCCGGTCAGGTAAGGCCGGGATTCAATCGCTCTCCCAAGAGCAAGCGGTGGCCGCAATGAATGAGAGCATCGCGACGTTGGACGTTGCCGCTGCCCCCAGCATCAAAGTGGCATTCGAGCGAACGTCTGCGATGCTAGTGAGCAAACCTCTTTTCCTCGCGGACCTGCTCAACGCCATGGCTCCGGCACTGAGTGAGATCGAAAAGTCGCAGATGGGGCATAGCGGGAACTTCCACGAGTTGTTTGTGAGCTTCCTCACGTCTTCGTTCCACGAGGAGAAGGAGTTCGCTCAATACATGACACCGCGGGAAGTCACGGACTTCATGACCCGCGCTGGCCTGTCGCTAGTTACGACACCAGAGGGCAAACATCCGATCGTTCTTGATCCTTCCTGTGGAACGGCTTCATTTCTGACAGATTTTGCCGACCTGTATGCGGCCCATCTTGATCAGGATAGCAAGCCCGGTACTGGACGCAGATGGCTTGACCGCGCCGCTGGTGACTGCCTCATAGGAATTGACACGAGCGAGCGGATGATACGGCTTGCTTCTGCTTCATACATCGCAGCCGGAATTACACCGAAACGGCTCCTTCTCGATAATGCCCTTCATCCCTCCACCGAGGAGGTGGGGATGATACTGAAGAAGGACTTCGCCGACCTGATCCTCACCAATCCGCCTTTTGGAGCCGAGCACAGCAAGGGTGCTCATGGCGGACGGGTGCCATCTGAAGTGATTTTCTTGTCTCGTTATGCCCAATGGCTCAAGCCTGGCGGCGTGGCGCTGACGATAGTTCCGGACAGCATCTTAACGAACAAAGGGTTATTCGAACGCGCACGACGCGACCTGTTATCCACCCTCCACATTGAAGCGGTGATTTCTCTGCCCCCAGTCACGTTTGCTGCATCCGGAACCACAACCAAGACCTCAGTCCTCATTGTCCGCAAGAAAGGGGTAGGAGGTGCTCAGCGGCAGACCTTTTTCGCCGTGGCGGAAGATGTTGGCTTTCAAGTTTCGGCTCGGGGATCAATCCGCAAGAGGGTTCGCCAAGGCAAGAACCAGCTCCCAGAAATTGCCGATGCGTTGTTGTTCGGCCCCGCGGAAAGCCATTTGGGCGTGTGGAGGCCGCTGACGGCCCAATGCACACGATGGGATGCTCACTATTGGAACGCACCTGTGGTGGCTCCCTCTGCTTCTATCAAGGAGCTTGGTAAGCGAGTGATCCTGGGCGATGTTGCGGACCTTGTCGATGATCGCGCCGATCCGAGGAAGCTCAAGGCAACCACATTCCAATATATCGAGATTTCCGGAGTTGACGGTGAAATTCTACGAGTCGCGGCAAATGAGACTTTGGTGGCCGATGCGCCTTCACGGGCACGCAGGCGTGTTCGGACAGGCGATGTATTAATTTCAACTGTTCGTCCTGAAAGGCGGACGGTGGGTGTCGTACCTCCCGCCTTGGACGGGGCGATATGCAGTACTGGGTTCGCGGTATTGAGATCAAAGTCTCTGTCACCATACGCTTTAGCCGCTGCTTTAAGATCGAGGTTGGTGACGGAACAACTTGTTCGAGTTTCTTCGGGGGTCGCCTATCCAGCTTTTGAGCCGGAAGTGCTGCCGCGCGTGCAGTTGGAATTGCTTGACGATCAGTGGCTTCAGGATTGTGCACGCTACGGTGAAACGCTCCTCAACTTGGAAGCGATGCGCGAAAATGTCCTTGCGGCCTAGGGAAGAGCCCAGACGGCGTCGATGTCCGCGAACCACACACCATTCCCCACTTCACAGACGGGGTTTTGGCCGACGTGATCCGCATAGTTTCTCGACCTCGGAAGGCCATGTGGGGTCGCGGAGGAAAACGGAACAGACCGAGCAAATGCAAAATCTTCAATCTTGCCGGTCCGCAAAAACAGACTTACCGCAAAGATGTCCTGCGTCGCAAACTTGCAACTACTCGTTGGGTAGTAATTCTTCTTTTGGTCTTCTGTCCAAAGGTTGGGCTTGCCCTTTGGCGGGGATGTCGTGCTGTGGATCAAGCGGGCAAATCGAGTGTCTGTACCCCACAGGGATTTCACTTCGACCCGCTTGCTAATGCCGCCCTTTGAAAAAGTGAAATCGAAGTTGGCATAGCTGCCAAGGTGCTGGGCCATGTCTTCTGGCATGCGCACCACTTCGTAACCCTTCGCTTCTGCGTATTGCACCAAATAGAATTCCGACAGCGCACTGAGAACCTTCGCGGAAGCACCGTACTGATCGACCTCCCAGAAGTCCGCAGCATCAAGGTCTTCCAACGCCGTCTTCAAATCCTTCTCATCTCCACTGACGTAGATTTCGCCCAGTGCAACACCAGCTGCTCGATCTATTTCGCAGATGCGACCCTTGGCGAGTTCGCGCCAGCTCGCCGGACCACGGTGCACGCCAGGCACAAACTTGCCGGTGCGGCCCCGCGCCATAACGACGTGGTTTTCTTTGGTTATCTTTACGGAAAAGGACGCTCGCCAATGGCTCTGCCCTTGTACGCGGAAAACCTTCTTGTCCAGCGTGTCGATAGGTATCAACAGCGGGCAAAGGACCGAAGCCAGCGCCTCGATAGTTGCACCCTCGTAGCGGCGGGTCAGTTCCGCCAAGACATCGCGGGTTGGTACCCCTCCGGCCATTGCGACTCACCCTCAAATCGAGGGGTAGTCCGGCAGCCAAACGTCCGGGATGCAAGACCATCCTAGGGCCGGTGGCAGGATCGGTCCGGCAGAGCTTCCCAGCGCCCCTAGAAAGCCCCCGGAGCCCGCCCACCGTCCGCGCTAAGCTCCCGTCGGACCTTCATTTTTGCCCTTGTGCGCTTCTATAATTCTCTCTAACGTCCGTTTGAGAGATTTATAGGGACCCTCAAATGTTAAAGATGGCTGAGCGAGTGGTGGTTTACCGGCGCACTTCGACCCGGAAACAGCACCTTGGCCTGGATGCCCAGGAGGCCGACATAGCCCGCTATCTGGCTGCGACTGGAGCACAGCGCATCGCCACGTTTGAAGAGCAGGAGTCCGGAAAGGTCCGGTCCAGTGACCGCCCAGAACTCGCCAAAGCCATCGCGGAGTGCCGGGCAATGCAGGCAACTCTCTTATGCGGCAAAGTGGATAGGATGGGGCGGCGCCGAGCCGATATGCTGACCTTGATTGGCGAATCCGGCGTGCGGGTCGCTTTTGCCGATGAACCCCACGCCTCGTCCCTGAGCATCGGCGTGAAGGCGGTCGTGGCACACGAAGAGGGCGAGGCGATCTCCGCCAGAACGAAGGCTGCATTGGCCGCTGCCAAGGCCAAGGGCGTCAAGCTTGGTAATCCGCTCGGAGCCAAGACGTTCGAAACCTATCGTGCTGCTGACAAGGCAAAAGGGGGCGCCGGAAACACTGCGGCCACCGAAGGGGCAAAACGCGCCGCCGACCAGTTCGCCGCAAACCTGCGCCCCAAAATCGCGACCCTGCTCGCAAGCGGCATGAGCAATGCCCAGATCGCTGCCGACCTGAACGCCAAAGGCGTGCCGACCAGGCGCCCCGGTGCGAAATGGTACGAGATGAGCGTCAAGAACCTTCGCGCGAGGCTTGGCCTTTAATCCACAATCGCATCCGGACGTTTAGGGTTTGATTTCAGCGGTACATCCGACCGCCATTCATCATGTTTTTGAAACCAACGACCTGCAAGTCTAGCAACTCCGAATACCATCTCTGCTTGATCTCCATATCCTCTGCCAACTTTTTGGTATCGCACTTGTCAGCGGGTCCCTTTCCCAACAGGAACCTCCAAGCCCGGTATTTCTTTTTCTGGTCTTCCGATTCGACCCCATTCCTCAGCAATTTCGGGCCGGTCAACAAATCGAGAAAGCGATCTTCGCCGTCAATGCCAAGATCGACGTGGCAGGCAGTCTTGTGCAGGGCGGAAAAAGCAACGCCCATCGTATAGTTGGAAATAGTGTTGCTGTACTTCTTCCAATCAGACGGAGAGAGGTACTGGCGCCAAATCATAGGGTCAGAAGCCCCGCTGGCCTGGGCCAATGCCAGCGAACCCACCATTAAGCCAAAAAAGCAGCCGCAACTCGTCTCATGTAATTCCTTCCTTTTGCTCCCAAAATGGGAGCATCCGGAACAGTCGCTACCAAGGGGCCGACAAGGCTTCAAGGGCGGCGTTTCGATGCAGCGGAAGTGGGTCCGATCCTCCAGCTACCGCCAGGTGATCGGCAGGATCAGGGCTGCCCGTTGGCAAACGGGCATGTCGCAGCGGGCCTTGGCAACGAAGCTAGGCAAGCCTCCGAGCTGGGTCGCGAAGATCGAACAAATGGAGCGCCGCCTTGATGTCGTCGAGTTTGTTGCTATCGCCCGCGCGCTTGGCCTCAACGAGGCCAGATTCCTGCAAGAGATCGCTTTGTCGTTACGAAAGCTCGACTTTTGAGCGAAGGTCGAAGTCTGGGAAAAACTTTCATCTTGGCACCCTGGTCGAGCCATATTTTTTTGGTCTAAGGATTTTTCCCTTAGACAGCGGCACCTAATTGACCCCCCATCAAACCTGTACAATTTTCCCGGACTTAAACGTCGATTTCCCTTAGACCCCTTGCTATTAGAACCAATCACCCCATGTTTGCAGTGACTTAAAATAGGTGCGGTTTTCAGGGTTCATATGGTTTTGCCTAATTTTTCCATCTTGCCCGGCAGTCTGCCCGCCCCTCGTTACGGTCTCAACCTGCACTCACCACGATTTATCGGTCGCGGTCCCCAGTTCAATGGGTGAGAGGTTGCCAAGGTCTAAGGGCGCATGAAGCGAAAGAACCCCACCCGCCGTGCAGAGGCGAAGCCTCACCATGACGCCTTTACGCGATGGTGGATCGAGTCCTTTGGCCGGCTCCCTTCGCCAGATGAGGTCCGCACCATCAAGCCTATTGCGGAGCGCCGGAAACTTCTGATTCCGGAAAACCGCTATACGGAGACGGTCCAGGGCGACCTACTCGCTCGGGGAGACCCAGAAGCCGGAATCAAGCCGTTCGACCCCGAAGCCGAACTAGCCGCAGCCGCAGCCCGGGGCGTCGATATTTCAGGCGACCCCCACTTTTTGGAACAGACCCGGCTCGTGAAGATCGGCAAGGACCGCCTCCGGCGCAAAATCCCGCGCCCTTTCGATCGCAAGGCCCTAGCGCGGGCGAAGAGCTCCAAGCGGGAAAAGGAGCTTCGCCGCGCCAAGCCCAAGGCGAAGGCCGCTAAGGCCAAGACAACCAAGAAGGTCCGTTCCAAAGTTCGACGATCCTCCTCCGCCCGGAACGAGGCGCGAGATCGGAAAATTATCCCAGAAATCCTGGACTTTCTGGAGGTCGGTGTGGAGGTGCGACTTACCAGGAAGAGGGCTGATCTAGTTCCCCCCTCCCGGAAATCTCTTCCGACACCCAAATCAACTCATGGAAGATCGACGACCCACGATCCCATGATTTGGTTGCCTCATTGGGAGAAGGCCAGTCTTCCACTTCGTGCTATGGCTATGGGCATAGCCGCCGGACAACAGGGCGCGGTCAGCTTCACCCTCCACCTTGGCAAAAGCGGGATGGCTTATGGGCAAGGGGTTGGGGAATGGCACTTTGCCCGGCGCCTCTATCGTCGCATCACTGACGCCCTTAAGTCCGGGTGTCCCTCGAAGGGACTGGCGATACCTGATCTGGCCTTCTTTGTGGAGCAGGGTGAAGGGGAGCGTCCTCATCTTCATGGGTTCATCCACGCCCCAGCGTTGAAGAAGCAGCAACGGGTCATTCGGAACATCCTCCTTAATGCTGTGGGCAGGGATTGGAAGCCCAGGGGACGCGACCGCACGCAACTGGAGATCAAAGCGATGTACGAGCCGATCGGTTGGATCGAGTACATCGCCAAGTTCTGCGAAGTAACGCGCTCCAAGATCGGGGACAATATCTTCGCTTGCAGCCAGCGCGTCACCCGCGATGGACGCTCCTGGTACAAGCGCGCACGGCAGAGCCATGACCTCCTGCTGCCGGGAGGCGCAGTTGCCGTCTCCGGACGCATCTCCAAGCCCTGAAATCAGGTCCCCGAGCAGAGCAACGACAGCCATCCGCTCCCATTTCGGGAGCGACTTTGAATTTCGAGCCAAAAATCCTGAGCGTTTCCGGGAAAAAATGCCTCCGACTTTCCCAAGAGACAAGCGCGTGTTTGTGCCCTAAATAGTTTGCCGCGTTCGCAACCAAGCGATCCGGCCCTCCGGTGAAGCTCCTGCGAAGCAGAAAGGAGCCGCCGATGACCGCCAATATTCAAATCGTTATCGCTCGTCGGCTCGCCCTCTCATGTGGCGTCGGGGCCACGCTGCCCTGTGGCTCGCAGGTCGAGCAATGACAATTCGACTTGGGCAGGTAGAGCGTTCTCTCGCGGCACGCGGTGTTCCACTGATGTGGGCGAATGAGCAAGAAGCGGCTGTGCTTTCCGGAGTTGGTCCCGCCGAATTTCGTCAGAAAGTGAAGGAATGGGAAAAGAAGGGATTTCCCCGAGTCACCAAGGAAAACAGGAAGCGGTACATTCCCGCCATAGTTGCGTTTTGGGCCACCCGCCATAACCTAACCACGGTTTCCCCGACCAATTTGCAAAACACGGATGACGACGATGACGATGACGTTGGAACGCCAAACTTTGGCTGACAAAGCGAGCGGCTCACTTCCCACCGACCATGCTCTTTTCGCTCCTGGGCTGAAATGGCGTAAGCGGGTTGGCGGCAATGTTCCCATGTGGATTCCGCCGGGAACGGCGGTCAAAGCGGGCTATCGACCCAAAAGCCTGCCGCTAAACAAGCACGCGAGTCAGCACGAGCTTGCCGAGGCATGTCGCAAGCAATGGCAGGACCTACAGGATTGGCGGTCCGGCAAATCCAAGCCAGTGCGGTACACAATCGGATGGTTGATTGATCGCTATCTGAACGACCCGGCATCCCCATACCATCGCAGACTGAACCCCGAGTCACAGCAAAGCTATCGTTGGGAGTGCCAGCGCGTCCGACAAACGGTCGGAGACATGCGGCTCGATCCAAAGATTGAGAGAGGCGTGCAGGTACCTCGACGCACAGGCGCGGAATTCGAAACTTGGTTTTACCAGTGGGGCCATCCGCTTGGCAAAGCCCCAACACCGTCCCGCGCAACACACTGTATGGCGATGCTTCGGGCGCTTCTCAGCTACTATGTGACCATTGGCGGCCCGGGGGCACGAGAACTTCGAGAAATTCTTAAGGTAGCACGTTTCGATAAACCGGCTGCGAGACGTGTCGCCCCGACTTACGAGCAAGTAGACGCAATAGTGATCAAGGCGCTGGAACTTGGCTACCGTTCGATCGCCATTACCACGCTGGCACAGTTCGAATTCATGGAGCGCCGCACACATATAATCGGTAAGTGGCACGGCGATGCATGGGGTTATGGCTGGGTATGGGATGGCGACTTCAAGCTGGAGGGAAGAGTCGAAAGGGTAGGCATTACTCCCGATTGGCATATTCGTTATTTTCAAACGAAGAAGGGTGCAAACCTCCGCTATTACGACCTGAAATCAGTGCAGCGCCTTCTCGGCCTGATACAGCTTACGCCGAAAGAGAACCGCAGTGGCCCCATCATTATCTGCGAGGATACGGGTCAGCCTTGGTTGAAGCGCCGCTATCAGGAAAAATTTCGCGAAATTGCACGGGCGGCTGGCGTACCGGACGAAATCTGCAGCATGGACATGCGCGCAGGCGCAGCGACGGAAGCTGACGCGCTTCCGGAAGTCACTGATCGCATGTTTGACGATGCTGGAGGCTGGGCCGACCCCAACATGAAACACCGCTACCGGCGCCAGAAAGTGCGAGCAGCACAGAAGGTGGTTGAACTCCGCCAAGCGGCCCGCAGGGACCTCTAGTCGCTGTCGGCCTGGTTTCCCGCCCTGCGTTCGACTAGCGAGGTTAGATCGTTTCCCAATCGTCGCAACTCATCCAGCATGGCCTCGTGCGCGTTGCGATTGCTGGCCTCGACAAAAGCACCAAATAATGAGGCTCCGATGGGGCGGCTCAACTCCGGCTCCCTGTGAGTCAATTGCACTATCAGTGCAAATATAGCCTCGCGTAAGCCGTCAATTCGCGCTTCGAGCCGATGAATAGTCTCAAAGGTTTCTTCGTCCATCGGTGTCCTCCGCCCGCGCGTCGCAATGTAACGGGGTGGAGTATGCGCGCTCCAACAGCCGAACAGGTTGCTAACAAGTAGAGAACGACGCGGAGAACGGATTTGGGGAACGTCGGGGAACGTGCCTTCAATGACACGCTCCACATTACTTCCAAGCTATTGATAATGCTTGGTGCCCAGAAGAGGACTCGAACCTCCACGCCTTGCAGCGCTAGTACCTGAAACTAGTGCGTCTACCAATTCCGCCATCTGGGCCCGCCTGCCGGCGCGAACCGGCATGGGAGGGCGGTTTTAGGGTCGCCGCCCCCTCCCGTCAACCGCCGGTGCCGGGCCGGCGTTCCCGGCACAATTTGGCCCTTTGCGCCCCGCCCCGCATTGGCTAAACACAGGTCCTGGACAAGGGTTTGCCCGATGGATGCACGGCTGGTGACGGTTTTCGGCGGGGCCGGCTTTCTGGGCCGCCACACAGTGCGCGCCCTGGCCAAGCAAGGCTGGCGCATCCGTGTCGCCTGCCGCCATCCCCATCGCGGCTTTTTCCTCCGGCCCCAGGGTCAGGTCGGCCAGATCGATGTCACCAAATGCTCCATCACCGATCCGGTTCAGGTCGCGGCCGCTCTCAAAGGCGCCGACGCGGCCGTCAATCTGGTCGGCGTCCTGGCCGGCGATTTTGAGAATATCCATATCGTCGGCGCGGAAACCATCGCCAAATCGGCGGCCCAGGCGGGCTTAAAATCCCTGGTCCATGTCTCGGCCATCGGCGCCGACGCTGAGTCACGCTCGGTCTATGCACAGACCAAAGCCCAAGGCGAGGCGCGGGTGCGTGCCGCTTTCCCCGCCGCCACCATCCTGCGGCCTTCGATCATGTTCGGGCCGGAAGACGATTTCTTCAACAAATTCGCCGGACTGGCGCGGTTCCTACCCGGTCTGCCGTTGATCGGCGGGGGCAAGACCCGCTTTCAGCCGGTTTTCGTGGGCGATGTCGCCGCCGCGGTTGCCAAGACGCTGGGCAGCGAGGCCGCGCGCGGACGCATCTATGAATTGGGCGGGCCCACCGTCTATTCCTTCCGCGATTTGCTTGCGATCGTGCTGCGCGAAACCGGGCGCAAGCGTTTGCTGCTGCCCCTGCCCTTCCCGCTCGCCATCCTCCAGGCGTTCTTCCTGCAATTCCTGCCCGGACCTTTGTTGACGCCCGATCAGGTCCGGCTGCTCAAAACCGACAATGTGGTCTCACCGACCGCGCTGGGGCTGGCCGATCTGGGCATCACGCCGACCACGGTGGAAGCGGAAGTGCCCTCTTATCTGTGGCGATTCCGCGCCAAGGGCGAATACGCCAACCTGGCGGCGGAAAAGAATCGCGCCTAGCCGAGATAAATCCAGGCGATCAGCGCCAAGCCGGCGGCGACGCGGTACCAGCCGAAGGGCCGAAGGCCATAGCGGCTGACGATCACCAGGAATTGGCGGATCACCACAATGGCGACCAGGAACGAGACGACAAAGCCCACGGCAATGTCCACGCTTTGGCCGCGCCCCAGCGCCGCGCCTTCCTTGTAGAGCTGGTACACCGTGGCGCCCAACATGGTGGGTACCGCCAGATAAAAGGTGAATTTGGTGGCGGCGACGCGTTCCACGCCCAGCAGCTCGCCGCCCAGGATGGTGGCGCCCGAGCGCGAAATACCCGGCACCATGGCCGCGATCTGGCATAGCCCGATCTGCAGCGCCTTGGTCACGGGCAACCGGTAAGGGTCGGCATAGCGCGGCTTGGGGGCGATGCGCTCGAACAGCAAAATCAGCACCCCGCCGATGATCCAACTGGCGGCGATAAAGGGCATCGCCAAAGCCGGATTGAGCAAGACGCCGGAGATATAGCGGTAGAGCAAGGCGCCGATGACGGCCGAAGGCAGGAAGGCCACGATCACCCCCAGGGCGAAACGCCGGGCCTCGGCCGAGGACGGCAATTGCACCAGCGCCGTCCAGAACACATTGAAATACAGCACCACCACCGCCATCACGGCGCCCAGTTGGATGACGACGGTAAAGGAATCCCAGCCGGTGCCGAGTCCCAGCAAACGCTCCGCCACCAGCAGATGCGCCGTCGAGGATACGGGAATGAATTCGGTCAGGCCTTCGACAATACCAAGCAGAATCGAAACCAATATGTCGTGCATGACCACCTGGGCTGAGGAAACGGGAGAAACACCTAACATCGCGCGGGTCCCACCGCCATCACGCAGCGCATAAGTTTTGGTATGGTTCCCCACATGAAAAAGGACAGAATCAGAGCGCGGGCACGGGACCTCGGACTGATCCTGTTTCTGCTGCTGGTGCCCGGGCCGGTGGTGGCCCTGCTGATCTTCCGCTTTCTGCCCATTCCGGTGACACCGCAGATGCTGTGGAGCTTCGCCGAGGGCAAGGGCCTGCACTATTCCTGGGCAGGCGAGGCGATTGCCCCCGTCCTGGGGCGGACCGTGCTGGGCTCGGAAGACCAGAATTTCTGCTCCCATGACGGGTTCGATTGGGAACAGATCGACAAGGCCGTTGCCGATCATGCCCGCCATCCCAGGCGCCGGCTGCGCGGGGCTTCGACCATCAGCCAGCAGACCGCGCGCACTTTATTCCTGGGCTATCGCGGAGGCTGGGTTCGCAAGGGCTTAGAGGCCTATCTTACCGTGCTGGTTGAAGCGCTCTGGCCCAAGAAACGCATCCTGGAGGCCTATCTCAACCTGGTCGATTGGGGCCATGGCAATTACGGGGTTGGAGCCGCGGCCCGCAGCTATTTCCACACCACGCCCGCCCGGCTGACAGCGATACAGGCGGCCCGGCTGGCCGCGGTGCTGCCGGATCCGGACAAATGGAACGCTGCGGCGCCCGGGCCTTATGTCGCCGGCCGGGCGGGGTTCCTTATCGGCCAGGCCGCGGTGGTGCGCCGCGACGGATTGGATTTTTGCGTTCAGTAGATGGGTCTTCTAAAACCTCCCTCATGCGCCGCTTGATCCATCTGATGTTGTCACCCAGCTGCCGCCTTGCCCGCCTGATGGTGGCGGAGAAACGCGTCGCCTGCGATCCGGTCCAGGCCGAAGACGGCCGCAATTGCTTGCCCGTCTTTGTCGATCTGGACGGCACCCGGGTCGAAGGTCTGTGGGCGATCGTCGACCATCTGGAAAGCAACTATCCCGATAATCCGCTGGCCCCGGCTGATGATGGCGAACGCCGCGCCGCCTTGCGTTGGGTGGATTGGGCGATGGGGCCGTTTCATGAACAAGTCACCCAGCGCATCGTCTATGAAAAAGCCGGTCAGCGGTTCACCGGAGCGCCCGGCCGCCATGCGCCGGACATGAATGTGATTCGCGCCGGCCGTCAGGAATTGAAAACGGCGCTTTCCGCGATCGGCCAGGCGGTGGAAGCGCTGGGCAATCTGTCGGGCCGCACCGCCGCCTTGGGCGATCTGGCGGTCGCGGCGCATTTGTCGGCGCTGGATTATTTCGGCGAGGTGCCCTGGAACGACCATCCGGCGGCGGCGGAATGGTATGTGCGGCTCAAATCGCGGCCCAGCTTCCGCTCGCTGCTGGCCGACCGGGTTCCGGGCCAGCCGCCGGTGTCGCATTATGCCGAACTCGACTTCTGATATCCGGGCGCGGATTCTCGCACGCGCGCGCGCCGAAGGCTTCGACGTCGCGCGCATCGCCGCGGCCGGCCCCGCCCCGCGCGCCCGCGATGGGCTGCTGGCTTATCTCGCCGCCGGTCATCATGGCGACATGGATTGGATGGAGGAGCGCACCCAGGCCCGCGCCGATCCGGCCGCTTTGTGGCCCGCGGCCAAAAGCGTGTTGGTGCTGGGCCTGAATTACGGTCCGGGCGAAGATCCGCTGGCGGTACTGGCGCAAAAGGACCGCGGCGGGATTTCGGTTTATGCCCGGGGAGACGATTATCACGACCTGGTGAAGAAAAAACTCAAAGCGGTGGCGGGCGATATTTTCCGCGACTTCGGCGCCGAGGTGAAAGTCTTTGTCGATACCGCGCCGGTGATGGAAAAGCCCTTGGCGCAGCAGGCGGGGCTGGGCTGGCAAGGCAAGCACAGCAATCTCGTCAGCCGGGACTTCGGCTCCTGGCTTTTCCTGGGCTCGATCTTCATGACGCTTGCGCTGCCGCCCGATGCGGCGGAAACCGACCATTGCGGCGCTTGCCGTGCCTGTCTCGACATCTGCCCGACCAAGGCCTTTCCCGCGCCCTATCGGCTGGATGCGCGCCGCTGCATTTCCTATCTCACCATCGAAAACAAAGGGCCTATCCCGCGCGATCTGCGCGCCGCGATCGGCAATCGCATCTATGGCTGCGACGATTGCCTGGCGGTGTGCCCCTGGAACAAATTCGCCAGCCAAAGCGCGCAGATGCAATTGCGGGCCCGCGCCGAATTGAACGCGCCGGAGCTGGCGCAGCTGGCGCGGCTGGACGATGCCGGATTTCGTGCCCTGTTCCGCAAATCGCCGGTCAAGCGCATTGGCCGGGCGCGGTTCCTGCGCAATGTGCTGATCGCCATCGGCAATAGCGGCGATGCCGGGCTGGTGCGGGAGGCCAAAACGCTTTTGACAGACCCATCGCCCATCGTGCGCGGCGCGGCGGTATGGGCGCTGGGACGCTTGCTGCCGCGCCAAGATCTCGCGGGGCTCGGGCCGGCGGATGAACGTGACACTACGGTTTTGGCGGAGTGGCAGGCTTGGCTTTCGCCGGCGGTTTCGGAAGCGACTTCACCGGCGGCTTAGGCGCGGGCTTGATCTCCGGCGCCTGCTTCAGCGCGGCCAGGGCGCGGCCGGCGGCATCGGCGGTTTCGCCGCTGGCGCCATGCTCCAGCGCGTTTTGGAAATCGGCCTGGGCGGCCAGCACATCGCCGCGCTCGCGGGCGATGTTTCCGCGCTCGACCAGGGCTTCGGGATAATTCGGCCGCACCGCCAGGGCTGACTCCAGATCGCCGCGCGCCGCCTCCACCTTGCCCAGGGCGTGGCGGGCGCTGGCGCGCAGCACCAGCAGGTCGGCGCGTTTGGGCGCGATGACGAGCGCCGCATTCATGTCCGCCTCGACATTGCGCCAATCCTTGGTGACGGCCTGGGCGCGGGCGAGATCGGCATAAAGCTCCGCGTCATTGCCCGACAAGGCCAGCGCCGCCTGGAAGCTTGCCACCGCCTGGTCAGGTTTGCCTGCCAGCAGCCAGGCATTGCCGGCCTGGTCGAACAAGGTTGGGCGCAGCTCGCCGACATCCGGAGCGCGGCCCAAGGCATCCAGCCGGGCGGCCGCTTCCGCATAGCGTTTCAGCCCGACCAGGGCGACGGCGGCGCAATGTTCGGCCGGGGAGCCGCCGCGCTCTCCCACCCATTTGGTGGCCGCCCCAAACGCCGCCGCCGGATTGAGGTCCGCCAGATTCAGGCAATTGTCATAGCGCAGCTTTTCACCCGCGCGCTCCACGACATTGGCGCCCCAAGCGGGCCCGGCGAGCAAAAGCGCGGCAGGCAGAACGGCTCTGATCCACAAGGTTAACATCGAACGCATCATGGGGCACTTTATGGCAGAAGAATGGGAAAACCGCAGCGCGTCTACAATTGTAGCGCGATTTGCCCAATCGCGTTTTTCCTCTAGGGTCGGGGCGGAGGGATACCCGATGAATTTGCCGTCACGCGCCGTGCTGGCGCTACTCGCGCTGATATGTCTTGCCCTGCCCTTGCGCGCCCAGGATTCCGCGGCCGGACCCGACGCTTTGCCGCAACTGGGTCCCCACGCCGCCCCCGTCAAAAAAGTCGAAATCCAGCAATTGCCGGTCATGGATTCGACACCCCAATTCGATGCCGAGGCGGCCACCGCCAAATATCTTGCCCGGGTCAGCGGCCCGGCGCGGGCGCGCTCCGACGCCTATTTCGAAGGCGGCTATGGCCTGCAAGTGGTGGACTTGATTTACGGCTTGGCCATCGCGGCCACGCTGCTCTGGCTGGGCATCACCACCCGCATGCGCGACTGGGCCGCCGAGCGCAGCCATAGCCGCACCGGCCAGGTGCTGATCTATGTCGCCGTCTATACCGTCATCGTCACCGTCGCGACTTTCCCGGTGACGGTATATGAAGGATTCTGGCGCGAACACGCCTATGGATTGTCGACGCAATCCTTCCTCTCCTGGTTCGGCGATTTCGCCATCGGGTTTGGCGTCACGCTGGTAGGTGCGCTGATCGTGGTGCCGGTGCTGTATGCCGCCATCCGCGCGGCCCGTGAGCAGTGGTGGCTGTGGGGCGCCGCCATCGCCATCCTGTTCAGCGCCATCTATATGGTGATTTTTCCGGTCTTCATCGCGCCCTTGTTCAACCATTACACCCCCCTGCCCGATGGCGGCTTGAAAAAGGAAATTCTCTCCCTGGCGCGGGCCAATGACATTCCCGCCGACAATGTCTGGACCTTCGATGCTTCGCGCCAGTCCAACCGGATATCCGCCAATGTCTCGGGCTTCATGGGCACCACCCGCATTTCGCTCAACGACAATCTGCTCAAACAGGGCAGCCATGACGAGGTTCTGGCGGTGCTGGGCCATGAGATGGGCCATTATGTCATGGATCATGTCACCAAAGGTTTGCTGCTGACGGGCTTGGTGATTTTCGCCGCTTTCGCCTTCATGAATTGGGGCTTTATTTTCGCCACCGAATGGCTGGGCGGCAATTGGCATGTGCGGCGGGTGGACGACATCGCAGGATTGCCATTGCTGGCGGCGCTGATGAGCCTGTTTTTCTTCCTGGCGACGCCGGTGACCAATTCCATCAGCCGCAGCATGGAGCATGAGGCCGATATTTTCGGGGTCAATGCAGTGCGCAAACCCGACGCCTTCGCCACAGTGACGCTAAAGCTTTCGACCTATCGCAAGCTCGAACCGGGCGGGCTGGAGGAAACCATCTTCTACGACCATCCCTCGGGGCGCAGCCGTATCCACGACATGATGGTGTGGAAGAAAGAACATATCGGCGATGTCGATTTGCGCGGCAGCGAAACCGTCCCCTGACGGATCATTACCGAAAAGCAATTTTCGCCCCCCTGGGCCCGGCAAACATTCCCGACAATCCGGGTATTCAATAACCCCAAGTTGAAACGGGGGGTGTCATGAACGTCAAATCCTTGGCCGCGGCTGCGCTATGCTCGATCCTGATGGGTGGGGCGCCCGCCTGGGCCGCGGATTGCGGGCCGCTTAAGCTCGTCGCCACGATGGATCTGTTGCCCGGGCCGGGCGGCGGGCCGCGGGTGATGGTGCCGGTGGTCGTCAACAATGTGCCGCAGAAAATGCTGCTCAGCACGGCGGGCGGGCTTTCCACGCTCAACGCCGAGGCGGCGAAGAACCTGAACCTGCACGTGCTCCATGGCAGCAATGTCCGGCTGCTGGATACCGCCGGCAATGCCTCAGACGCCTATGTCACGCTGGACACATTTACGCTCGGCCGGCTGACGGCCGAGCATTTGGAAATGCTTATCACGCCCGGTGCGGCGGCCGACCGCGGTTTTGACGGCGTCCTCGCCGGCGATCTGATGGCGCGCTATGACGTCGAGCTGGATTTCGCCGCCCACAAGATGAACTTTTTCTCTCCCGATCATTGCGAGGGCAAAGTCCTTTACTGGCCGGCCTCCACGATCGCCGTCGTACCCTTCACCATGACGCATCCCGACAATACGCCGATGGGCCAAAGGCCGAATTTTTCGCCCCTGCGCGATAGCCATATCCGCGTACCGGTGACGCTGGACGGCAAGACCTTCCAGGCGGTGATCAATACCGGATCGCCCAATTCCACCATGAGCGCCAAGGTGGCGGAACGCATTTTCAACCTGACCGCCGATTCGCCGGGCTCCGTGCCCCTGGGTGTCGTGGACAACAATCCCAAGAACCGGCGCTTTGGCCATGTCTTCCAAAAGCTCACTTTCGAGGGCATCGATGTCGCCAACGCCCATGTTGTCGTCATTCCCGATTTGATCGGAACCAAGGATCCCAACAATACCATCACCACGGGCAGCTTGGTCCAGCACATCGATGATGGCCTGGGTTCGGAAGTAAGCATCGGCATGGATGTGCTGCGGCATCTGCATCTCTACATCGCCTATGGCGAGCACAAGCTTTACATCACCCCTGCGGATAGTCCGGCAGCGGCTGGCGGGGCCACGAGCCCCACGCCTGCGGCGGCGCAATGATCGGGGCTTAACGCGCCAAGTGCGGCGCAAGCGCTGGATAAAGCGCGGTGCCCGTTTTGGCGCTTAACCGCGACAGCAAGGTTTCACAGGCGCCGCGCGCCTGGGCGCTCCAGTCGGCGGTGAGCGATGCGGCCAGTTGCGCTTGGCTTTTCAGGATCACGCCGTCGTCCAGGATTTTGAGACCGTTGTCGCGCAGCGTTGCCCCCGTGGTGGTGATGTCGACGATGATCTCGGCCGTGCCGGCGGCGGGTGCGCCTTCGGTGGCACCGGCGCTGGGGACGATACGGTAATCGGCGATGCCGGCATGGGCAAAAAAGGCGCGGGTAAGCTGCGCATATTTTGTCGCCACCCGCAGACGCCGGCGATGGCTCTGGGCATAGGCGGCGCAGACATCGTCCAGGTCGACCATGGTGGCGACATCGACCCAAGCCTCAGACACCGCCACCACGACATCGGCAAAGCCGAAGCCCATGGGCGTGATCAGATGCATGCGGCTCTCCAATTCGGGCGCGGCTTCGCGCAGCAGGTCCTCGCCGGTGACGCCCAGATGGATATCGCCCGCCAGAAGCGATGCGGCGATTTCACCGGCCGAGAGCAGCATGACTTCTATATCGGGCAATCCGGCAAAGCCGGCGCGATAGCCGCGTGCGCCCGCGCTCTGTTCCAGGACCAGCCCGGCCTCGCCAAACCAGGCGTCGCAAGCCTGTTTGAGCCGCCCCTTGGAGGGAATGCCCAGTGTCAGCGCGCTCATCGCCCGCCCCCTTGGGCTGTACGGCAGGCAAGCACCGCTTCGGTGCGAATGGCGCAGCCGACCGCGCTGACCGGACGGGGGGCACCCAGCGATTGCATCAGCGTGTCGTAGCGGCCGCCCGCCGCGATCTGGCAGGCGCCATCGTCCGACCACAGCTCGAACACGAAGCCGGAATAATATTCCATGTTGCGCCCGAAATGGGCGGTGAAGCGCACTTGCGCGAGATCGAGCCCCAGCGACTTGATGGCGGCAAGACGTGCATCCATCGCGGCCAGAGGCGCCTCTAGCGCGATGCCGGCGGTTTTGAGAAGGGCGCGAATCTGCGCCAACGCTTCTTCCACGGGCCCTGCGATATCGAACAGCCTGGTGATCACGCCGACCAAGACCGAATCGAGGCGCAGGCCGGCAGCTTCGGCCTCGCGGTCGAGAGCGCGCGCGATGATCTCCTCGCGGCTGCGCCCGGCCAGCGGCGCATTGGGCCTCCCATCGAGCATGGCTTCGATCTGGGCGCGGGAGTGCCGGGTCTTGGACCCCTGCCCCAGCCGCGCCAGCAAAGTCTCCACATACCCGGCGCGCCAGAAATGGCGCAGCAGCCGGGCGCGCCAATGCGCCGGCAGTTCCAGGGTATCGACCAAGGCGGCGAACAGCGCCAGATCGCCGAACACCATGCGGAAATTCTTCAGCCCCGCGGCGCGCAACCCGTCGAAGGTCAGGCCCATGATCTCGCGCTCGCCTTCACCCGCGTCTTCCAGTCCCAGCAATTCGGCGCCGGCCTGGAAGAATTGGGTCGGCAGATGGGTTTCGCTAGGCTGGTGGCGGAAAGCGAGCCCGTTATAACAAATCCGGGCGGGAAATTTGGCCGCCCGGTCGACCGCGTCCTTGCAGATCGGAATGGTAAGATCGGGCCGCAGGCACAGATCGCGCCCCGACAGATCGGTGAGGGTAAAGGTGCGCCGGCGGATTTCCTCACCCGCCCGGTCCAGAAAAATCTCCGCCGGCTGCAGGATCGAAGGCTCCTCGCGGGCATAGCCCCGGGAGGCGAACAATTTCAGGATCGCCACCGCCTGGGCGTTGAGCGCTTCGATATCGGCGGGCCGGTAATAGGGAAAGGCCACCATTACGGGCCCCAAGACCAGTTAGAAAGCAGCCTTTTAATTTCATTCAGCATCATATCCCGATCAACATTGATTTGACGACCGGACTGATTAGCAAGCCATTCTTCGCGACTTTTTAGGACGTTTGAAATTTCTTTCCCGAACTCAAGTCCTTTTATAGTGACCTGACCCATGTCCCGTTCAATTGACCCTTGAATGATCGCAAAAACAGCACCGCGACGATCAGCATACTTCAGTTGGTCCTGGAGCTTTTTATTGCCTGCGTAGACCTCGGTGCGAATTCCTTCCCGTCGAAGCTCGTTCGCAATCTTAAAGCTCTCAGCTGGATCGTCCATCGTTGTAACAAATACTAAAGGTGTCAGCGCACCGCTTGATATGCCCCTTAGCGACAACGCGTGCTGAAGTCTGCTTACACCGATGGAAACCCCTGTCGCAGGCGAAGGTTGTCCCATAAAACGTGCAACCAAATTGTCGTAGCGACCGCCACCTGCTACCGAGCCGAAAACAACTGTATCGCCCTTTTCGTTCGTAACGGGAAAAGTGAGTTGAGCTTCGAATACCGGGCCAGTGTAGTAGTCCAACCCTCGAACCACTGTTTGATCAACCGCGATCCGATCCTCTTCGTAGCCACAGGATCTGACGATTTGAATTATGTCGCGAAGTTCTTTTGTTCCTTGGATTCCAGTTGGTCCGAATGAAACTCTTTCGGCTATTCGCTCTAGCCTGTCCGGACCTTTGCCCACTCCTTGAAAACTATCCTCTACATATCCCCGAGTCACATTCATTGAATATCCTAAGAAGCGCATGACATTGTCCGCTTCCGCGGTACTAAGTTCTGCTCCTTTAGTAAAATCTCCACTGTCGTCCGTGCGTCCAGTAGTGAGTAGCTGGAAAACTCCCTGGGGGCCTAAACGATCAAGCTTGTCAATCGCTCTTAAGACGACGCCTCGGTTCATCGCTGTTAATAAGCCTGACGGCGTCAGACCAATTGCTTCAAGAAGGCCATCTAATAATTTGCGATTGTTGAGCTTCACAATGTATTCGCCGCGCTTAAGCTTGAGCGCTTCCAGCGTGTCCGCCAGCATCATCAGCAATTCGGCATCGGCGGCGGGGCTGGCGCTGCCCACCGTGTCGGCATCGAATTGGGTGAATTCGCGGAAGCGCCCCGGCCCCGGCTTTTCATTGCGCCAAACACTTCCGGTTTGATAACGGCGGAACGGCTTGGCGAGATGCTGGAAATTCTCCGCCACATAGCGGGCCAGCGGCGCGGTCAGGTCATAGCGCAGCGACAGCCATTGTTCGTCATCGTCCTTGAGCGAGAACACCCCCGCATTGGGACGGTCGACATCGGGAAGGAATTTGCCCAGCGCGTCGGTATATTCGAAGGCCGGGGTTTCCAGCGGCTCGAAGCCATAGGATTCATAGACCCGGCGAATGGTGTCCAGCATCGCCCGCTCGGCCGCGATTTCCGCCGGCCCGCGATCGCGGAAGCCACGGGGAAGCCGCGCCTTGGGACGGTTCTGCTTCTGCTCGGCCATGAAAGAATCGGGTCCGCGAATGGAGCGGGGTTGTACCGGCGGCGGGGCGCAGCGGCAAGGAAGGCGGCATAATGGCGGCTATACCGCTGAAATACAACGGGTTTTTCGCCGCCTTGCCAGGATCGCCGCCGCCATTGCATATCGCTTGAAACCATCACGGGACCAGCGATGTCGGGGAAAGTCTATCGCGATGCCGCGGCGGCCCTGGCGGGAGTGACCTTCGACGGCATGACCGTGATGGCCGGCGGCTTTGGCCTTTCCGGCAATCCGGAAAACCTGATCACCGCCCTGAAAGACAGCGGGGCTAGGGACCTCACCGTGATTTCCAACAATTGCGGCGCCGACGGCTTTGGCCTGTGGGTGCTGCTCAATGCCGGGCAAATCAAGAAGATGATCTCGTCCTATGTGGGGGAGAACAAATTGTTCGAGCAGCTTTATCTCTCCGGCCAGCTGGAGCTCGAGCTCAATCCGCAAGGCACGCTGGCCGAGCGCATCCGGGCCGGCGGCGCCGGCATCCCCGCTTTTTACACCCGTACCGGTGTCGGCACCGTGGTGGCGCAAGGCAAACCGACCGAGATTTTCGAAGGCGAAACTTATCTGCGCGAAACCTGGCTGCGCGCCGATCTGGCCATCGTCAAGGCCTGGAAAGGCGATAGCGAAGGCAATCTGGTCTATCGCAAGACCGCGCGGAATTTCAATCCGAACATGGCGACCGCGGCCAAGATCACCATCGCCGAAGTCGAAGAACTGGTGCCGGATGGCGCGCTGGAGCCCGACAGCATCCACACCCCCGGCATTTTCGTCAGCCGCACCTTCCAAGGCAGCGCTTACGAAAAGCGCATCGAGCACCGCACCGTGCGCCCCCGTACCCCGGCAGGCGCCTGATGGCCTGGACCCGCGAAGAGATGGCCGCCCGCGCCGCCCAGGAATTGCAAGACGGATTTTATGTCAATCTGGGCATCGGCATTCCGACCCTGGTGGCCAATTACATTCCCCAAGGCATTCACGTCACTCTGCAAAGCGAGAACGGCATGCTGGGAATCGGGCCTTTTCCGCTCGAAGGCGATGAAGACGCCGACCTGATCAATGCCGGCAAGCAGACGGTGACGGAGCTTGCGACCTCGTCATATTTCTCGTCGGCCGACAGCTTCGCCATGATCCGGGGTGGTCATATCGACATCGCCATCCTGGGGGCGATGGAGGTTTCGGAAGGCGGCGACATCGCCAATTGGACCATTCCCGGCAAGCTGGTCAAAGGCATGGGCGGGGCGATGGATCTGGTGGCCGGCGTCAAACGCGTCATCGCCCTGACGGAGCACGCCAACAAGGCCGGCAAGTCCAAAATCCTCAAGCAATGCACCCTGCCCCTGACGGGCAGCGGCTGCATCGACATGATCATCACCGATCTATGCGTCCTCAATGTCGACCGCAAAGGCGGAGGGCTGACGCTGAAAGAACTCGCGCCCGGCGTCACCTTGGCCGATGTGCGCGCCCGCACCGAAGCGTGTTTTGAAGCAGCCGGCTTCGCAACCGCCTAGCCGAAGATATTGAACACGATATAGCGCAGCTTGGTACCGGGCGCCGGGTTGAACAAATGCGGCGTGCCGGCGGGAATCTCCATGTAATCTCCCGCATGAACCGTAATCATTGTGCCGCCGGCGATGGCGGGGCCGCGGATTTCGCCGGGACCCGATTCTTTGCCCTGCGTGATGCGGCCCCCATAGGTCAGCGTACCCGTGCCTTCCAGGATATGGATGTGATGCGAGGTGTGGGCATGGACCTCTGCCACATTGCCGCTGTCGCCCCGCAGGGCATATTCGACCTCGTAAGTGGCGTGTTTGGCCAGATGCGCGGTCTTCGGTCCCATGCCGGGCTGATCGGTGAGCGCGCCGACCTCCTTGGCGGACAGAAATTTGAAAGTTTCGCGCGGCTGGGCCGCGGCGGCGCCGGCAATGACTTGGCTCGCGACAAGGACGGCGATCCAGCCCTTCATGCTTCCCTGCCCGTTATATTCGGCGGCTATTTCGCGCCCGGATACCAATCCATCAACCGCACCTCGATGCCGCTGCCCTTGAGCGCGTCGGCGAATTTCTGGATGTCCTGGCCGCGATAGTGATAGGGGATTGCCACTTTGGGGTGGAACGCCTTGACCGCATCGGCGGCTTCTTCCGGCGTCATGGTGTAAGGCAGGTTCATCGGAATGAAGGCGACGTCGATATTCTTGAGGGCGCGCATCTCCGGCGTGCCTTCGGTGTCGCCGGCGAAATAGAAATTCTTGCCGCCATAGCTCAGCACATAGCCGTTGCCGCGGCCCTTGGGGTGGGGCGGACCGCCGGCGCCGACATGGACGATATTGTACATCGGCACCGCGGTGATCTTCCAATTGTGCCAGGTCGTGCTGTCGCCATTGGCCAGCACCTTGGCGGTGGTGACGGTCTGGGCGACCGCGGCGGGGGCGATGATCTGCGTTCCGGGCTTGCTCAAGGCGGCGATATCGGCGGTATCGAGATGATCGCCGTGAATGTCGGTGATCAGGATCAGATCGCCGGGCGGCATGCCGGCGATATTGGCCGGCTTGGCGGGATCGATATAGATGCGCTCACCCCCCGCCTCGATTACGGCGGCGGCATGATAGATCGGCGTGATCTTCACAGGCCCGGCCGCGGTCTCGAAGCTCTGCGGCGCGATCGGCCCGATCTGGGCAGCGGCAGGAAGCGCGGCCAGGCCCAAAAGGGCGGCGGCGCACAGCAAGGAACGCAAATGGGACATCGGCAGTCTCCGCGGATTTGGCTTGCCGGCGATCCTAGCAGAGCCTTCCGGAACGGACCAGACGGTCCGCCGCGTGAATACCGGCTCAGGCGCGGCTTGCGGGCTTTCGTGCCGAGGCCACGATAATGTCGCCCTGCTCCTTGGTATGTCCGGGGATCGCGCGGATCAAGGCCGCCACGGCGCGCATCTTCCACCACCGCAAACCGGGGAAGGAAAGCGGCGAGATGGATTGGATGACCGGCTCTTCAAAGCCGGCTTCGCGAAAGGCACGCCGCAAGGTGCCGAGCGGGATGGGCGAGATATGGCCATCTCTTTTATAATTTTCCGGCGCGAACCAGCGAAATTCTCCCGTGCGGATATATTGCGCGATGGAAATCGAACTTGCGATATTCGGCGTGGTGACGACGAACAATCCGCCCGGCTTCAGCGCCTTGAAACATTCGCGGATCAGGTGCCGGGGATTTTCCAGATGCTCGATCAACTCCATCGCCAGGACGCCATCGAAACGGCTTTCAAGCTCGGATGCCAGCGGTTCGTTGATGTTCACGAGATGAAAATCCGCTTTGCCGTGAAGCCGGAAATTCTCCGCCACGATATCACCGCCGGCGGCTTTGAAGCCCATGTCTTGAAGCCGAAGGCACATGGCGCCGGAGCCGGCCCCCAGGTCGAGGATAGAGGCGCCCTTCGGCACATTCTGCTTCACCAAATCCGCCACAAATTCATGAATCTGCGGCAGGGCGATGATTTCGAGGCCCTTATAATTCCATGCCGCTTGGCGCGTTTCGGTGGCCTTGGCCCGATAAATATCGACGGCCACATAGCTGCTGCTTTGCATGGGATCCCCCTATCCGCTCATAAAACGCAAAGAGACAGAGCTGGTTGCATGCCACGGCTTTAAGGGGTGCTTGCGCGGCTCGGAGTGGTACAGTTGGGTGGGGTTCGAGGCGAAGCCGAGGACGGGCGCGGCGCCTAGCGTCAGCGTCAGGCGCGCGCCCAGGGAGCCCACTAAAGGGGCCGAATTTTAAGATGGTACAGTTGGGTGGGCTCGAACCACCGACCTCCGGATCCACAATCCATCCACTCGCTGATTTATCATAAGCAGCGTCAAGAGGATAGCATTCCTGTGGCCGCCCCATGGCGCTCCTATTCAAATTGCCCTCTTCCAGCATATGCTTTGTCCCGAGGAGTGACCGGCTGCGAACCGTCCATGATTGATGGAAGGATTGCGCGCCGTGTCTGCCGAGAGGATACCCATTTGGGACCGATGTATTCATCCCTCGGTCCTGCCCGCGATTCGCAATAGCTGGCTTTGGGTTTGTTGCCGCATCCCGTATTGCGGTCATTCCCGCGCGGTCCCTCTTGCGCCTTGGATCATCCGGTGGGGGTCTGAAGACGTTGGGAATATGATACGGCGGAATTTCCGCTGTGCCATGTGCGGCACCCGGGGATGCGTTTTCGGCCACCCGCTCGTAGACGGCGCCGGCATCGAGGCCTTTCCGCCCCGTGATAAATTGATTAGCCTAGGCGGCACCTGGCCGGCGCTCGCAGGCGAAGTCCATTGGCAGACTGTCAAGCGAAAGCAGGCCGAATATCTGGCCAGATATCCCACCGGCGACGCCCTGCTGGGCGAATTTCGCGGAACTGGTAGGCTGCGGTTCATGTGCAATCTGTATTCCGTCAAGGTCGGCCAAAAACATATTGCGAGCACCGCGGGAGCCCTGCGCGACCTCACCGGCAACATGCCGCCGCTGCCGGCGATATTTCCGAACCGGCCGGCGCCCATTGTCCGCGTGGCGCCTGATGGCGTGCGCGAGCTGGTGATGGCGCGGTGGGGATTTCCGCCGCCCATCATCCCCGGCAGCAAGCCGCGCAACCCATATCTCACAAACGTCCGAAACACCGACAGCCGCTATTGGCAGGCGTTCTTGAAGAAGCCCAGCGCGCGCTGCCTGGTCCCTGTCACCAGCTTTGCCGAGCCCGATAATAATCAGGGGCCGCGCTCGATCTGGACCTGGTTCGCCCAGGACGAGAGCCGGCCGCTGATGTTCTTTGCGGGGATCTGGCGGGAATGGGAAGGCGATCGGGGTACCAAGACGGTCCCCGATGTGGGGAAGCATTTGCTGTTCAGCTTTCTTACCACCGATGCCAGCCCTGATGTGGCGCCCATCCACCCCGACGCGACGCCGGTCTTGCTGTTAAGCGAAGGCGAGCGTGAGCAATGGATGAACGCGCCTTGGGAGTTGGCGCAGGAGCTCCAGCGGCCACCGCCTGCAGGCGCGCTCCGGGTGGTCGCTACCGATACCAAGGAGGATGCAGCTCCATGCTAGAAAAGAAGCCGAACCCGCGCGAAAGCGGCGGGGCTTCAGCGTCATACACGATCAATTTCGCAAGAACGGCGCAAACCTCCCGCCATACTTTCTGGCAATCTCACCGGCCAGAGACTCAGCCGTCCGTGCGCTATCGGCATAACGTCCGACTAAGATCGGCTCCTCGCCGGGATGCTCAAGCTTTATGCACCAGCCCTCGCCATCGTGCCACGCGGATACGATGGTTGAGGGAAAAATTTGGTGCGATCCACCGCGGTTCTGACCCATGGGTTAGGTTTCGGCCTTTGGCTGCACCTTCAGCGCCTCTTCAATAAGGGCTCGGAGAACTTGCGCACGGGCAAGGCGACGGTCTTTTGCCAGACGATCAATCCCTGCGATGATGTTCTTGGGCAAGCGCACCGTCACCGCCGGATCGTGCCCGGTCTTGGGGCGCCCCCGACCCCTTTTTTTGTTTTCAGATATTGACTTCGCCATCAATAATGAATACACAAAATAGGCAGGCCCGGCAAGCGCACCACCGCTCGCCGGGCCCTAACCGGCAACATGGAGACACCCATGCCACAGGCTGCTTTGCGTTCTATCACGACATTGGCCATTAAATCCCACGGTGAAAAAGCTGGCGGGGCGATCATTGACGCTTTTCGCCGACTAATATCCCCAGCGATTTTTGGCATACCCAGCAAAAAAACGATTCTGGTGCCAGTGGCGGATGACCGCCACGCGCCCTACCTACGCTGCGGAGAATTTGCCGTGGTGGAGACCAGCTGGGTCGAACCTGCGGACGGCGTCTTCGTCTACCGCCGCGGCTCTCAAAACAAGCTAAGCATCGTCAGGCTGCACCTTTGGACTGAGCAGGAAAAAGCGACAATCGTGGATCCGAACTCGGGTCCATATTGGAGCCTTGTGTACGGACTCCAGCGCATGGGCAATTGGCAACCATCAGATGAACATTGCGCCCCCACAGGAATGGTCCTGTCGGCAGACGGTCCGCTCTGCGACCGATACTTACGAGAAGAGATCGTCGGCCGCGTGATTGGCGTGCTGGGCGACGAAGCCCGCACTTTGAACTGGAGGGCGTAGTCATGACACAGGGTATAAAACAAAAATCCGCAATCCAACCGCTCGACCGCCTACCACATGACCCATATCGCGCGACCGAATTAGAAAAGTGGCCGCTCGATTTGCTGATAACGAGGCTCGACTAGTGCAGCGGCATCATTGAGATGATGCTCAAAACCTACGATGCAGAGGATGGGGGCCGGTTCACGGCGTCCCCCGCTTACATGCGAGAAGCCCTTTCAGGGCTCTCGGACCTGCTGGACGGGGCCAGGGATGCCGCCGGCGTGATCATTGAGGTTGGATCACCCACTCCGAAAACACGCCCTTGAACAAGCGTAATAGATCCGGACCCCGGCTGAATCGGCCGGGGCGCCCGGTGATAGCAGATCCAAGGGTCAGCCGGGCGGCGACGAGAGCCGCCCCGCAGGCGAAACCTCAGGGTGACCGCGCTGAAAATCGGCTGCTAGAACCTCGTGAATGCCGGGCAGTGACCTCAACAGATCGCGAATGTCAGTCAGCAGACTGACCATCTCGTTGATTTTCCAATACCAGCAAATCAACTCGCGGCAGATCAGAAATACCAATATCAAAATTGCCAAGACCACCAGAGCATAGGCCATTTTTTGTTTCCCCTTCTTGGCGCCGCCGGAATGCATCGCTCGAAAAAGGATGGTCCCGTCTACCGAGTTGGTCAACGGTCCGGCGCGCCCGGCGGCTTAGCGCTTCCCCACCATCGCAGATAGAACCGCGTCATTGTAGGCGGCAGGCGAGGTCGTGCCGGACAGTATGACCGCGGTAGCGAAGTAGTGCCCGTTGCCAGCGGCAGCGGTCGGGGTCTTATCCACGGCGCCGACAATAAAACTTTCGTTGTCAGATACGCCGCTCCCGCCCACCTGGCTCTCAGCCAGCAGGGTGTTAGGACTGCCGCCACGGTAAATCCGGAAGGCAATGAGGGGCGATGTGCCCCCAGCCCTTTTAAATGATCCACCAAAGCTCAACAGTACCTTGCTGCTGCTGTCGACCCCGACGGACACCGTCGCTGAGCTGCCCCAAGGGTTGAGTTCGCTTGTAGAAATCCCACTGGTAGGAGTGTCAAGAAAGTCCATATCAGTGACCTGCGCGGCCGCCAGATGGGACGTCAGTAAAGCGCCGTTTTGAATGTGGCTACCGACGATTTGATTACTGGCGATATGGCCCGTCACGATCACATTGTTTGCAATCAGCGTGCTGGCATTGATGATGCCTGCAGCAGCCGGTAACCACTGCAGCCGATCCCCCGCGACACGAAAAGAGAAATCATCGATTTCACCGTCATTCAGGAATCGCCAAAGCAAATCCGATGGCAGCATAATCGCCATCGTCTCATCGCCGGCAATCAGCATACCGCGCAAAACCTTATCGGTGGTCAAAACTGGGGCACCGGAAAAGCCATGCATGCAATCCGCGGTGAAGGTAAAAATCCCGGGGTCAAGGTCGATCGTGCTTTCCCCGACCACACGCCCACTCGCCGCGGCGGGAAAGGGCGAAGGCCAGGCCTGCGTCGTTGGTGGATAGCCGCGCAGGATCACGGTCTCGCCCAGCTGGGCACTCGGAGGTAGCTCACTACCCAAGTCGATGACGCTAACGCGGGCCATGGCCTGGCAAGGTTCCAGCGGCAACGCGATGACGTCGATCAACTCATTTTTGCCGGGAGGGCCCTTGAAGAGCTTTCGTCCCTTCCCATCGAACAGCGCCAGCGGGAGCGCTTCGCCTTCGCTGTCATAACGGATGAAGATCTGGCCGGCCCACGACTCAAAGTCATCGAGCGCCTTTCCATAGGCGGGCAGGTGCGCAACCAGTATCTGCCAGAGCTGACCAGAACGGGACCGGGCAACAAATCCGCACCCGACAGCCGCAACCGCCGTGCCAGGCTGGAGCGCGTATATCGGCTGAACGATGGCGTAATGGTTTCTCACCTGCGTTCCCTGGCAGCTGCGGCGCGCTCCAGGCCCTCTTGCTCTTCGGCCGGATCGGACCCCACCACGCGGCCAAAATTGGGCCCTCTTTCCGCTACGGATCGCTGAAAAGCCTCCTGCCACCCTGCTGCGGCCGAGGCTCTGCGGGCCGCCCCGCCGCCGCCGGCCAGGGTGGGTTGACTCCCGCCCACGCCTGCCACGCGCCCCCGCAAAGCCGCCAGCGCGTCGTCCGGTGTACCCACCTGGTCGGCGAGCCCGGCTTTGACCGCTTTCTCGCCAAAAAAGCACGCCGCCTCCATCCCAAGAACGGTGCCGGTGGAAAGACCTCGATATTTCCCCACTGAGGAAGCAAACAGCGTGCATAGCCGGTCGCATTCCGCCTGAATGGTGCCCTGCGCGCCAGTCGAAAGGGTCTGGTGCGGATTGCCGTCGACTTTGCGCGTTCCAGAAAAAACATAAGTGTATTTCAGCCCTTGGCTGCTGTCCGCTGCAGATTGGTCGACGTGCATCGCGACAACCCCGATCGAACCGACCCCGCTGGTTCTGCTGACGAAGACCCGGGAGCAGGCTGACAGCAGCGCATAGGCTGCGCTATAGCTATCATCCGCGGCGACGCCATAAATCGGCTTCGCTCTCCGCGCCGCATAGATCGCGTCCGACAGATCGAAGCACCCATTCACCTCACCACCACACGAATCGATCTGAAGGAGAATGCCGCTCACGCTCGGATCCGCCAAAGCTTCATCCAGGGAGGCGCGAACATCTGCGTAGCTAACTAAGCCAGACACCGCGGAGAGCCAGCTCGATTTGTAGACGAGGTTACCGTCCACGCTGATGATCGCAATGCCGTCAGATGTCTTCACCATCGGGCAGCCAGGTTCAATATCTTGCGACGCTGTGGGGAAATTGCCAGCGGAAAATCCGCTAGCAAGCCTGGGGCCGAGGGCTTGGACGATTGCATCCAACTTGGCGGGGGCGACCATCAACGGCGTTCCGAAAAGCCTGGCCGCGATGTGCGAATTTTTATGCACCGGATTTCCGCCCCATCCTCAATCGCCGCGCGCGCTTAAACATCCAGGACACCGCTTGTCAGAGGACCTTTGTGGTATACGGGCTCCGCCGCCCGCTGATTGACCGGCGATCGGAACGCACTATTTTTAGAAACGTAGGGTTCTGCTTTTTGCTCGGGCTGTTCCCACACCGGGCCAATGATGGCTTCGGGGTCAGCATCTAGCCGTCGGCGTATGATGATCCCCTGCTCTTCGGCAAAGCGGATCAGCGCCTCTTCACGCTCCTCCAATTGCCGCTGCTGCGCGGCGATTTGCCCGAGACGCAGTTTGCGGTCCGCGTCCGAAATGCCCGGGCCCGATGCATTGTAATACTCGTCGATCTGTCTGGTAAAATGAGCAAGTGCAGCTTCACCAAGCAAGGCGACTACGACCCCGGGGCTCATCACAGCATCACTGTACGCCACACCACGCACCAAAATACCCGTCCCCGAGGAAGGGCGTAGGAGAAGTCCCGCACCACTTCCATGTGGCTCGAATAGGCCGCTGGGTGCCTGCGAACCGAACTGACTGCGGAGTGCGTCATACTCCGCTCGAAGTCTGGTTTCCGCGACGTCGCGCGAAACGTGCATGCCGGCGACGCGTAGCCGCTCCGCCTTAAGGTGTTCAATCTCCGCCCTAAGTTTGTCGACGGCCTTCTGCGCCTGGCCCGGAGGCACCGTTGGGGCCGGAAAATGCTGTTCCGAGCCGCTCACCGAAGGTTTCATCCCGTTTGCACGGATATGTTCGCGGACAGTCCTCAATATCGAAGAGGCGGCAATGCGGGTTTCGTTGAGCCGATCCATCGTGGACAAATGGCGGTCCACCTTTTTTTGCTCGCTAGCTACTTGGGAGTTATCCGTTTCCACATCGGAAAGCTGACGCTTCGCCGCCGCCAGGTTCTCGCGGGCGATGCCCAAAAGCTCGCGCTCTGCCAGCCACGGTGCATCGGTCGCGCGGACCATGTCCTCCAGGCGGAAAAGGTGCGTTTCGCTGAAAACTTTCATCCGTAGATCCTCCGGAAGCGTGTTGGATATTTGCCCCGTTTGGCAGCTGCACGAACGGGGGGCGACCTCCGCGGGTCGCGCTTTTTCTTGGCACTTGTCTTCGCGACTTTCTTGATCTCCTGCCGGATCATGAGACGGCTCGCCCGCCGCATCAGATCTTCGGCCAGGTCAAAGGCTTCGCGGGGCGTCAGCTTGGCGGGCCAACTCACCGCGGAGACGAGGAGTGCGTCGTCCACGGTGAGTTTGCGTCCGCCAGTTGGAGAAAGAACAACCATGACCCGATTACCCTGCCCTGAACGTGTGGAGCAAATCTCAGCGATTGTGCTTCATGTACGTTTTTTTGCGGCCCCTCCGAAAAATTCGTTGCAGCTTGCAGCGTGAGAGCCTGCCGGAGGAAAGCTTCAGCACCGCGAAACAAAGCTCTTTGGCCCTGTCGCCGGAAATGCAGAACCCCCTCTCCTGATCGTTAATCCACTGGCGGGTGCGATAAATGTTCAAAACTTTCAGCACGCCGGCCGCAGCGCGCCTGGCGCTGAGATCGGGCTCGATCTGCTCACGAAGCTCGAGCAGCGCGCGGAGCTCCAACAGCCGATCACGTTCTATATTTTTGCGGATGGGACCTCGTGTCAGGTCGATGACGGTCGCCTCGGCGACGGCATACAGGACGCCCAGGTGCGGGGGATCACCACCACCACCCCGCAACTCCCAAAAATATCGCAGAACGTCGACCATCACTTAGGTTCTCCCTCGCATGCCAGACCGCGCCGCGGCTCCGAGCCGCGGGCGACCCGCGGCGGCGGCTTCCTGGATAATCTCTTGCCAACTGGGGTCCGCCAGCGGGTCTTGGGCGAAACACTCCCACTCTGCCCATGATCGCAGCGGAGCGGGCGGCGGTGGACCATCGTCCTCCATCACCTCAAGCTCGAAGCGCCTCAGTCGGTCCGACATCTCGATTAGGACGGGGCGAACGACCTCGGGTTCGAAGTGGTGGAGCAAAAGTTCTCCCACATCCAGGACCGCGCCCCACGCGATGGTGGACAATAGGACCGCAATCTCGGGCAGATCCTTCGGGTCGACTGCTTTTCCGACTGAGCGCTGCTTCTGGGCCCGCGTCACCACAGGTCGTGGTTGTAGTCGACCGGCTCGCAATAATTTTTCGTGGCTGCGCCGCACGTCCACCATTTTGCCCGACATGACCAGGTAACCATCCTGCTTCCATTGGGTAACAGTTTTTCGAGACACGCCCTTCTCCCGCGCGAACTCCGCTTGCGTCATCAATGTTGAATTTGCTGGCTTTTCCATCTCGTTGTTACCTTTCTCGTGTTACCGGAAGCGGCTGTTACCGGCGCTGTTACCCACTTTTTGCATTTTAGAGCTAGGCTCCCATCGCGCTCGCTTGCCCGTGTAGAAAATCGATCACCGAAAGGACCCGCGAATTGGTGGGGGACAGCCTCAGCCGCAGCTGCCCCCCTTTGGCGCTGCACCGCGCGGGGGAGTGCGGGCTTCGCCAATAGTGTTTCGGATTGAACGCGGGGTTTCATTCGTCGCCTTCCACCCAATACAGGCGGGGCTCAGCGCGACCCGGCCGCGGCGTTGCTGGTTCTACCGGCTGTTCTTCCGTCCGCGCCGCGTCGACCAACGCCCTCAGCGCTACTGCCAGGCGCTCGCGGGACAGTGGACTCGAGATGGCCAGGGCAATGACCGCCTCCCGGATCGCCAGCAACATCCTGGTTCGTGCTTCAGAGCTGCATGCCAGCTCCTCAATACCCAGCGCGCCTGCGGCTCTTGCCGCTGCTGTACGATGGCCTTCCCATTGGTAGTTCGCAGCGGCAGCCCCCGCTTCGAATAGGAACTGAGCTGTTGCGGATCTATTCATTGGGGACGTCCCCAGCTGCGGACCTATAGCGTTCAGCCATTCGGCGAATTTTGTCCCGATTTTCGGCTTGAGCCGCCGCCTTCACGCGTGCGCGATAAACGACTTGAGCCAACGCGTGACAGGAATTGCAGTCAAAACCATGGCGGCGGCGCGGCGCACCGCATGCGCAAACACGTTGCACTGCCTTAGCGCATGCCACGTTGTTAAACATGCAACATTTTTCGCTCATGCCGACCGCCTCTCAGCTGGACACACGACCTTGAAATCCGGCAGTTCTTTATCCAGCCGAAAGCCTTGGTCCCTAAGTCTGCTTGCGGCCACGCCGTTCGGGATGGTGAAGCAGGCCGGCGGACCCGGTTCGAAGGAAACTCCGTCCATTCTGGCCAATTCGAGATCGGTCATTCGGATGTTGGAGCGCAGGATTGTGATTACATGGTCCGGTAGCACCGCCAGCACCCGGGAAAGTGCCGCTTTGCGGTCCTTTTCCGCTTGATCGGCCCGCTGCACTTCGTCTCGATATCCTTCCCAAGCCTTTTTCTGCAGCCAATTGTGCGGAGCCTCGCTGTAGGGAGGTCGATCGCCACCGGAGCGCTTTAACGCTCGACCGTGGGCCAAGATCGCTTGCACAAGGTAGGGCGGCAGCGGCGCCAACGCTCCCAGCTTCTGAAATTCCGAGCGGGCTCTGTCTTCGGATGCCGCTGGCGGAAGGACAGGCCAAGTCCCGAAGGCGTTCCATACTTCCTCCCAGAGCACTTGTTCTTCGCCGTGGCGGGCGGCTTCCACTTCCCTGTTCCCTGTTCCCTGTTCCCTGTTCCCTTCCTGCACTGAGGGTTCAGTGAGTTCTGCCGGAGCGGCCCGTGATATGTCCCACACAATGGGCAAGTCTTTGATTTTGCTGCGTGTCGGTCGATTGATGACCTGATGCTCGAGGAAATTCACTATGTGCCCGTATCGCCGGCCGTCCGGAGCCTCGCCAAGCCTTACGAAACCGATATCGGCGAGCTGTGAGAGCATTTCGGGAATGCTCAGTGATAATTCACGGAGCGGAAAAAGTGCGGCTTTGATCAAGCCAGGATTGCGATTGAAAAAGCCTTCATCGTCCGCGTAATTGGTCAACGAGACCGCGAAGTAGTGCACCTCAATAGACAGCGCACTTAGCTTTTCATTCGTGTGGAACTCGGGCTTTATGGTGCGAATGCGCATAGCCGCCCTCTATTTAGGGACGCAGTTACGATCAGACAGCCTGGTCGGCCGCCACGCGTTGCCTTCGCTGTTCCCCCTCGCCCATGCATCACTAGGCGCTCAGAAGCCTGTCGAGCGCGGCCTTCGGGACGAGCACCCGCTTACCTATCTTGAGAGAGGGAAGCTCCCCCCGCTTAACCGCGTCGTAGCAGGCGTTTTTGCTGATATTTAGCTTCTGGGCGGCCTTTGGAACCGAGTAAGTCTCGGCATAAGGATTATCCGTTTTGATCTTTTTCATTTGCTTCCTACTTTCCTGACACCCTCAGTGCATACAGACCCCCCATTGACGTTTCCATCCCAATACGCTTATTTTTGTAAGACAGTTTTGGAGAGCCGATGGGAAAGCGCGGGCCGGCCCCGAAAGGGGAGTACGATAACAAGTCAGCGGTGTTCAGCACCCGCATCAGGGCGGATACCAAACGCGCCATAAAGATAGCTGCAGATGCCAGCGGCAGATCGATGTCCTGTGAATTAGAGCACCGCCTTCTTCGCTCGTTCGAGGAGGATCGCCTGATCCGGGAGCGCTTCGGGTGTCGCGAAAACTATGGGGTCTTACGGTTGATCGCTTTAGCGATCGAGCTGGAGTGTCCGCAAGATCCAAAGCGGTGGCTTTTCGATAGCAAAAAATTCGCAGAGACACTCGCAGCAATAGAGGCGCTGCTTCAGAGTTTTGATCCTAAGCCGCGCCATGTGGACGAACCGCATCGGCGAGCGACCCCAAAAGAATTGCCTTGGGGGGACCTCTTTTTGGCGGCGCAGAGAACCGAAGGGGTGAACGTGGCCAGCATGCTGATCGCGGAATTGAAAGACGCGCCATTCGGCCTGCCTGCCCCGCAGGAATCGCAAGGCAAGAGGCGGGCCACGGTGAAGCGGATCCGGAAGGGATTGGCACAAAGCAAAGACGCCTTGGGCGCCGCTTTGATTGATCGGCTCTCTGCTGAGGCGGCACGCGACAGGCTAAACTCGGCGATGGATGCAGCGCTCTGGAACATCAGTGGACGCAAAAGCAAAAGTCGGAAGGGAGGCTGATATGGCGTATATCCGAAAGCGGACACTAGAGAGCGGAAAAATCCGTTGGCAGGTTATCTGGAACGCGCAGGGAAAACGCATTTCAGAAATGTTCGAGACCCAGCGCGACGCCAATGCGAAACGGATTGCCGTCGAAGGCTCGCGGCCAGGTTCATCGGCCAAATTCCGCGCCCTGGCGCTGGATTATATCGACTATATGGAAAGCCTTGTCGCGACCGGTGAGCGGGAGCGTTCCTATCTCGACATGCTCAAGGGGCATGTAAACAACCATCTGTTGGCCGACAAGGAATTTTCGGAGTTGCGCTGCTGCTCGATCGGCACGCCGGAAGTTCAGCAGCTTTTGAACCGGCTAATCGGCAAGGTTTCGGCCAAGATGGCGGTCAAAATCCGCACGACCCTCTCGCAGATTTTTAAGCATGGGGCTCGGGTGGGGTTTGTCGGCACGAACCCCGTCCGCGATAGCGAGATCAAGCGCAAGACCAGGCCTGATGCCGGTCAAAGTGCGTCCTTTGTGCTGCCGACCAAAAATGCGCTACGCGCGCTGATCGAGGGCGCCCGAACTTTCGACAACACCGGCCGAGCAAGCGCCATTGTGCATACCCTGATGTATGCAGGCCTGCGCACCTCGGAACTGCGGGGCATTCCGAAACGCTGCGCTCATGTAATCGGGCCTGCCAACAGGCTTGACGTGCTCCAACGCGCCGACCGCTACAATGTCATTGGATCCGTCAAGAGCGCCGCCGGGCGACGGACGGTGGACATAGGTCCCGCCACCGCCCAGGCGATTCGCATTTGGCTGGTCGCTGCACCGCGGAGACCCGCGGCCCTGGAGAGCACAGCTGCCCCCGCGCCGGCCGAACCTTGCGAGGATCTGGTGTTCCCGAACGAGGAAGGCGGGGTGTGGGGCAAGTCGAATTTCCGGGCGCGGTTCTGGGTTCCGTTGATGAACCGGTGCGGACTGGTGACCGAGCACCTGGCCGACAGGCACATCCGACAGGCCTCCAAGGCCTTCGCGGATCTGCGTGAGCCGATCTTCACTCCCCACATGTTGCGCCATGTTTATGCCAGCTTGCAGATCGAACAGGGCATCACGCCCAAGCGCCTTCAAAAGCTCTTAGGGCACGCCACCCTAAAAATGACGCTCGACACCTACGGGCACCTGTGGCCCGACCAGGACGCCGAACGCGAGCGCGCGCGCGCGGTCGAGAACGTGCTGTGACGGTCCGGAACGGGCGGCGAACGAAAGTAGATTTCTGTGGCGCTCCCATGGCGCTTCCAACAGAACAGGACAGCACGGGACGAACCGGGAAGGCGCGAAATAGAAGGCTTTTCAGCGAACTGGGCGCAGATGGGCCATTTCCGGCGGTCGCACCACGAAAGGACGCCTAACCTTCTGACTTGCAATGGTTTTGAGTGGTACAGTTGGGTGGGCTCGAACCACCGACCTCCGGATCCACAATCCGGCGCTCTAACCAACTGAGCTACAACTGCACATGGTTCGCGGCGCAGGGCGGCCGGAACGGGCGGGGAAACTATGGGCCGGGTCCTCCAAAATCAAGCAGGATGGAGCCGCAAAACCCCCGGTTCTGCAGAAAAAGCCCATTTGTTAAGGCTGGATTGCCGGTCGGGCGCGCCGTTCCGGGCAACCGGCGCCTCGGCCGGGCTTGAAGAAAGACCCTTTCAAATCCGGTTGGATTTTTGCCGCGCCACCCGCCATGCTTGCGCATGATCCGCAAAATCCTGCTTGTCGTTGTCGTCCTGAGCGTTGCGGTGGCCGCGGCCTATTTCTGGCTGACCAGGCCCTTGCCGATCCTCACTGTCACCACCTGGCCGGGCGCCTATGGGCGGGCCCAGGCCCATGCCATGACCCAGCCTTATGGCTCGGCCAAGCATGTGGATGTGCGGATCGCGCAATGGGAGGGCGAGCTGAAAGATGTCGCCGATGCGGTGGCGGGCCACAACTATAAAGGCGATGTGATCGATTTCGAGCTGCCCAAGGCGGTGGAGGCTTGCCGGCGCGGGCTGCTGGAAAAAATCGATACAACCACCTTGCCGCCGGGCCGTGACGGAACGCCGGCCGCTGCCGATTTCGTGCCCGGTGCGCTGGGACCGTGCTGGGTGGGAAGCGTGGTCTATTCCCAGGCGATCATTTTCGCACCTAGCGTCGCCGGAGAGCCCAAGACCCTGAATGATTTTTTCGACAGCGCGAAATTTCCCGGGGCCCGCGCGCTCAATCGCAGCAGCGCGAAATTCAATCTGGAAATGGCGCTGCTGGCCGACGGCGTGGCGCCAAAGGATGTTTACACGGTCCTGTCCACGCCGGATGGCGTTGCCCGCGCCTTGCATAAGCTCGACAGCTTGAAACCCAATCTGGTGTGGTGGTCGGCGGCTGGTGAACCAGCCCGCCTGGTCAAAAGCGGCGCCGCAACCTTTGCCACAATCCTCAATGGTGAAGGAGGCATATTTGACGCGCGCAGCGACGAACCGGGTATAATCTGGGACCGCCAACTTTACGAACTCGATGTCTTCGGCATTCCCGCCGGCGATCCCAAGAAAGACATGGCGCTGGATTTCATTCGTTTCGCCACCGGTTCGGTGCCGCTGGCCGGCGTGGCGAGCTGGGTTCCTTATGGTCCGGCGCGGCGCTCGTCCCGCGCCTTGGTCGGCAACAATCCCGATCTGCATATCGCCATGACGCCCTGGTTGCCGACCACGCATTTCGACACCGCCTTTGCCGTGGACGACGCCTGGTGGCTGGCGCATGGCGCCGAGATTGCGCCGCGCTGGCAGGCCTGGCTGGACCAGCATTGACAGACATGCCCCGCTCACCCTGAATGGCCGGGACGCTTTTTGGATTAAACTATGCTCGGTTACGCCCTTCGGCGCCTTTTGGGAGCGATACCGACCCTCTTTATCATCATCACCCTGACCTTTTTCATGATGCGCCTGGCGCCGGGCGGGCCGTTCGACGGCGCTCGCCGTCTGCCGCCCGACATCGAGAAGAACATCGAAGCGGCTTATAACCTCGACAAGCCGGTGATCCAGCAATATGCGATCTATCTGGGGCGGCTGGCGCATGGCGATCTGGGCCCCTCGTTCCGCACCAAGGATTTCACCGTCGCCCAATTGATCGGCATCGGCCTGCCGGTCTCGATCCGTCTGGGCCTGTCCGCCATGCTGCTGGCTTTGTCGATCGGCATCACTTTGGGGATATGGGCGGCGCTGCGGCAAAACCACTGGCAGGATTATTCCGTGATGGGGCTGGCCATGATCGGGATCACCATTCCCACTTTCGTCACCGCCCCGGTGCTGACCCTGATCTTCGGGGTCTATGGGCTGCATCTGTTCGGCATGGAGATTTCGCTCCCCGTGGGCGGCTGGAGCGGCGGGGCCTTGCGCAACATGATTTTGCCGGTGACGGTGCTGGCCCTGCCCCAGATCGCGGTGATCTCGCGGCTGACCCGCGGCAGCATGATCGAGGTGCTGCGTTCCAATTTCATTCGTACCGCAAGGGCCAAGGGGCTGGATCCGGCGCGCATCGTGATACGCCACGCCTTGCGCATCGCCCTTTTGCCGCTGGTGTCCTATCTCGGCCCCGCGGTGGCGGCCCTGCTCACCGGTTCGCTGATCGTGGAAGAGATTTTCGGCCTTCCCGGCATCGGCCGCTATTTCGTCCAGGCGGCCCTGAACCGCGACTATACTTTGGTGATGGGCGTGGTGATCTGTTACGCCGCCCTGATCATCACCCTCAATTTCATCGCCGACATGATCTATGGCATGCTCGATCCGCGCGTACGGCTGACATGATCGCCCCCCTCTTATGATAACAACCGGCAATCCCGCCAACGCCGAAGTGATGACCCGCGCCGTCAAGGGCCGCAGCCTCTGGGTGGATGCACGCCGGCGCCTGCTGCGCAACCGCGCCGCGATGAGCGGACTGGTCGTGCTGGCGGTGATCGCGCTGATGGCGCTGTTCGCGCCGCTGCTGTCGCATTATGCCTATGACGCGGTCGATTATGACGTGATCTCCTGCACCCCCAATTGGTGGCCTGAGGGGGGGACCTGCAATGCCGGCGGCACCCATTGGTTCGGCACCGATGCGGTGGGACGCGATCTCTTCGTGCGGGTGTTGTACGGCGCGCGGGTGTCGCTGGCGGTCGGCCTGGTCGCCACCCTGGTATCGCTGCTGATCGGGGTTCTGTATGGCGCGACGGCCGGTTATCTCGGCGGCCGGATCGACAATCTGATGATGCGGGCGGTGGATATTTTGTATTCCCTGCCCTTCATCTTTTTCGTCATCATCTTGATGGTGTTGTTCGACCGCTCTTTCATTCTGCTGTTCGTGGCGATCGGGGCGGTGGAATGGCTCACTATGGCCCGCATCGTCCGCGGCCAGACGCTTTCGATCAAGCAAAAGGAATTCGTCGAGGCGGCGCGGGCCGGCGGCGTCAGGCCGCTTGGCATTATCCTGACCCATGTCGTTCCCAATGTGGTGGGGCCGGTGGTGATCTATGTCACCCTGACGGTCCCGGGCGTGATCCTGACCGAAAGCTTCCTGTCCTTCCTGGGCCTGGGCATCCAAGAGCCCCTGACCAGTTGGGGCGTGCTGATCTCCGACGGCGCCAACCAGATGGAAACCGCGCCCTGGCTGCTGGTCTTTCCGGCCGTGTTCATGGCAGTCACGCTGTTCGCTTTCAACTTCATCGGTGACGGTTTGCGCGACGCGCTGGACCCGAAGGACCGCTGATGCTGCTGTCGATCCGCGATCTGGATGTGCATTTCTCCACCCCGGATGGCGATGTCCATGCCGTGAAGAAAATCAGCCTGGACATCGGCGAAGGCGAATGCCTGGGCGTGGTGGGGGAATCCGGCTCCGGCAAAAGCCAGCTTTTTCTGGCCGCCTTCGGCCTTCTGTCTGGTAATGGCCGCGCCAGTGGCAGCGTGCGCTATCGCGGCGAGGAAATCCTGGGCGCCTCGCAAAAGAAATTGAACAGCTTGCGCGGGGCCAAGGTCACCATGATCTTTCAGGACCCGCTGACCGCCCTCACCCCGCATATGACTATCGGCGCCCAGATCGTCGAGGCGCTGAGCGCCCATCAAGCGGTGCCGCGCGAAGAGGCGCAGCGCCGCGCGCGCGAAATGCTGGATTATGTGCGCATTCCCGACAGCGCAAGGCGGATGAAGCAATATCCCCATGAATTGTCTGGCGGCATGCGCCAGCGGGTGATGATCGCCATGGCGACAATCAGCGGCCCCGATCTGTTGATCGCCGACGAGCCGACCACGGCCCTGGACGTGACCGTCCAGGCGCAGATTCTGGAAATCCTGCGCGCGCTCAAGACCGACAAGAAAACCGCCATCGCCTTGATAAGCCATGACATGGGGGTGATTGCCGGCAACGCCGATGCGGTGCTGGTGATGCGCCAAGGCGAAGTGGTGGAGCGGGGGCCGGTCGACGACATTTTCTATGCGCCGCGCGATCCTTATACCAGGATGCTGCTGGCGGCGATGCCGCGGCTGACCGACGAAGCGCCCCCGCCACCGGCGAAAGGCGAATATCTGCTGGATGTGCAGGATCTGAAGGTCAGCTTTCCCGTGGCCCAAGGCCTGTTCCAGGCGCCAAAGCCATTGCGCGCCGTCGATGGCGTTAGCTTCACGCTGAACCAGGGCGAGACCTTGGGCGTGGTGGGGGAATCGGGCTGCGGCAAATCCACTTTGGCCCGGGCGGTGCTGCAATTGCTGCCGCAAAAAGCGGGCCGGGTGGTGTGGATGGGCCGCGCGTTGGATACTGAGGCCCAATCGCAAATTCGCGCCCTGCGCAAGGATTTCCAGATCGTGTTCCAGGACCCCTTGGCCAGTCTGGATCCGCGCATGCCGATCGGGATTTCCATCGCCGAGCCGCTGCGCGCGCTGGAGCCGGGTCTGTCGGGGAGCGAGATAAGGCGGCGGGTGGCGGCGATGATGGACAAGGTCGGGCTCGATCCGGCCTGGATCAATCGCTATCCGCATGAATTATCGGGCGGCCAGAACCAGCGCGTCGGCATCGCCCGCGCCATGATCGCGGAGCCGCGGATGATTGTCTGCGACGAAGCGGTCAGTGCGCTGGACGTTTCGATTCAGGCGCAGATCGTCGATCTGATCAAATCCCTGCAAGCGGAAACCCGGCTGGCCTTGATCTTTATCAGTCACGACCTGGCGGTGGTGCGCAGCATCGCGCATCGGGTGATGGTGCTGTATCTGGGCCGCATCGTGGAGATGGCGGATGCGCCGGCGCTTTATGATGATCCGCGCCATCCCTATACCCGCGCCTTGCTGTCGGCAGTGCCGGAGCCCGATCCCAGGGCCGAGCGCGCCAAAAGCCGCACGCTGTTGACGGGCGATCTGCCGTCGCCGCTCGACCGCCGCGCCCAGCTCACTTTCCTCAAATCGAAACGGATCGACGATCCCGATGCCGAGCAGTACCGGCCGCAACTGATCGAGGTCTCGCCCGGACATTTCGTGGCCGAGCACGATCCGGCCTGACCTCAGTTGACGCGGTGGACCTTGTACAGCGTGGAGTCGTCGCTGACATTCATGTTGTAGGTGCCCAGCGCGCCTTCATAGACATTCACCACATTGCGGGTGGCGGGGCTGCGCCAATGGGCCGTGCCCTCGTCGCCGTCGTCCTGCTGCCAGATTTCGCCATCCGCCAAGGTGACCACGAAACGGCCCTGGCGGTTTGTCGACCAAGAGGCCATGCGCTGGTTGGAGACCACGGGGCGGGAACTGCCGAAGATCGTGCCCAGGAATCCGCTGGAGCGGCGGCGCGGCAGTGGCGGAGGTCCGGCCTCGACCCGGGCAGCCGCGGTGCCGGGACCCGGCTGAACCGGATAGGCCGGCGCATTATAGGCCGGGGGCGGAGTATAAGGCTGATAGACCGGAGGCGCGGCATAGGCCGTGGGCGGTGGGGACTAGGCAGGCGCGGCCTCGATCGGCGGCGGTACCAGCCGCTGTTGGTTGATGGGGGCCGGCGGCAGTCCTAAAAGTGCGCGCATCGGCTGGGCCGAACCGTAAAAACAATCCAGCCAGACCCGGTTGTCGGCAATGCCGGCGCAGCGCTGCGCCCCAGACATCACATCTTGGCGGGGATCGGCGGCGGCCGGCGCCAGGCCGGCGCAAGTTCCAAGCACAAGCAATGCAATCTGACGCAAATTCATGGACGATTTCCCCTTGCTGCCCGACCGGCAGGCTTCGCTCGGGATGTTATGCCAATCGGCCACGCCGACGCGAGGGGGGAATTTCGCCGCAAGCGGCGAAAAATGCGCCGCCGGCGCCCGGCGCGGTCTAATCTGGCCCGGTATGGCAAGGATGGCGGCATGGCTTTCAACCGGCGGGTAGCATTGGCCAGCGGCGCGGCGGTGGCCGGGCTGGGTTATTGGGCGCTGCACAGGGGTGGGCCTGGAACACGGAGAACAGCGCCCGCGCGAGGCGTACTTCGGCGGGGGAACGTTTCGGAACCCAGCTCCCTGGATCCGGCGCAGGTTTCCGGAGAACAGGAAAACAACATTCTGGGCGATTTGCTGGCCGGGTTGATGATCAACGATCCGCAAGGCAAGCCCATACCGGGAATGGCGGTCTCCTGGACGACCGCGCCCGATGGCCGGACATGGACATTTAAATTGCGCGAGGCGTCCTGGTCCGATGGCGAACCCTGTACGGCCGAAGATTTCGTCTTCGCCTGGCAGCGCCTGCTTAATCCTGCCACCGGCGGTCTTTATGCCTATTTCCTCTATGTGATCCGCAACGGTCAGGCCGTGAATGCCGGCAAGATGCCATTGTCGGCGGCGGGGATTCGCGCGCTCGATCCCCATACGCTCGAAATCCAACTGGAGCACCCAGCACCCTATCTGCTTGAAATGCTGACCCATATGACGATGTTTCCGCAGCCTCGCCATGTGGTCGCCGCCAAAGGAAAAGATTGGGCGAAACCGGGAAATTACGTCAGCAACGGGGCCTATGTTCTCAGCGAATGGGTGCCCAACGACCATATTACGCTGGTCAAAAATGCGCGTTTTTATGATGCCGCGAAGGTGACGATACAAAAAGTCGTTTTCTATCCGACAGACGACTATGCCGCGGCGCTGAAACGCATGCGATCGGGCGAATTGGATACCCAGGATCGCATGCCGTCTCAGGAGATCGATTGGATCAGGGCCAATATGCCGCAAACCATCAATCCGATTGCGCAACTGACGACGGAATTCGTTTCGCTGAATCTCGGGCGTAAGCCGTTCGACGACATCCGCGTGCGCACCGCTCTAAACATGGTGACCAACCGGGAACTGGTCACCGACAAGATCCGGCGCGTGGGCGATACGCCCGCCTATAATATCATCCCGCCCGGCATTGCCAATTATCCCGGTGGCAACGTCTTTGGCTTCAAGTCCCTGACACCCGCCGAACGGCTTAAGCAGGCGCAGGCGCTGATGCGCCAAGCCGGATATGGTCCCGATAAGCGGGTCAAAACCACATTCATGATCCGGTCGACCGCGCCAGGCAGCTACCGTGCCATCGCGGCCGCCCTTCAGGCGATGTATACCCTGATTTATGTCGACATAACCATCATTCCCAATGACATGCAGATTTTTTATCCGACCATCCAATCGCATGATTACGACATTGCCGAATCCGGCTGGAATGCCGATTTTGACGACCCGGAGACTTTCCTGAACCTTTTCCGCACCGGCGGCGGTGACAATTGGGGCCAGTACAGCAATCCCGCCTTCGACAAATTGCTGGCGGACTCGCAGCAGGACACGGACGTGGATAGTCGCGGCCGAAAGTTGGCGGAGGCCGAAGCGCTGCTCCTGCGCGACCAGGCCATCATTCCCCTGTTCTTCTGGGCCAATCCCAGCATGGCATGGCCTTACATCAAAGGCTGGACGCCGAACAATGTCGACATTCACCGCAGCTGCTGGATTTCGATCGACGAAAAAGCGCGCGCCGCACAGTTCGCCGGATGAAGATTTGGCTTTGCGCAGCTTTGCTGGTGCTGGGCATCGCCACCGCCCAGGCCACGGTGCTCAATCGCGGCAATGGCGGCGAGCCGGCCAGCCTGGATCCGCAATTTGTCGGCGGCACCTTCGAGATCAATATTGTCGGCGATCTGATGGTGGGGCTGACCACCCTGGATGCCGCGGCCCATCCCGTGCCGGGGATGGCCGATAGCTGGAAAATCTCGTCCGACGGCACCATGTGGACCTTTCACCTGCGCAAGGCGCTATGGTCCGACGGCACGCCTGTTACTGCCGGTGATTTTCTTTTCGCCTTTCGCCGCCTGCTCGATCCCCACACCGCTGCGCGCAACGCGGGCGATCTTTGGGTGCTGAAAAACGCAGCCGCCATCAGCGCCGGCAAAATGCCGATGACCGCGCTGGGCGTGGCGGCGCCGCGGCCGGACACTTTGATCCTGCATCTGGAACACCCGGTTTCCTATCTGCCCGAATTGCTGGCGGGGCCCGCCGCCTCGCCACTCCCTCGCCATGTGGTGGAAGTCCAAGGCGCGGCCTGGGCCCGGCCGGGCGCTTATGTGAGCAACGGTCCCTATACGCTGAAGGAATGGCTGCCGAACGATCATATCGGCCTGGCGAAAAATCCGCGCTTTTATGACGCCGCCGGTGTGCGGATCGACACCGTCAATTATCTTCCCACCCCCGACAGCGCCGCAGCCCTCAGCCGCTATCGCGCCGGCGAGCTTGACATGCAGACCCCCGTGCCGGCGCAGGAACTGCCCTGGCTGCGTGCCCGTCTGAACGGCGAGCTGCATGTCACGCCCGCGCTGGCGCTATCCTATCTGGCGATCAATCTGGGCGACCCCGCGCTGAAGGATGTGCGAGTCCGGCGCGCGCTCAACCTGGCGATCGACCGCGAGGCCCTGGTGCAGAAAGTTTTCAAGCTGGGCGAAACACCCGCTTACGGCCTGGTCCCACCAGGCATCGCCGATTACCCGCTCCCACCGGAAATGGATTTTCGCAAGCTGCCTTATCCGGCCCGGCTGGCAGAAGCGCAGCGCCTGATGCAGGCGGCGGGTTATGGCCCCTTCAACCGTTTGCGCCTGACTTATGCCGCCTCATCCACGCCGGACAACAAGCGGCTGGCCGCGGTCTTCCAGGCGATGTGCCGCACCATCTATATCGATCTGGATATCCGCCTCAGCGACGCGCCGACCCAGCTCGCCAATCTTCACCAGCATCATTTCCAGCTCGCCGGCGCCGGCTGGTATGCCGATGTGAACGACGCAGGCAATTTTCTGGACCTGCTGCGCTCGAACGGCGCCAACAACTACGCCCATTACACCAACCCGCGTTTCGACGCGGCCCTGGATGCGGCGCAGGCTGAGCCCGATCCGCGCCGCCGCGGCGCGCTGCTGAAGACCGCGGAAGTCATCGCCCTGGCCGATTATCCCTGGGTGCCGTGGCGCGTGCCGTCGCAGACCGATCTGGTCAAGCCCCGCGTCAAGGGCTGGGTCGACAATGCGGCCGATTATCACCGCAGCCGCTGGCTATGGCTTCAGAAATAGGCCGGTCGGGGCCGCCTAATGGTTGGTGCTGACGATGCCGCGATCGCGCAGCAGCTTGATGTAGAATTCCCGGATCGCCGGATCGCCATTGGTGTTGAGATTGTCGCCCGGCGAAGCCCCGCGGGCATCCTGCACGGCCAGGGGCGCGCCCTTGTCCACCAGGAACTGGAGCACCCCGATGGGGTCGGGCGTGCCGCGCGCCGCCACAGCGATGTGCATGATGCTGCGCCCGCCGCGGGCGATGACGTCCAGATGCGGGTCGAGCTGATAGGCATATTCCATCGCCTCGACCACGCCGCTGCCGGCGGCGGCCATGGCCACGGTCATGCCGTCATCGGTCTTCTCGTCCGGCTTGGCGCCGGCATCCACCAGCGCCTTCATCGCCGCCACCGAGCCGGCATGGGCGGCGAACTGCAGCGGCGTCGAAGGGGCCGGCGGCTGGAAGGCGGCAAAGTTGGCGGCTCTGCGGGCAGCAGCGGCCGCGGCGGCATTGGGAGCGGCACCGGCAGCGGCAGGGGCGCCTGCGCCGGCCGGACGGTCGGCGCCGCCGGCGGCAGGCGGCGTAGCGGCTGCCACCTGTACCGGGGCACCGGCGGCAACGACGGCGACGCGCGGCGGCGCGGCCCCACGGCCGCCACGTCCTGCCGCAGCGCCCCCGGCCTCAATCTTGGCATTGGGATCGCCGCCCTTGCCCAGCACGCTCTTGACGAAATCGGCGTTGCCGCTGGCGGCGGCGAGATGGATCAACTGGCGGCCCTGCTTGTCGAAGCGGTGCAGGTCGGCGCCATGATCCACGGCCTGGATGGCGAAGGGAATATTCCCGGTCGTGATGGCAGCCTGCACCACCGAGGTGCCATCGGCGACCACGGCATTGACGTCGGCGCCGGCGTCCAGCAGCGCCATCGCGGTATCCTTGTTCTTGCTGCGCAAGGCGAAGAAGACGGGGGTGTAGCCCCTCTTGTCGGCTCGATTGACCTTGGCGCCATGCGCCAGCAGCCACTTGACCGTGTCGGTGTTGCCGGCTTCCGCCGCCCACATCAGCGGTGTCTGGGCCTGGTCATTGGCGGCATCGACGGCCGCGCCCTTCGCTCGCATGGTGGCGAGCACGGCCGAATTCGAAGAGCCGGCGCAGAGCGCGAAGGCGCTGGTGCCGTCGGCTCGGATTTCCTTTGCGTCGGCGCCGGCCTTGAGCAGGGCCGCGACGATGACGGGATTGCCCAGTTCGCAGGCCAGCGAGAAAGGCTGCGTCGCGCCCTTGGCGAGAGCGCGCGGCTCAGCGCCCGCCGCCAGCAGCAGCTTGACGCTTTCCTCATCCTGGCGGTCCACCGCCCAGGCCAGTACCGTGGACTTGTCGGGCAGCAGGGCATTGACGTTGGCATGCGCTGCCAGCGCCGCCTTGAGCGCGGCATGGTCGCTGTCTTTCACCGCGCCCAAAAGACGGTTCTCGGCCGCACCGGCAAAAGCCGGCGCGGTGCCGAGCAGCATCAGGCCAAGGACAAGCGCTTTACGCATCACACAAGTCCGCTCAGACGAGGCCGGCAGCGAGATTGTCGACATGGCCGGTCGAGTCGCCCAGCTTGTCCTGCTGGACGCCCAGCACATCCATCATGCTCAGCAGCAGGTTGGTCATCGGCACATTGTTGGCCCTGGCATGATAGCCGCCCTTGACCAGGCCGCCGCCCACAATGATGCCCAGGTCGCGATGGTCGTGGCGATTGGGATCGGCCAGCGAGGCGCCGGCCAGGACCAGCGTGGTGTCGAGCAGGCTCTTGTCGCCTTCCTTGGTCTCAGACATGCGCTTGAACCAGTAGGCGATCTGTTCCCAGTGATAGGTGTTGATCAGGGTGAGACGCGCCATCTTGTCCGGGTCGTTGCCGTGATGGCTGAGCGGATGGTGACCATCGGGGACGCCGGTCTCCGGATAGGAGTGCGGCGAGCCTTCGCGCCCGACCATGAAGGTGATGACGCGGGTCATGTCGGCCTGGTAGGCCAGCACCTGAAGGTCGATCATCATGCGGGCATATTCGCTGTAGGAATCCGGGATCGCCGAGGGCCGCGCCATTTCCGGCAGGGCGGCTTCGGCGCCATGGCTTTCGGCCCGCTGGATGCGCTGTTCGATGTCGCGCACGGCGGTGAGATATTCGTCGATCTTCTTCTTGTCCTCGGTACCCAGATTGCCGGAGAGGCGCTTGGCGTCCTCGGCCACGAAGTCCAGCAGGCTGGCCTGGCGGCGCAGCACGGCGAGACGGGTCTTGGCGTCGACGCTGTCGCCGTCGCCGAACAGCCGCTCGAAAATGTCGCGCGGATTGATCGTCACCGGCAGCGGCGTGGTCGGGCCGGTCCAGGACATGGTGTTGGTGTAGGCGCAGCTGTAACCGCTGTCGCAGCCGCCGAC
>JAICHV010000016.1 GCA_025924715.1 Alphaproteobacteria bacterium
CCGCCGGTACCTGGAAAGACTTGACCGGCAACGTCAATCTGCTCGCCGCCAATCTCACCACCCAGGTGCGCGCCATCGCCGAAGTGGCCACCGCGGTGACCAAAGGCGACTTGACCCGGTCGATTCAGGTGGAAGCGAACGGCGAAGTGGCCGAGCTCAAAGACAACATCAACACCATGATCGGCAATCTGCGCCTGACCACCGAGCGCAACACCGAACAGGACTGGCTGAAGACCAATCTCGCCAAATTCACCAACATGTTGCAGGGCCAGCGCGACCTCAACACCGTCGGCCGCTTGCTGCTGTCGGAGCTGACGCCGCTGGTGGGGGCGCAGATGGGCGTTATCTATCAGCGGGGCCTGGAAACGGATTCCGGCCTGCGTCTGATCGCCACCTATGCCGATGATGCCGTCGATGGCCACCCCAAAAGCATCGCCATCGGCCAGGGCCTGGTCGGACAATGCGCCTTGGACAAGCAGCGGCTTTTGATCACCGATCTGCGCGACCAGGTGGTACCGATCAACTCCGCTTTGCTGCGTGTCATTCCAAAAAATATCATCGTCCTGCCGGTGGTGTTCGAAGGTCAGATCAAGGCGGTGATCGAATTGTCCAGTCTGCGCAGCTTCAGCGAGCTGGAAATCGCCTTCCTCGATCAGCTCACCGCGGGCATCGGCATCGTGCTGAACTCGATCGAAGCGACGATGCAGACCGAAAGCCTGCTCACCCAGTCGCAGCAATTGGCGACCGAGCTTCAGGTTCAGCAAAAGGAATTGCAGCAGACCAACGAAAAGCTGGAACAGAAGGCCCAGCAGCTCGCCGAACAGAATGTCGAGGTCGAGCGCAAGAACCAGGAAATCGAACAGGCGCGGCTCGCGCTGGAAGAAAAAGCCAGCGAATTGGCGCTGACCTCCAAATACAAATCCGAATTCCTCGCCAATATGAGCCACGAGCTGCGCACCCCGCTCAACTCGATCCTGATCCTGGGCCAGCAGCTGGCGGACAATCCGGAAGCCAATTTGACCCCCAAGCAGGTGGAATTCGCCCGCACCATTCACGGCGCCGGCAGCGACCTGCTCAACCTGATCAGCGACATTCTCGACCTCTCCAAGATCGAATCCGGCACGGTGACGGTGGAGGCCGAGGAAATCGGCTTCTCCAATGTGATCGATGCGGTGGCGCGGCCCTTCCGCCATGAAGCGGAAACGCGGCAATTGTCGTTTGCGGTGGATATCGACGACCGGCTGGGCCGCACCCTCACCACCGACTCCAAGCGCCTGCAGCAGGTGCTCAAGAACCTGCTGTCCAACGCCTTCAAATTCACTGCCAGCGGCGGCATCAAACTATCGGCCTCGCTGGTCAGCGGCGGCTGGAGCGCGGGGCATCCGGTGCTGGATACGGCGCCCTCGGTGGTGGCGTTCGAGGTCTCCGATACCGGCATCGGCATTCCCCTGGAAAAACAGCGCATCATCTTCGAGGCGTTCCAGCAGGCCGACGCCTCCACCAGCCGCAAATATGGCGGCACCGGGCTGGGCCTGGCCATCAGCCGCGAATTGTCGGGCCTCTTGGGCGGTGAAATCCAGCTGCGTTCGACGCCGGGCTCGGGCAGTACCTTCACGCTTTATCTGCCCACCCGCTATGTCGGCCCGATCGGCGGCATGCGCACGGCGCAGCCGCAGCCTTCCGTCCACAAGGCCTATTCGGTCGCCCAGACCCCCGAACGCGTGGTCGAACAGATTCCGGACGACCGCAATTCGCTGGAGCCGGGGGATTCGGTGCTGCTGGTGGTCGAGGACGATCCCCATTACGCCCGCATCCTGCTGGACCTCGCCCATGACGAAGGCTTCAAGGTGCTGGTCGCCAATCGCGGCGACGAGGCGCTGGAATTGGCGCTGCAATACCGCCCCTCGGCGGTTTCGCTCGACGTCTTCCTGCCCGATATGCTGGGCTGGTCGGTGCTCAGCCAGCTCAAGCAAAATCCGCTGACCCGGCATATCCCGGTCCAGATGGTGACCTTGGACGAGGACCGCCAGCACGGCTTGGCGCGCGGCGCCTTCGCCTTTGTCTCCAAGCCGACCACGGCGGAAGGCGTGCAGGAGGCCCTGGCCCGCATCAAGCAATATGCCCAACCGCGGCGCCGGCGGCTCTTGATCGTCGAAGACAATCCGGCCGAGCAGATGAGCATCGCCGCCCTGTTGGGTCATGACGATATCGAGATTTCGACTGTGGGCTCGGGCAAGGAGGCATTGGAGGCCCTGCGCCGCGAGACCCCCGATTGCGTCGTGCTGGACTTGCGCCTGCCCGATATGAGCGGCTTCGAGGTGCTCGACGAGATCCGCGCCGATACCAGCCTGCCGGATATTCCGGTGATCGTTTTCACCGGGCGCGAATTGTCGCCCGAGGAAGATGCCCAGCTTCACACCATGGCGCGCAGCATCGTGGTCAAGGGCGTGGAATCGCCCGAGCGCTTGCTCGACGAAACCGCCCTGTTCCTGCACCGGGTGATCACCGATCTGCCGCCCGACAAACAGCGCATGCTGGAACGGCTCAATTCCTCGGACGAGGATCTGGTCGGGCGCACCGTCTTGCTGGTGGACGACGATCCGCGCAACATCTTCGCGCTTTCCAGCGCGCTGGAGCGGCGCGGCATGCATGTGCTGGCCGCCACCACCGGATTGGAGGCGATCGCGCTGGTGGAATCGACGCCCGACCTTTCGATCGTCCTGATGGACATTATGATGCCGGAAATGGACGGCTATCAGACCATCGGGCTGATCCGGCAAAATCCCAAATTCCGCCGCCTGCCGATTATCGCCTTGACCGCCAAGGCGATGAAGGGCGACCGCGAGAAATGCCTGGAAGCGGGGGCCTCCGATTACCTCGCCAAGCCGGTCAACACCGAGCAGTTGTTGTCGGCCTTGCGCATGTGGCTGCATCGCTAGAATGTCCGATCAGGTCAATATTCTTCTCGTCGACGACCAGCCGGGCAAACTGCTCAGCTATGAAGTGATGCTGCGCGACTTGAACGAAAATCTGCTCAAGGCCAGCAACGCCAATGAAGCCTTGCAGGCGCTGCTCAAGCACGACGTGGCGGTGATCCTGATCGATGTCTGCATGCCGGAACTGGACGGCTTCGAGCTGGCGGCGATGATCCGTCAGCACCCGCGCTACCAGAAGACCGCCCTGATCTTCATTTCGGCGATCCATTTGTCGGAATCCGACTATCTGCGCGGCTACGATGCCGGGGCGGTGGATTATGTGCCTGTGCCGGTGGTGCCCGAATTGCTGCGGGCCAAGGTGCGGGTCTTTGCCGAGCTGTATCGCAAGACCAAGCAGCTCGAATCCCTCAACCGCGAGCTGGAGCAGCGGGTGGCCGAACGCACCGCGGCGCTGGAAACCGCCCATGACCGGCTGCTGCAAAGCGAAGGGGCGCGCAGCCTGGCGCTGGCGGCGGGACAGATGGGCTCCTGGGAATTCGACGCGGCGGCCGACACCTGGAGCTGCGACGCCGGCCTGCGGCAAATCTTCGGGGTGGGAGAGGATTTCGTGCCCACCCATGAGGCGATCAAGCCGCGCATCCATGTGGAAGACTACCTACAGTTCAAAACCTCGATGAGCGCGCTTAGCGTCCAGAACACCACCTTCCAAAGCGAAATCCGGGTGGTGCGCGACGATGGAGAGATCCGCTGGTGCCTGGCGACTACCGCCGCATCGATGAAGCCGGATGGCAGCCTGGAAGGCCTTAGTGGCGTGCTGGTGGACATTACCGGCCGCAAGGAAGCCGAGACCATGCAGATTTTGCTGGCCCGCGAAGTCGACCACCGTGCCCGCAACGCCCTGGGCGTGGTTCAAGCCATTGTCCGGCTCGCCCGCGCCGACACTATCGAAGGTTATATCCGCGCGGTGGATGGGCGCATTCAGGCGCTGGCCCATACCCATGAACTTCTCTCCAAATCCCGCTGGCAAGGCGCCGATATCGAGCGATTGATCTCCGAGGAGCTGGCGCCTTACCGCGAAACCAACGCGCGCAAGGTCACGCTGGAAGGCCCTTCGGTGATCCTGGCGCCGGAACGGGCCCAGGCGATCGGCATCGTGCTGCATGAACTGGCCACCAATGCCGCCAAATATGGCGCGCTGTCCTGCGAAGAAGGACAACTGGATGTGCGCTGGACCAATGCCAAGGGCGTGCTGATCCTGAACTGGAAGGAGCTGGGCTGCAGCGGGATCGCCGCGCCCACCCGGCGCGGCTTCGGCACCAAGATCATCACCTCCAGCCTGCATCAGGGCAATGGCGGGGAGGCCCGCTTCGACTGGCAACCGACCGGCCTGCATTTCACCCTGACGCTCAACAGCGAGCGCAAGCAGGCTGCGTCAAAGCTCGCGCCCCCCGCCGCGACCGGGGTGCCCTCGGCGCCCAAGAGCAAGCGCGTGCTGGTGGTCGAGGATGAATCGCTGATCGGGATGCTGACCATGGATATGGTCAAGGAGCTGGGCTACGCCACTTTGGGTCCGCTGACCAATATCGCCGACGCGGCCGAGATCATCGAGCGGTCGCAGTTCGACATCGCGGTGATCGATCTCAATCTCAACGGCAAGCCGGCTTATCCGCTGGCAGAGGCGCTCGACAACAAGGGTGTGCCTTTCGTCTTTGTCACCGGCTACGCCCCCGACAGCATCGATGAGCGCTTTTCCCATGTGCCGCTGATCCAAAAGCCGATCCCGCGCGAGGCGCTGGCAAAGGCCCTGCGCCAGCAGCTTGGCGCCCATCGCCGGGTCTCGGCAGCGACCGCGTAGAGATCGCGTTATTCGCCGGCCAGCGGCTGAAACGCCGCCGGCGCCGAAAGCCAGCTCGGCGCCGCGTGAAGGGGAAAGCCTGCCGGCGCGGCCCGGGCGTCGTCCCGGATCAGGCGTATGCCGGCGGACAGAACCTTGTGAAAATCGCCGCTGGAAATTTTTCCCGCCAGGTAAAGCCCCGCCACGCCGTGCAGGCCGGTCCATAGCATCAGGCCCAATTCCTCGGGATCGCCGCCCAGCAATCCGCGCGCCCCAAGCGTGCCGGCATAACCGACCAAGATAGCGCGCAGGCGCTGTTCCTGGACGGCGGCCGCGCCCTGGCTCGGCGGCTGGGCGAGATCGAACATCAGGCGATATTGAATCTGCTCCTGCACCGCGAACTGGGCATAGGCGTGGATCAGGGTGGTCATATCGGCGTCTTCACCCGCTAGCGCATCCTCCAGCCAATCGGCCAGACGGGCAAAAGCGCGGCTGCGCACTTCGGTGAGGATCGCATTCTTGTCTTCGAAATAACGGTAGGGCGTCATGGCGCTGACCCCCAGCCGCTTGGCCAGTTCGCGCATGTTGAAGCCCTCATGCCCCAATTCCGCGAAAAGTCTTGCCGCCACGTCACAGAGACGGCTGCGGAATTCGGCGATATCGCCAGGTGTCAGAATGCGCGGCATGGCTCCTCCCGATCAGGGGAGCGCGGGACCGGCAAACGGCTTGCCGAAAAGCGCTCCACAAACCCATGACGGGAGGGGCGGGCGGGTTATTCCAGACCGGCGTAAATTATTCGCCGCTCAAAAAGCCCGTTCCAGGTTGAGCATCAGGAAATCCCGGTCGGCCAGGCTCTGGCGGTAGGCCACCCCAGTATAGGCGGTCCAGGTGAGCTCCGCCTTCCACACCGCGCGATACGTGCCTTCGACGCCGATCTCGTAATCGCCGGTGCCTGCGTTTTCGGAATAATCGGTGCTGGAGCGGCCCGTCAGATGATAACCCGCGCTGATAATGGGGGAGAGATCCAGATTGGGCAGGACCTGGAAATAATGCGGTTCGACCAGCAGGCGGGCGCTTGCGGCGAACCGCCTGCGCGCGCTGTTGAAGGCCGCGGCGTTGCTGGTGATCGCCAGCCGGTTGTTGCCCGCCAATTCCAAGGCGATATCGGCGCTGTCCCATAGCGCGGCGGGCGACAGCGTCGCGGCGAAGGACATCTGCCCGTGCAGCGTATCGCCCTCCGCATAACCCAAGTTGCGCAACGGCGTGGGAAAGGTCAGGGAGACCGGCTGCGTGCTCACCAGGGGCATCTGCCGGCGCAGCGAGATTTCTCCGGCAACCGTGCCTCCATCCAGGTAAGTGCTGAAGCTGGCGCCATAGAGACTGGTCCCGCTGGGATAGATGGCGTGATAGGTGCCGGCATAACCAGTGACATCCGGCGTTACCGCGCTGACCTTGAGCACCGGATATTTGGCGTTGTAACGCAGCGCATAAAACCCCAGATCGACATCGGCGATCCGGCTGTGCAGCGCAAACCCGAATTGTCCGCCGGACGACGGCCCGTGGTCGGGTTGACGCAGCAGGAATTGGCCCTGGGTGAGAAAGGCGCGCTGCGCACCGGCGCCCAGGGTGTCGTTGTCGCTGAAATAACTGCCCATGCCCGGCAGTCGGGAGGGGCGGGCTTCGAGTTGATAATAGGCGGCCAGCGACAGATTTTCGCTGGGCTGCAGGCTCAGGGAAAGCTGGTTGACCGGAAGGAAGACGTCCTTGGAATAGCCTTCCGGCGTGGTGGTGTTTTTGATGTAGTCCACCGGCGCCTGCGCCGCGGCAATGCCATTGGCGGCGAAGAACAGGCTTTCCCCCCATAACAGGGTTTGACGGCCGAGCCGCAGCGACAGCGGCATTTCACCCAGCGTGAGGTTGGCATAAATGAAGCTGTCGCCGATATCGAGATGCTGACCGTTCAAAGCGCGCACGGCGGTGGGAAAGCGGCTGCTCGGTACCGACAAGGCGTTATAGGTGGCGGGGGAGGTGTTGTCGGTGCGGGTCTGGTAGACGGCGTCGTACCAGCCTTCCAGGCTGAATTGCAGGCCAAAGGAATCTCCCGTCACATCCAGGACGGAGGTAAGGTCCAGCCGGTTGGTCATCAGGCCGCCCGCAAAATTGCGGTCGCCATCGTCGCTATTGGGATAGGCCAGAATGATGGGATCGGCGCGCCCCAGTCTTATTCCCGCGCTGTAACGCAGATCATTGTCCCAGGTGACGGAATAACCATCCACCGAGCCGAGCTCCGCCGCCAGAAGGGGAAGCGGCGCCGCCGTCCAGGCCAGCAGGGCGGCGACGCAAAACCCGCGCCTGCCGATTGGACATCGCAGGACCATCAAGGGTTGCCACGAAGCGGAGAAAAATACATTATTCGTTGTCCTACCACATGATACGCAACGGCGCGACACCGGTGACAAGTTCCTGTTTGCTTTGGACTTGCGTATCGCGGCGCTGGAGCTTTCGGATCACGCTCGCGATTGGCGCGGCGCTGTGCGGCGCCGGCGCCATGGCGGCGGTATCGGAACGCGAGGCGGCCGCGCTGAAGGCAGAGCTAACGCCGGTCGGCGCGATCCGGGCCGGCAATGAGGCCGGCACCATTCCCGCCTGGACGGGCGGTTATCGTACGGCCCCGCCGGGCTACGTCGAGGGGGCGCCGCGCCCCGATCCTTTTGCCGGCGACAAGGTGCTGTTTTCCATCACCGCCAGGAATTACCGCGACTATGCCGACAAGCTGCCGGAGGGCGCCCGACAATTGTTCGCGAAATATCCGGACTACCGGATGGATATCTATCCCAGCCGCCGCAGCGCCGCCGCGCCCGATTGGGTTTATGACAATATCGCCCGCAATGCCGTCACTGCCCATGCCGCGCCCGAAGGCATTGTTCATGGCGTGGCGGGCGCGGTGGGCGGCATTCCCTTCCCCATTCCCAAGGACGGCTTCGAGGCGATGTGGAATCACCTCTTGGCGTTCTGGGGACCGGCGCGGGAATTGAATGTGGGGACCTATGTGGTCTCGGCGGACGGCACCATCGACAAGACCACGACCTATCGGGAAATAGCCGATTTTCCTTATTATTTCCGGGGCGCCACGCCGGATTCCTTTGGCGGCTATTACTTCAAGACCGTGCATCTGGCGGTGGCGCCGGCGATCAAGGCAGGGCAGGGCTATCTGAACTGGCAGCCCATCAACACCACGCGTTATCCCTTTGCCGCCTGGCGGCTGTTGCCGGGCGAACATCGGGTGCGCAAGGCGCCGTCGATCTCCTATGACGTGCCCGATCCCGACGCGGCGGGTTTTGTCAGCATGGATGAATATTATCTCTTTTACGGCGGCCTGGATCACTACGACTTCAAGCTCTTGGGCAAGAAAGAGATGTATGTGCCCTACAACAACAACCGGCTTTATCTTCAGCCGGCGCGTGCGGTGCTGGGGCCGTCCCATGCCAATCCCGACAGCCTGCGCTATGAATTGCACCGGGTTTGGGTGGTCGAAGGCAGGCTGGCCAATGGCCAGCATGACATCGTTTCGCGTCGCCGGCTTTATCTGGATGAGGACAGTTGGTTCGCGCTGTACAGCGATTCCTGGGACGAGCAAGGACGGCTGTGGAAATTCGGCCAGGGCACCATGTATCTCATGCCCGAAATCCCCGCGATCATCCTGGGCAGCCAGTTCGTTTATGACCTGCAACTGGGCGGCTATGTGTATGGCTTCGCCTTCAATGGCGAGGCATCGGCCTATAAGGTGACAGCGCCCCATCCTGCCACCTTGTTCACCCCGGATTCGCTCTCGGCCCGGTCGGTGCGCTAGTTTTTATTGGTCGCGCGGCCCACGCAAAACCGCTGCGCCGGCTTTGCTGGCTCCGCACTTTTGCTGGCCGGCGCTCCGTCGATTTACAGCGTAAGACCTGTATAGGCCAGGCTGGCCAGCCGCTGCATGGACGCGGTCGAGACGTCGCCGGCCATCACCAGGCTTAGCTGGTCGTCCTGCCAGATGCAGACCCTGAGGCCGGCGCGCTCGAACTGGTCGAAACGGGCCGTCCCGTCCGAGCGGTGCAGATACAGGGTGAACAGACGCTGCTGGGGACCCAGATAGGACAATTGGGCGGCGCCGGGATAAAGACGCACGGCGCTGAGCCGGTAGCCCATCCGGCTGAGATCGGGCACTTTCAGCTTCAGGGCGACGGCGCGGCTGATGGCCTGCGCGGTGCGGGCATCGTCCCGGCCGGCCACGGCAATCGTCTGGCCATCCCCGCTTTGGCGGGCGCCCAGCGCGGTCTGCACGATTTCGCCGGAAACCGGCACCATGGCGCGGTAGGCGAGGCCAAGTCCCAGCCCCAGCACCAGGACCGCGGCAATGCTGCCCACCAGGCGCCAGGTCAGCACGGGCTTGGGTTTGGGCTGCCGGGCCATCGCCAGCCAATGTGCCGGCAGCGGTTTGTCGGCCAGCGGGCCATAGACGGTTTTGAGCATCTGCTTGTCGGCGCGGAAGCCGGCCAGCTTGCCGGCCAGCGCCGGATCGGCGGCAATCTGCCGTTCCACGTCACCGGCCCGGTCAGCCGGCAGGGCGCCGTCCAGATAGGCGTGCAGCTCGTTCTCGTCGATGAGGCTTTTCGGGCTCATGTCGGCCCTTTAAACGTGCTGGACGGGTTATCGATCTGGGCCGGGTTCTCCATAAAGCCGCGAAGATTCTCGCGCGCCCGCGCCAGCCGGGACATCACCGTGCCGATCGGCACGCCCAGCTCTTCGGCGATCTCCCGGTAGGACAGATCCTCCAGCCCCACCAGCAGCAGGATCCGGCGGTGCTCCACATTCAAGGCATTCATCGCGCGCAGGAAATCCCGCCCGCCGCCGCCGTCGGCGGCCGGAATGCTGAGATCGGGATGGTCGGCCAGGTCCATGATGTCCTGCTGGGTGCCTCTGCCGCGATTGCGGCGAATATCGTCGATATACAGATTGTGCAAAATGCGCCGCAGCCACCTCGGCAAAAGCTCCAATTCCCGCAATTGTTCCGACTGGCGAAGCGCTTTCTCGATTGTATCTTGTACCAGATCATCCGCGAAGGCCGCGTTACCGGCCAGCGCGATGGCGTAACGCCTTAGCTGCGGCAATTGCGCGACAAGCGCATTCACGAACTCCTTTTGGCTGGTCATGATGATCGGTCGAAGGATGCCTATCGTGTTTGCAACTTATAGCACGCCAGTTCACCAGGTGCCGTGTCCGCGAGCGGGCTTTCTCCTTTCGGCGTAAATGTTTAATGCGGTATCCGTCGCCTGTATCGAGGACGGTGGGGGGATTCATCTTATTCCCCGCTATGGGATCTTAACGGCGTAAACTCGTCCCAAATATCGATAAGCGGTAAATTTCGGTCGCAAGGCGTGGAATATCCGCCGGTCCTGTCCGTCGAAATCTAGGCGGCATGGTGAGGGTTAAAGGGCGGGCATGGCGGACATTCTTGCCACGGCGGCGCTCTATCCTCCCAGCGCGGGGTCCGCGGCCGTTCACGGCCCACGCACATCGCAGGCGCCTTTGGCCAGCGCACGGGCCCTGCTGACGGATTTTGCCGCGCAAGCCGGAAAGGCGGGTCCCGGCACCTTGGTTTTGGTGCTGGCCGGCGCGGTTCTGGAAGGCTTGAGCTTTTCGCTGCTGGTGCCTTTGCTGGGCGTTTTATGGGGGAGCGGTGCCCCGTCCGGCAGACTTGGCGGCATGGCCGCGGCGCTGTTCGCCATCGCCGGCGCGGGGTCCCAGATCTCGCGCAGCCTGGTTTTGCTGGCGCTGTTCGGGCTGCTGATGATCGCACGCAGCGTGGTGGTGGCGGGCCGCGACATGGCGGTGGTCTCGCTGCAAATCAAATTCGCCGGCGCCTTGCGTCTTCGTCTGGCGCAGCGCCTGGCGGCGACGCGCTGGGAACATATCGCGCGGCTGCGCCATGCGCGCGTCACCCAGTTGATGGTCGATATTCAGAACCTGGCGATCGGCGTGCAATTTGCCCTCAAGGCGCTGGCCGCCGCGGCGATGCTGCTGGCGCAATGTCTGCTCGCCTTTTTCCTGGCACCGATGCTGGCCATATTGCTGTTCGGGCTGCTGATGGCCGGCGTGCTGGCCTTGGGCGGCATGATGGCGCGCGCGCGCCTTGTCGGCGGCCAGATCATGGGCGCGAATTTGTCTCTGCTGAGCGGCACGGCGCAATTTCTGGGCGGCCTCAAACTGGCGATGAGTCAGAATCTCCAATCCGGTTTTGTCGAGGAGACCGGGCAGACCTTGCGTCTGCTCGCCGCCCATCAAAGCGCGCAATTGCGCCAGCAGGCCTTGCGGCAGGTGGCGTTTGCCGGCCTGGCCGCCGCTCTGGGCGCGGCCCTGATGATGGCGGGGCTTGGCTGGTTTCATTTGGCGCCCCCCGTCTTGCTGACCCTGACATTGGTGGTCACGCGCATGGCGGGGCCGGCGGGGCAAATCCAGCAGGGCTTGCAGCAATTCGCCCATATCCTGCCGATCCACGAACAGATCCGCGGTCTGGAAGCGGAATTGGAGGCCTTCGCTGAGATCGCGCAGACAAAGCCGCAGCCCTATCCCGAAGGAGACATCGTTTTCACCGATGTCGGCTATCGCCCCGCGGGCGAAGACGCCGGGCGCGGCCTCCGCCATTTTCATCTGTGCCTGAAGCCTGGTGATTTTTTGGGCGTCACCGGACCGTCGGGCAGCGGCAAAACGCTCTTCGCCGATCTTGTGGCGGGACTTTATCCGCCCCAGACCGGCACCTTGCGAATTGGCGGCCGGGTGCTGGAAGGGGGGACGCTGACGGCTTGGCGCCAGGGCCTCAGCTATGTCGCCCAGGATGCCTTCCTGTTTCACGACAGCATCCGCCGCAATCTGTCCTGGGGCAATGACGCCGCCACGCCAGACGAGATGTGGCAGGCCCTGGCCCTGGCCGGCGCGGAGGACCTGGTCCGCGGGCTGGAAAACGGTTTGGACAGTGTGGTGGGAGACCGCGGCACGCTGATTTCGGGCGGCGAGCGCCAGCGCATCGCTTTGGCCCGGGCGCTGCTGCGCAAGCCGCGCCTGCTGATCCTGGACGAAGCCACCGGCGCGATCGACAGCGAAGGCGAGCGCGAGATTCTGCGCCGGCTGCGCGCAATGCCCGGCCGTCCGACGATCATTTTCATTGCCCATCGCCGCGAAAATCTGGCGCTTTGCGATAACGTCCTGACCATCGATGCCGGTGGTGGGGATCGATGACAGTGACTCCGCCAACGCGCCTTACCGTCCTGGCCGGCCTTTTGGGCGAGGCTTTGGGGGGGCCAGCCGCGCCGCCCATTTGCATCGATGAAGCCCTGATGGCGCTGGCGGATCGCCATCAGGTTGCGCCGCTCTTGCACGGTTTGGCTGCGGCCGGCGGCTTTGTCGTGACCCCACGGGCTTCGGCGCGTCTGATACGAAGCTACGATGAGAGTGCGGTTCGCCGCGCCCAGGTGCTGGCACGGCTGGAAAAGATCGGCGCTTGTTTCGCGAGAAGCCGGATCGCGTGGATGGTTCTGAAGGGCACCACCCAGGCCGAGCAGCTTTATGACGACCCCGCCTGGCGGTTTTCTTCCGATATCGATCTTTTGGTGGCGCCGGGCGATTTTCGCCGCGCGTTGGATGCCTTGGCGGCCCTAGGATTTATCGCCAGCAATCCGCCGCTGCCGCGGGGTTTGCGCGGCGTGGTGGCGGCTTCCGTACGCGACGTGACCTTGATCGCCGGCGACGATCACAGCTGCGCCGTCGAACTGCATCAGAGGCTTTTTTTTGCCGGTCCTTCCGGCCTCGCATTTTCGCCCGCACCCGGAGCCATACCGGCCCCCGCCCCGGATGCCGCATTGGCTTTTTATCTGATTGCGCATGGTGCGCGCAGTTTCTGGGTGCGGCTCAAATGGCTGGCCGATCTGGTGCCGCTCTTCGCCAAATTGGCACCGGGCGAAGCCGCCCGGCTGCCGCAATTGGCGCGGCAAGCGGGTGCGGAGCGTTCCGTCATTGCCAGCTTGCTGCTGCTGCGGACCCTGTTTGTCTTTGCCGTTCCCGCGGCGCTGAAGGACTGGTTGGACGCGCAGGAGAACAGCCCCGCCGTGCAACACCGGTTGCGGCGCTATCTGGCCATGCTCGACTGCAACAATGATCAGAAGGATACGCCGCTGGCCAGCGCCTTGGTCATGCTCGAGGCCGATTGGCTGCTGTTCGACCGCTTGGGCGCGCGGCTGGACCTGTTTCGGCTGGCGCCGGTTTCCAGCGCGATGCGGCGACTGGCGGCCATGCTGGCGCCGGCGGATCGTGCTCTTACGCTGCCGCGCTGATCCAGCGGCGCACCCCGCCCCATTCCAGGATGCTGCCGCCTGTGAGGCCAAGCGTTTCTGCAACTTGCGGATCGGCGACACGCAACTCTCCTTGCGCCATGACCAGCGCAATGTCGGCAAGCCCTGCCTCCAGCAAAGGCGCGCGCAGCAGCACCAGGTCGGCAGGAGCGCCGATGGTCAGCCGCGGCCCGACAATGCCAAGCCGCCCCGCGGCGACCGCGCCCACAGCATCCATCAACCGGGTGTCGGAGATGGAGCCGCGTGCCGCGCGCAGTTCGTCCAGCAGCGTTCCCGCCCCGGTGAGCAGGGAGTCGCTGCCGAGAAGCACGTCTATGTCCTCCCCCAGCAGCACCTCAGGCACTGAACGACCGAAAAGAAAATGATTGGATGTGGGACACCACACCAGAGCAGCACCCGATTGGCGCAGCAAGAGGGCGCCTTCTTCGTCCGCGCCAACCGCATGCACCGCCAGAAGCTGTTCGTTCAGCCAGCCGCGCGCGGCCGCGATGCGAATTTCCTCTGCTGCCGCGTCATCGGTGCCCTCCGCCAGATGCAAGGCAAAGGGCGCGGCGGCAGGGGGAACAAAGTCAGGGCTGTGCCCAAGTGAATCCGCGCTCAGCAGCCGCACCACGGTCAGGGGAAAATCCTGCTCGAAATCGGCCTCCCAAACATCGTGATGCACGACATGGGTGACCCCACTGACAAGATTTTTCCAGGCGCCCTTCAGCAGAGCCTGGCGGCGGCCAAGCGCGCGTCCCGCGGCGATGGTTTCGGCGTGCCGGGCCTGGATGTCGCGCGCCCAGGCATAGGCATTGGGATAGAGCGGGGATCCCAACCGGCCGTAATGATTGCGATGCAAATGGTCATGGGCATTGATCAGTCCCGCGCGAAGCTCTGCGCCGGCAAGGCGGATCACGCGGTCGAAAGACCCAATCGGCGGCACGATCACCCCGTCCGCGACGGCGATGTGTGCTTGCTCGGTTTCGATCAGGATGTTCACGGGCGCCGGAACGCAAATCCCGCCACCAGGGCAAGACCGACATCCGCCTCATAGGTTTTAAGGCGGCCGGCCTGCTCATAGAAATGGCGGATGGAAGGTCCGACCGATCCGTCCTGGCGCGCCACCAAGATGAAGCCTGCTTTCTGCGCCGCCGAAATATGGCCCGCCTCGCCATGGCAATGATGTTCGACCTCATGCGCGCGGCCCGCAGGATCGCGGAAGCTGCGTGTGTGGCCGGCCGCCACGGCACCCGAATGAAAATCACTCACCAGCAAATGCGCTCGGCAAACCCTGGCCAATTCGCGATAGGCATGGTGCAGATCCGGCACATGACCGAGCACCAGCCGGCACCAGATGACGTCGAAGCTCCGGTCGGCGAAGGGCAAAGCGCGCAGATCCGCCGCCGCGGTTCGCGCATTAGTGCCGGCGGCAAGCATCTCGGGCGAAGCGTCGATTCCCACCGCCAAAGCCGCGTCCTGGGGAAGCCGCCTTCCTATACCGCATCCGGCATCCAGCACATGCTTGCCGGCGGTGGGTGGCGAGAGCGCCAGCGCCAGGTCCTGATCGAGGGCGCTGATGGCGGTCTCATTGGCATAGCTGGGCGCCCATAAGCGATAGGCCTCTCGTGGATCAAGCGCGCTCATGCGGCCCCGCTGGGACGCAGATGGCCATAAAGCTGCGCGTCATCCGGGGTGATGCGAGCCCATTGGCGCAGGGTTCTGAGCAGATGGGGATCGCCATAATCGCCGCGGTGCCAGCGGGTCTGAGAAAGCACCCTGCCGGCGATTTTTCCCCATTTGCGGGTGGCGCGATCATGCACCGAGGGGAAGCGGCTGTTCAGCACCAGCACAAAATCCTGGACGCGGCGCTTCAGGCGCTGGTCCAGCCAGGGTAGATCGGGGTCATGGATCATCCAGCGGACCCAATCGGGGTGCAGCCATTCTTCCAAATGCTCCGGCGTTCCCGACAAGGGGTCGACCTGCCCATAGGTATCCTTGCGCTGCGGCGTCGGCGTGTAAAAATACGTGATCAGTTCCATCGCGGGGTTGCGGGCTTTGAGCTTGCGGATAAAAGCCAAGGTGTTTTCCACTTCACGGTCCGGCTCGTCGGGATCGCCGAACACGAAGGAAAATTCCGGAATGATGCCATGTTCGCGGGTGCGAGCCGCGACTTCCATGGTCTGTTCCACGGTGATGCCTTTGCGCATCTTGCGCAGGACGTCGTTGCTGCCGGATTCGGCGCCGCAAAACACCATGGTGAAGCCGGCGCGCTTCAGCCGCCGCCAGGTGTCGTGCGAAAAGCGGGTCAAGGTATCGACGCGGGTCTCGCACCACCAGGAGAGGCCCAGCGGCGCCATGGCGTCCGCCACCGCCCGGGCATGCGCTTCGTTCAGGAAGAAATTGTTATCGTAGAAATGCACCGAATCCATGCCGTGTTCGCGGACGAGAAAGCGCAGATGCTCCGCCGTGCGGCCGGGGTCCTGGACCTGTTCGCGCCGGCCGAACACCGAAATCACGCCGCAGAAATTGCATGCGAACGGGCACCCGATCGAGGCCTGGTAAACCCCACTGCGGCGGCCCAGAATTGTGGCCGGCAAATATTCGCCTACGGGAATCTTGTGATAAGGCGGCGCGGGCAACTCGCCCGGCCCGACCCAGTGCCGCTCTTCCCCCATATGGTGGCTGCCACCCTGTTTGCGGAAGGACAGGCCGGCCACCGTCGCCGGGTCACGCTGCCCGTCCAGCACCTCGAGCAGTTCGGTGAAGGTGTGTTCGCCCTGGCCGCGCACCAGCCAGTCGATATAGGGCGCGTTCAGAACCGGCTTGGGATAGAGCCCGCCGAAATTGCCGCCCCAGACGATGGGAATATCGGGATGCGATGCCTTGATCGTCTTGGTCAAAGGGACGGCGCTGACCAGTTGCGGGCCCGGCATCACCGACAGCGCGACCGCGCGTATCGGGTCCGGACCGCCCTTGTTGGCCTCGATCAGCGCGGAAATGCGCGCGGCGACATCCAGCCCCGGCATATTGCCGTCGACAATCTCCCAGCGCTGCGATGGCGGCAGCGCGGCGCCGATCGCCATCACCGACAACGGAAACCGCCGGTTGCTGGGACGGGTGGCGCGCGGATTGACCAGGATGATCATGGTGCCGGAATGTCGGTGCGCCGGAAGCGGTAAAGCACGTGATCGCCCAGCGGCGCGAGAACACCGGCAGCGAGGCCGTCCAGCCTCTCCAAAACACGCAGCAGATGCGGATGGCCTGAAATCCAAGGTTCGGCGGCGCTGGGGGGAACAAACACCCCCACACCCAAGACCTGTTCCAAGACAAACCAGGGCGCCAAGGCGTGAACCAGATCGGCGCGGCGGTGATAAACCACGGTGAATTCGCGTTTGGCCAGACGCGCCGGGGCGGGGCCGCGTTTCAGCCGCCGCAGCGCTGCGCGGGGGCGGCCGCGGATGGTTTCGGTGAGGAATTCTCCCGGGCAGAAGGTGCCGAACAGCATCAGCATGGCGGCGGCGCCCGGATGCAGAAGCCGCGCCAAGCCGCGCCCTACGGGCTTCAGATCCTCGACGCAGTTCAGCGGCGCGAAATTGGAAAAGGCGCCGTCAAAGCGCTTGCCGCCCGTTTCGAAATGCCGGAGGGCAAAATGCTCGAGGTCTTCGGCGGCGGCGACCTCGGCGCGCGCCCCCAAGGGCGCGAGCTTTTCGCGCGCCATCGCCACCATGGCGGGCGAGGCATCGGTGAGCACGACGTCATGACCTTGCGCCGCCAGCCAGGCCGCATCGTCGCCGGTGCCGCCGCCGAGCTCCAGAATGTGGCTATGCGGCGCAAAATTCTGCGTCAGGCTGCGCCGCACGGCGCGGCGCTGCGCCGCCACGCTTTGCCATGGCGCGAAGCGCGCATCGAAAATACCGGCGATGGCGTCGAACGCGCCTGCTGCCGGCCGCAGTGCCGCGACTTGGGATTGGTCCGCGCTCATGGCTTACGACCCTGTTGCGAGCGTGACCGGACGTTCCGAGCGGTGCTTGACGCCTTCGCGCCCCAGCAGCGCCCAGCGGCAGTCATTGCGCGCGCCGCTGCGCACTTCGTCATGCAGAAGGTCGCGGACCAGCCGGTAGAACTCGGTTTGAAAGGTGCCCTGGAACAGCATCGCCAGGTCGTCGGAATCCTGCCAGTTGTGGCGGGGGCCAAGCTGCGCCTGCACCAGATCGTGAAACCGCGTGCCGGGCAGGGGATAGGCCACCGAAACCCCGATATCGTCTGGCCGTTCTTCGCCGATCAAATTGCGGGTCAGGGTGAGATCGTCCCAGGATTCGCCGGGATAGCCCAGTTGGATAAACCAGCAGGCGCGGATGCCGCGGGATTTGAGGGCGCGCGTCGCCTCGCGCACCATCGCCACGGTGATGTTCTTTTCCATCGCGTCGAGGATTTTCTGCGAGCCGGATTCGACACCCAGCCAAACCTCTTCGGCGCCAGCCTCAGCCAAGGCGTCGACCGCATCGGCCCGCATCAGATTGGCGCGCGATTGCATCAAAAAGGGCAGCTCGATGCCTAGCCGCTTCACCTCGGCGGCGAATTCTTGCAGCCACTCCGCGGTCAGCCCGAAAATGTCGTCGGCGAACCAAACATGATCCGGGGCCACGGTTTGTTTAAGGTGCAGCATTTCCTGCGCCACCGAGGCGGCGGAACGCTGCTGATAGCCGCGGCCGAAGCTGGGCTTGGCGCACCAGTTGCAGGTATAAGGACAGCCCCGCGAAGTCGCCATATTCCACGAGAGCCGGCCATGGCTTGCGGTCCATGCGGTGCGATAGGCGGCGGCGTCCACCAAATCCCAGGCCGGATAAGGCAGGGCGTCGAGATCGCGCAGTTGTGCGCGTGGGCGGGTCTTGCGGGCATGGTTGCCGAGTCCCGGCAGCGACAAACCGGCGATCTCGTCCAATCGCGCGTCGCCCCGGCTCCAATGATCTGCCAGCTCGGCCAATGCGGCTTCGCCTTCTCCCAGGATGACGGCATCGGCGCCGGCGGCCAGATAAAGCGCGGGCTGATCGGTCGAATCCGGACCGTTCACCGTCACGCGGCAGCCATGCTGCTTGGCGCGCGCCACCATGGCCAAGGTGTCTTCGCGCCGGCGCACCGTGCACATCTTGGTCAGGAAATTGAAATTGTCTTCCATGATGGCGACGGTTTCGGGCTGCGCGGTCTTGAGCAATGTTTCGAAATCGTTCAAGCCCCGCGCGAAAGTGGCGTCGAACAGCGCGACCTCATGGCCGCGCCGGCGCAGGCAGGCCGCCGCGATCAAAGTCCCCAGCGGGGAATAGGGCGTCATGCGCGCGCGCTGCTTGGGATCGTGATTCAGGAAATAGGAATGCGCCACCAGAATCAAAATGCTTACTCCCGCGCGTGCAAAACAGGCTAAGATCGACGATAGCAAAGGCAATTCCGGTTTGCGAAACAAAACCCATGCTGACGGCGTTACGCCTGTTCGATTTACAGGTTACATTTGAAAGCGACGAGGTTACGGCGTTACGGGCGGTGCGTGCTCTCTATCCCGACGCGCAAGATGCCGATGGACTGGGACATTCCATTTACATTGTAATTCGAATATCCCAAGCGGGCAGCGATGGGCGGCTTGGTGCGATAACCGTCAATGGACCACGGATCGAGATCCATGGTCCTTCGATCCGCGGCGCGGCGAACGCGAAAGGCAAAACCGGCTGGTGCGAAATCCCGCGCGGGTTGCTGGATGAGCCGCAAAGCCTGGCCGAGATCCTGGACAGTCTGGTGCTGTTTCTCGTCACCCATAGCGGACGCACGCCCCTGCATGCTTGCGCTTTTCGGATGGGCGGGACGGCGCTGGTGCTGGCGGGACGCAGCGGGGCCGGCAAGAGCAGTTTGGCGCTGGCCGCCGCCCGTGCCGGTCTGCCGGTGTTGACGGACGACACGGTCTATCTTCAAACGCAGCCGCGGCTGACCGTGTGGGGATTGTCGCGACCCTTGCATGTCTTCGAGAAAGATGCGCCCGGCGTGGCGGGTCTGAAACGATGGCGCGCCGGGCGGCTCAAAAAGGCGGTCATCGTGGCATCGCGCGTGCCCAAGGCGGAACATGCCAGATTATGCCTGCTGGAGCATGGCACCCGTGTCGCGCTTATGCCGCTTGGGACCCGGGATGCCATAACCGAATTGATGGGGGGGCTGGAGCCGGGCTTTGATCTGTTCCGCGAGGCCTTGCCCCATGCCTTGCGCGCGGTGGTGCAAGACGGCGCTTGGCGGCTGACATTATCTGCCGACCCCGATGAGGCCATCGCTTTATTGCAGCAGTGCTTCACAACCTTGCCCGGCGCGGCATGACGCTTTTGCATGTCGTGCAGGTGGGTTGTGGCCCGCATCCCAAGGGGCTCGGCGGCGCGGCTTTGCTCCAGGCTTGGCCGAGTTTGGGCCTGCTGCCATCGGCGATTGCCGCGGCCGGGGCAAAGGTGACGGTGCTTCAGGCCGCGCGGGCGGATGAGACGCTGGAGCGCGATGGCGTGGCCTTCCGGTTTGTCGCGGAGCCATGGCTGGGGCGGCGCAATTGGGGCGGCTTGCGACCGGCGCGTTTGGCGCGTGTTGCCCATTCGCTGAAGCCGGACATCATCCATGTCCATGGGCTGCATTTCGCATTTCATACCCGCGCCTTGTGCCGGCTTGGCGTGCCGGTGGTGGTGCAGGATCACGCCGGCGATCCGGGCGCGCGGTTGCGCCGGCTTCACCGTTATGGGCTCGCGAAGATAAAGGGCGCCGCCTTCACGGCCGCGGCACAGGCGGATCCTTTTCGCCGCGCCGGCATTTTACCGGCCGAGGCGAAAATATTCGCGATCGCGGAATCCTCTTCCACATTTTGTCCCGGCGATCGCGCCGCCGCCCGCGCCGCCACCGGCCTTTTCGGCGACCCCGCTTTGCTGTGGGTGGGACGGCTGAACCACAACAAGGACCCCCACACCATCTTGAACGCCGTCGCGCGCCTCGCCGCGGAACGCCCGCAGGTTCATCTGTGGATGTGTTTCCATGAGGCGCCGTTATTGAACGCGGTGCGGGCGCAAATCGCCTCGGACTCTGCGCTGGCGGCGCGGGTGCATCTGTTGGGTGAGGTGCCGCCGGCTCGGATCGAATTGCTCTGCCGGGCGGCCGATCTGTTCGTGCTGGGTAGCCAGCGGGAAGGGTCGGGCTATGCGCTTTTGGAAGCGATGGCCTGCGGCCTGCCTGCGGTGGTGAGCGATATTCCTTCGTTCCGCCAGCTTACCGGCGATGGCCATGTCGGGGCCTTGGTCCAGTGCGGCGATGCGGCAGGATTCGCCGCCGCTATTGCCGATCTGGCGGCGCGGCCGGCATCGGCGCTGCGTGCGGCGGTGCAGGCGCATTTCGAGGCCGAATTGTCCTTTGCCGCCATCGCATCTCAATGGATGCAGGCCTATCGCCTATTGGTCGGGAAATCTTCCGCATGAAGATTGCGATCATCGTGTCCGGTGGCGTGGACAGAAGCGGGGTATATCGCGTGGTGCCCTGTCTGTTGTGGCTGATTGAAAGGCTTGTCCGGGCGGGCGACGAGGTCCATGTTTTCGCGGTCTGCCAAGATCCGCAGCCGGGGAGCTGGCCGCTGCTCGGCGCCACCATCCACAACGCCGGCAATTCCCTATGGCGCCTGCTGCTGCAGATTGCGGCGGAACATCGTCGCGGGTGTTTCGACGTCAGTCATGCGCTCTGGTCGGCTCCGGCGAATCTCGCGGCGCTGCTGGCGAAATATCTGTTGGGGGTGCCGATGCTGCTCTATTTCGGCGGAGGGGAATTGTCGTCTTTGCCCGATATCGGATATGGCAGCCTGCGCAGCCGAAAGGGGAGGTTATTTCTGCGCTGTTGTGTGGCCGGAGCAAGCCATATCGCGGCACAGAGCCAGCCGTTGGTCGCGCGTGCTGCCACCATGAACATCCGGGCCGAGCGTATGGCTTTGGGCGTCGCGCTGGATCAATGGCCGCAAGCGGCGCCCAGACCGCTGGATCCCTCTAAGCCTGTTCGTCTGCTGCATGTCGGCAGTCTCAATGGCGTGAAGGATCACGCCATGCTGCTGCGGGCGGCCGCCGCTCTCAAAGCCCGCAACATCGCTTTTGAATTGAGTTTGATCGGCGCCGACACCTTTGCGGATCAACGGGTACAAGCGATGGCGCGGCGGCTTGGCTTGGACGCCCAAGTGCGTTTTCACGGCTTTGTGCCGCATCACCGGCTGCGGGACTTTTTCGATCAGGCCGACTTTCTTCTCGTAACCTCACGGCAGGAAGCCGGGCCTGTCGTCGCCCTCGAAGCAGCCATTGCGGGCGTTGCGGTGGTCGGAACGGATGTCGGTCATCTCTCGGAATGGTCGCCGCAGGGCGCGCGCGTGGTCTCTTCCGGCGACAGTGAGGGACTGGCCGAGGCGATTATAGGCCTTCTGGCAGACGAAACGGCGCGGATCGGCCTGGCGACACAGGCACAAAGAAGGGCCCTTCTCGAAAATGCCGATGTCACCAGTGCTCGTTTTCGCAGGGTCTATGCCGGGCTCGCCGGCAGGAGCGCTGCGCTATAGGCGAGCCTGATCGGCGCCGCCAAAGCCGCCGCAGCAGCGGCTGCAAGCCGGCAATAGCCCACCCGCTTGCGCCAAGGTCTGGCGCAGGCCGGAAATCGCCGGGTGATTCCAAAGCTGTTCCAGAGGCTGGTCGCGGATATTGGCGATGGGAAAGCGAAAGCAGCGGCCATGGACCGGAATGACTTCGCCATCGGCATCGATCATCAGGCTACGAAACGCGTCATGGCAATAGCGGCCGATCTTGACTTGCGGGTAGCGGTAATAGGTTTCCAGAGCCGCGCGCGTGGTGATGCCCGGCTGTATTTTCACTGGGAAAGGATAGCGGCTCGCCGCGATCTCGGTCAGTTCCTGCGACAGCACATCAAGGTCGATGGCGGCGGGATCGGCCTCGAAGACATTGGACGGCGTCGCCGGCAATACTGCGCCATGCAGCAGATTGTGTTGCTCCGCCTGCTCGGCGGTGACGAAGTTGTTGTGGATCAAGCCGATGCGCTTCAAGGGCAGATGGCGCATCTGTGCCAGGAATTCCCGCAGCGATCCGCTATTCCACTGGGTGATGGTGCAATAGACGGAAATTTCCGGGGGCGACGGCATCGCCGCCACCGCCTCGATCCCCTGCACCGCCCGGGTAAAACTGCCTTTGTGCCGGCGGATGCCGTCATGAACCGCTTCGGGCCCATCCAGTGAGACCGCCAGCACATTGGCGGCGCTGACTTCCTTTGCCCGGCGCGGCAACAACAGCCCATTGGTGGTGACCGAGGTCAAAAGCTTGCGGGCACGGGCATAGGCAAGAGCCTCTCCCAGCGGCGGCCAGGCCAGCGGTTCGGTATAGACAAAGGCGAGCTGGGTCCGCGGCCAGCTTGCCGCGACCTGGTCCACGATGCGGCGCAGCAGCGCCATCGGCATATTCGCGGTCTTGGCCCCTACCAGATTTGCGCCAAAATTGGTCCCGTCATGGCCGGTGCCGACATCGCACATCCGGCAATGCAGGTTGCAGTAATTGTTGACCCCCAGGATGACGTGCCGGGGCCCCAGGACCATATGGCCCGGCAGCAGGCGTTCATTCAGTCGGCGCAAGCCCAGCATGTCCGGTCTCGATAGGGGCCGCGATTTCACCACGGGGCGGGGGGCGCGAAAAGCGGGGCGGGGCCGCGTGACCCTGTAAAGCTTGGTTTTAGCCGGGCCGGCGCCGTGTTAAGCTTGACCCCAGGCCAGCCATCTCTTGGGAGGACTATTTTGGAACGCAAGAAAGCATCGGATTTTCCGCAGGAACTGCTCGACCTGCTCGACTCATATGTTCATGGCGTGATTGGCCGGCGCGAATTCTTCGCGGGGGCCCAGAAATTCGCGGTCGGCGGCGTCACCGCGGCGGCCTTGTTCGAGATGCTGAGGCCCAATTACGCCTTGGCCAATCAGGTGCCCGAGGACGACAAGCGCATCAAGACCGAAAAAGTCACCGTCGCCTCGCCGCAGGGCAATGGCAAAATCGATTGCTATCTGGTGCGTCCCGCCGATGCCCGCGGCAAGCTGCCCGGTATCCTGGTGGTGCATGAAAATCGCGGCCTCAATCCCTACATCAAAGATGTGGCGCGGCGGCTGGCGACCAATGGCTATATGGCGCTGGCCCCGGACGGGCTCACTTCCGTCGGCGGCTATAGCGGCGATGACGACAATGGCGCCAAGCTGTTCCAGCAGGTCGACGGCGCCAAGATGCGGGAGGATTTCTATGCCGCGGCGATGTATCTGAAGAACCGCCCCGATTGCACCGGCAAGATCGGCGCGGTCGGATTCTGCTTTGGCGGCGGTATCGTCAACCAGTTGGCGGTGCGCATGGGCTCCGATCTGGCGGCCGCCGTGCCGTTCTATGGCGCTCAGCCCAGCGCCGCCGATGTCGCCAAGATCAAGGCCCCGATCAATGCCCAATATGGCGAGCTCGATACCCGCATCAGCGGCGGCTGGCCGGCCTTTGACGCCGCGCTGACCCAGGCGGGCGTGCCGCATGAAGGGCATATCTACAAAGGCGCCAATCACGGCTTCCACAACGACACCACGCCCCGTTATGACGAGGCTGCCGCCAAAGAGGCCTGGCAGCACACGCTGGATTGGTTCAACAAATATGTGAAGGCATAGGCTTGGGGATTTGACCGGGTCGGGGCCGGTGCGTCGGCGCACCGGCCCTGTTTTTTTGCGGCTCTGCACAATGCAAAAGCGATTTCGCGCGGTTCCGGCCGACCTGGCTTGCCTGGGGTTGATTCTGTGCTGGGTGGTGGCGTTCAGCTATCCCTATTTCTTTTACTCGCTCACCAACAACACCCGCGAAATTCAGACCTATAATCTCGATACCATGGTGATGTTGAAGGCCATGAAGGGCGGCTTGGCGTCGCCATGGTTCCACATCCGCATGCCCGATTATGGGCATTTCTATTTCAACGTCGCCATGGTGATCGCCAAGGCCTATGGCTGGTTCTTTCCCCTGAGCGAGCGGGCGATTGTCTTCATTCTGCGCACTGTATCGCTGATCGGCGGCTGCGCCCTCATCGCCATGGTGTTCGTGTTCGCGCGGCGCTTTTTGGGGCCCTTGGCGGCGGTTTTCGCCGCGGCGATGACGGGATTCTCGCCCGTGCTGGTGGAATATTCCAACCAGGTAAAGCCCGACACCTGGCAGGCATTTTTCCTGGTGCTGTCCTTTTATGGACTGGCCCACGCCTTTGAGCCCCCCGCGGGCGATGCGCGCCGCTGGCATGCGGGCTTTGCTTGGGTGATAGCGGCCTCGGCGGCGGCCGGCGCGGCTTTCGGTTCGAAATATCAGGGCGTGTTCCTGGCGCCCTACCTCATCTTCGCCGCGTTTTGCGTGCCGGTTGCAGGAATTTCCGATCGGTACTTGGTGCGGGCCTGGCGTGTCGCCGTGGCGACGGCGCTGCCGCTGGGGATCGCATTGCTGCTCCTGGCCCGGCTGCATCACGAACGCATCATCGCTTTCATGTTGCTCACCGATCGGGTGCGGCCGGGTTCTTTTCTGCTTCCGGCCATCAAGGGGTTGCGGATCGGCGCTTTGGTGCTGGGACCGCTGCTGCTGGCCATGGCGGGCGCGCATCTGTTGGGCTTCGATTTTGGCAAGCTGCGCGGCGCCCTCGCCAGGCGGGTGATGATACTCCTCTCGGTGGGTTTGGCTTTTGTTGTCACCTTCTTTCTGACCTCGCCTTGGGTGTTCTCGCATCTGGAGTTCTTCCGCGAGCTTTATCTGCGGTCCGGTACGGTCGGCGAGGGGGAGCATTTCGGGCTGCGCTGGCTCGCCATGGTGTTCGGCCTCTCCGGCTTTCGCACCGATTTTCTGTTCTACAGCACCAGTATCTTGGCCTTGCTGGGAAGCATTTTTCTGCTGGCCGACTTCGCCCGGGGTCGGCGTGACGGCGCGCGGCTGGGGCTGCTCTTCATGTTGGCTTTCGTTCTGATTTTCCTGGGTTTGCTGGTTACCACGGTGAATTGGGTGATCAGCAATTACGCCATACCCGTGGTGGCGCCGCTGGTCTTGCTGGCGGCTTTCGGACTGACCCGCCTGCCCACCGCGCTCACCCCATGGCTTTCGCCGGCCAGAGCCAAAATCGCGGTCGCGGTATTGGCGGCTCTGGCAATCGCAGCCCAGATTTGGGATGGCGCCTCGCTGCTGCTGCAATATCCCACCCTGGTGGTGGCGCTATCCGATGAGAATCGGCTGCTGGGGGATTGGTTCAGCCGCTGTGTTCCCGTCGGCACCCGCATCCTGGCAGTGCCTTACAGTTATGTGCCGCCGCCTTTCGACAATTATGTGATGGCGGAAGGCTATTGGTATTTGGATTGGGTCAAGCCCCAGATCGTGACCACTGAGGCGCGGCGCATCGCCCAGGCGGCGCAGGAGGAACGGCGGCTGGCAAGCCTTCCCAACTATACCCGCTCCGATCTGGCGCGCTTTTACGATGTGGTGTTGCGATCGCCGCAATGGGTGGCCGGCCCAAAAATTGGAAGCTTCCAGATTCATATGCAGCGCGGTTTCATGTTGAACCCCGCTTGTCAGGCGCCCGCTCACAGATAGGGCATCATCAGCCGCACCAAGGCGTTGCGGAGGCGCAAGATCATCGCTTCGCGCCCCAGCGCATCATAGTCGAGTTTGCGGGCGCCGGCGAGTTTGGCATCGATGATCGCATCCAGCTTGCCGGCGAGGTCGCGGTCATAGCATTCCAGGTCGAATTCGAAATTCAGCCTCAAGCTGCGCGCATCCCAGTTGGAACTGCCGATCAAGCTCCAATATCCATCCATCACCACCAGCTTGGAATGGTCGAAGGGCTGCGGGCTCAGATACACGTCGGCATGGACATGACGAAAAAACCGCAAATGGCCTCGCATCGCCCAGTCCATATAGATGGAATCGGTGATTTGCGGCAGCAGGATCTCCACGGTGACGCCGCGCAGCACCGCTTCGGCGATGGCGAATTGCAAGCGCTGATCGGGCAGAAAATAGGGGGTGACAATGCGCACCCGTTTGCGCGCCAGGCCTAGCGCCGCACCGATGATCAGCTCGATCCGGTAGAGATCGTGATCGGGACCGGAGCGCACCGCCCGCGCCGAGACTTCGCCGGCGGGGGCCAGCGCCGGCCACCAGATATCGTGATCGAGTTCTTCGCCGGTGATGAAAGCCCAATCGCTGGCAAAGGCTTCCATGATGGGGGCGACGCCGGGACCTTGGATGCGGAAGTGAATATCCTCGACATAGGGTTGTCCGGCCGCCGCGGCGCGGCTGGCGGAATGCTGGTCGGAGATGTTCATGCCGCCGGTGAAGGCGAGGTTGCCGTCCACGATCAGCAGCTTGCGGTGGTTGCGCATGTTGAGAAACGGCATGCGCCATGGCACCCAAGTGTGCAGAAAACGCGCCGCCGCCAGGCCGCCGCGGCGCATGCGGTAAAAGATCCGCGGCGCGAAATAGCCGATGCCGACACTGTCGAGCAGGACCCGCACCTCGACGCCGCGCGCTTTGGCGGCAATCATGGCATCGGCGAATTGCCGCCCCGTGGTGTCATCGCGGAAAATATAGGACGCGAGCGCGACGGAGTGGCGGGCCCCCGCGATCGCCGCCAGCATCACCGGATAAGCGGTGTCGCCGCCTTTCAGGATTTCTATGGCATTGCCGGCACTGGGTTCGCTGCCGGTGATGCGCTCGCTGGCCTTGTCCATCAGGATGGCTTCGGGATCGCGGGGCGGCGCGGCGGCGAAGGGGCGAGCCCCGGTCAATGTCGCGCGGCGCCGGAGCTTGAGGGCGCGGCGGGTCACCCGATTGATGCCGAACAGAAAATACAGCAAGGCGCCGAACACCGGCGACAGCCATACCGCGGCGATCCAGCCCAAAGCGGCGCGCACGTCGCTTTTCTTGAGCAGCACATCGACCGTCACCAACGCGGAAAGGCCGATATAGACAAGCCCGAGCAGCTCGCCGGTCCAGGGCGATGTCCAGAGAAAGGAGAATGGCATGGCTGCGGCGGTTTTTCCTTTGTTATCGGGAATCATCCCGCTTACCGTGGCGTTGCGCAAGGGAACCCGTGCCCACAGGGGCGCGTTTCCAAAGCCCACGGAGCAAGGCATGCTGTTCGACTCTGCCCTCGATGCGCCCGGCGTTAACGATGCGGAAGGCGGCGCGCTCAAGGTCGTGAGCTGGAATCTGCTGCGGCGCGTCGGCGCCAAGGTCGAGGATGTGGCCTCGGTGGTGCATCGCCAGCGGCCCGATTTGTTGCTGCTGCAGGAAGCCACCGAAGAAATATCGCGCCTGCCGTCGCTGGTGGGCGGGCATTTCTTTCGTCACCCCATGCAAAGCCGGATTTATGGTTTGGCGGCCTGGAGCCCGCATCCCTTTCCCGCCGGCGCTCCTTTGCGGCTGCCGGTGACCGTGCTGCCGGGCGGCGTGCCGCCGCGGGATGCCCTGCTGGTCTCCTTCCGGGGAATCTCCTTTGCCAATGTGCATCTGTCGCATGGCCAGTTCCTCAACCGCTGGCAATTGCTGCATATCGCCGAAGCGCTGACGGGACCGGCGGCGATCATCGGCGATTTCAATGCCGTCGGGCCGGTGCGGATCCCCGGATTTTCCGATGTCGGTCCGCGCCAGAAAACCCACCGTCCGACCAAATTGTTCGCGCTGCGGCTCGACCGCTGCATGGCGCGCGGCCTGGATTGCAGCGCCACCGAAGTGCTGGACAAAGGTCCTTCCGACCATCATCCCATCGTGCTGAACCTGGCGCGCCCTGTCCCCTGACGCGGTCGCCTAATCTGCGCCGCCCTGAACGACATTGCCCATCTGGCTGTACAACCGCGCGCGGCTTGCCGGCGAGCCTGAGAACAAATTGTCCGGCGCATGGCGGTAGGAGACGATCTTGCGATAGAGCGGGCCTTCGAGATGGGAATTGATCCCCCAGCCTGCCAGATACATCAGCCGCAGATCGCGGTCGGTATTGAGCTGGGCATCCTTGAGCCAATCGGCGAGATCGGATTGCTGGCCGGCGAAAGTGGAATACATCTCGGTGGCGGAATAAAAGCCGATCTCGTGCATCGAGGCGGCGACCTTGGCGTAATCGGGCTGCGCCAAGCGGTGTTCCACCGCGTCCAGATCGATCTTCAAAGGCTCTGCCTGGCCCATCAGCACCAGATCATAGCCTTGACCCTCGATGGTGTTGGCCCAGATCGTGCCATGGGGAAAGACCTCGAAGAAAGTGGCGATCTCGCTTTTCACCGTCGCTTCGTCGCTTTCGTAAAGCGGCACGTAAAGCGTGAAATAGCCGCCCGGATTGAGATGGCGTTTCACGGTCTCGAAATAATCCGCCGAATAGATGGTGGCGGTGCCCTTGACCCAGACATCCAGCGGATCGGAGGCGATGATGTCGAAGGTTTCCTTGGTTGTGAGGAGGAAATGCCGCCCGTCATCGAAGACAATATGGGTGCGCGGGTCGTTCTTCACATTGTTATCGAAAGGCGCGAAATATTTGGTCGAGAGGGGGGGGACTTTGGGCTCCAGCTCGCAGATGGTGATGCTGGCGACGCTGGGATAAGGGGTGAAGCTGCCGGCCGAGACCCCGGCGCCGAAGCCGATGCCCAGCACTTTAACCGGATGGGGATGCAGCAGCGCCGCGACATGGCCGACCATGCGCTGCAGCCGCATATCCGGAGCGTTGTTGGACGCCTCGACATGGCCGGCGACGCTGATCTGCAAAGTGCTGTCCTGATAGCGCGTTATGGCGACGGAGGAATTGCGCCCCTCCGCGGTTTCCACCAGCTGGGAATAGGGCGACATCATCTGCATCTGCCGGCCATAGGCGATCATGTTGCCGGGCTGCTGCGGCACACGCCAGGCCAGCAGGGCCGCGGCCGCCAGGCCGGCGGCCAAGGCACCGCCGCGAAGAAGCGAAGGCCGCCGTGCCAATTCAGGCAGCAGCAGGATCGCGCCGCTGAGGGCGGCCAGCGCGACCAGCAGGCGCTCGGTCTCGGTGGTGCCGATCCAACTGATCAGCACCAGGCCGGTCGCCAGGGCGCCGATCACCCCGCCCAGAGTGTTGGCGGCATAGACAAGGCCGACAGGGCGGGCGGGATCGTCATGATCGTCCGCCGCCGCCATCGCCAAAGGAAAGCTCACCCCCCACAGGATCGCGGCGGGCAGCAAACCGGCCAGGGAATGCTCAAGATCGTCGGCCGCGATGGCCCAGCCGCCGCCCGACAGATTCATCGGCCAGGACGGCATCAATTTGTTGATGAAATAGGCGGCCCAGGCGATGCCGGCGGCGAGTAGCATTTGGCTCCAGCCCAAGGCGGGGCGTGCTTTCAGGGAGCGCAGCAAATAAGCGGTCGCGAAACTGCCCAGCGCGATGCCGATCAGAAACACGGCCAGGATGATGGAAAAGGCATAGACCGTGCCGTCGAACATCATGCCGAGCTGGCGCGTCCACACCGTTTCGGCGGCCAAGGCGGTGGCGCCGGACAGCGCGATGGAAAGATGCACCATGCCGGGCTGTGCCGGCCGGACCGCCGGCTTGGCGGCCTGCGCCACATGCGTCGTGGTCCGCGCCAGGATCAAGGCGACCAGGGCGATGGCCACATTCAATCCAACAGCGGCATAGGTAGCGATCGCCATGTCATGCAGGCGCAGCAGGTAAAAACTGGCCGAGAGGCATCCGATCACCGCCCCCAGGCTGTTGGCGGCATAGAGCCAGCCCCACCAGCGCGCCGCCTGGCGGGTGGATTGGACATAGCGGGCCATCACCGGCAGCGACGCACCCATCAGAAGCGTGGGCGGCAAGAGGCAAAGCGCCGCCACCGCGCCGCGCAGCAACACACTGGGCAGGCCCTGCTGAATGCCGGCGACATAAACATGGTCGGCCAGTGGCATGCCCCACAGCACCGCCACGCCGCACAGCCCGATACCAAGCTCGATCAGGGCATAGACGCGCAAGGGTGAAAAGCCCGTACGGGGCAGGCGCTGCACCAGCCAGCTGCCCAGGCACAGCCCGCCCATGAAAGTGGCCAGCAGAATGGCCAGCGAGATGGCGCTGGCCCCGATCACCAGCTGCAGCAGCTGATACCAGACCACTTCGTAGATGAGGGCGGTGCCGCCGCTCGCCGCGAACAGAATTAAAATGAGCGTAAGCCTGAATGCGCCCGGTGAACCGGCCGCCGCGGTCGTATTGGTCATAAATTGCCCCAGCGCCATAAATTCGTTATGCGAGCATTAAGTGGTGCGAGCCCAAAGAGCCATCCTCTTTACATATTGCGTTTGCGAGAACTGTCGCGGCATTCAGCTTTTCGGTGTCGTGCTGGCGATGATCGAGGCGTCCAAGGCTTCGTAATCGGCATAACCGATGGTGTCGTAAAGCTCCGCCCGGGTCTGCATCCGGCCCAGCAATGTTTCCGCCGAACCCTTGGCGCGCAGGGTGGCATAAAGCTCTTTCTGCGCCTTGGCCGCGACGCGCAGGCTGCTGACGGGCCAGATCACCATTTTGTAGCCCATGGCTTCGAACTCAGGGGCGGTGAAAAAAGGCGTGCGGCCGAATTCGGTCATATTGGCCAGCAGGGGAACGCCGGGAAGTCCCTTGGCGAAGGCGCGGAACATTTCGGCGCTGGTCAAGGCTTCCGGAAAAATCGCATCCGCGCCGGCTTGCATATAAAGTCTGGCGCGGGCGAGGGCGCCGTCCAGGCCCTCGCTGGCGGCCGCATCGGTGCGGGCCAGGATCAGGGCGTGGCGCCGGGCCTTTCGGGCAGCGGCAACTTTCGCCGCCATGTCCTGCGGCTGCGCCAATTTCTTGTCGTTGAGATGGCCGCATTTTTTGGGGAGGAGCTGATCTTCGATATGGACCGCGCCGGCGCCGGCTTCTTCGAAGGCGCGCACCATGGCCATCACATTCAGCGCTTCGCCATAGCCGGTATCGCCGTCCACCAGCACCGGCAAACCGCTGGCGCGCGCGACCTGGCGGATGAAAAAGCAGACGTCGTCTATGGTGAGAATGCCCAGGTCCGGCAGGCCCATCGAGGCGCTCATCGCCGCGCCGGACAGGTACAGCGCCTCGAATCCGGCGCGGCGCGCCTGCGCTGCCGCCAAACCATTATACGCCCCGGGCAGCGGCAGAATGCCGGGACGATCCAGGAGCGCCCGCAGTCGCGTTCCGGCTGGCTCGGCAGGGGCGTCGGCGGCGACGAGATAGGGCATATCAGGCCTCAAATGGCATAGAGATCCAGATAATCGGGAACCGTCATGGCTTCCAGCCGCGCCTGGTCGAGCGAGACATCCGCAATCGCGCGCTGGCGCCGCGCATCGAAGCGGCGGGCCAGATTGGTGCGGAATTTGGCCTCCAGCAAAGGAATGCCGTCGCCGCGGCGGCGTTTGTGACCGATGGGATAATCCACCACCAGTTCCGGCAGAACCGTACCGTCGCGCAAAGTGACGGTCAGGCCGTTGGGAATCGAGCGCTTTTGCGGGTCGTGGTAATCGGCGCTGAATTGCTTGTCTTCGCTGCAGACGATCTTGGCCCGCAAGGCGTCGATGCGCGGATCGGCGGCGATGCCGTCTTCGTAATCGGCCGCGGTCAGCCGTCCGAAGATCAGCGGCACCGCCACCATATATTGGATGCAATGGTCGCGGTCGGCCGGATTGTTGAGCGGGCCCTGTTTGTCGATGATGCGCATCGCCGCGTCATGGGTGCGGATGGCGATGGCCGCGATGTCGCCCGCGCTTTTGCCCATCTCTTTCAGGCACTGATGCAGCCTCATGGCCGCTTCCACCGCGGTCTGGGAATGAAATTCGGCCGGGAAGGAAATCTTGAACAGGATATTTTCCATCACATAAGTGCCGTAGCCGCGTTGAAAGCGGAAGGGTTTGCCATGGAACAAGACGTCATAAAAACCCCAGACCGGCGCGGTCAGCACGGAAGGGTAGCCCATTTCGCCGGTGCGGGCGATCAAGGCCAGGCGGACCGCGCGGCTGGTGGCGTCGCCGGCCGCCCAGCTCTTGCGAGAGCCGGTGTTGGGCGAATGGCGATAGGTGCGCAAAGCCTGGCCGTCGACCAGGGCCAGGGAAAGGGCGTTGATCAGGGCCTCACGCGGCAAGCCCAGCATTTGCGCCGCCACCGCCGTCGAGGCCAGTTTGACCAGAATGACATGATCCAGGCCCACGGCATTGAAGGAATTCTCCAGCGCAATGACGCCCTGGATTTCATGCGCCTTGATCATGGCGGTGAGGACATCGCGCATGGTCAGCGCCGGCTTGCCTTCCGCCTTGGCTTGGCGCGACAGCCAGTCGGCCACCGCCAGGATGGCCCCCAGATTGTCGGAAGGGTGCCCCCATTCCGCCGCCAGCCAAGTGTCGTTGAAATCCAACCAGCGGATCATGGTGCCGATATTGAACGCGGCCTGCACTGGATCCAGCTCAAACGCTGTGCCCGGCACACGCGCGCCATGCGCAATGCCGGCGCCCGGGACGATGGGCCCGAGCAGCTTGGTACAGGCCGGATAATCCAGGGCCTCCAGGCCGCAGCCGATGGTATCGATGAGGCAATTGCGGGCGGTGGTATAGGCCAGCTCGCTCTCGACTTTATAATTCAGGACATAGTCGGCGATGTCGACCAGGACTTGATCGGGGGCGGGGCGGATATTGCTGATGGGGGCGGACATGATCTTTCAGGGGCGCTGGTCGAGGGGAAGGAATTTGCGATCCTCCGGACCGATATAATTGGCCGAGGGGCGGATGATCTTGTTGCTGATGCGCTGTTCGATGACATGGGCGCCCCAGCCGGTGGTGCGGGAAATCACGAAAAGCGGGGTGAAGAACGGCGCCGGCACGCCCATCTGGTGATAGCTGACGGCGGAGAACCAATCCAGATTGGGAAACATCCGCTTGGCGTCCCACATCACGCTTTCCAGCCGCTCGGCGATATCGAACAACCGCATGTCGCCACTGGTCTCGGACAGGCGGCGGGCCACTTCCTTGATCACCCGATTGCGCGGATCGGACACCGTATAGACCGGGTGACCGAAGCCGATCACCACTTCCTTGGCGGCCACCCTGCGGCGGATATCGGCTTCGGCTTCGTCCGGATTTTTGTAGCGGCTCAACACCGCGAAAGCGGCTTCATTGGCGCCGCCATGTTTGGGACCGCGCAGCGCGCCGATGGCGCCGCAGATCGCCGAATACATATCCGATCCGGTGCCGGCGATCACCCGCGCCGCGAAGGTGGAGGCATTGAATTCATGCTCCGCATACAGAATAAGTGAGATGTGCATCTCGCGCACCCACTCGCTGGGCGGGGGCTTGCCGTGCAGCAGATGCAGGATATGACCGCCGATGCTGTCGTCGTCGGTTTCCACAAGGGTGCGCTTGCCATGCCGGCTGAAATGCATCCAGTAGAACAGCATGGAGGCGAAGGAGCCGATCAGCCGGTCGGCGGCGTCGCGTGCGCCTTGATGGGTTTCATCATCTTGTTCCGGTTGGACGCAGCCCAGCACCGAAGCGCCTGTCCGCATCACGTCCATGGGATGGACGCTGGCGGGAAGCGTCTCGAGCACGGTGCGGACCGCCGGCGGCAATCCGCGATAGGATTTCAGTTTTGCCTTATAGGCGGACAGTTCGGCGCGGTTCGGCAGATGGCCGTGGATGAGCAGGTGAGCAATCTCTTCGAACTCAGCCCGCTCGGCAAAATCCAGAATATCATAGCCGCGATAATGCAGGTCATTGCCGGTGCGCCCCACCGTGCAGAGCGCCGTGTCCCCCGCCGCGACCCCGGAGAGGGCGACGGATTTTTTGGGCCGGAAGGTGGGTGATCCCGCTTCGCTCACGCTTTTTCGCCGCCTCCCTTGGGCGGCCAAGATTAGGGCTTCGCCCGGCGAGGTCAATCGCCGGCAAGCCCCCCTGCGCGCCTTGAGCTTGCCCGCAATTGCTTTATTCTGCGGCCTCCACAAGCAAAAATGATCAGTGGCGCTACCGGCGTCGAAGGCCGGCGCGGGAGGAGGACCGGCAATGGCGGGCAAAAAGAAAACCGTGCGGCGCAAAGCCAAATCGGCATCGGGCCGCGGGGCCAAGCAAAGTACCGCCCGGCATCTCCTCCTGGTCGCCACCCGCAAGGGCGCGTGGCTGCTGCGCGCCGATGGCGCGCGCCGGGCCTGGCGCAGCGATGGCCCCCATTTTCTCGGTCATGTCATCCATCATCTGATGATCGATCCGCGCGACGGTCGCACCATGCTGGCTGCCGCCAGCACCGGCCATCTCGGTCCCACCATTTTTCGCTCTACCGATTTTGGCCGCTCCTGGAGCGAAGCCAAACGCCCGCCCGCCTTTCGCAAGGAAGAAGGCGGCCGCACCGTCAAACACACATTCTGGCTCACCCCCGCGCATGACGATGAGCGCAATGTCTGGTATGCCGGCACCTCGCCCCAGGGCCTGTTCCGCAGCGAAGATGGCGGTCAAACCTGGGATCCGTTTTCCAGCATCAATGACGATCCCAAATATCGGGCCTGGATGGGCACCGAGCAGGACGGCACGCCCGACGGTCCCAAGCTGCATTCGATCATCGTCGATCCGCGCGATCCCGCCCATCTGTATTTCGCCATGTCCAGCGGCGGGGTGCATGAAAGCCGCGATCGCGGCAAAAGCTGGATACCGCTGGTCGAGGGGCTGGAGGTGGTGGAAGGGTTCGATGCCGCCAATCTGACCTTTCACGATCCGCATTGCGTGCGGCTCTGCCCCAGCAATCCCGACCGGCTCTACCAGCAGAATCATTGCGGCATTTACCGGCTCGACCGGCCCTCAAAACGCTGGCAGCGCATCGGCAAGGCGATGCCGGCCGCTATCGGCGATGTCGGCTTCCCCATGGTGGTGCATCCGCGCAACGACAAGATTGCCTGGGTGTTGCCGATGGATGGTCAGACGGTGTGGCCGCGCACCAGCATCAAGGGCAGGCCCAGTGTGTTTGGCACCTCGAATGGCGGCGCCAGCTGGAAAAAGCTCACCGGCGGATTGCCGGCTGAGCAGGCCTGGTGGACCGTCAAGCGCCAGGCGATGACGGCGGATCGCGGCGATCCGGTGGGGCTTTATTTCGGCACCACCAGCGGCGAGCTATGGGCCAGCCGGGATGAGGGGCGGCAATGGCAAAGCATCGCGGGCCACCTGCCGGAGATCTATGCGGTGGAAGCGGCGGAGCTGGGCTGATCGGCATGAATGTGCTGATCGCAAGTCCGCTGCGCTCTTACACCGGCGCTGCCGAGGTGACGGCTCATGGTGCCACCCTGGGCGAGCTGCTTGCCGATCTCGACCGGGCTTTTCCGGGCATCCGCTTCCGCATGGTCGACGAACAAGACCGGATTCGCCGGCATATCCGGATTTTCGTCAATGGCGGCGCGGTATTGGAACTGGGCACCGCCCTTGGCGCGGCGGACGAAATATGCATCGTACAGGCCTTGAGTGGCGGCTGAGACACTGGGGACGATCATGATCCGAAATTTGAAAAAGGCGGGGTTGCTGCTGGTTTTGACCACCCTTCCGGCATCGGCCCAGATCAATGCCGGCGAACAGAAGCCCGAGCCCAGCTTGCCTTTCACCATGACCCCGGTGGCGACGTTCAATTTGCCTTGGCGAGTCGCCTTCCTGCCCGATAGCCGCATGCTGGTGACCGAGAAAGTCGGTCCCATCTGGCTGGTGACGAAAGCGGGCCAGAAGATTCCCGTCGCCAATGTTCCTCCGGTTTATTACCAGGGCCAGAACGGCATGCTGGGGATTTTTCTCTCGCCGCATTATGCCAGCGACCGCAGCGTCTATCTGACCTATGCCGAGCCGGGCGATTATGGCGGGGGGCTTGTCTTGGCGCGCGCGAAGCTGACCGCCACCGCGACCAGCGCCAGCCTGGATGGACTGACCGTGCTGTGGCGCCAGATGCCCAAAGGCAAAGGCGGTCAGGAAGGAGCCCAAGTGGCCTTTTCGCCGGACGGCCAATATCTGTTTCTCACCGTGGGCGACCGTCAGCGCATGACACCGGCCCAAGATCCCAGCCAGCCGGAAGGCAAGATTCTGCGTCTGACCCTGGACGGCAAGCCGGCACCGGGCAATCCGATGGCGGGAAAGACCGGCGACAAAACCATTCCCCTGATCGATCCGCCCGCAGACACCGAGGCGGCCAAAACTGCGCCGGTGGTCAGTACCTATACGTTTCCCGGTCCCAACCTGACGCCGGCCGAAACCTGGAGCAGCGGCCATCGCACGCCCTATGGCTTGGCCTTCGCGCCCGACGGACGGCTGTGGGAAGTCGAGCATGGTCCGCGCGGCGGCGACGAGTTGAACCTGATCGAGCCGGGCAAGAATTACGGCTGGCCGCTGGTGTCCTATGCGGTGAACTATAACGGCGTTCCGATTCCAAGCCCGGACACGCGGCCCGACCTCACCAAGCCGGTGATCTATTGGACGCCGATCATCGCGCCCGGAAATCTGATGTTCTACAAAGGCGCGATGTTTCCCCAGTGGCAAGGCTCCGCGCTGATGGGCGGGATGGCCACCCAGTCGCTCAGCCGCATCACTTTCGACGGCAAGGGCGGCGCCAAGCCGGCCGAGCGTTGGAATGTCGGCCATCGTATCCGCGATGTGGAGGTTGGCCCGGACGGGGCGCTATGGATGTTGGAAGATGCCAATCCAGGCGCGCTGTTCCGCGTGACGCCGAAATAGGAGAGCGAAACCGATAGGCTGCGGTGGCGCCGATCACCGGCATAAAAATTTGGGGAGGTTCGAGGGATGTTGATGTACCGGATGGCCGTAGCGGCCGGCCTGACCTTCTTTGCCGGGCAAGCCATGGCCGCGCCGCAGGCCTATATGGTCAATCTGGGTCCGGTCGCCCGCACCAATGTCACCAAGGCGCTGGCGGTGGGCCGCGGCAGCGGCGATGTCATGCTGGACGGCAACAAGCTGACCATCAACGCCAAATTCAGCGGACTGGCGTCGCCGGCCACGGACGCCCATGTTTGCGCCGGCGTCGGCATCGGCACGCCGGGACCTTGCGACAGCGAGCTCAGCGTCACCAAGGCGAGTGAAGGCACGCTTACCGGCACAGTCACGCTCAACGCCCGCCAGATGGCGGCGCTGCCCGCCGGCCGGCTTTATATCCAGATCAACAGCCAGAAGGCGCCCGCGCCGGACGGAAATCTGTGGGGCTGGATCCTGGCGGCGCATGAGGAAGTCGGCCAGGACGTGCCGCAACAGGGTCACTGGTTCCTGCCGCAATATGACATGCCCAAAAGCGTCGAGCATGGCAGCACACATGAACTGAAATCCGATAAGAATTCGTGACGGGGAGACAGGACATGGCACGCCAAGGACGCAAGATCGCAGGGACCATCGCGCTGACCACCACCGCGGTTATCGCCTTATGGGCGACGGGCGGGTTTGGCCAGAACCTCAGTCCGGCACCTTTCACCGCAGCCCAGGTGGAATCCGGACGCGCGGCCTATGCCGCCAGCTGCATGAATTGTCACGGCGACAGTCTGGCGGGCACGGGCGACGCGCCGTCGATCGCGGGCCGCGCCTTCATGATCAGCTGGGGCGCGCGCACCACCAAGGATTTTTTTGAGGCCATCAAGGCGGGAATGCCGGTGGGCGCACCCGGCAGCCTGTCCGACCAGACCTATGCCGATATTGTCGCGTTTATTCTGCACGCCAACGGCGCCGCGGCCGGCGCCACGCCGCTCACCCCCGCCACGGCGGTGCGGATCAGCGCCGTCGCCAGCGGCACAGTCTCCGCCGATGTTGCGGGCGGGATCAAGCTGGCCCAGGCGGCGCCGGCGGAAGGAACGGATATTCAGGCCGCGGGCAACACCGCGGTGATCCGAGGGCCCAATGGACAGCCGCTGGTGTCGCGCGCCGCAGGCGCGGGGGGCGGATTTCGCGCCAACACCGCTCTGGGCCTGGTCAAGGAAGGCCATATCGAGAACTACCATCCGGTCACGGACGCGATGCTGGCCAATCCCTCGCCCGACGATTGGATCATGTATCGCGGCAATTATGCCGGCTGGAGCTACAGCCCGCTGAACCAGATCACCGCCGCCAATGTCGGGCAACTCCAGCTCAAATGGACCATCGCCCTGAATGATGGCGGCACCAATGAGACCACGCCGCTGGTGCATGACGGCATTCTCTATGTCGTGTCGGCCGGCAATACGGTGCAGGCCTTCAATGCCGTCACCGGCGAAGTCTTGTGGCAGAACAATATCGGGCCGGCGCCGCGCAGCCTGGATCCCGGCGGCTCGAGCGACGAGACCCGCAGCATCGCACTTTATAATGACAAGGTGATCGTGCCAACGCCGCAGGGCAAGCTTTACGGCCTGGATGCACGCACCGGCAAGATCGTCTGGCAGAGCTGGATTTCCGATCCTGCCAAACCGGATGAGGGCCAGCACGGCAATACCGGCGGGGTGATCGTCGCGCATGGCAAGGCGATTGTCGGCATGGTCAATTGCGGACGGATTCCGCAAACGGTGCATTGCTATATCAGCGCCTATGACGCCAATACCGGCCAGCGGGCGTGGAAGTTCACCACCGTGGCAACGTCCGGCACCCCGGGCGGTGACACTTGGGGCAAGCTGCCCGACAACCAGCGCGCCGGCGGCGAAACCTGGATCGCCGGCTCCTATGATCCGGAATTGAACACGACCTATTGGGGCACTGCCCAGGCCAAGCCATGGCGGCGCGATCTGCGCGGTTCGGGCGATGGCGCCACCCTGTTTTCCAATTCGACCCTGGCGCTGGATGCCGATACCGGCAAGCTCAAATGGTATTTCAGCCACGCCCCGGGCGAGACCTTCGACCTGGACGAAGTGTTCGAGCGCATCCTGATCGACCATGGCAGCCAGAAAACGGTGATGACCGCGGGCAAGGCCGGCATTCTGTGGAAGCTGGACCGCGTCACCGGCAAATATCTGGACTCGCGCCAGATGGTTTTCCAGAACGTCTTCGTCAAGATCGATCCCGTCACCGGCACCCCCACCTATCGCAAGGACGTGATCGACCAAAAGTCCGATCAATGGCTGCCCTCCTGTCCCGGTCCGGAAGGCGGCCACAATTGGCAGGCGGCCAGCTATCACCAGCCCGACGATGAGATAATTTTTCCCCTCAGCCAGACCTGCGTGATGATGCAGGGCTCCGGCGCCCAGAAATTTTTCGAAATGCCGGGCACCAGCGGCAATATGGGCAGACTGTCGGCTTATGAAACCAATACCATGAAGCCGCTATGGAGCCTGCAACAGCGTGCGCCTTTTCTGACCGGCGTGGTGTCGACCGCCGGCAATGTCGCCTTTGTCGGGGATTTCGATCGCATCTTCCACGCCTTTGACACCAAGACCGGCCGGCAATTGTGGAAGACGCGGCTTGGCACCACGGTGCAAGGCTATGTCGCGTCCTTCGCGGTCGACGGCAAACAATATATTGCCGTGATGACCGGCCTGGGCGGCGGCAGTCCGGAAGAAAAGCCCACCTTCATGCTATCCGATGAAGTCAGCCGTCCGGCCCATGGCACGGCGATTTATGTGTTCGGCCTGCCGGACACCAATCTGCAACAGGCGTCCAAATGAAAGAGGAAATCATGCGCAAATCTCTCGCCGCTTTATGCCTTCTGGGCTTGTGTCTGCCGGCTTTTGCCCAAGCCCCCGCACCGGCGCCGCCTGCCCAACAATTCGATGTGCCGACGGCTAAGCCGCAAACCGTGATGATCCTGACCCGCGATTTCGCCCCCGGCCAAACCGCCGGCCGCCATATCCATCACGGCGTGGAGATGACCTTGGTGATCCGCGGAAGCCTGGAAATGCTGGTCGACGGGCAGCCGCCGCATGTCTATCGGGCGGGGGAAAGCTTCATCGTGCCCCGCGACGTTCCCCATGATGCCAAGAATGTCGGCACCGTGCCCACCACCATCGCGGTGACTTATGTAATCGACAAAGGCAGCGCGGCGCGAATCCCGGTGCCCTGACGGCAACGGGCTTGTAACGAAAAAGCGCCGCGGATCGCTCCGCGGTGCTTTTTGTTTATGGCTGCCGCATTACGTGTTTGTGGCGCCACCCGACCGGCAGACGGCTGCGATCCGGGCGTGCGACTGCAACGATAATCCGGATACGGATAATGTTCAGGCCGTTGCTTCGCCGCAATGCTTCTCATGCTCGCCGCGTGGCAAGATGATGGTTGCCGGCGCCGTGGTTGACTAGCCGGCGAGGCTTTCTTTATTTATGGCTGCCGCCCGTGCCGGGGGGCATTTTCACAGGGCCGCCAAGGCGCCGCGCCGATCAAGGAACGATATGAGCCCCTCATCAGGATCGCAGGCGCTTGGCCATCGGCCTCACGACAAGCGCATGCTTGCCTTGAGCGCGCTGGCCGGTTTCGGCCTTGCCATTGCGCTTATCGGAAGGCTGGTATTTTCCGGCTATTCCATTCTGGACGATCACGATGTGGTGAGCTGGCTGGGGCCAAATCATCGCCTGGCATTCTCGTCGATATGGCACGTGCTGATGTCCACCGAAATCGGCGATTCTGTCGGCCGCTTTCGCCCGGTGATGTATGGGCTGATGGTTTTCGAAGATTGGCTTTGGGGGCCGCATCCTTCCGGCTTTCACGTGGTGGCGGTGCTGTGGTTCGCGATCTTCCTGTGGGGGGTCGCCTGGATCGCCTTTCGCAGCATCGGTGTCTTGGCCGGCTGCGCCGTATTGTTTCTGGTCGTCAACGGGCGCTTCTGGTCGAACATCTTCACCCATTCGGTGATGGTGTCGGAGCAGCCCGCGCTGCTCGGGCTGGGCTTAGGCATTTTCGGCTATGGGCTTGCGAGTTCCTGGTTCCTGAAAGGCGGTCGGGGCAGGTTTGATACCGCGGTGTTGCTGGTCAGCCTTGGGGCTCTGATATGCGCCGGCGCAAAAGAGAATTTCCAGCCCCCCGTGGCGTTCAGCATTCTGCTGCTGCTGGCCGCCTGGAGAATGAAGGCAATCAGGGGCTGGAGTTTGGCCGGCGCGATTGTTTTGGATCTTCTTGGTGTTGCGGTTTGCCTGCGCGTCATCCTCCCCAATCTGGGCCAGGAGGGAAGTCTGCTTTTTCGGCTTTGGGCGGTTTATCACTCGCGTCTCTTCATCTATGTGGCCGTGGCAGTGGGCGGCGGGATCGCCTCGCTGGTCTTCGGCCGCCGGGAGAGGCGCAAGCGCGACGACTGGGATGCCCGCGCCTGGGTGGTGCTGGGATTTTTCCTGCTGGGCGCCGGACTGTATCTGGCATGGGAGCTGTTTTTCTATGACGGCCGTATGCCTTATGGCTTTGACGGGCTGATGCCCTATGGCCAGCGCTATGATTTTCCCGGCTTGATGATTTATCCGGTGCTTGCCGGCTCTTTGTGTTTCACCGTTTTACAGCTGCGAAAACGTCTGCCTTGGGCGGTGCGGCAGTTCAGCCCCTTCGCGCTGCAGCTCTGCTTTGCCCTTCTGATCGTCAATCTCGGCACCTTTTATTATGCGCAAGGGCGGCTGCTTCCGGTTATCTCGGCCGTCGAGACCAGCAACAGAAACACCCAGAAAATGGAAGTTGACTTGCGGTCCTCCAAGATCTTGGCGGACCGCCATCCCGATTGGCCGATCTTTGTGGTCGCGGTTGTGCCGATGGATTATGAAGCCGCGGTGTCGGCCGCGAGCTGGTTCCGCTTTTATGGCATAGCCAATCCTATCAGCCTGGTGGTCGGTGTCGCGCCGCGAGACATCACCTCTGACTCTTACCGGGGCCTTGTCCGGGCCATGGAGGAAATCAGCGCCGGCGGCGACAAGGCGCGCGGCTATGAACCGGCAACACCCGCCATGGTGGCCGGGGCGCAGGCGCAAGGACATTGCTATGTCGTCAATTTCCAGGATGTTCACAGCCCCTGCACAAAACTGACCTACCGGCCCGATCAGTACTTTCCCGAACATTGAAACCCGTGAATCGGTGGCGCCCGCGGCCCGAAGGCCGCCGAACGCAGCGATTTCGCCCCCGACGCGTTGCCAGCCCATAAGTCCCGCCCGGCGCCCGCCGGCGCAAGGAGGCCGTATGGACCAGCTATTCATCGCGATTTTCGGGATCAAAGACCATCTGACCACGGCGCAGGAGAGCGCCCGGGCGGTGCTGATGTTTTCCTATGGTCTGGTGCTGCTGCGGTTGGGCGGCGCGCGCGTATTCGGACGCTGGTCCGCGCTCGATATCGTGGTCTCGATCATGATCGGCTCCGCGCTGGCCCGCGCCATGACCGGCGGTGCGCCACTGGTGGGCACGATGGTCGCCGCTGCCGTCTTGACCGGGCTGCACGTGGTGCTGTCGCATTGGGTCGCCCGCAGCGACGCTGTGGCCAATGTGGTGGAAGGAAAATCCGTTATCCTGATCGACCACGGACGCATCGATCACGCCATGCGCAGGCGCAAGATGATCTCGCAGGCCGATCTGTGCGAGGCCCTGCGCCAGCAGGGCATAGACGGAGAAGCCCATGTCGGCAACGTCAAGGTTATGACCCTGGAACCCAATGGCAAGCTCAGTGTGATCAAGATCGATCCGTGCAAGCACGACCACAATTGATTCGCATGGACGAAGCTTTTTGAGCCTCGGAGCGTTGACGACCCATGGGAAGCCTGAAGATCACCTCCGCGCGCGTGGTAAATCTTGAAACCACCTTGGACGCCGTCCCGGTGGAAACACCGGCCGGGCCGGTGCAATGGGCGATCGTGACTATCGATTACACGCTGGCCGGGTTGGCGCCGACCGTGGCGATTCGCGTTCCCATGGCGTGGGAGCCGGATCAGTCACCCGAGCAGCGCAATGCCGCCGCCTTGCGTTCTGCCCGGCAATTGATCGACCATGCCTGCAAGGCGTTCGGCACGACTTCAGACGAACCCGCCGAGGGCCCCGCCAAGGACGAAGTCGCCAAGGCCATCGAAAGCGCGCTGCCGCCATCGCTGGAAGGCCTCACCCAAGAGCTGGGCTTGGCTGCGCCGGCAAAAACCGGTCGGCCGCGCAACAAATCCTAGACCCCTTTGACCTGGACGCGTCGTCGCGCGCGGTCGGTGCATAGTCTGTGGCCGCTGGGGAGGGTGACGACGAATCCGCTATCCGCGCCTGCCCAATCCCTCATGGGATTGCCGTCCAAGTCTCTCCAATCCGCCTGCGCAAGGAAGGTTGGGGCGAAATCGGCGATGTTTGCCCTGCGAGACGCGCTAAGCGCAGCGACCTGGTTTTCCAGCGCCAGGTCGCGGGCCTGCCAGTCCAGCCAGGTGGTCTCGTTATCCTGGGCATAGGCATTGTTGTTGCCGTGCTGGCTATGGCCGAATTCGTCGCCCGCCCGCAGCATGATGGTGCCCCGGGTTGCGAAAAGCGTGCCGAGCAAGGCGAGGATATCGGCCTGGCGCCTGGCATTGATGGCCGCATCGTCGGTCGGGCCCTCGACGCCATGGTTCCACGAGAAATTCTCGCCATGCCCGTCGCGATTGTCCTCGCCATTGGCCTGATTGTGCCGCTCGCGATAGGCCACCAGATCGGCCAAGGTGAAACCGTCATGGGCGGTGATGAAATTGACGCTTCGGCTGACGCGCCCCGTAAAGATATCCGACGAGCCCATCATTCTTGTGGCCAGCGTGCTCAACATGCCGGTATCGCCGCGCCAGAAACGGCGGACATCGTCGCGATAGCGGTCATTCCATTCCAGCCAGGGCGGGGGAAATTGCCCAAGCTGATAGCCGCCCGGCCCAATGTCCCAGGGTTCGGCGATCAGAACGCGATCCGACAGAAGCGGATCGGCGGCGATGTCGCTGAACATCGGCGCCCGGGAATCGAAATCGGGTCCCCGCCCCAGCACCGTGGCGAGATCGAAGCGAAAACCATCGACGCCGCAATGGCGCACGAAATGGCGCAGGGTATCCAGCATCAGCTTGCGCGTCAGCGGTTCTGCGGCGTCCAGCATGTTGCCGGTGCCGGTGTGATTGATCAGACTGCCGTCCGCGCCCCGCGCATAATAACGGCTGTCCAACCCGCGCAGCGACAAAGTAGGGCCCTGCATGTCGCTTTCGCCGGTATGGTTGAGGACGATGTCCAGGATCACGCCGATGCCGGCCTGGCGCAGCGCCGCCACGGTCTCGCGCAGCTCGGCGATGCCGCCCGGCGCCAGCCCCGGATCCAGCGCCATTGGAACCACCGGATTATAACCCCAGGCATTGCGCAGGCCCCGCGGCGGCAGATGCCGCTCATCGATCCAGGCGACAATAGGCATCAGTTCGACGGCATCGACCTTCAATTTGCGCAAATGCGCCAGGACCGCCGGACGGGCCAAGGCCGCGATCGTGCCGCGCAATTGCGCCGGCACATCGGGATGCAGCATAGTGAAACCCCGCACATTCAATTCGTAGATCAGGCCGCCATTGCGGAATAAGGGTGGTGACGGCGACAGCGCGGGCGGATCGCAGACCATGGCGCGCGGGACCAGCGCCGCGGTCTCAGCGCCGCGTTCGCACAGCAAGGGGTCGAAGACGAACCGGCGGTCCAGCTCCAGCGCATAGGGATCGACCAGCAACTTGCTTTCATCAAACAGCAGACCGCGTTCGGGCGCCCAAGGACCAGTGACGCGATAGCCATAGGCCTGGCCGGCGCGGATGGAGGGCAGCGTCAGGCCAAACATCTCGTCCTTGCGGATCATCGGCAGGGCAGTTTCGCGCATCCCGTCGAACAGGCACAGCGTCACCGCGGCCGCGTCACGGGCCGTGACGGCAAAGCTCGCGCCTGCCGGAGTCAGATGAACGCCTGGCGTCACGTCACCACATCGGGCGCGGCGCGGCCGGTATGGCGGGTGATGCCGACCACCGCTTCCAACGCTTTGGCCAGTTCCGCCAGCATCACCGAAGGATCCTCATCCAGTCTGCCGCCGGGCGGCTCGAACCGTTCCAGATAGACCCGCAAGGTGGCGCCGCTGGTGCCGGTGCCCGAAAGCCGCAGCACCACGCGCGATCCGCCCCGAAACAGCAAGCGCACGCCCTGATGGGCGCTGATCGAGCCGTCGACCGGATCGTGATAGGCAAAATCATCGCAGCGCTCCAGGGTCAGACCGCCCAATTCGCGCCCCGGCAGCATGGGCAAGGCTTCGCGCAGTTCGGCCATCAGGGCATCGGCCTTGGCGGTGTCCAGGCCTTCGTAATCATGCCTTGTGTAATAATTGCGGCCATATCGGGCCCAATGCTGCGCCGCCAGTCGGGCGAGGGGGATTTTGCGCTTGGCCAGGATGTTCAGCCACAAGAGCACCGCCCAGAGGCCGTCTTTCTCGCGCACATGGTCGGAGCCGGTGCCGGCGCTTTCCTCGCCGCAGATCGTCACCATCCCGGCATCGAGCAGATTGCCGAAGAATTTCCAGCCCGTTGGAGTCTCGAACAAGGGAATCTGCAGCGCCAGCGCCACCTGGTCGACCGCGGCGCTGGTCGGCATCGAACGGGCCAGGCCCTTCAGGCCTCTGGCATAGGCCGGGGCCAGATGGGCATTGGCCGCCAGCATGGCGAGGGAATCCGATGGCGCCAGATAGCAGCCCCGGCCGATGATCAAATTGCGGTCGCCGTCACCATCGGAGGCCGCGCCGAAATCGGGCGCCCGCGGACCCATCATGGTCCGATACAGCGCCTGGGCGTTGACGATGTTGGGGTCGGGGTGGTGGCCGCCGAAATCCTCCAGCGGCGTGCCGTTCTGAACTGTGCCGGGCGCGAAGCCCAGGCGCTTTTCCAGGATCGCCTTGGCATAGGGGCCGGTGACCGCACTCATAGCGTCGAATTGCATGGTGAAGCCGCCGGCTGCCAAATCGGCGATGGCGCCAAAATCGAACAGGCTTTCCATCAGCGCGGCATAATCGGCGACGCTGTCGATCACCTCCACCGCCATGCCGCCGACCGTCACTTTGCCCAACCTGCCCAGATCGATATCGGGACCCGGTATTTCCAGCCAGCGGTCGATCACCTTGCTGCGGGCGAAGATGGCGTCGGTGGTTTTTTCCGGCGCCGGCCCGCCATTGGCGGCATTGAACTTGATGCCGAAATCCTCATCCGGGCCGCCGGGATTATGGCTGGCGGAGAGTACCAAGCCGCCGATGGCGCAATTTTTGCGGATCAGATGGCTGACAGCGGGGGTGGAGAGGATACCGTTTTGTCCCACCAGCACTTTACCGAAGCCATTGGCGGCGGCGATGCGGATTGCGGTTTGGATCACCGGCTTGTTGTGGAAGCGCCCATCGCCGCCGATCACCAGGGTGGCGCCGGCTTTGTCTTCCACCACATCGAACACCGACTGGATGAAATTCTCGGCATAGTTCGGCTGCTGGAAGACTTTTACTTTCTTGCGCAGTCCCGAGGTGCCGGGCTTCTGGTCGGCAAAAGGCTTGGTGGGATGGGAGCGGCTCACGCGGCGGTCCTTTGCCAGGCTGTTGTAAAGGGCGGCATATTGAACACCGATGCGCGTCCAGGAAAAATCCGCCCGCATGCCCTGGCGCTGCATGTTTTGCCACAGGGCCGGCTGGGCAAACAGATGCACGGCCCGAGTGATGGCGGCGCCAAGCCCGGCCGGCGTGACATCTTCGAACAACACGCCGGTGGCAACGCCGGCCGCCAGCGCCGCTTCATTGGCATCGATGATGGTGTCGCTGAGGCCGCCGGTGCGCGTCGCCACCGGGATGCAGCCATAGGCCAGACCGTAAAGCTGGGTCAGGCCGCAAGGCTCGAAGCGCGACGGGATCAGGATGGCGTCGGCGCCGCCTTGCAGAAGATGGGCGAGCTTTTCGTCATAACCGATGATCACGCCGATCCGCCCGGGCCAGCGCGCCGCGGCGTCGCGGAACTGATTTTCCAGCGCGGCATCGCCCGAACCCAGCAGGGCGAGACGCACGCCTATCCCTGCCAGCAGGTCGATTTCACCGGCCAGCACATCCATGCCCTTTTGTCCCGTCAGGCGGCTGACAACTGTGAACAAAGGCCCGTTGCGGGGCTCCAGGGCGAAGCGGGATTCGATGGCGCGCTTGTTGTCCTGGCGCCGTTCCAGGCCGGCGGCGTCATAATTGGCGGCGAGAAAAGGATCGCGGGCAGGGTTCCAGATGTCGCGGTCGATGCCGTTGACGATGCCGCTGACGCTATCGGCGCGGGCGCGGATCACCCCGTCCAGTCCCAGGCCAAATTCGGGGCGCTGGATTTCCGCCGCATAGGTCGGGCTGACGGTGGTGATGGCGTCGGCGCTGGACAGGCCCGCTTTGAGGAAACTGACACCGCCATAATATTCCACGCCGTCGATGGCATAGGCCTGGGGCGGCAGCCCCAGGGATGGGAAAACCGACTGCTCGAACCATCCCTGAAATGCGATATTGTGAACGGTGAGCACGGTTTTGACGGCGCGGGGTCCGTGTGCATAGCGCAGATAGGCGGGGGCCAGCCCCGCTTGCCAATCATGGGCGTGCAGGACGTCGAAGCCCGTGCCGGGGATCGCGCCCGAAGCCAGATCGGCACCGGCACGGGCCAGCGCGGCAAAGCGGCGCCAATTATCGCTCCAATCCTTGCCGGCCGTATCGCCATAAGGTCCGCCGGCGCGGGCGAACAGGCCGGGGGCGTCGAGCACCAGAAGCGGATGGCCGCAAAGGCTGGACGAAACAATCTGCGCCTTCGTCCCCAACAAGGCGTCATAGCGGTGCACGATCTCAGGTCCGTCCAAAGCGGCTAAGACCTGCGGATAGCCGGGCACCAGGGTGGTGACGGCGACGCCGTGCGGCGCCAGCGCCCCGGGCAGGGCGCCCACCACATCCGCTAGCCCTCCCGTTTTGATCAGCGGATAGGCTTCCGAAGCCACCGAAAGAACGCGCATCATGCCAGCCGGTCGATCATATCCTGGGTGATCAGGCAAATCCCCGCCGGCGTGCGGTGAAACCGCGCCGCGTCAAGCTCGGCATCTTCCCCGACCACCAGGCCCGGGGGAATCTCGACCCCGCGGTCCAGCACCACGCATTTGAGCCGCGCCCCACGCCCGATCTGGCAGCGCGGCAATACCACCGCCTCGTCCAGCACCGACCAGCTATTGGCGCGCACGCCGGTGAAGAGCAGGCTGCGATGGATCGAGGCCCCCGAGACCAGGCAGCCGCCCGCCACCAGCGAGGACACGGCCGAGCCGCGGCGGCCGTCTTCGTCATGGACGAATTTGGCGGGTGGGGTGATTTCGGAATAGGTCCATAACGGCCAGCTGTGGTCGTAGAGATCCAGATGCGGCACCACATCGGTCAGATCGATATTCGCCGCCCAATAGGCATCGACGGTTCCGACATCGCGCCAATAGGCGGTGCTCTCGCCGGGCGCCCGCACGCAAGATTGCGAGAAACGGTGGGCGATGGCTTTGCCGTGTTTGACCAGAAAGGGAATGATATCCCGGCCGAAATCGCGGGCCGAGCCGGCAGTCGCCGCGTCGCGCCGCAACTGGTCGATCAGAAAGCGGGTGCGAAAGACATAAACCCCCATCGAGGCCAAAGCGGTGTCGGGATCGTCCGGCATGCCCGGCGGATCGGCGGGTTTTTCCAGAAAGCTGGTGATGCGCCCGGTGTCGTCCACCGCCATGACGCCGAAACCGCTGGCCTCCATGCGGGGCACTTCCAGGCAGGCGACGGTGACATCGGCGTCCTGCTCGCAATGCTGTTTCAGCATCACTTCGTAATCCATCTTGTACACATGGTCGCCGGCCAGGATCACCATATATTCCGGGTTATACGATTCGATGATGTCGATGTTTTGATAGACGGCGTCGGCGGTGCCTTCATACCACTGGGTTTCCGACACGCGCTGCGACGCGGGCAGGATGTCGAAACTTTCATTGCGCTCGGGGCGAAAGAAATTCCAGCCTTGCTGCAGGTGGCGGATCAGGGAGTGGGCCTTGTACTGGGTGGCGACGCCGATGCGCCGGATGCCGGAATTGAGCGCGTTCGACAAGGCAAAATCGATGATACGGGCCTTGCCGCCGAAATAGACGCCGGGCTTGGCCCGCTTTTCGGTGAGATCCGCCAGCCGGCTGCCACGCCCGCCGGCCAGGACATACGCCATGGCGTCGCGGGCCAGGGGCTGACTGCGTCTTGTCGACATGGCGTCCTCCTTTCCCTTAAGGCTGGTACTCCAGCATGACCGTGGCAAGGGGCGGAAGGGTTAAAGTGAGGCGCCCCTGCGCCGCCTCCCCTGCGCCAAAATTGCCAACGCCGCTGCCACCATATTGTTGCGCATCGCTGTTCAAGATCTCCTGCCAGCGGCCGTTATGGGGCACCGGCACATGGTAAAGGGGGCGCGGCACCGGCGTCATATTGGCCACGACCAGCACCGGATTGGCCCCCGGCGCATGGCGCAGCCAGGCAAAGACGGCATTGGCCTGGTCGTCCACCACCGCCCAGGAAAAGCCTTCGCCTTCACAGTCGCGGGCGTGCAATGCGGGTTTGGCCCGGTATAAGCGGTTGAGGTCGCGCACCAATGTACGAATTCCGACATGTGCGGGCGCATCCAGCAGCTCCCAATCCAGGGCGCGGTTTTCATTCCATTCCCGCCGCTGGGCGAATTCCTGGCCCATGAACAGCAGCTTCTTGCCCGGATAGCCCCACATGAAACCGTAATAGGCCCGCAGATTGGCGAATTTCTGCCATTCGTCGCCCGACATCTTGGTCAGCAGCGAACCCTTGCCGTGCACCACTTCGTCATGGCTCAGGGCCAAGATGAAATTCTCGCTAAAGGCGTAAAGCAATCCGAAAGTGATGTCCTGATGATGATGGCGCCGATGCACGCTGTCGCGCGCCATATAGCGCAGCGTGTCATGCATGAAGCCCATATTCCATTTGAAGCCGAAGCCCAGGCCGCCGTCATGCACCGGCCGCGTCACTCCAGGCCAAGACGTGGATTCTTCCGCCACCGTGAAAAAGCCGGGATGGCTGGCATAGGCCGCGCGGTTGGTGGCGCGCAGGAAAGCCGCCGCCTCCCAATTTTCGCGCCCGCCTTGCGGGTTGGGCACCCATTCGCCGGGCTTGCGCGAATAATCGCGGTACAGCATCGAAGCCACCGCATCGACGCGAAGGCCATCGACATGATAGCGCTCGGCCCAGAACAGGGCATTGTTGAGCAGGAAGGATGCCACCTCGCGGCGGCCGAAATTGTAGATCGCGGTGTTCCAATCGGGATGGAAACCCTGGCGCGGATCATCATGCTCGTACAAGGCCGTACCGTCGAAACGGGCAAGGCCATGGGCGTCGGTCGGAAAATGCGCCGGCACCCAATCGATCAGTACACCGATCCCGGCGCGGTGGGCGCCATCGATGAAACGGGCAAACCCTTCGGGCGCCCCGAAGCGCGACGTCGGCGCGAACAATCCGGTGGTCTGATAGCCCCAACTGGGATCATAGGGATGCTCGCTGATGGGAAGAAATTCGATATGGGTGAAGCCCATATCCACGACATACGGGATCAACCGCTCCGCCAGATGGTCCCAATCCAGATACCAGCCATCCGCATCGCGCTGCCAGGAGCCGGCATGGACTTCATAGATGCTGATGGGCTGACGGCGCGGATCGGCGGCGGCCCAGTGATCCCGATGCGCCGCATCGCCCCAGGCATGATCGGGCGGCGCGGTGGTCAGCGAGGCTGTCTTCGGACGCAATTCGCTATAGAAGGCGAAAGGGTCGGCCTTGAGCGGCAGGACTTCACCCTTGGGGCCGCGGATTTCGAATTTGTAGGCGCGATAGGCGCCGATATCGGGAATGAAAATCTCCCAAACCCCGATATCGGCACGCCGGCGCATCTGGTGACGGCTGGCGTCCCAGTCGTTGAAGTCCCCCACCACCGAGACATGGCTGGCATTGGGCGCCCAGACCGCGAAATGCACGCCGTCCGCGCCTTGGTGGTGGATGAGATGGGCGCCCAGCTTGTCGTAAAGCCGCAGATGGGTGCCTTCCGCCATCAGGAAATCGTCGACCGGCCCCAACACCGGCCCAAAACTATAGGCATCGGTGATCCACCACCGTGCGCCATGCGCCTCGGCACGATATTTCAAGGGTTGGGGCAGGCCGGCGATGGTGCCTTCGAACAAGCCGCGCGCATCGATCCGCGCCAGCGTGCCGAGCGCGCGGCCGGCTAGGTCATGCGCCTCTACGGTCTCTGCGCCCGGGATCAGCACACGGGCGCAGGTGCCTTTGGGTCCGGCATGCGGCCCCAGCAGGGAAAAGGGATCACCATGACGGCCGGCCAGCAGCGCCTCGATGGCGGCAGGCTCAGGCTTCACGCCATGCCCCAAATTTCATGCGCATATTCGCGAATGGTGCGGTCGGAGGAAAACCAGCCGACATTGGCGATATTGCGAACCGCGCTGGCATTCCAGCCGCGCCGGTCGGCCCAGCGCAGATCCGCCTGGCGCTGGGTGGCGGCATAGGCTTCGAAATCCGCCGCGACCATGAACCAGTCGTGATCATAGATGCCGGCAATCAGATCGCGATAGCGTTGCGGATCGTCGGGCGAAAACACCCCGCCGGCGATCGCGGTGAGGGCTTGGGTCAATTCCCGCGAGGCTTCGATCGTGGCGCGCGGGTTATAGCCTTCGCTGCGCCGCGCCGCCACTTCCTCGGCGGTGAGGCCGAAGATCAGCATATTCTCAGGCCCGACCCGTTCCAGGATCTCGATATTGGCGCCGTCCAGGGTGCCGATGGTCAAAGCGCCGTTCATCGCCAGCTTCATATTGCCGGTGCCCGATGCTTCCATCCCGGCGGTGGAAATCTGTTCCGACAAATCGGCGGCCGGCACGATCATCTCGGCCAGGGTGACATTATAATTGGGCAGGAACGCAACTTTGAGCAGCCCGCGCACCGAAGGATCGGAATTGATCCGCCGCGCCACGTCATTGGCCAGCTTTATGATCATCTTGGCGTTGTGATAGCTGGACGCCGCCTTGCCGGCGAATATTTTCACCCGCGGCTGCCAATTGCGCTCGGGATGGCCGCGGATCTGGTCATACAGCGCCACGGTTTCGATCAGGTTGAGAAGCTGGCGCTTATATTCATGGATGCGCTTGATCTGGACATCGAACAGCGCGTCGGGATCGAGCGTCAATCCGATGGTGTGTTCGACATGGGCGGCAAGCGCCACCTTGTTGGCGCGTTTGACGGCGCCGACGCGTTCGAGGAAGGCGCTGTCCGCGGCGAGCGGCGCCAGCGCGATCAGCTTTTGCGCATCTTCCAGGAAGTCGGGGCCGATGGCGTCGCGCAGCAGGGCCACCAGGCCCGGATTGCATTCATGCAGCCAGCGGCGCGGCGTGATGCCATTGGTCTTGTTGTTGATGCGATCCGGAAACAGCCGGTGCAGATCGGCGAACACGGTCTGCTTCATCAATTCGGTATGCAGCGCCGCCACCCCATTGACGCTGTGCGATCCGACAAAGGCCAGATTGGCCATGCGCACCCGGCGCTCGCCGGTTTCGTCGACCAGCGACAGGGTGGCGATGGCGCGGTCGTCAAACCCGCCCAGCCGGCGGGCGTCGCGCAGCAATTCGCCGTTGATGGCGTAGACCAGTTGCATGTGACGGGGCAGCAGGCGTTCGAACAAGGGCAGCGGCCAGCTTTCCAGCGCCTCGGGCAGCAGCGTGTGGTTGGTATAGCCGAAGGTGGCGCGGGTGATGTCCCAGCTCTCGGCAAAGGGCAGCTTGTGGTGATCGGTGAGCAGCCGCATCAGTTCGGTCACCGCCAGCGCGGGATGGGTATCGTTGAGCTGGATGGCTACTTTTTGCGGCAGGGTGCGGATGTCGCCGAAATATTGGATATGGCGGCGCAGGATGTCCTGGATCGAAGCGCTGGAGAAGAAATGCTCCTGGCGCAGGCGCAGTTCCTGGCCGGCCGGGGTGGAATCGGCGGGATATAGCACCCGAACCAGCCGTTCGGCACGGGCCTCCTCGGCCAAGGCGCCGATGTGATCGCCGGCATTGAAGGCGTCGAGACGGATCGGGTCCAGCGCCAGGGCATTCCACAACCGCAAGGTGTTGACGCGCTTGCCGCGCCAACCCACCACCGGCGTATCCACTGCCTCGGCCCGCACCGCCTCGGCCGGCTGCCAATGCACGGAGCCGCTGACATTGCCGATCACCTCGCCGCCGAAGCCGACAAGATAGGAGGTCTCGCGCCGTTCGAATTCCCAGGGGTTGCCATGGGCGAGCCAGGTCTCGGGATATTCGACCTGCCAGCCATCCTTGATGCGCTGGCGGAACATGCCGTTGACATAGCGCAGGCCATAACCGGTGGCCGGCAAATCCAAGGTCGCCAAGCTGTCCATGAAACAGGCGGCGAGCCGCCCCAAGCCGCCATTGCCCAGCGCCGCATCGGGCTCCAAATCTTCGATGGTGGCCAGGTCGATGCCGCGGGCGGCCAGCGCTTCTTTGACCTCTTCGGTCAGGCCGAGATTGGAAAGAGCATCGCGCAGCAGCCTGCCGATCAGGAACTCCATACTGAGATAATAGACTCGCTTGGCGCCGGAATTGTGCAGCTGCCGCGTGGATTCCATCCAGCGGTCGATCACCACATCGCGCAGCGCCAGGATAGTTGCCGCCAGCCAGTCATGCGGCTTGGCGGCGCGTTCATCCTTGCCGATCCGATGCAGCAGGGTATCGGTCAGCCGTTCCGAAAAAGGGCGAAGGGTGGGAATGGGTGTCTGGTTCATGACAGGGTGAATAATCCTAGAACAACGCAAGAGTAAGGGCCACGGCTACGGCTGGGCGCCGAGCCATAACGCCGCTGGCCAATTATCGAGCAGGGCCGAAGCGGCGATGCTGTTGCCCGACACCGGCTGGCTGCTGAGAAGGTTAATCCCTTCAAAGGGCAGCGGGATCAAGCCGTCGCCCTCGCGGCTGTTGCAGCGGGCGACCACACAAAACCGCTGGGCCCCGTGACGGCGCTGAAAGGCGATGATGCCGTCCGGCGCGGGCAGGGGCTGGTAATCGCCATACGCCCAGAGATCGAGATCGTTCCGGCGCGCCGCCAGCAGCAGCGCAATCAGCTTTTGCTTGCGCCGGTCGAAGGGTGCATCGGGCAACAGCGGCGCAGCCAGCGCGGCGGCCCGGGCGGCGTAATCCACCGGCCGGCGATTGTCGGGATCCACCAGGCTAAGATCGCGAAACTCGCAGCCTTGATAAAGGTCGGGCACGCCGGGCAGGGTATTGCGCAGAACGACCTGAACCAGGCTGTTGGTCTGCGCATCCGGCGTAATGGTGCCCAGCAGGGCGGTCAACCGGCCGGCGAAGGGGGCGTCCTTGAGGATCAGGTGGCGGGCGAAGGCGCAAAAACTGTCCTCGTAAATCTCATCGGGCGCCTGCCAGCTCGAACGCAGCTTGGCCTCGCGCAGATGCTTGCGGCACCAGGCCTCTATGCGTTCCACATAATAGCGATCCGGCGATGCGGGCCAGGACCCCAGCAGCGTCTGGTAGAGAATATAAGCGTCGGCGGGATCGACCGCGCCAGGCTCAGGCGCGGCTTGCACAAAATCGCGCCATTGCTGCGCATGTGCGGTCAGGGCCGCCAGCCGCGCCCGTGCATCTTCGCCTCTTTTGTGGTCATGGGTGGCGGTGGTCAGCATGGCGTGCGGATAATCGCGCGCGCGCCGCCTCACGCGGGCATGGAATTCTTCAGGGGTCAGAAACGCGCAGCGCGGATCGAAGCCGACATCATTGCGCGACAACAGCCGGCCATAGCGATAAAAAGCGGTGTCTTCCACTGCCTTGGCCGCCACCGGCGCGCTGAGTTGATGAAAGCGGCGCAGGGCATCGGCGATTTGGGGATCGCCGCTGCGATCCTCGAACAGAGGCCTCAGATAGGGCGCGCGATCCAGCGCCTGTGACAGGATCGGCCCCGGGCCCGGCGAATTGACAAACCCGGTGGCATAGCCGCGGTAGCAGCGCAGAGCGACGAACACCTCTTCCATATCGTGTCGCAAGGCCTCGGGCGTGGCATCCGGCACCAGGCCGGCGAAAGCGCGCAACACCTGCTCGAATGGGCCGGCGAATTTGCTGTGCAGAATTTCGCGCCGGGCGATGACCTCTTCATCCTCAAAGGACAAGCCGCGCCCGCTGACGCGCCGCCACAGTCCCTCCAGCACGCCGCCATCATCGCCATGCAACAGCGCGGCGACATCATTCATCGCGTCATAACCGGTGGTGCCGTCCGTCTGCCAATCCGCAGGAAGCGCCTCGTGCCGGGCCAATATCTTCTCGACGATTACGTAAGGATGCGGACGGATGGCGGCCAGCCGCTGCCGCAGCAGCCGGCAATAAGCGGCCGGATCGGCCAGGCCGTCGACATGATCCACCCGCACCCCGTCGATCAGGCCCTGGGCATAGAGATCGAAAGTCAACCTATGCACGGCCTCGAACACTTCGGGTTCGGCGATGCGCAGGGCGGCCAGTTCGGTGATGTCGAAGAAGCGGCGCCAGTTGAGGCGGGTGTCGGCCTCGCGCCAATCCGCCAGTACGAAATGCTGCCGCGCCAACAAGGCTTGCGCCTCGGCCCAGGATGAGGGCACAGCGATATCCTGGTCTTCCGGCCGCAATGCAAAGCGATGCGAAAAATAGGCAAACGCCCATTCGCCGTTTTCGCAGCCCAGCGTCAACGCGCCTTTTTGCCAAAGCGCTTGCGGCTGGCCATCCAGGAACGGCGCCAGCAGCTTTCCGTCCAACATATCCCAGTCGATGTCGAAGGCCTCGGCGAAAGGGCTGGCGCGGCCCTTGCGCAAGACGTCCTGCCACCAGAGATTGTCGGCGCGGCCCACCGCCATGTGATTGGGCACAATGTCCACGATCAGTCCCAGACCGCGCGCCTTCAAGGCGCGCACCAGACCCAACAGACCTTCCATGCCGCCAAGCTCGGGATTGATGCGGCTGTGGTCGACCACGTCATAACCGTGGCGCGATCCGGCGCGGGCGGTCAGGATGGGCGAGGCATAGACATGGCTGATGCCCAATGCGGCCAGATAGTCGACCTGGCGGACGGCATCGGCAAAGGTGAAACCCTTGTGAAATTGCAGGCGGTAAGTGGCGCGCGGGATCATGCGCGCCCCCCGTTCAGCAGCGTCGCGCGCCGTCGTGCCGAGGCCGTCGCAAAGGGCTTGGCTGCTTTCAGACGCCGCCGCCAATTGGGATGTTCATCGATGGTGCCGGGAATATTGGGCTGCTCGATTTCCCCGATCAGGTCCTCGATCGCCACCAGCTTCAAAGGCGAGGGAGATTTCGCCAGGGCCGCGATCGCGGCGTCGGCAAAGCGCGCCGCATCTTTGGGCACGGGGCCTTTGGCACCGCCGGCACGAAGGGCACCCCAGAGCGCGCGGCGGTCGCGGGCGCGCCGGCGCCAGGCCGCCTTATCAACAGTGCCCGCGATGGCGTCGCGCCATTCGAGGTCGCGGCCGCGCCACCAGCCCACAAGCGTGGGAAGATCATGGGTGGTGGTCATCGCCGCGCTGTGTTTGAACCATTGCTGCGGCGGGCGGAAATTGCCTTTGCGGTCGCGGGCAAACCACAGCACATCCATCCCCATCAGGCCGGCACGAAAGACGCGGCGGCGAAATCCCGGCGGCACCGTGCCCAGGTCCTCGCCGATTACCAAAGCGCGGTGGCGCTGGGATTCCAGGCAGACCAACCCCAGCAGCTCCTCAAAGGGATAATGCAGATAAGCGCCGTCGCGCGAGGGCCGGCCGCGCGGCACCACCCAAAGCCGCATCAGCCCCATGGCATGGTCCAGCCGGATGCCGCCGGCATGGCGCATCGCCGCGCGCAAGGTGCGGATGAAACCATCATAGCCGCCGGCGATCAGGCCGGCGGGAGAATATCCGGTGAGGCCCCAATCCTGTCCCTCCGGTCCCAGCGCGTCCGGCGGCGCCCCGATGGACAGGCCTTGCAGCATCGAAGCGGCCTCGCCCGCGGCTTCGCTGCCTTGCGGGTCCAGCCCCACCGCGACATCCGCAATCAAACCGACCGTCATGCCTGCCGCTTTGGCACGGGCCTGCGCGTCGGCCAGAGCCCGATCGGCGCGCCATTGCAGATAAAGCTGCAAGCGCATGCCGCCCGGTTTGCCGGCCATGAACCGCGCATGCTGTTTCAGCCGCCCGCCCTGCTGCCGCATAAAAGCGGTGAATTCGGGATCGCTTCTGAACTTGGCGAATTCGCGCAGCAAGGCCTTCATCCGCGCAGCCGTTGCGCGGCGCCAGTTGATTTGGCCTTCGCCCCGGTCCGGTCCGGCCAGCGGTATATAAAGTGGGTTCAGGAATTGCCGGCTGGCCGGGGTATAGGGGCTGATACCATCTGGAGGTACCGCATGCACCGGGCTCAGCAGCACGGCATTGGCGCCGGCCCGTGCGGCGTCCTCGCAAAAATTTCCCAGGGCCGCAAAATCCCCGATGCCGGGCGAACCGCGCATGGCATAAAGCTGCACCGATACACCCCAAATCTTTGCCTCGGGCTGAAAGGCGCGCGGCGGCGTGACCGCCAGGCGGTTGCCGCCTGCGATCCGATAATAGCCCGGCGCAAGGTCGGCTTTGGCGCGGCCGTTTCTGATCGCCAGCTTGTGCTGCCTGCCGTCCTCCGCAACCAAGTGCAGCGCGCGGCCGCGCGCGCGAAAACGCGCGCCTTGCGCCACCACCAGCAGCGGCGGCTCGCCCTTGTGGGCTTTCAGCCGGGCGAGGCTGCGCTTGATCTGCTGCGGCGTGTTTGCAGGATGGCCCAGCGCCGTCAGGATCGCGCGAAGATTTTGCGGCGAAACACGCCGGCTTCGGCCGTCGGCATCTTTCCAGGTCACGGCAAGGCCAGCCGCGCGCGCCAGCTTTTCCAACGCTGTCATGGACTCAGCCAGGCAAGAGTGGTGGCCGGCGCGAGCCTCTCCGCCGGCTCGCCATAAAAAGGGGCTTGCGCCGGCAGCTTCGCTTCGACTTGCGTGATACCAAGGTTTGCGGCAATCGTCAGCACCCGGCCATCGCCCATACGCCACCTTGCCAGCACGGCTTTGCCCGCGATGGCCGCGGCCGAGATCGTGGCTGCGCCTTTGAGGCGCGGCATGATCTTGTCGTGACGCAGCGCCAGCAAGTGATGATACAGCGCCAGCCAGGTCTGGCGGTCCGGCGCGTCGCGGGCGGGATCGCTGGCCGCAAAGCTCGCGGGCGCATTGGGATCGGGAATCTCGCGTCCTCCGGCGACGGCCGCAAAAGCGGCAAATTCGCGCCGCCGTCCCTCGCGCACCGCCTTTGCCAGTTCGGGGCCGTGATCGGTGAAAAACAGAAAGGGCGCCCGGCTGCCAATTTCCTCGCCCATGAAGATCATGGGAATTTGCGGCGCCAGCAGCAGCTGGGCAATCGCCGCTTTTAGCGCGGCGGGATCGGCCAATATCGTAAGCCGTTCGCCAAAGGCGCGGTTGCCGGTCTGGTCGTGATTCTGCAGAAAATTGACGAAAGAAGTTGGCGGCAGATCGGCTGAGGGTTCGCCGCGCGGCGCGCCCTTGCGGTTGGCGGAAGCTTGACCTTGATAGCTAAAGCCTTCGCCAAGCGCCCGCGCCAGCAGGTCCGCTGGGTCTGTCGCAAAATCCTGGTAATAGGCGTTGGTCTCGCCCGTCAGCAACACGTGAAAGGCGTGATGGACGTCGTCGTTCCACTGGGCGTCGAAGCCGCGGCGCAGATGGCCTGCGCCATTGTCTTCATTTTCCAGAACCAGATGGATCCTGCGCGTACCGGCCTCACGGCGCAGATCGCCGGCCAGCGCGTCCAGCCAATCGGTGTCCGCGATCGCATGCACCGCGTCGAAACGCAGGCCGTCGAACCCGATCTCGAACAGCCAATAGCGCGCATTGTCCTCGAAGAAACGGCGCACTTCGGGTACGCGAAAATCGATTGCCGCGCCCCAAGGCGTGGACTTGTCGCTGCGATAGAACTGCCCCGCATAAAGCGGCAAGTAATTGCCGTCCGGCCCGAAATGATTGTAGACCACATCCAGCAGCACGCTGATCTTCAGCTCATGGGCGCGCCGGATCAGTTCCTGGAGCGCCTCGGCGGTGCCATAGGCCTCCGCCACCGCAAATGGCAGCACGCCGTCATAACCCCAGTTGCGCGATCCCGGAAAGGCGGCGATGGGCATCAACTCCACTGCGGTGATGCCCAGCCGCGCCAGTTCGGGTAGCCGCGCCGTCACCCCGGCAAAGCCGCCCATCAATCCGGCATGACATTCATACAACACGGTCTCATGCCAGGGGCGGCCCGGCCAGGGCTGGAGCGGTGCCGGCTCCGTCACCACACTCCAACCATGCACCCCGCTATCCTGGCGGCGCGAGGCCGGATCGGGAACGAGCGTGTTGCCGATGCGGAAGCGGTAACGTTGACTCGCGCGGCCCGGCACGGTGAGCACATGCCAGCCGTCATCGCTCCGATGCATCGGTTGATCACGCTCGCCCGGCCGCTCCAGCATCACTTGGGGGGCATCCGGGGCCCAGAGCGAAAAGCGGATGGCGTCGCCCTCCCGGCGCGGACCGAATTGCATGCTCATGCCGCGATGTCCGCCACCAGCAGCACGGCGGCGCGGTCGGCGACTTCGCAGGATCCCGTCACCGGCTTGGCCATGGCCTGCGGGTCCGCGCTGTCCAGCACCAAGCGCCAGGGCAAATCGCCCGGCAGCTTGAAGGAGACGGGGCGGGAATCGGCGTTGAGCAACAGCGCGGTGACCTCGATGCGGGCATTTCCGACCGGTGCTGCCCGGCGCAGGCAAAGGATACGGCCCTCGCCATTGTTCCAGTCGGCGGGGCTGAGTTCAATGCCGCGCTCGTCCCACCAGGATTGGCGCGCCAGCCCCGGCGCGGCTTCCCCATCCGGATAATGATCGGCATGTAGAGTGACTTGCTGGCGGCGCAGCTGCGTCAGCCGGGCGACAAAACCGGCCAGGGCCTTGCCCTGTTCGGAATCGAGCAGCGACCAATCCAGCCAGGTCAGTTCATTGTCCTGGCAATAGGCGTTATTGTTGCCTTTCTGGCTGCGCCCGCATTCATCCCCCATCTGGATCATCGGTGTGCCCAGCGAGGTCAGCAATGTGGCGAGCATGGAGCGCTTGACCCGCTCGCGATATGCCGCGATGGCCGAATCCCCGGTTTCACCCTCGGCGCCGTAATTGGCCGATAGATTGTCCGAAGCGCCGTCGCGGTTGTCTTCCCCATTGGCCAGGTTGTGCTTGCCTTGATAGGAGACAAGATCTTGCAGCGTCGCCCCATCATGGCAGGCGACATAATTGATGCTGGCATGGGGGCGCTTGCGGCAGGGATCGAAAAGATCGCTGGAGCCGGCGAGGCGCGAGGCCAGCTCCGGCCGCATCCCGGCATCGCCCCGCCAGTAGCGCCGCACGCTGTCGCGGTAGCGGTCGTTCCATTCCGAAAAGCCGGGCGGAAAATGCCCCAGTTGATAACCGCCCGGACCCACATCCCAGGGTTCGCAAATCATTTTCAGGCTCGACAGGACGGGATCCTGCCGGATTGCGTGAAAGAAATTGGCCTGCTGGTCGAAGCCCCAGGCTTGGCGGCCCAAGGTCAGGCCCAGATCGAAGCGAAAGCCGTCGACATGGTAGCTTTGTGCCCAATAGCGCAGGGAATCCATCACCATCTGCAGCACGCGGGGATGGGAAAGATTGAGAGTATTGCCGGTGCCGGTATCGTTGATGGTGTAACGGGCATCCTCGGCCAGCCGGTAATAGCTGGCATTGTCCAGCCCGCGCCAGGACAAGGTCGGTCCGCGTTCGCTGCCCTCGCAGGTATGGTTATAGACCACGTCCAAAATCACCTCGAGCCCGCTGGCGTGATAGCGCCGCACCATGTCGCGGATTTCGCGCGGCTCGCCGCCGGACAGGTAGCGCGGTTCGGGCGCGAAATAAGCGAGCGTGTTGTAGCCCCAATAATTGGACAAACCCTTTTCCAGCAGCGGCCGGTCCTGAAGAAAGGCATGTACCGGCATGAGCTGGATGGCGGTGACACCGATGTGTTTGAGATGCTCGATGACCCTGGGATGTGACAGTCCGGCAAAGGTGCCGCGCTCGGACTGGGGCAGGATATCGAGCAATTTGGTCATGCCCCGGACATGGGCTTCATAGATCATCGTCTGCGCCCAGGGAATTTCCGGACGTCGCTCGTCGCCCCAGGAAAAATGATCGTCGATCACCACCGCCTTGGGCATGGCGGAGGCGGAATCGCGCCGGTCCATGCTGAGATCGGCCCGCGATGAGGCCAGGCGATAGCCGAACAGGGCATCGGTCCAGCGCGGCGCCCCCAGCAGCGACTTGGCATAGGGGTCCAGCAAAAGCTTGGCGGGGTTGAAGCGATGTCCCTGTTCGGGCGCATAGGGACCATGCGCCCGGTAGCCATAGACCAGTCCGGGGCCCCCATAAGGCAGATAGCCGTGCCAGATTTCGTCGGTGTATTCGGGCAGGGGCAGGCGCGCCTGCTCGCGCCGGCCCTCGGGATCGAACAGGCAGAGCTCGATCTTTTGCGCATGGGCCGAGAAGACGGCGAAATTGATCCCCAGTCCGTCCCAATGCGCACCCAGCGGGTAAGGCCGGCCGGGCTCCAATCTGTGTACCGGTCTCATGGTGTTTTGCGTCGCCCAGCAAGGCGCAGTTGTGTGGTCCCCAGGGGGAATGTCCGGTGGGGCCTTTCGATCCCCCCGGGTAAAATGGAACAGCACCCGTGTTCGGGCGTTTCCGTTCGAATGCTGGAGGAGGGTCGTATGGCCCAATACAAGATTAAGGTCATCGGTCCCGATGGTAGAACGCCCATCGTGATCGAACTGGATAAACCCGACGACATGGCGGCGTTGAATTCGGCCCTGGATATCTGCCGCAAACACCAAGTCGAAGTGTGGGAAGGAAGGCGGCAGATCGGCGCCGTTTCCCTGTCCGGAACGCCGCGTCTGACGCTCTGATTCACATTTGTTTGTACGGTCAGGCGGCGACCGTAAAAACTTCTTACGCGCCGGAACGAAGCCCATCCGTTGGCGTTTTGCGGGTGGAGGCTGGCCGATGCGCGTGCTCTTCGCGACCCCGGAAATGGACGGTTATGTACAGACGGGCGGTTTGGCCGCTGTCGCATCCGCGTTGCCGCGCGCGTTGCGCCTGATCGCCGATGTCCGTGTCATCATCCCGGGATACCCCGATGTCCTGCGCCGCCTGGGGACGACCGAAGTCGTCGCGCATTATCCGGCGGAAGGTTTGATGCCGCAGGCCCAGTTGCTGCGCGGCGAGGCGCCGGACGGACTGCCGATCTATGCCGTGCAATGCGCGGCGCTTTTTGAGCGCGAAGGCGGACTTTATTGCGATGCCGCGGGACGGGACTGGGCCGACAATGATCTGCGTTTCGCCCGCTTCGCCTCGATTGCGGCCTCGGTCGCGGCCGGCCAGGGCGATCCCAACTGGGCTGCCGACCTGGTCCATGCCAATGACTGGCAGTCGGGGCTGGTGCCGGCCTATCTGGAATGGCGGGGCTCAAAAATTCCCAGCCTTTTGACCATCCATAATCTCGCCTATCAGGGTCTTTTCCCCGCCAGCAGCCTGGGCCGCATCAATGCGCCGGCCAGCGCTTTCCAGGTGGACGGGCTGGAATTCTACGGCAAAGTGTCGTTCCTCAAGGCCGGGCTGCACTATTCCTCGCATCTGACCACTGTCAGCGAGACCTATGCCCGGGAGATCACCAAACCCGAGCATGGCTGCGGACTGGAAGGCGTGCTGCGCCGGCGGGCGGGCAAGCGCGAACTCACCGGCATCCTCAACGGCATCGACGAAAGCTGGGATTCGCGTACCTGCCCGGCGCTGGTCAAACCCTTCGCGCCCGGCTGCTGGGAGGAGCGCCAGGCCAATGCGGATCATCTGCGCCGGGAATTCGGGCTGGCCATTCAGCGTGGACCGCTGTTCGGGCTGGTGGCCCGGCTGGTGCATCAGAAAGGTGTCGATCTGGTTTTGGCGGCCGCCGACGCCATCGTCCGGGCCGGCGGGCAGATCATCGTCACCGGCAAGGGTGAGCCGCAATTCGAGCAGGCGCTGGACCAGGCCCAGCGGGAGCGCCCCGATGCCATCGCCGCAGCGATCCGCTTCGATCCCGGCGAAGCGCGCCGCATCTTCGCCGGCAGCGATTTCATCATGGTGCCTTCGCGTTTCGAGCCTTGCGGCCTCAGCCAGATGTATGCGCAGCGGTTCGGGGCGCTGCCGATCGGGCGGCGCACCGGGGGCCTGGCGGACACCATCAATGACGGCGAAACCGGCTTCCTGTTTCAGCAGCCGTCCACCGAGTCGTTTTTGGGTGGCATCCTTCGCGCCTTCGCCACTTTCGGCAACAAGAAGCACCTGAACAGGATGCGCAAAAGCGCGATGACGCAATCTTTCAGCTGGTCGCAATCGGCCGATGTCTACGGCCAGTTGTACAAGAACCTGGCTGGAACTGCCTGACATCCGTGCGCAAGAGGGGCCATCGCGCCGGCGGCAAGGCGGGCGCGGTGCGGATCGGGATTTCGGGCTGGCGGTATGCGGGATGGCGGGGGCGGTTTTATCCCTCCGGCCTGCGCCAAAAGGATGAGCTCAGCTTTGCGGCGGAACGGTTTTCCTCGATCGAAATCAACGGCACATTCTATTCCCTGCAAGCACCCAGCAGCTTTCGGACCTGGGCGGCGGCCACGCCGGCGGATTTCGTCTTCGCGGTCAAAGGTCCGCGTTTCATCACCCATATGAAAAAGCTGCGCGATGTCGAGGTGCCGCTGGCCAATTTCCTGGCGTCCGGTGTCCTGGCATTGGGACCGAAGCTTGGGCCGATCCTGTGGCAATTGCCGCCGGTCTTCCGCTTCAAACCGGAACTGTTGGCCGATTTCTTTGATCTGCTGCCGCGCAGCACCAAAGAGGCCGCCAGACTGGCGCACCGCCATGACGCCAAACTCAAGTACCGCGCCGTCCTCAAGACGGACAAGGATCGCCCACTCCGTCATGCCCTGGAAATCCGGCATGACAGTTTTCGCGATCCCGATTTCATCCCTCTGCTGCGGCGGCACCGGATCGGTTTGGTGGTGGCCGATACGGTGGAATGGCCTTTGCTGATGGATGCGACGGCCGATTTTGTCTATGTCCGGTTGCATGGCAGTAGCGAGCTCTACACCAGCCAATATGGCGATCAGGATCTGGACATCTGGGCGGCGCGCATACGCGCCTGGGCCTGCGGCGAGGAGGCGCAAGGCGAACATGCCGGCCCGCCTGCTCCCGCCCGTCCCCGCGATGTTTATGTGTATTTCGACAATGACGCCAAAGTCTATGCCCCTGTCGATGCCCAGGCGCTGACGCGGAAGATGGAAAAGCTACTCTAGCGAGCAGGTGGCGGCTTCAGCGCCTGCGGATTTTCCACCACGATTTCGGCGCGGCGCCGGGGCAGGGCATGGGGAATCTCTTCCTGCAGAAAGGCGATCATTTTCTCTCGTACCTCGGCGCGCAAATCGGAGGCTTTTCCGGAATCGGCAGCGCTCAGCAGGATGCGCAGTTCCAGGGTTTCCTCGCGCGCGTCATTGACCTGCAGGTTTACCACCTGGCCATCCCACAGCGGCGAGGCGTGGACGATCTCGATTGCTTTGCGGCGCACTGCCTCGACCGGCACGGAATAATCGACATACAGCATGACCGAGCTCAGCACGGCAGCGGAACTGCGCGTCCAGTTCTCAAACGGATTGTCGAAGAAAAACGATAGCGGGACAATCAGCCTGCGCCAATCCCATATCTTCAGGACCACATAGGTCGAAAAGATCTCTTCCACCGTTCCAAAATTGCCCTGGATCACCAGGACATCGCCCAATCGGATCGGCTGGGTGATCGCGATCTGCATGCCCGCCACCAAATTGCCCAGCAAGGGTCGGGCGGCGAGACCGGCGGCAATGCCGGCCACACCCGCCGAGGCGAACAAGCTGACGCCGAACTGCCGCACGGAATCGAATGACATCAGGGCGAAGCCGGCGGTGAGGACCACCAGAAGAACGTCCAGCGCCCGGCGGAAGACCCGAACCTGAGTCACGGCCTTGCGCGCCATCAGATTGTCGCTGGTGTCGATGCGGAAATTGCTGGCATAGCGTTCCAGCGCGATATTGGCGCTGACCACCGCCAGCCAGCCGGCCAGGACAATGAAAGCCGCCAACAGGACCCGATGGCTGTCGTCCTGTGCTTCATGGGACAGCGGCGCCAGTGGCAACAGCGCGCTGACGGTCAGAACGATCAAGGCATAGCGCGCGATGGCCCGGCTGCGCGTGACGATGGACGCAAGGGCATCGCGCCGATGCCCCAGGAACCGGCAAATCACCGCATGGATGACGGCATGCGCCAGCCAGGCAAAAACGCAGGCGAAGAACACGATCCCGACCACCACGACCCAGGCGGGCGTGGCGGCGGGAAAAAGCGAAAACAGGAAAGCCGCGGCCGCGTTCATGAGCCCGGCGCCAGCCGGATCATAGCGCTTGCCAGTTTGGGAAAATTCATTGCGCTGCGCCTTTTGGTTGTCTCGATAAAGCGGCGCGAGCGCCAAATGTTTCCCTACCGGCGGCAGGTTGTCGAAAAGCCGGTTCCACAAGGGCGGCTTGGCGGTTAGCTGTCGGCGGCCGCCGGCGCCGGGCCAAACGATGAAAAATCCGCCATGGTCCGGCACGACAAAATGGGCAAAACGGTTCGTGCTTGATAGCTGCGCTGCGCCTGCGAAGGTGGCCGGGCGGACGGTGCGGACACGCTAAAAAATACCTAGGCAACAAGGGATGAAAACGCTAGCGTCCCGGCATCCGAGAACGGCACAAGACCTGCGCTATCGCGCAGATTTGCAAAATGCCGCTTCGTACAATCAGAAGGGGAGCCTATGCGCACATCTCATTCCATGCTCACGGTCTTGTTGCTCGCCGGAATCGCGGGCGGGTCATTGGCCGCTTTTGGGCAGCCTGCTCCGGCTCCGGCCCCGGGTCGGGCGGGAAGACCGCCTGCAGGTGTCATGGGGGGCGCCCCGGCGCCCGGGCTGCCATACACCGATGCCGCTGCTCCGCGCTGCACGAGTCCCCAGATATCCTGCCCCGGTTTCGATATCGGCATTCCCGAGGGCGATTATAACGTGTCCGTCCGCTCGAAAGAGGACTTGGCGCTGCCCAATCCCTATGACCGCGATGAAACCTGGCTGAAGATGCCCAAGGGCAAGGGCAAGCTCGGTTCGACCAGCGCCATCGACATCGACAAGGACGGCAAATCCGTTTGGATCGCGCGCCGGTGTGAAGTGAATGGCTGCATCGGAAGTCATGTCGACCCGGTGATGAAGTTCGACGAACACGGCAATTTCGTCCGCTCCTTCGGCGCGGACATGATCGTTTATCCGCACGGGCTTTGGGTCGATCAGCAAGGCAATGTGTGGGTGGCCGATACGCAGTCCAATACCGAAGGCGGCCGCAGGGGCGCCCCGGCCCCCGGGACGGTGCCCAATGGCGATCAGGTTCTGAAGTTCAGCCCGGAAGGGAAGCTGCTGATGAAGCTGGGCACGCCCGGCGTCTATGGCCATGACGAAACCCATTTCAATCAACCTTCCGATGTCATCACCGCGCCCAATGGCGACATCTTCGTGGCGGACGGCCATGAGCTGACCAATATGCCGTACCGCATCATGAAGTTCGACAAGAACGGGAAATACCTCAAAGAGTGGCCCGCCTGTGGTAATGGCCCCCAGCCCAGCGATTGCACCCACAGCCTGGCGATGGATTCCCAAGGCCGGCTTTTCGTCGCCAATCGCGGAAACAGCGCCATCGATATCTACGACCAGGATGGCAAGCTGCTTGCGGAATGGAAGCAGTTCGGCCGGCCCAGCGGGCTCTATATCGACCATAACGACGTCCTCTATGCGGCCGACTCCGAATCCAGCGTCATGGGCGGGAACGCCTTTATCCGCGGCGTCCATGTCGGCGATGCGAAGACGGGCAAGGTGACGGCCTTCATTCCGGATGTCGGCGGCAATCCGACCCCGTGGTTTCCGCTGCGCGGCACCACCGGACCGGAAGGTGTGGTCGCCGATGCCGCCGGCCATATCATCATTTCCCAGGTCGCCCCCTTCGGCCAGGTGGCACGCTATCAGCTCAAGCCGACTCTCTAACCGGGCCCGGGCGGCAGTCGTCCAATCATCTGGGACGACTGGCGCCTAGCCTGACGATCGGCTGCCAAAGAGCGGGATCGGCCTGATCGGCCAAGCGCATAACCATGATCCATGCTGAGCGGATCGCCTTTGATCTCAAGGGCGGCCTCGGCCACACGCCTTGTCCTATGTCCGGTTTCTGCTAGTCTTTGGCTGCGCCCGGCTCGCCGAGGCGACGAAAAAAAACAGCGGGGGTCCGGGGTGAAGGCAAAACTTCTGTTTGCGGGTACGTTTGCGCTGCTCGCGTCGCTCGAACCGGGATTGTCCCAGCAGCGCGCCACCATCGAAGACACCACCAAGGTTCAAGAGCTCGGCTACAAGGGCGTGCCGAACTTTTTCAAGCCACCCAAGGGCGAATATTTCGGTGAAACCCAGGGCATCGCGACAAACTCCAAAGGCCATGTCTTCGTCTATTTCCGCGATCCGCAAACCCGGGTCTGGGAGTTCGACGCCAAGGGCAATTTCGTAAAAGAGATCGGCAAGGGCTATTACGGCTTTCTCTATGCCCATTCGCTGCGCGTCGATTCCCATGACAATATCTGGACGGTCGATGAGGGCGCCAATTTGGTGACCAAATTCGATCCCACCGGCACCAAGGTGCTGATGGTGATCGGGTTCCGTCCCCCCGTCTCGGACGGCATCACCACCGCCGGCGCTCCGACCACGCCGGACGAGAACTACACCCTGTGCCGTCCGACCGACGTGGCCTGGGATGCGCAGGACAACATTTTCATTTCCGACGGCTATTGCAACAACCGGGTCGTGAAATACGACAAATACGGCAAGTTCCTGGCCAAGATCGGCAAACGCGGTGGCGGCAACGGTGTGGGCGAATTCAACCTGCCCCATGCCATTCAGGTCGACAAAGCCGGCAACGTCTATGTCGCCGACCGCGGCAATGCCCGCTATGTCGTGCTGGACAACAATCTGGTTTGGAAGACGTCTTACAACAATTACGGCTCGGCCTGGACGGACTGCATCAGCACCGAAGGTCCCAAGCAGTATCTGTTCGTGTCGAACTCCAATCCCAACGGCAACACGCCGGGCAGCTGGGCCCAGACCGGTCAAGTCTATAAGGCCGAATTGGACGGCACCGTGATCGGAAAATTCGGTCATGCCGGCAAGCTGCCGCCCGGCTTTCAGGTGGTCCACATGATGGACTGCCGCAATCCCAACACCATTTTCGTTGGCGAGATCGAAAGCTGGCGGTCGCAGAAATTCGTGTTGGACGCGGGCAAATAAATTGGCTGCAAAAGCCCAGGGGAGATCGACATGAAACGTCTGGCACATTGGCTTCTTGCCGCATCGGTGTTTAGCGGCACGGCGGCCTTCGCGCAGGGTGCGCTCAACTACACTGCCGCCGACCCCATCACCTATCCCAAAGGCATTTATGCCGGCGAGGTCGCGGGTGTCGCCACCAATTCCAAGGGCGATATCTTCGTCTTCCAGCGCGCGGGCAATCCCTATGCCTCGTTGGGCGGCAGCCGGATTTTCGTTCACGGTCAGGACCAGTTGTTGCAGTTCGACAGGAGCGGAAAATTCGTGCGGGAGATCGGCAAGGGGATCTATTCTTCCCTGGTCGCCAATTCGGTGCGGGTGGATTCGGCGGACAATATTTGGACGACGGACCGCTATAGCGGCATGGTCGTCAAATTCTCGCCGGACGGCTCAAGGATTTTGATGCTGCTGGGCCGCAAGCCCGAAAATATCAACGTCACCGTTGTGGGTGGCGGCGGCGGGCGCGGCGCCGGTGGTCCGGCCGGCGGCCGCGCTGCTGCTGACGGGGCGGCGCCTGCC
>JAICHV010000017.1 GCA_025924715.1 Alphaproteobacteria bacterium
CCACCTCAAGTCCCGGGACACGGCGGCGATCCAACCATACCCGCAGGGCCGCCTCATGCGGCAAGACATGTCGTCCCAACCAGATCGCGCGGGCGTCCCATTTTGATGACATGTCCGAAATCCCAAAACCTATGCCTTTCAAACGGCAAGCTCGGTCCTGATCGACCATTTCCGGCGGCTGAAGGTGGTTTCGATCAGCACCGTTCCCAATTTCGAACAGCTTCAGGTCCGATCCGAAGAACCCTCTCCGGAGCGGCAGACCATTGATCGTGACGAGCTCTACCGCCTTGCCGGCGCGATCGCGGCCCTTCCCGAACGGGTGCGCGAGGTCTTGCGCTTGCGCCGCATCGAAGGATTATCGCAGAGGGAAGTCTCTGAAAGACTTGGGATTTCCGAAAATATCCTCGAAAAGCGCATGGCCCAAGCACATATGTTATTGCTTCGGTCCTTTCAGGACGGCGGAACGGCCGCCCCGCAATCGTCTATCAGTAGATTCAATAGTGAAGCCAGTGAGCGTGACGCAAAGAAAGACCGCCCAGGAAATTGACGCCGAGGCAGCCGAATGGGCTGCTCGGGTCGATCGGGCCCCTCTGACAAGAGATGAAGAGGAAGAGTTCCGCCGATGGACGGACGCCGATCCGCGGCGGCTCGGCGCTTTCGGCCGCGTGCGCGCCATTTGGCTCGCCACCGAAAAAGCCAAGGCTTTGGGGCCTGATTTCGAAGCCCTTCTGCCCACGGCGGGGGGCGAGTCTGGTACCTCTCGCCGGCGCGTTGTGGGAATTGGGTTGGCCGCGGCGGCCTCCACTGCCCTTGTTTCGGTCGCCGGTTTCAAGCTGCTGTCGCGCGGCCCCCGCTACGTCACAGGCAAGGGTGAAGCGCGGGTTATCGCCCTGGGCGACAGCTCCGTCATTACGCTGAATACGCAGTCGGAATTGGATGTGGGATTTACCGATCAGGAGCGCCGGGTGCGCTTGTTGCGCGGCGAGGCCTTGTTCGACGTGGCAAAAAACCCCGCCCGCCCCTTCATCGTCGAAGCGGGGGGCACGGCAATTCGGGTGGTGGGAACGAGTTTTACCGTGCAGCATTTGGACGCGGCGTCGGTGCAGGTGCTGGTGCGCGAGGGCACGGTAGAGGTCTCGATGCCGGGATCGTCACCGGCGCAGGCGGTCCGTGCCGTGGCCAATACACGGACGCGGACAATTCAGGGACAGTCTGTCATCACCGCAACGGCGGTGGATCCTTCCGAGGTTCAACGCGAGCTCGCCTGGCAGAATGGGCGGTTGGCATTTGAGGGGCAGTCGCTGAGCGAGGCCGTCGCGCAATTCGCGCGTTATAGCGACACCCGGATCATAATTGCCGATCCCAGCCTTGGCAGGGAAGAGATCGCGGGCCTGTTTCGTGCTACAGATCCCGTCGGCTTCGCACAGACGGTGGCGGCCAGCCTTAGGGCCCGCGTTGAAATCGGGGAAAACGAGGTGCGGCTGACCCGTTGACGGGGGCGCCAAGGAAAAAGTCGCGTATTGTGGCGGAAAGCGCTGCCCCCTGCGTCTTATAAGGGGGGAATGCACCCAAAAGAAGAAGGTGGATTCGGGGAGAGTTTATCGCCTTGAAAATCAAGGCATCTTCTGCGGCCGTGACGCTGGCGGTGCTTTATGCATCGACCGCCAGCGCGCAACCGCTGAACATCGATTTGCCTTCCCAGGAAGCCGCCAAGTCGATCCCCGAATTCGGGCGCCAGGCAAATGTCCAGATTATCGCCCCCGTCACCCGTCTGCGGGACGTAAGGACTCCGGCCGTAAAGGGCCATTTGGAGGTCCGCGAAGCGCTCGATCAGCTACTGGCCGGTACCGGCCTGGAAGTCGCCAGCAATGACGGGAAGACCATCGTCTTGCGGCTCGCCGCACCTGTGCAAACCGGCTCCGTTCCAATCCCTCCTCCTGAGGCTGAAGCGCCGCTGGACGTCCTGGCAGGCACAGAAGTGGTCACCGTAACCGGGTCGCGCTTGATTACCGACGCGGCGATTTCGCCGACGCCGGTTGCAGCCATGACGAAGTTGCAATTGCAATCTGCCACGCCCAGCGATCTGCCGGATGCTCTGAACAAGCTGCCGATGATTTTCGGCGGCCGCACCCCCCGTACGCAGGGCAATGGCAGCGCTAACAATGCGGGCAATGTGCTGGCCCTGCGGGGATTTGGCGCCGCTCGCACGCTTGTCCTGCTGGACGGCCATCGCGTCGTCGCATCCAACCAGGACGGAACCGTCAATATCGATACGTTGCCGCAAACTCTTTTGAGCCGGGTCGACATCGTGACGGGCGGCGCATCGGCCGTGTATGGCTCGGATGCCGTCGCGGGCGTGGTAAATTTCGCTCTGGATACAAGCTTCACGGGGCTCAAATACGATATCAATGCGGGCATATCGAAATATGAAGATGCCGCCGAATGGCAGATCGATGCCGCTTCGGGTGCAATGCTTTTCGGCGGGCGCGGTCACTTCGAACTGGCCGGCCGCTACCGCAATCAAGATATGGTGCCCATCAGCGCGAGGCCTTACGGCTATGATGGCCAAGCCTGGCTGCAAACGGGAGCCGGAACGCCGGCCGCGCCGTTTGTCAATACGCCTTACGCCAGAACCTTCGGCATGTCTGAGCATGGCACTGTCTCATGCGGCACGGCGTGCACGGTCAACAATTATACATTCAACCAAGCCGGTGTCCTTTCGCCGATGATCCATGGCGTGCCGACAACGACATCGAACCTGGAATCGGGAGGCGCCGGCGGTTATGTGAAATACGGAACATTCAGCTCCAAGGTGCGCATGGCCGAAGGGTTTGGCCGCTTCGATTATGATCTCGCCCCACAAGCCCATGCCTATATTCAGGCGATGTGGGAGGAAGCAGGCAACTGGGCAGATTGGGAGAATTGGGTTGTAAGCTCTGCCGCCAATCGTCCCAATACGTTTTTTGCAAACAATCCATTTTTGAACCCCTCAACGCAGGCTCAGCTGGGTGCGGGGATCGTCTGCGGAACCTTGGCGGCGGCGGGCTGGCGCTGTTTGGCTCCGATACCTTTGATGTCCCCCCAGACAAGCAGCAGTCCGCCGCCACCGCCCGCCACACCGTATTTCTCTGCACCCTCGCACGCCTGGAGCATGATAGGGGGGAGGGACGCGGCCAGCCAAAATCGCGTTTACAGCACCCAGGGTCTTCAGCGGCATCTCAGTATAGCAACAGGTCTGTCCGGGGTTCTGGAATCCTTCTTCTGGGATTTATATTACAGCCATGGCGAGAGCCGTCTTAAGGTCACAAACCCCAACAATACCGACAACGCCAAATATCTCGCTTCGCTCGATGCCGTGATTGCGCCGCCGCAGACCATCGTCGATGGCACGGACATCTCGGGCACCATTGCCTGTTGGGTCACCACCCAGCCGCAATATGCAAGCCTCTATCCGGGCTGTGTGCCGGCGAATCTCTTCGACCCGAACGGTCCATCGCCGGATAGCTTCGATTATGTGAGGCGGTCCACTTGGTGGACACTTACCCAAGCGATGGACGACGTCGAAGGTTCGATCCATGGCGGGATCCCCGGCCTTGAGTTGCCCGCCGGCGCGATAACCGTGGCCATCTCGGGGGAAGAAAGGTGGGAAACCTATAAAATGGAAAGCAAGTTTCTGCCCACCGATTATGTCGACTGTACCGGTCTTCGGATGTGTCTCGCCAATGGAGCGGCGCCGGTACGATGGGTTCAAAATGTGAATGCTCCGGTGCGCGCCACCGAAAAAGTTGCCGAGCTGGCGGTCGAGCTGAATGTGCCGCTGGTCAGGAATGTGCCGGCGTTCCAGAACCTGTCGCTGGATCTGGCCGGCCGCATCACCGATTATTCCACCTCGGGCTCTGCAAAGAGCTGGAAGCTTGGGACGGGTTGGCAGGTCGATGACCTCATCCGCCTGCGCGGCACAATGTCGGTGGACATCAGGGCGCCGAATTTGAATGACCTTTATCAACCCAGCGGAATTTCGACGAGCGGCTTTACCGACCTGTTGACAGGTGGAAGTAGGAGTACCCAGTTGATTTTGCGCGGCGATCCCGAGCTGAAGCCTGAAACAGCCCAAACCTATACTGTGGGCGCCACACTGACGCCGAAGGCCTTGCCAAACTTCAGCCTGTCCATAGACGGCTATAAAACCCATCTGACCAAGGCAATTACCAATATCAGCTATCAGAGCATGGATGTGCAGAATGTCTGCCTGGCCAGTGCGCCGGCCTATGATTCCCCCTTTTGCGCCCTTGCAGAGCGGCCCATCGCAGATCCTTCGGACCCGAACTATCGCAGCCCCAACCTGAACTTTCCGACGCGGATTCTCAGTTCGCCGCTGAACGCCGCGCAACAAGAACTGGAAGGCGTCGATGTCGAGGTCGGATATGCTTTCGAGCTTCGCGCGCTGTTCGGCTGGCTGTCAGGCAGCGTTAAACTGCGCCATTTTCTGACCTACCAACCTGTGAACACCACGATCAGCATACCGGGCGGCCCCCCAACCTGGTCTGTGGCGCCGAAGGTCAGGCAGACCTCCTTCCTCGAATACAGCGAAGGGGCCTGGACACTCTCGCTTGAGAATGAGTGGCTCAGCGGGCTCAAAAAAGCTTCTAGTGACAATAATCTGAATGGCAACACGCAGAATTATAGCGTGTCGCGTCTCAATGCTTATGACGTTCTGGACGCCACGATCGCCAGAGAGTTCGACCTTTGGGGTGGTCGAAGCCAGGTCTATTTTTCCGTCAGCAATATCGGCAACACCCGCGCGCCACTGTTGCCCTCCACCACCGGGATACCCGGTCTTTTCTATCCGACCGCCGGCTTCTACAACGATATGGGCCGCTATTTCACCCTCGGCGTGCGGGGTAACCTGTGAGGCGAATGGATCGCTATAAGATAGGCGTGAAATGAGACAACGGCAAAAGGACTTGCGCGCTCCGGATGCCGGCAGTTTTGCCGGGATGCGGCGCATTGTCGGCCGGGAGTTTCTCATGGGAAGCGAAGATTTTTATCCGGAAGAGGCACCGATCCGGCGCGCGGTGGTGGGCGATTTCTGGATTGACGAATGCCCGGTGACCAATCGGCAATTCGCCGCTTTTGTCGAGGCCACGGGATATACGACCTTCGCGGAAATCGCGCCCGACCCGAAAGACTATCCGGGAATGCCCCCTGAAATGGCCCATGCGGGATCGGCGGTGTTCACGCCCACTGTTGGGCCCGTGCCGCTCGATAACCCGGGGAACTGGTGGTCATTCGTTTTTGGTGCGTGCTGGAAGTTGCCCTTGGGTCCGGGCAGCAGCATCGCCGACATCATGGATCATCCCGTCGTCCAAATTTCCTATGACGACGCGATCGCTTATTCGCAATGGGCTGGGAAGGATCTGCCAACAGAGGCGGAATGGGAATTCGCCGCCCGGGGCGGGCAGGAACAAGAAACATTCGGCTGGGGGAAGGAACGCAATCCTGGCGGCCGGCTCATGGCAAACTATTGGCAGGGCGAATTCCCCTGGCAGCGAACCGGGCCGAAGGAGTTTGACCGGACATCGCCTGTCCGCACATTCCCCCCGAACCCGTTCGGCTTATATGACATGATCGGCAACGTGTGGGAGTGGACATCGGATTGGTATTCAGACGAGACCGTAGGCCCGGCTAGAGCTTGCTGTGGACCGCCGCGTGCTCGTCTCGCGCAAGAATCCGAGAGCTTCGATCCCTATCTTCCGCAGCAGAAAATCGGCCGCAAGGTTTGCAAGGGGGGCTCTCACCTGTGCGCCGACAACTATTGCAAAAGGTATAGGCCGGCAGCGCGCCATCCCCAGTCTCTCGACAGTCCCACCTCCCATACCGGCTTTCGCTGTGTCGTAAGGTTCTGATGGTGCCGCTTCCCCACTGTCCGGGGAAAATGCGGCACCGCAGCAATTTCGCAAGACGTCCCAAAAGGCACAGGCCGGTTCATTTTTACCGATCCCCGGCGGAAAGCCTGCCGATCCGCGTCTAACCAACACGCATCTTCGCGGTGCGAAGGATTGGGGGACGGACATGGAAAAGCTCCTGAAGCAATTGCTTGGCGCTTCGGCAATGACCCTGGCGGTAGGAGCGTTTGCGGGGCCGGCCCTGGCCCAGGCCACGGACAATGTCGAGAGGGTGACGGTGACGTCGTCAGCTTCCCGCATCGATCTCAAGGGCTTCGAGGCGCCCACCCCGGTTACGGTCATCGGCCTCGATACCCTGAACCGTGACGCCAAGGTCGACCTCGGCGACGAAATCCGAGAACTACCTCAGATTCGCGGCGGACAAAGCATTACAACCGGGTCCAATCCCGGTGGGTTGGCAAAGGTCAATGCGGGGCTGGATAGCGTCGATATTCGCGGGCTCGGCCCTCAACGCAATTTGGTGCTGTTTGACCATCAGCGCGTGGTCGCCGCCAGCATCCAGGATGGTTTCGTCGATACGGCCTTGATCCCCAGCGGTCTTGTCGAAAGGGTCGATGTCGTGACGGGAGGCGCCTCAGCGGCCTGGGGATCGGACGCGGTGACGGGCGTCGTCAACATCGTGATCAACAAGACCTATGAAGGGTTCAAGGGCAGCGCCACCTATTCGAACAGCACCGAAGTTCCCGATCCGATCTATCGCGCGTCCTTTGCCTGGGGCACTTCGTTTTTGAGCGGAAAGGCCCATACCGTTTTTGGAGCGGATTTCACGCGGCAGGATACCGCCGTGTTTCCGGGCGATGCCCAGGCGCGCAACGGCAATAACGGCAAAGGGTTCGTCTACAATTCCGGCTACTGTAAGGCCATTACCTATCCGGCAGGCAAGACCACGGGGGGCACCTGTTCTTCTCTCACGGGTCAGCCCTATCTGGTTTATGCCTATGGCCTCGGTGCGACCAATCTGGTGGTCGGCGGCTTAACCAGCGCCAATTCGGCGGGAGCCGCCGGTTCTCCCATCGGGTCCAATACGAGTTATTTGAAAGGAACAATGTTCGCCGGGACGGACAACACGCCGACACAGTTCAATTATGGGACCGTGTATAATATCAACACCTGCTACAACGGATGCACCAACAACCAATTCGGTACCGGCGGTTGGGCGCCCATAAATCCCTATCATGAGGCCACCTATTTCAGTTACACGAGCTACCAGCTCACGCCCGATATCAAGGCCTCGGTGCAACTGAACTACGCGCGCCAGACATTGCGGGCTTACGGCAACACCCTCAGCGGCACGAACCAAAAAATCTATGCCGACAACGCCTATTTGCCCGATTCGGTGGCGCAGTCCTTTGTTTGCGCCGGGGGCACAATAGGGAATGGCACGTGCAACAGTAATCTTTCGAACGGTTACAACCCCTACACCCACCAGTACGACACCGGCACGCTGACGGTGGCGCAGCGCCAATCCACCCCGTCGCAGTTTTTGACCATGGGGTTCGAATTCTCGGGCAATCGTGCCAATCCCAGCCCCTCCTCCATCAACCCGAAGGGATCCATTGATTATAATTTCGACAATTTCTGCGCCGCGCTGAATCAGAATTGCGGGTGGTACGGCAAGCAGCTCATGCGCGGAGTCTTCACCTTGGAGGGTTCGCTCGGCGATGCGTGGACCTGGAACGGCTATATCGAAGGCAGCCAGATCCGTCTCCTCGAGACGGTCATGAACCCGATAACCTTGCGTGTGGCGAATGCGCTGGATGCGGTGCGGGTGACCGCGGCCAATGTCGGAACTTCGGGCCTGCCCATCGGCTCCATCCAATGCCGAGGCCTTTTGAACCTCAGTCAGGCGCAACAAACCAACGCCGACCAACAGGCCTATGGTTATACGGCCGCCGAGGAAATCGCCGGCTGCGTGCCCTTTGATCCGTTCGGCACGGGGGCGGCGAGCAACGCCACACGTCTCTATGTAAATCCCGGCCTCAACGGCACCAGTGGAGAGCTGGATGTGGCCTTGGTCCGCATGACCCAGGTCGAGGGGTCCGTCGAAGTGCAGGGCGTGCTGCCTTGGCGGCTGCCGGCGGGCGATGTGGCGATTTCATTGGGGGCAGAGTGGAGGCTCGAGCAGAGCGGACAGCTTGTGGAGAACAACCGTGCCAAGGTGGGCATGTACCCTTCCGGCAATTTTGGCGGCGACTTGTTTGCCCATCTGCACTCCGAAGAAGGCTTTGTGGAAGTTGCCGCGCCAATTCTGAAAAACACGCTTGTCAATAGTCTGGATTTCGATCTCGCCGGCCGCATGACCAATTACTCGTTCAGCGGTCTGGTTGAGACCTGGAAATTGGGCGTGACCAGCCAGCTCGTTGACGACCTGAAGTTCCGTGCGACCTGGTCTTACGATATTCGCGCGCCCGACAACTGGGACCTTTATGGTCCGGGCGCGCTGGCCGGCAAAACCTGTCCATCCTTCATCGTTGGGTCGGCGGGCTCCAATGGCGGCAAAAGCAATAGCTGCTTCTCCATCGCGGGCGGCAACCCGAATCTGCAGCCGGAAAAATCGACCACCTTCGCGGTCGGCCTGGTGGCAACTCCCAGCTTTTTGCCGGGGTTCACGGCTTCCGTGGACTGGTATCAGATTCACCTGCATTCGGCGCTGACGACGCCGACTTACGATACCGTTATCTCTCGCTGCCAGACGGGCGAGACGGTGTATTGCGCGCAACTGGTCTTCGACAGACAGGGAAGCTTCACGGCTGCATCCGGCTGCGGCTCCGCGGGTGCCAACGGAGCATGCCTGGGAGCAGACACGACGAGCCAGATCGACTTCGTCCATATCTCTCCGGTGAATGCTGCCATGCTGTCGGCGGCCGGCTTCGACTTCGTTGCCACCTATGGTTTCGACCTGTTTGCGGGCCAGGTCGATGTCAACTTTAACGGCAACTATCAATATGACTTTGCGCAAACGCTCAATGGCGTTTACTTTCAGGGCGCCGGCGGCGGCGGCAACAGCTATTATAGCGGGGGCCCGAAGTTCCAGGGCACACTGAACGTCAACTATCGCCAAGGTGCTTGGTCGTTCGGCACCCAGGTTCGCATTATCGGTGATTCCGTGATGGATTTGGGAACCGAGAATAATCCAGCGATCGCCTGCCAGGGGGTTACCTATTCCCTTGTGGGGGGCGTGGATGTCGCGCAAGTGGGCTCAGGCCAGCGTTGCGGCAACGCGGCGCAAACCAATTACAATGCCGTTGTGGCCGCGACCGATTTGCGTGCCTCCTATCGCTGGAATAACAATTTCACGCTTTTCACGGCGGTGGATAATGTGCAGGATCTTCCGACCTCGGGGGGACTCATGCGCCGCACCTATCGCGCGGGTTTTCGGTGGAACCTTTGAAAGGGATCGACACAATTGGACCCGCATAATTGTCGGAAGGGTAACGCCATGAACATCTCACGCAGAACGCTGCTGGGGACCACGGCTGCAGCGGCCATGCTCGCAACGACGCGCAGCGACGCGCAGCGTAGCCCTTCACCGAAACCGAATATCATCGTCATCCTGACCGACGACGAGGGCTATTCCGACTGGGGATGCTTCGGCAGCGAAATTCCCACGCCCAATATCGATGCCCTGGCAGCCGGCGGCCTCAAATTCACGAATTTTCACAATACCCCGAAATGCAGCCCCTCACGGGCCGCGCTCCTGACCGGGGCTTACCCACATCAGGCCGGTTTGGGCGCACTGGAACAGGTCTACTATCCGCAGTCGCAAGGCATCCAAGGCCGGCTTCTCGATCGGGTCGCCACCTTCGCCGAATTGCTCAAAGGTACGGGATACTTCACCGGGATGGCCGGGAAATGGCATTTGGGAATATCGCGCGGCGTCGGTCCTTGGCAGCGGGGCTTTGACCGCTCATGCGCCTCACCGCAAGGGCGGATGTATTTTCCCGACCAGACAACGACGCCGGCGGTCGACCAAGACATTTATATTGACGGAAAATATTATACCGTCGACTCGCCCGAGGTTGGCAAAGGGGAGTGGTACTCCGCCGATCTCTTCGTCGATTATATTATCGGCTACGTCAAAGAGGCGAAGGCAAAGGGCATGCCCTATGCCTTGTACCTGCCTTTCGTCAATTCGCACCCGGACCTCATGGCACCTCAGGAAGACATCGATCGCTTCCGGGGCAAATATAAAGCGGGTTGGGATGCCATCCGCCAGGCGCGGTTCCAGCGGCAGAAGGCGCTCGGCATATTCGGGCCGGGACAGAAACTGTCGCCGCGCGAACCCAACACCTACAACTGGGACAAGCTGACACCGGAAGAGCAGGATCAGTTCGACCACATTATGGCAATCTATGCGGCGAATGTCTCGCGCATGGATAAGGCGGTGGGCACCCTGATAAGCACGCTCAAGTCGATGGGCGAGCTGGATAACACTCTCATTCTCATGATGGCCGACAACGGCGCGAATGCGGAAGCCGGCCCGGACGGGCAACTGGTGGCACAGCAGCTTCCGGGGCCCGATGGGAAGCCGGTGGCGCAAAGGTTGGGCGGCCCCCACTCCACCGTGGCCGAGGGAATGGAATGGGCGACCTTGTCCAACACGCCATTCCGCTACTTCAAAAACTTCACCTATGAGGGCGGTATTTCGACGCCGCTCATTGCGCATTGGCCGCGCGGCATCGATTCCGCGCGCAACGGTACTTATGTCCGGGACTTGGGTCACTTGGTCGATGTCGTGCCGACCCTGCTTGAGGTTACCGGCACCACATATCCGGCAAGTTATAACGGGCACCCGCTTGTGCCCTTGCAGGGTCGAAGCTTCGCGCCCTTGTTCCGCGGGCAGGCGGTGTATCGTTCTTCCCCTCTCTTCTGGGAATATGTCGGTAACCGGGCGGTCAATGACGGCCGCTGGAAGCTGGTCGCGAACTACAAGGAGGCCTGGGAGCTGTACGATTTGGGAAGCGACCGCAGCGAAACCGACAATCTCGCCGCGTCGCAGCCGGAGCGGGTTAAGCGCATGTCCGATCTATGGGACGCCTGGGCGGCTCGCAGCTTTGTCGACAATTGGGCGGACCTCCCCGGCGGCCGCCGGCGCCCGCAAAACTGGGGCACCGACGGAACGCCCAAACATCCGGAAGCCATGGATTCGTCGGTAAAATGGTGAAAATCGCGGGTCGGGCTTACCGCAAGCGGGCGAAACCGGTGCGCTTCGGTCACTGTCCGAAGCAGTAGGCCAGCGGGGGACTATCCGCGTTTCGGTCGCCTATAATTCGCCTTCAAAGAGTTCACCAAACAATTCGCGGACTTTCTCCCTCGCCGCGGCAAAGACTTTTCGGCCCTTGGCGGTAATTTCATATATCCGGCGGCCAAGCTTGCCGGCCCGCACCTGGCGGGAGCGCAGATAACCCTTTTTTTCCAGCCCATGCAGCAACGGATAAAGCGTACCGGCGCTTAGGGAATAGCCATGGCGGTTGAGCTCTTCGATAATCCAGGCACCATAGATCGGCTTTTCACCGGCATGGTGCAGGACATGGAGCCGAATTAGCCCCGCATAGAGGTCCCTATCCACATCTTTCGCAACTCGCGGCAACTTTGGGCTCCGGCGGCTGACCACTGCGCCAAACTATAGAACATGAAAGGCGCATTGGGCCACATGGCGATACGCGAGAAGGCGTTTCTTAGGTTGGACCATTACCGATTTGTATAGTACTGAAGCACGCTTTCGAAATACGATATCGAGCGGCGATATTCCTCAAAAAGAGGTTGGTATGGGCCGGGGGCTGGAAGCGACAACGGACGGGCGCGAGAACATTCGCAAGACCCGTTCGCCGCACGGCAATAGACTGCCGCCGGCATCATGAGCCTGGTTCAGCTCGCGCTGCGGCGCCCCTACACGGTCCTGGTCCTCATCCTGGGCGTCGCCATCGGCGCCTTCCTGGGTTTGCGCAACATGTCTCGGGACGTGTTTCCACCACTGGGCGTGCCCACCATTTATGTGGCGCAGCCTTATGGCGGCATGGACCCTGCCCAGATGGAGGGCTTCCTCACCTATTATTATGAGTACCACTTCCTCTACATCACCGGCATCGAGCATGTGGAATCGAAATCGATCCAGGGCGCGGCGCTGATCAAGCTGCAATTCTATCCGGGCACCGACATGTCCCAGGCGATGTCGGAGACGGTATCTTATGTGAACCGCGCCCGCGCCTTCATGCCGCCGGGCACCGTGCCCCCTTTCGTGACGCGTTTCGATGCGGGCAGCGTGCCGGTCGGCTATCTCGCCTTCTCCAGCGCGACCCGCAAAGTGGGCCAAATCCAGGACTTGGCGCTCAACACGGTACGACCGCTGTTCGCCACCCTGGAAGGCGTTTCCGCGCCGCCGCCTTTCGGCGGCAGTCCACGCACGATCGTGGTCGATGTGGACCCGGCCAAGCTCCAGTCGCACGGCCTCTCGGCTCAGGATGTGGTGACGGCGATCGTCGGCGCCGAGACCATCGCGCCATCCGGCAATATCAATCTTCAGGGCAAATATCCGATCGTGCCGGTGAACTCCATCGTCACCGATGTTCAGGCGCTGGCCGCAGTGCCGATTCGCACAGGGGTTTTCCCGGTCACCTTCGTGCGCGACGTGGCGACGGTTTCGGATTCCAGTGACGTGCCCACTTCCATCGCCACGGTCAACGGCAAGCCCACCGTCTATATCCCCGTCACCAAGCGCGCCGATGCTTCGACCATCTCGGTGGTCGATCTGGTGAAGCAGAACCTTCCCAAATTTCAGGCCGCGCTGCCGGACGACACGACGGTCAGCTATGTGCTGGATCAGTCACCCTTTGTCACCAATGCCATCCGCAGTCTCACCATCGAAGGCGTATTGGGCGCCCTGCTGTCGGGGGTGATGGTATTGCTGTTCTTGCGCGATTGGCGCAGCGCCTTGATCGTGGTGGCCAATATTCCGCTGTCGCTGCTGGCGGCGGTCTTCGCCTTGTGGGTTGCAGGCCAAACGATCAACATCATGACCCTGGGCGGGTTGGTTCTGGCGGTGGGCATCCTGGTGGACATGTCCACCGTGGCCATTGAGAACATTCACACCCACCTTACCCGCAATCAGGGGGTTGAACGGGCGGTGCTGGAATCGGGCCGCGAAGTTGCCTTGCCGCTTCTGATCGCCATGCTCTGCGTCGTCGCGGTGTTCCTGCCGTCCTTTGCCATGGTAGGTCCGGCCCGCGCCCTGTTCGTGCCGCTCTCGCTGGCAGTAGGCTTTGCCATGGCCGCATCCTATCTTCTCGCCAACAGCCTGGTTCCCATCCTCTCGGTTTGGCTTTTCCGCGCGCGCCATGAGGCGGTCGATAGGGGGCATTGGGACCCGGGATTTTTTGCCCGGGTCCAACAGCGCTATATTGCCCAATTGGATGGGCTTCTGCCGCTGCGCGTGATTGTCATCGCTGCCTATCTGGCGATCGCCGCCCTGATGCTTGTGTTGTTGATGCCACGCCTGGGCACCGATATCTTTCCCCATGTCAGCGCCGGCCAACTTCAATTGCGCATTACCGCGCCCTCCGGCACCCAGCTTCAACGCACTTATGCTTATTCCCAACAGGCCCTGAACCTCATTCGCCAGGAAGCGGGCGCCGATAATGTGGATCTGTCGCTGGGACTGGTGGGCGTTCACGGCTCGGCCTATCCGGTCAATTTCATCTATCAGTGGAATAGCGGTCCCCAGCAAGCGGTGCTTCAGGTCCAGTTCAAGAGCGGTAGCGGTGTTTTCGTCGATGGCTTGGAGGAACGGCTGCGTCAGCGGTTTGCCAAGGAGATGCCGGGCGTAAAATTTTCCTTCGAGCCGGCCGACATCATCAGCCGGGTGATGAGCTTCGGCGCCAGCACCCCGATCGAAGTGGCGGTGTCGGGCGCCAATCTGGCCGATGACCGCAAATTCGCCCAGAAGGTTTTGCAGAAGCTTTCCACTCTGCCGCAATTGCGCGACGTTCAATTCGGCCAGGCGTTGGATTACCCCGAGATCAAGGTCAATGTCGACCGCGAACGGGCAGGAGTGCTGGGCGTCACCACCAGTGACGTGGTGCGAGCCTTGACGCCGGTAACCTCCTCCAGCCGGTTCACCCAGCCGATTTATTGGGCCGCTCCCAACACAGGCGTCGCCTATCAAGTACAGGTGCAGATTCCCCAGCGGGAAATCACATCGGTCGAAGATGTGCGCAATACGGCCGTCACCGGCGAGCGCAACGCTTCCGCCCTGCTGCGCAGCGTGGCAGAGGTGAAGCAGGATACTGCGCCGGGCGAATATGACCGCTACAATATGGCCCGGACCATCAGCGTTACCGCGAATATCCAGGATTCCGATTTGGGCAGCGCCGCGGCCGCGGTGCAGAAAGCGGTGGCGGAGCTGGGCAAGCCGCCGCCAAAAGTCGCCGTCACGCTGCGCGGCCAGGTGCCGCCCATGGAAACCCTGCTTTCGGCGCTACGCATCGGGCTTCTGCTGGCAGTGTTGGTGATCTTCCTGCTCCTGGTCGCAAACTATCAGTCCTGGCAGCTTGCTCTTATCACGGTCTCCACCCTTCCGGCGGTGGTTGCCGGCGTGGCCCTGGTGCTTTGGTTGTGGCGAACGACGCTGAACCTGGAATCCTTCATGGGTGCGATCATGGCTATTGGCGTGGCCGTGGCCAATGCGATCCTGCTGGTGACCTTCGCGGAGCGCGCCCGTCTCGGCGGCCTGTCTTCACTGGAAGCGGCCGCGGAAGGGGCGGCCAGCCGTTTGCGCCCGATCCTGATGACCAGCCTGGCCATGATCGTCGGCATGTTACCCATGGCGCTGGGCATTGGCGAAAGCGGCGGGGAAGCCGCGCCTTTGGGGCGAGCGGTGATCGGTGGGCTGGTGTTTTCGACCCTAGCGACGCTTCTTGTACTGCCTGGCATCTTCGCTCTGGTCCGCGCCGGTGCCGCCCGCGCGTCGCCCTCCATGGACCCTGACGATCCCCAATCCACGGTGAGAGAGGTTTCGCCATGACATTTCGCACCGCAATCGTCGCGTTGTTCCGCACGGTGATCCCGGCAATGCTGCTGACCTGGCCTTTGGCGCTGTCGGCCCAGTCCCAATCCGGCATCATCACCCTGCCGGCGCAGATCAAGGCCTATCAGGAAGCCGTCCTGACCGCCAAAGTCGCCGGCTATCTGAGGTCCATTCCGGTAGACAAGGGCGATCGGGTGAAAGCCGGCGCCTTGATCGCGGATATCGAGGTCCCCGAACTGGTGGCCGATCGCGCCCAATATCAGGCGCAGATGGACGTGGCGCGCCTGGAATTCGGCCGGGTCCAGCAGGCGGCCAAGACCGCGCCGGACCTGGTGACGCCCCAGGCCGTGGACGAGGCACGAGGCAAGATGCAGGTCGCCCAGGCGCAGCTCGAACGGATCAACACACTTTTGCGTTATGCCCGCATCACCGCGCCCTTTTCCGGCACCGTGACGGCCCGTTATGTCGATCCCGGCGCCTTCATTCCGGTGCCGTCCAGCAGCGATCAGAAAAGCGGCGCAATCGTCAGTCTGATGGATTTCAGCCGAGTGCGCGTTCAGGTTCCCGTCCCGGAAGACCAGGCCTTGAGCGTCACCAAGGGAACGCCCGCCACCATCACGGTGCAGGGTTTACCCGGACGGCAGTTCCACGCTTCCGTCACGCGGGTAAGCTATGCCCTGGATCAAGGCTCCAAGACCATGCTGGCCGAGATCGTCCTGGACAATTCCAGCGAGGCATTGCGGCCGGGAATGTACGCCAGCGTCCAGCTGCAATTGCCGAAGGGGTCCGCCAATGCCCATACGCCATGACCGCGCACGCCATGGCCTTTGCGGGCTGATGGCCGTATCGCTGATCGGTGCTGCGCCGGCGCTTGGCCAGCCCGCGCCCGCTATCCCTGCCGTACCGGCGAAAGATTCCACGGCAGCGGCAACGCCGGCGGTGCAGCCCATCGATCTGCCTACCGCCTTGCGCCTGGCCGGTGCCAACAATATCGACCTTGCCCTGGTCAAAGAGGCTTTGACCCAGGCCCAGGCACAGAACGAGGCGGCAACCTTGAGCCTGCTCCCCACGCTCAGCGGGGGCTTTGGCTATTCCAAGCACAATGGCGCCGTCCAGGATGTCAGCGGCAATGTCATCGAGGCCTATAAGCAGCTTCACAGCATTACCGGGGGAATCAATTCCCAAATCAATTATGGCGACGCCATCTTCAACAAGCTGGCAGCGATGCGGCTGCAAAGCGCGGCGGAATATTCGGTCGATGCGGGGCACAACGCCACCATCCTGGCCGCGGCCGGCGCTTATATCGACCTTGTCAACGCCCGGGCCAACGAGAAAATCGCCGAGGATGCCGCGAAGATTTCGGGCGACTATGAAGATCAGATCACGCGCGCCGTCGGTATCGGCTTGGCCAACAAAAGCGATGCGCTGCGGGTCTCCGTCCAGACCCAGAACTACCGTATCGCGCTGCGCCAGGCCAAAGAGGCGAGTGTCGCTGCATCGGCCAAGCTGGCGACTGTCCTTCATCTGAGCCCGACGATCCAGTTCGTGCCGGCAGACGATGCCGTGCCTCAGATTACCCTGGTACCGCTGGAAACAAGCCTGAACGCGCTGGTCACGGAAGCCTTTGCCAAGCGGCCCGAGCTGAAAGCCAGCGGGGAAAATATCGGCGCGGCGAATTGGCTCAAGACCCAGAGCATCTATGGCCCTCTGATCCCCTCTGTTGGTGCGCAGGCGCTGTATGGCGACGTCAGCGGCGGACGGGTTGGCGTGCCCAGCAACTCCGGCGGCACACAAGACTATGCCCTGATGTTAAATTGGAAACTCGGCTCCGGCGGGCTCTTGGATTTCGGACGCATGGATTATGCCCAGTCCAAACTCGATCAGACCAAACTTAACGATGCCAAATTGCATGACGAGATCGGTCGCCAGGTGGTGCAGAGTTTTGAAGGCGTTCATTCCGCCTTCGACCAACTTGAGCTTCACAAGAAGAATGTCGATCTCGCCCAGCAAAGCCTGCAATTGAGCCAGGGCCGCAAGGAGTTCGGCGTCGCTGCGGTGCTGGAAGTGATCGAGGCCCAGAAGGATTTGGTGCAGGCCCGTGCCGCTTATCTGCGCGCCATGACCGCCTACACGCTGGGCCAATATGCCCTCGCCGAGGCTGTCGGACGGATCGGGGAGTAGGTTTTCGCCCTAGGGAGCATCCATGACCATAGACCGCCGCAGCCTGGTTAAAACCGCAGCGCTCTCTCCGCTGATGTCCCTGGAAACAGCCTTGGCTGCGCCGAAAGCCGATTACACGATCCACATCGCCAAGGGGTTGATCGAACTGGCCCCGGAGCAGATCGTCTCCACCACGCTTTACAACGGTCAATTCCCCGGACCCTTGCTGCGGTTTCAGGAAGGGAAGGCCGTCACTGTGGACGTCTTCAACGACACCGATACCCCCGAGTTGTTGCACTGGCACGGTCAGCAAATTCCCAGCGCGGTGGATGGAGCGGCAGAAGAGGGCACGCCCTTCATCGCCCCCCATGGCATGCGTCGCATTTCCTTTACCCCAAAGCCGTCGGGCCTGCGTTTTTATCATACCCATGTGGTGGCGGGTAACGATCTGGACCGGGGTACCTATTGCGGCCAAGCCGGGCCGGTCTATATCGAGCCCAAGGTCAATGCCGGCGCCTATGACCAGGAGGTGTTTCTCACCCTCAAGGAATTCGGACCGACCTTTTCCAAAGGCGGCGACATGGCCTCGGAAGCACTGACAGGCGAAGAGATCGCAGAACTGAAAGCCATCGGCAAGAAAGCGGACGACCAAGCCAAGGTCAAAACCAAAGGCTATGAAGTCGGCTATACGCTGTTCAGCATCAATGGCCGGATGCTGGGCCATGGCGAACCGTTGCGCGTCAAACAGGGCCAGCGCGTGTTGTTTCATGTCATCAACGCCAGCGCGACGGAAATTCGCAGCCTGGCCTTGCCGGGGCATAGTTTCCGGGTGGTGGCGCTGGACGGCAATCCCGTTCCCACCCCGGCGGACGTGCCGGTGTTGTGGCTGGGGACCGCCGAACGCGTCTCCGCGATCGTCGAGATGAAGCATCCCGGGGTTTGGATCCTGGGCGATCTGTCCGACGACGATCGCGGCCACGGCATGGGCATGGTGGTGGAATATGCGGGCGCCGGCGGCAAACCCAAATGGACGCCGCCGCCGAAATCCTTCCGCTGGGATTATACCTTGTTCGGCAAGACAGGGGCTGCGCCGCCCAAACCGGACCAGACATTCGAGATGCTGATCGTCAAGCACAATGCCGCGCTGGCCGGCTTCAACCAGTGGACCATCAACGCTGCCGCCTTTTCGATGGAGAAGATGCAGCCGCTTTACAAAGTTCAGACCGGCAAGCGCTATCGGATCAAGCTGCGCAACGGCAGCGACGATATTCATCCCATGCATCTGCATCGCCACAGCTTCGAATTGGTGCGGGCGGCGGGCAAGCCGACCGCGGGCGTCATGAAGGACGTGGTAATGTTAGGCGGCTATCAGGAACTGGAGTTCGATTTCGTCGCCGACAATCCGGGGCGAACGCTGTTCCACTGTCACCAGCAGCTGCATATGGATTTCGGGCTGATGGCGTTGTTCGATTATGTCTAATAAGACCTATCCCTGGACGCGCGTCTTCAAAACGCCGGCCGGTAGAGATAGAATGGACTCGGATCGGTGTGGCATGCGCCGACGGCTAAGCAGGGACCTGGATGAATCTCGCCTCCTGGCAGGACAAGTACTTGCCGTCGCCCCGCGCACGAGAGCTCACTTACGTGCTCTCCCTCAGCTTGTGTGGGGTGTATTGGACGTTCTATGTGCCATCGACGATTGCCGCCGCACATGGGTGGAATTTTGTCGAGGCGTTCCTCAGTCCCATTCTCGGCCTCACCCTGCTATTTCCGTTGTTACGGCGCATTGCTTTGGTCGCACGCAGGGAAAATATCGGAAGCCTCGCCGACTTTCTGGCCATGCGCTATGGCAAGAGCCGCTTTATCGGTCTTCTGGCCACGGCTATAGCGGGCGTCGCCATGACCTTTTTCATCGCCCAGCAATTGAAGACCTTGCTGGGCGGCTGGAGCACTTTGACCGGCTCCCATTCGCCGGCACTGACGATCGGGTTCTATGCGCTGATCTCCGTCTTGCTCATGGCGGTGTCGGTGGCGGTCGGTGCGCGCCGGCCCACTTTTACGCACCACAATCCGGAATTGGTCAATCTGGCGGCAATGGACGGGGCGATTAAGCTGGTCGCGTTGGTGGTAATTGCCGGTCTTTGCCTTTTGTACGGCCTGAACAGGCCGATTGTAACGCCTCTGGCGCCCCTGCGCTTGGATGCAGGTTTTTTCATGACGGTCTTTCTGCTCACGGGCGCGATTCCCTGCGTCCCCCACGTCTATCATGTGGCCGTCGTGGAATCCGAAAGACAGGGTCAACTCGATAAGGCGCGGAAAATCTTGCCGGGCTACTTCCTGCTTGCCTATGTCGCCTTCATCGTTGTGACCTGGGCCGGTGCGACCATTCCCGGTCTCGATCCGGAAACAGCCGTGTTGGGCGTTGCCCGCGGCCTGGCGGGCGAAGCTACCGAGACCGGCTATTTCATTTTGACCATATTCACCGCGGCCGTGTTTGTGAGCGCGACAACCTATGCGGTCGCGACCATGGTCTCCGATCAGATATCGCTGAGCAGACTTATGCAGAAGCGCCGCCACAACAGCTCGGCCATCAATGTGGGCCGCGATATCATGCAGATACGCCGCGCCATCATTATAGCCGCCGTCGCCGTCGGCTGTCTGTTCGCCTATGTGCTGGACGCGGCGGCCTCTTCGACGGTGGGGCTGCTATTTGGTTCGCTGGTCGTGCAGCTTTTGCCGGCTTTGGTCGCAGCGGTCTGGTGGCGGCGGGCCCAACGCCGCGGCGTGATCGCGGGAATTCTTTTTGGTGTCGCGATTTGGCTCTTCTTCATTGGCGCGCCCTTGCTCATGCATAGAGCCATGACGAATTGGCTGCCGTTCGCCATCGCCGCGGCCCCGGCCGCAAATATGTTCGCGCAGCGCTGTATCGCAAGCATGGTCGGAAATGTCTTTTTCCTCGTTGCAGTCTCGTTATGGACAAAGCCGCGCTTGATCGACCAAATCCAGGCCGCTGCATTTGTCGATATCGATGTCGCGTCCACCCATCAGCCGGACAGAAGCAATGACAACGTCAGAAACCTCAAGGTCCTGTTGGCCAAATTTCTGGGGGATGCCGGCTCGGCCGTCGCGATCCAGGAACTCGAGACAGCCCGCGGTCAAAAACTGTCGGACGAGGATCTGGTAGACAACGACGTGGCTGCCGAGGCCGAGCGCAAGCTGGCCGGTATCGTCGGTGTCTCCCTTGCGGCCAGCCTGATGCGATGGCGGATTTCGCAGGATGGCGCCCATTCCCCCGAATTCATGCAATTTGTCGAGCAGACCGCACAGGCCATCCGGATCAACCGCGACATGCTGGAGGCCACGCTGAACAATCTTAGCCAGGGCGTCTGCGTGGTGGACAAGGATTTTCATTACGTCGCTTGGAATAACCGCTATCTGGATATTTTCGACCTTAAATCGGGCGCGATACAGGTCGGCAGCTCCATGGCCGACGTTATACGGCTTAATCGCGCGCGAAGCGGTTATTCGGCAGAAGACACGGAGGAATATATTCGCCGCCGCGTGCGCGACGTCCGTATCGGCATACCCCATGTCTTCGAACGCAAATGGTCGATCGGCAAGACGTTGCGCGTCATCGGTTTGCCCATGTCGGACGGCCGCTATGTGACGAGCTTCACCGATGTGGATTCGGTGCAAAACATCATCTCCGATCTGCGCCAAGCCAACCAGAAGCTGGAAGAGCGGGTTCGCCGGCGTACCGCCGAACTTACCGAGGCCAACAAGGCCCTGCGCCGAACCACACTCCTGGCCGAACGGGCCCGCGCCTCGCAGGCCAGGTTCCTCGCGGCCGCAAGCCACGATCTGCTGCAGCCCTTGCATGCCGCCCGCCTGTTTCTGGGCGCTTTGCGGGAACAGATGCGGGGCGGAGAAGGGGCGACGGAACTTGTCCACAATGCCGACGTCTCCATCGAAAATGCCAACCGTCTTCTGAACGCGCTTCTCAATCTCTCCCGACTTGAGGTGGGCGGCCTGCGACCGGAGGTCCGCCCCGTTGACGTGGATCATCTTTTCAGCAGCCTGCGCCGCGAATTTACCCCCTTGGCCAAGAGCAGGGCACTCGATCTGCGCATCGTGCCGACGCGGCTTTGGGTCAAGTCGGACGAGGATCTGCTGCATTCCATTTTGCAAAATCTGATCGGCAATGCGGTCCGTTACACGCAGGAAGGCGCGGTTCTTGTGGGCTGCCGCCGGCGGGGCGGTCAGGTCTTGCTCGAAGTGCGGGACAGTGGGCCGGGTATTCCGCCGGAAGCTTTGGAGAATATCTTCGAGGAATATGTTCGCCTGCCGCAGAGCCGCCAGGTCGAAAAAGGCTTGGGCTTAGGGCTCTCTATCGTGAAAAAGATTTGTGACGTTCTCGGCCATCACGTTGCCGTCCGCTCCTTGCCGGGCGCGGGGACCACGTTCGGCGTCCTGGTTCCACCGGCGCTAAGCGAAAGCATAAAGGCGCCCGCGCCAGGCAATGTGATCGGTTCGTTGCGCGGCTTGTCTGTCTTGTGCGTTGAAGACGACATGACAGTTCGGCGTAGTCTGGAATCGCTTCTGAAGCGTTGGGATGTGACGGCAGAGTTCGCCGATTCGGTCGCCCAGGCACTGTCTCTTGCGGGACCCTGGGATGCCGTCCTTACCGACTACCACCTGGAGGGGGGAAGAAATGGTCTGGATTTGGCATCCGCCATGGAAGGGCGCGCGCGCGCCTTCGCTTTGATCACCGCCGATTCCAGCGCGGAGGTGGCGGCGCGGGCTGCGGCGATGGGCGTCGGTGTCATTCGCAAACCCGTGGCGCCGGCGACCTTACGCACATTCTTGTCGCGCGTCCGCTCTGCCAAAGCAGATGATTCTAAGATTGGGCTTTTTCAACTGGAAGGTTGAGCGCCTGCGCGGCGACGGCCGCCTGGGTTCGGTTCATGACGCCCAATTTGCGGAACATGGCGCTCATATGAACCTTGACGGTGGCGGATGAAACCCCCAGTTCGGCCGCGATCTGTTTGTTCAGGAGGCCGCGCTGCAGGCCTGTCAGGATTTTCAACTGGCTGGGCGTCAGCGACGCAATCGAATCGGTGAGAGGAGTCTTCTTCGGTGCGTCCGTCAGCGGCGCCCAGACGTCGCCGTTTAGAACGGCATCGAGAGCTTTGGCGATTTCGCCATAAGCAGCGGATTTGGGAATAAATCCGGATGCGCCAAAATTTATGGCCTGGCTGACAATCTCCGGTTCGCTGCTGGCGGAAACGACAATGATGGCCAGTAAGGGATGCGCCGCGCGCAAGGTGAGCAAGCCGCCAAAGCCGCTCGAATCTGGCATTTTGAGGTCGAGCATGACGATTTCGATGTCCGGCCATTTCTGCAGGGCGTGGTGGGCGCCTTCCAGCGTATCGGCTTCTTCGATGGTGAAATGCGGCTGCGAACCGGCGATGACGGCGCGAAGCGCCTGCCGGAACAGCGGGTGATCATCGGCCAACAAAATCCGTCTCATTTCGCCAGATTGAACCTGCAAACGGGCAGGCGCAAGCGAAGTGTCCCTATTTCGCCACGGGGATAGCCAAGTGGCTAATTGCGCCTTTGCAACCGGCAGAATTGTATACGCCCCGCGGTGCTTTCATCGCCAACACACCTGCGCGGCCTCCGCGCGGTCACGCTTAAGGGGGGTAACTATGTCTCATTCCATCCGTCGTTCGGCCGGGTCGGCCATGATTTGCCGCCTGCTGGCCGGAAGCGCCATGGCCAGCCTTTCGGTGTTTGCCGCGCAGGCGCAGGGATCCGGCGCCAGTTCGGTTGAAACGGTAACCGTCACCGGCACCAGCATCCGCGGCCAGGCGCCCACCGGCGACAATTTGATTACCGTCGATCGTGTCGACATCGAAAGTCAGGGTGTTCAAACGGTTCAGCAATTGCTGACCACCGTCCCGCAGATTTCTTCGGCCTTCGGAACCACGTCTCAGGGCGGCCAGAACGGCGATGGCACCGGACAGTTCATCCCGACGATTCATAATCTGGGCGGTGGCGCCTCCGCGGCCACCCTGGTTCTGATCAATGGTCACCGTATCCCCGGCGCGGGGCTAACCGTCATTGACACCGATCCGACCGTGATCCCCGCCTCGGCCTTGGAACGTGTCGAGGTTCTTCCCGATGGCGCGTCCTCGATTTACGGTTCGGATGCCGTCGCAGGCGTGATCAATTTCATCACCCGCAAGAATTTCACTGGGGTTGAGGCCAATGTTCAGGCCGGTGTGGCCGATCATTATTCTAGCTTCGATGCCAACATATTGTGGGGCACGAGCTGGAGTGGCGGCTCCGTGATGATGGATTACGACTATTCCAGCCGCTCGAATCTGATGAATGCCAGCCGCGGCTTCCTCAACCCTCGGCACGATCTTTATCAAGGCGCCGCCGATCCCTCGCAATTTATCGGCTTGGCCGCCTCGCCGCCGGCCACGGCCATGACGACCACCTTGCCGGTAGGCCCCGGAACAACGGGCGCGGCAGGCGTTGCGATCCCCTATCCCCCGAAAGCCATGAATTCTCAGACGTTCAACTGCCCGGTGGCGAGCATTGCCGCCAGTTCGACCGCGAGCTCGGCTTATTACTATCTGAGCGGCGGCTATGGCGGCGCCGCCTATTCCACCTCCACGGGCGGCGTGCCTTCCCAGGGCGCTTGCGACAACAGCTATGCCACCAGTGTCCTGCCCTCGGAAACCCGCAACAATGCCCTGATCCAGGTTCGCCAGAATATCTCGGACACCGTCTCATTCGATCTGGAAGCGATCTATGCGACGCGCGTGGGGACCTCTCAGGTGGCACGCGGCACGGTCTCCGCCACGGTCTTCGGTCCAAGTTCACCCAATGTCGGGCAGATCAACCCCTTCTATGTCGGCAACACCGCGACCGGCACTTCGTCCGAATTTGTCCGCTATGATTTCCAGTCCTTGCTGGGGCCAGGCGCTTTCAGCAAAACCGCGCAGCACCAAGCTATCGTCACCGCCGGCTTAACCTGGGATCTGGGCGGCGACCGGGAAATCACGCTGAGCGGAACGGCCGGACAGGATTTCAATGAGGTCGCGAGTGTCGGTATCATATCTCCCGCCGAGGCGTTTCTGGCGTTGAACGGAACGACGAATACCGCCGGGAACAAGACCACGAACTCGCAGCCCAATATTTTCGGTCTTGGCTCGACGACAATCACCACGGAAACCCTGACCACCCAGAACGCGCTCGATGTCTGGGATCCGGCAAGCTCGAACAAGACCTCCGCGGCGGTGTTGCGGTCGCTTCAGGATGGCGGACAGAATCAGAACGCCGACCAAGGTCTGCAGGATTTCGTTGCCAAATTTGACGGCCCGATTTTTAATTGGAGGCCTGGTGCGGTGAAAATGGCCGTGGGCGGCGAATTTCTGCATCAGACAACGCTCGAATTCGGCGCCAGCAATCTGGCGGCGGGCCCATCGGGCTCGAATGCCCAGGAATATCGCATTCCGCTGGGGCGGCAGGTCTATTCGACCTTCCTGGAATTCGATGTGCCTCTGGTCAGCCCGGACATGAATGTTCCGCTCATGGAAAAACTCACCCTGGACGTTTCGGGTCGCTACGACAAATACAGCGATGTCGGCGGCACGCAGAATCCGAAAGTGGCCTTCGACTGGCTGCTGACCGACGGGCTTAAAGCCCGCGGCAGTTATGGCACCTCCTTTGTCGCCAACGACATTCATCATTCGGGCCAGAAAGGCACGGGGTTCAATTCGGAATCGGCGGTGATTACGCCGGCGAGCCCCACGCCGAACGTCATTCCTTTTCCCGCGTTCGGCACGACGACATATAACGGCGGCGTCGGCATCGCGGGGACCTGGGTGGCGACGGCGCAAACTTGCGCCGCCGGCGGTGGCCAGCCCGTGAACGCCCAGGGCAATATACTGGCGGCGCCCTATACCGGCGCAACCGGCTGCCAGGTGGCCTTTGGCGCGGTGCAAAATGCGACGACCAGCGCCGCCCTGCGCATTAGCGGCGGCGGCTATGGCCTCACCCCGGCCACCGGCACCAATTATACCTTTGGTCTCGACTTCGACTTCGGCAGGACGCTTGGACTTCTCGACGGTTTGACCGCCAGCGTCACCTATTACGACGTCAAATATCACAATCTGAAAACCTCGGTCGGAACCCAGGCCGGTATACAGGCGCTAACCTATTTCGCGCCGCCGGGCGGCTGGTCGATCAACGATCCCTTTGTGCAGAAATTCATCGCCGGCTTGCCGATCAATGTGGCTTTACCGCCCACGGTGTATGGCCTGTTCAACGGCACGATCCAGAACGCCTATAATCTCTGGCAGAACGGATTGGATTTCGAAGCACGTTACCGTCTTCAGGCCGGTGATCTGGGCAATTTCGTTTTTGGGCTGAGCGGCAACCAGATCCTGCGCGCCAGCCAGCAGGTCGTGGGAAACAATCCTGTCGTCGACGTCAAGAACGGCAAGAACAACGGCCGCTTCCCCTATCTTGAGCTGGAGGGGCGGGGCGATGTGAGCTGGACCCTGGGACCATGGTCGGCGAATTTCGCCGTCAACTATTCGCACCCTTATATGATCGCCAGCTCGGCATTTCCCTACAATCTGGCCGGGCCGCGCCGGGCCGGCGGTACCTATCATGTGGGCGCGAATATCACCGAGAATTTGGGCGTGTCCTATTTGCTGGGAGACTCTTTCCTGGGCCTGCCGAAACTTGCAACCAGCGGCTTGCGCATCTCGCTCAATATCGACAACATCGCCGATGTAGACCCGCCGCTGACGCCCACGGGTACCGGAATTGGGAATGTCATCGGCCGTTACGTGACCGTCGGCATTCACAAATCGTTCTAGGCAAGTGGCGGGCCGGCGGAGGTCTTCTGGAAACGACGATGAAGACGACATCAAATCGGACGGCCGTCACGGTCATCTTGTGCCTTCTGGTCGCGACCTTCGAAGGCATCGATCTTCAGGCGGCAGGATTGGCGGTACCCCAGGTGAGGGCGGAGTTCGCCCTGGTCGCCAGCCAATTGGGATACTTCACCGCCGCCAGTTCCGTCGGCGTGTTGATCGGGGCGTTGGGCGGCGGACGTCTCGCGGACCGCATCGGACGTCAGCGCACTTTGACCTTTGCGCTCGCGCTGTTCGGTATCTTCTCGATCGTCACCGCGTGGTCGAGCGGCCTTGCCATGCTGGTTGCGGCAAGGCTGCTGACAGGGATTGGCCTTGGGTCAGCCCTGCCGAACCTTGTGGCACTTGCCAGCGAGAATTCCCCGCCAAGCTGGCGCGCGCGCGCCGTCGCCCTGATGTATGCGGGATTTCCGCTGGGTGGTGCCTTGGCAAGCGGCATCATGTCGGAGGTCGCAAAACCGCAATCCTTTCTCCATACCGCGATTACCGGACTTGGTTTGGCGGCCGGCGACTGGCGAACGATTTTCTATATCGGGGGGTTGGCGCCCCTTTTGGCGGTGCCGCTGATTGCCTTCATCTTGCCGGATTCGGCGGAATTCGCCCATAAGCATCTTGCGCCCTCCCATCAAATGAGTTGGACCGACGTGGTATTCGGCCCCGGCAGGGCTCTCAATTCGACTTTGCTCTGGGTCAGCTTTTTTACCACCCTGCTGGTGCTTTATCTTTTGCTGAACTGGCTTCCCGCGCTGCTCAACAGCCGGGGATTCGATCGCAGTCAGGCTTTCCTGGTGCAATTGGCCTTCAATGGCGGCGGTATTCCCGGCAGCATTCTGGCCGGCATTTTGATGGACCGGGCGCAGCGGCAATTTGCGGTTCCGTTCATTTATGCCGGCCTGGTCGTTTTGCTCGTGCTGACGGCGGTCATGCCGACGGACATTGCGATTGCTCTTGTCTGCGGCACGGTGCTGGGCGGCTTTGTCATGGGGACACAGGCCCTCCTATATGGCCTTGCGCCCGCCTGCTATGCCACCGAGATTCGCGGCACAGGCGTGGGGGCTGCGGTTTGCATTGGCCGCATAGGCTCGGTGGTTGGACCGCTATTTGCCGCCGCCCTGGTGGGCGCAGGCAAATCGCCGTTGCAGGTGCTGTTGGCTCTGGTGCCATTGGCGATCATTGGTGGCCTCACAGCCATATTGCTGTCGCGCCGCATCGGATCGCAGGCCCGCAGCCTGCCGGCCGCCGCAAGGTAATTGTCGGGAGAAGCGCTTTGCCGGTCGTCACCACCAATATCCAACGGGCTGCAGCGGGCGATGTGGAGCGCCTTTCGGGTTTTGGTGTCGCCACCGTGCATGAAGCGCAAGGGCGCAGGGGCCTTCTGGCGCCCGTCATGCGGCCGATCTACCGGCCGTGCCACATCGCGGGCACCGCGGTGACATGCGAAGTTGCACCCGGCGACAATTGGATGATCCATGTCGCGGTCGAACAATGCCGAGCCGGCGATATTCTCGTCGTTGCTCCGACATCGCCCTGCAGCGACGGCTATTTCGGCGATCTCTTGGCGACGTCCCTGCAAAGTCGCGGCGTCCGGGGACTGATCATCGATGCCGGGGTGCGCGATGTCGCGACCCTGACCGAGATGAAATTCCCGGTTTGGTCGAAAGCGATTTTCGCCCAGGGCACGGTCAAGGAAACCCTAGGCAATGTGAACGCCCCGATCATCTGTGCCGGCGCTGCTGTCCATCCCGGCGACGTGATCGTCGCCGATGACGATGGCGTCTGCGTGGTGCGCAAAGCGGAGGCGCAAGGCGTGGCCGAAGCCTGCCGCAAGCGGGAAGAGAAGGAAGCGGCAACCCGGGCGCGCCTGGCGGCCGGCGAACTCGGCCTCGACATCTACAATATGCGCGAAAAATTGCGCGAGCGGGGCCTGATCTATCGCGACGGATCCAAGGACTAGCGATGCAGCGCGCCATCCCTTGCTCTGTCCTGCGCGGCGGAACTTCCAAAGGGCTTTATTTCCATGCCCGGGACCTTCCGGCGGATAACGCGCTGCGCGATCGCGTGCTGCTGGCGGCGATGGGCTCACCGGATGCGCGCCAGATCGACGGCATGGGCGGCGCCCACCCTCTGACCTCCAAAGTGGCGGTGGTCTCCCCGCCCAGCCGTGCCGATGCCGATCTGGATTACCTGTTTCTGCAGGTGGTGGTGGATGAAGCGCGGGTGGATGTTTCGCAGAATTGCGGCAACATCCTTGCCGGTGTCGGTCCTTTCGCCATCGAGGAAGGATTGCTGGCGGCCCATGACGGTCACACCGATGTACGCATTCACATGGTCAACACCAAAAGCATGGCGGTGGCGCGGGTGGAAACGCCTGGCGGACGCGTCAATTACCAGGGCGATGCGCGCATCGATGGGGTGCCGGGAACGCATGCGCCCATTCCCATCGATTTTCTGGATGTGGCGGGCTCTTCCTGCGGGGCGCTTCTGCCCACGGGCAACCCCAAGGATGTCCTTGACGGTGTGGAATGTACCTTGATCGACGACGGCATGCCGGTCGTGGTGATGCGGGCGGCGGATTTTGGCAAGGCCGGAACCGAGACGCCCGTCGCGCTGGAGGCCGATCTGTCCTTGAAGGCGAGAATAGAGAAAATCCGCCTTGAGGCCGGCAAACGTATGAACTTGGGCGACGTGACCAAAAAGAACGTGCCCAAAATGTCTTTGGTCAGCCCACCCATCCATGGCGGCGTGATCCATACCAGGACGTTCATTCCCCATCGCGTCCACGAAGCCATCGGCGTTTTTGGCGCGGTCAGCGTGGCCGCGGCTTGCGTCTTGCCGGGCACCGTGGCGGCCGAAATTGCCCGGATCATGAGTCGCGGCACCATCACCATGGATGTCGAACACCCGACGGGGTTTTTCACCATCGAGATGGACGTTACCGAGGATAATGGTACGCCCGTCATCCGGCGCGCGGCTTTGTTGCGCACGGCGCGGCTTTTGATGCGCGGTCACATCTTCGTTCCGGAAGGTTTGGCATGATCCGCTCGGTGGCGATTATCGGGCTTGGCGAAGTGGGCCAGACGCTTGCCGCGGACCTGGCGGCGGCGCAGATCCCGCTGATAACGGCTTTCGACATTCTTTTTACCGATGCCGACAGTGTGCCCTCCCGTGCCCAAAGCCCGGCGGTGAAATGTTCCAGCATCGCTGAGGCGGTGCAGGGCCGCGATCTGGTGATCAGTGCGGTCACGGCCGCATCGGATGCCGAAGTGGCCGCCTCCGCGGCCCCGCATTTGAAGGCGGGGGCCTTCTTTTTGGATGTGAACTCGGCATCGCCCAAGCAAAAAAGCCAGGCGGCGGCGATGGTCGATGCCGCCGGCGGCCGTTATGTCGAGGCGGCCGTGATGACGCCCATCCATCCGCGGCGCATTGCGTCGCCGATGCTGCTGGGCGGACCCCATGCCGGGGCGTTTCTGAACGCAGCGGACGGGCTTGGTTTTTCCGCGACAAATTTTTCGCCTGAATACGGAAAGGCCTCCGCCGTCAAGATGTGCCGGAGCGTTGTCATCAAGGGTATGGAGGCTTTGCTGGCCGAATCCATGCTGGCGGCGCGCCACTATGGCGTGGAGGAGCCGGTGCTGGCGTCCTTGTCGGATCTTCTGCCCGCGGCGGATTGGACGGCCAAGGCGTCTTACATGATCGGGCGATCGCTGCAACACGGCAAGCGCCGCGCCGAGGAAATGCGCGAGGTCGCCGAGACGGTGCGGCATGCCGGCATCGCGCCCGCGATGAGCCGCGCCACAGCCGACCGCCAGGACTGGGCGGCGCAGTATCGCAGCGCCCTGGATGGAAACCTGCCCCGCATGCTGGATGCGATGTTGGAAGCGGTTCGGTCTGAGGCCGATAAGAAGAGCGGATATCCATGATCATCGATTGTCACGGTCATTACACAACCGCCCCGGCGCAATTGCAGGCTTTCCGCGACAGTCAATTGGCCGCTTTGAAAGGCGGCGCGCAGGCTGGGGAAGTCGACAGCATCAGCGACGACGAAATCCGCGCCAGCCTGGAAGGGGCGCAGCTCAAATTCCAGCGCGAACGCGGCACCGATCTGACCATTTTCAGCCCGCGGGCCTCCGCCATGGGGCATCATCTGGGCGACACGCAGACGAGCCTGGCCTGGACGCGGGCCTGTAATGATTTGATCGCCCGGGTCGTCACTTTATATCCGGACAATTTCGTCGGGGTCTGCCAATTGCCGCAAAGCCCCGGTGCCGGTTTGACGGAGGTGGTGGGCGAGCTGGAACGCTGTATCACCGAGCTCGGCTTTATCGGCTGCAATCTCAATCCCGATCCTTCCGGCGGGCATTGGACGGCGCCGCCCCTGACGGATCGGTTCTGGTATCCGGTCTATGAAAAAATGACCGAATTGGATGTGCCGGCCATGGTGCATGTCAGCGCTTCCTGCAATCCGGCCTTTCATGCCACGGGCGCCCATTACATCAATGCCGACACCACCGCCTTCATGCAGTTCATCCAGGGCGATTTGTTCCGGGATTTCCCCACTTTGCGGATGATCATTCCCCATGGCGGCGGCGCCGCGCCGTATCATTGGGGCCGCTACCGGGGCCTGGCGCAGGACATGAAACGCCCGCCTTTGACCACCCTTCTGCAAAATGTGTTTTTCGACACTTGCGTCTATCACCAGCCGGGTATCGATCTTCTGGGCGAAGTCATCCCTGTGGACAACATTTTGTTCGGCTCCGAAATGGTGGGGGCCGTGCGCGGCATCGATCCGACCACCGGCCATCATTACGACGACACCAGGCGTTATATCGAATCCTTGCCCCTCAAGGCGGCGGACAAGGCGAAGATCTATGAAGGCAATGCGCGGCGCGTGTTCCCGCGGCTGGATCAAACGCTGAAGGCAAAAGGGAAATGAGCGCGGCCGCAAAACCCTATATTCCCTGGCATCCCAATCCGTCGCGGCCGCATTATGTGCCGCCGCCGGGGGCGGTGGATGCGCATTGCCACGTCTTCGGCCCCGCAGCGAAATTCCCTTTCGCGCCGACCCGCAAATACACGCCTGTCGATGCCTCCAAAGAGCAATTGTTCGCACTGCGTGATTTTTTGGGCCTTTCGCGCAACGTGATCGTCCAGGCCACCTGCCATGGCAACGACAATGCCGCCTTGTTGGATGCACTGGCCGCCGCCAAGGGTCTGGCAAGAGGTGTCGCCAGTGTGGGTGCGGACATTTCCGACGACGAGCTCCGCCGGATGGACCAGGCCGGCGTTCGCGGCGTGCGCTTCAATTTCCTCAAACGGTTGGTGGATTTCACGCCGCGGGAGGTCCTGACCGAAATCGCGCAGCGCATCGCGCCTTTGGGCTGGCATGTGGTGGTGTATTTCGAGGCGCCGGATCTTGCGGAATTGGAGCCTTTCTTCACCACCCTTCCCACCACCGTGGTGGTCGATCATATGGGCAGGCCCGATGTCGGCTTGGGGATCGACCATCCGCAATTTAAGCGCTTTCGCGCCTTCCTGCGCGACAATCCCAATGTCTGGACCAAGGTCAGCTGCCCGGAGCGGCTTTCGCTGCGGGGCCCGCCTTATGACGATGTAACGCCGTTCGCCCGCACCCTGGTAGAGGAATTTTCCGGCCGGGTGCTGTGGGGCAGTGATTGGCCCCATCCCAATATGACGAAAGAAGCGCCCGATGACGGCCTTCTGGTCGACATCATCCCGAAGATCGCGTTGACACCGGCGCTGCAACAGGCGCTGCTGGTGGACAATCCGATGAGGCTTTATTGGCAGCGATGAGCGAAAAGGACTATCACGATATTCCCGGCACCGTGGTCTTCGACGCCGACCAGTCGCGGCAAGGCTATCATCTCAACATGTTCTGCATGTCGCTGATGAAGGCCGAGAACCGCGCCGCCTTCAAGGCGGACGAAGCCGGCTATCTGGGCCGCTTTCCCATGACGCCAGCCCAGCGCCGCGCCATCCTGGAGCGGGACTGGAACGGCATGCTGGCGCAGGGCGGCAATATCTATTTCACCGCCAAGCTGGCGGCCACGGATGGCCTCTCCTTCCAGCAGATCGCCGCCAAGATGACCGGCTCGACCCAGGAAGATTATGCCGCGATGATGCTGGCGGGCGGACGTTCCGTCGCGGGCAATCGCAGCAAGAAGGAGCAATCCGGTGGCTGACATCGTCGCCGGCATCGCCACCTCCCATGTTCCGGCCATCGGCGCCGCTTTGGATACGGGCAAATCGGGCACGCCCTATTGGAAGCCGCTCTTTGCCGGCTACCAGCCGGCCAAGGATTATCTGGCAGCGCTGAAGCCCGATGTGGTGATCCTGGTCTATAACGATCATGCCAGCGCCTTTTCGCTGGAATTGATCCCCACTTTCGCCCTGGGCTGCGCCGCGGAATTTCCGCCGGCGGATGAAGGCTGGGGGCCACGCCCTGTGCCCATAGTGAAAGGCCATCCCGAATTGGCTTGGCATATCGCCCAAAGCCTGGTGCTGGATGAATTTGACATCACCATCGTCAACAAGATGGAAGTCGATCACGGCCTCACTGTGCCTTTGTCGCTGCTGTTCGGACAGATGGACGCCTGGCCCTGTCCGGTGATCCCCCTGGCGGTCAATGTCGTGCAATATCCTCCCCCCACCGGCCATCGCTGCTACATGCTGGGCAAGGCGCTGCGGCGGGCGGTGCGTTCCTTCGACCGTCCGCTGAAAGTGGCGATCTTCGGCACCGGCGGCATGTCGCATCAATTGCAAGGGCCCCGCGCCGGCCTGATCAACCGGGATTTCGACACCGCCTTTCTGGACGATCTCAGCCGCGACACCGCGCGCCTGGTGGCGATGCCCCATATCGAATATCTGCGCGAGGCGGGCTCTGAAGGGATCGAATTGGTCATGTGGCTGATCATGCGCGGCGCCTTGGACGACAAAGTGCGCGAGATCTACCGCTTTTATCATGTGCCGGCTTCCAACACCGCGGTCGGTCACATCATCCTGGAAAACGGAGCGCGACGATGAAGGTCTGCGTGGCAGGCGAGGGCGCCTTTGGCCAAAAACATCTGGACGCGCTGAAGGCCATCGCGGATGTCGAAGTCGTCTCCCTGGCGGGCGGTGTCGCGGCGGACACCGAAGCCACGGCGAAGAAGTATGGCATTCCTCATTTTTCCGTGGGGCTGACGGAAAGCCTGGCCATGCCGCAAGTCGAGGCAGTGATCCTGGCGACGCCCACCCCCGTGCACGCCGCGCAAGGCATGCAATGCCTGAAGGCCGGCAAGCATGTGATGGTGGAAATCCCCATCGCCGACAATCTGGCGGATGCGCAGGCCCTGGTGCGGCTGCAGAAGCAGACCGGGCTGGTGGCGATGGGTGGCCATACGCGCCGTTTCAATCCGTCCCATCAATGGGTGCGCCGCAAGATCCTGAACGGCGAACTCAAGATCCAGCAAATGGATGTCCAGACCTTCTTCTTTCGGCGCAGCAATATGAACGCCATGGGCAAGCCCAGAAGCTGGACCGATCATCTGCTCTGGCATCATGCCGCCCACACCGTCGATCTGTTCCAATATCAGACCCGCGAGCCGATCACCGTGGCGAGAGCGATCGAAGGGCCGATCCATCCCGACCTCAAGATCGCCATGGATATGAGCATCCAAATGAAGACTGCCGGCGGCGCCATCTGCACCCTGTCGCTGTCCTTCAACAATGACGGGCCGCTGGGTACTTTCTTCCGTTATATCTGCGACAACGGCACCTATATCGCCCGTTATGACGATCTGTTCGACGGCAAGGACAACAAGATCGACGTGTCCAAAGTCGATATCTCGATCAACGGCATCGAGCTCCAGGACCGCGAGTTCATCGCCGCCATCCGGGAGAAGCGCGAACCCAATGCCTCGGTGGCACAGCTGCTCCCCTGCATGCAGACCTTGGACCGCCTGGAGAGGAGCATGGCGGACGGCTAGCCAGAACCCACCATAGCCAAGTGGCTAATGGGAGCGGGACCGCCGCCGGGTTAGCCTGGGGAAGGAACTGTCTGGGGTTTAGGATGAAAATTGCCGCCGCGCTGTCGCTTGTGGGGTTCACCGCCATTTCGGCCTTGGCCGCCTCGGCGCCGGCGCCGTCCTGTTGCACCCCTGCCGGGCGGGACTTTCCCAAGGTCGGCGGCAATTATGGCAATCAGAATTACTCAGCCCTGGCCCAGATAACCCCGGCCAATATCGGCAAGTTGGGTGGGGCCTGGCATGTCCATCTCGAAGGTGGCCTCAATCCCCAGGAACAACAATCCAGCGTGGTGGCGGTTGACGGCGTGCTCTATGTCGAGACCACGCAGGGGAATGTCTATGCTGTGAACGGCGCCACGGGCGCCATCAATTGGGTCTATAAAGGCGGCTTCGGGCCGCAATTGCGGCGCGGCGTGGCGGTGGGCGAGGGCCGCGTCTATACCGCCTTCGCCGGCAATCGCATCGCTGCCTTGAACCAGAAGACCGGCGCTTTGATCTGGCTGAAGGCCATCGACCGGGGCGCTACGCGCCCCTTTGGAGGGGGTAGGGCCGGCGGCCGAGATCCCGATGCTTCGCCCGCGCCAAGGCCCGTCTCCACCGATCCAGGCGGCACGCTCAAGACCCCCATAACCTATTATGACGGCATGCTCTATTTCGGCACCGCCGATGCCGCGCGCGGCACCGGCTATGCCGTGCATGCGGATACCGGCGAGATCGCTTGGGAATTCTGGGGGCCGCCGGGACCGGGGGAATTCGGCAACGAGACCTGGGGCGGCGATCAGTGGCGGACCGGCGGCGCGGCGCCCTGGATGAGCCCCGCCATCGATCCAAAGCTGGGACTTTTATATTGGACCTTCGGCAATGCGCGGGGCGGAGCGCCCACTGACGGCTCGGGCCGGCCCGGCGCCAATCTCTTCGCCAATTCGCTGGTGGCGATCGACCTGAAAACCGGCAAACGCAAATGGCATTTCCAATCCGTGCATCACGACATCTGGGATATGGACAATGTGATGTCGCCGGTGCTGGCCGATGTAATGGTCAAGGGCAAGCTGCGGCACATCGTGGTCTATGGCAGCAAGGTCGGCATGTATTATGTGCTGGACCGGACCGACGGGTCCGCCATCACGCCCATCGTCGAAACGCCGGTTCCGCAGGAGCCGATACAGAATACCTGGCCGACCCAGCCCATCCCGCAAGGCGATTCCATCACTCCGCAATGCGTCAATGGTGAAGCGCCGGCCTCGAAAGCGCCGCCGGGTTATCTGACGGGATGCTTGTTCTCCACCCATCTGGATGTCCCTGTGGTGCAGACACCCGGCACCGGGGGCGGGATGACTTGGAACGCTATATCCTTCGATCCCAAGACCAAGTTGATCTATACCGGCTATGGCATCGTCAATTCGGGCCATGTCCAGCACAATGGCGGCGTGGGCTTTCGGCCCCTGGGTGAGGAGCGCAGCGGCGGCATCGCCGCTTTCGATCCCGCAACCCATAAAGTGGTCTGGCGCCGGGAGAATGAATGGTCCCTGGCACATGGCAACGGCATCCTCACCACCGCCGGCGGCGTGATGTTTATCGGCCAGCCCGACGGCCAATTGTTGGGCCTCGCCATCAAGGACGGTCATCAGCTCTGGCGATTCCAGACCGGCGCCGGCGTCCACACCAGCCCGGCCGCCTATCAGATCGGGGCCACGGAGTATGTCAGCGTTTTGGCGGGTGGGAACGGCTTGCCCTACAACTCGCCACGGGGCGACGATCTTTGGGGCTTCGTCTTAGGTGGCACGGTGCCGCCGTCACCGGCGCCCACACCGCCACCGCACCGCCAGCCAATCCTGGCGGCGGCGGTGGAGGGGGCCGCGGTCAACAATACCGTCGCCATTGCCCGCAATTGGTCTTCGGGCGCGGTCGGCGCAGCTGAGTCGAACAGCGCCAATGCCATGGCGCCGCAAAATCTGCGCGTGCCGGCCGGCACCACCGTCACCTTCCTCAACCCCACCGGCAACAGCAAAGCCCATTGCGTGACGCAATTCTATGAAGGCCTGTTCTCGTCGGGGCCCATTGCGCCCGGCCAATCCTTCAAATTCACCTTCAACACCCCGGGCGAATATTTCTACAATGACTGCGCCGATCCACGCACGACGGGAAAAGTGGTGGTCTACTGACCTCTTGGGCAAAAAAAGAGGCCTGGGAATCGCCCAGGCCTCAGTTGGGGGAAGTGGCAGAAGCGGGCGCTAGCGGCAGAAGGGCTCAATGCCCATGACGGATTTCATACCGCCGATGATCATTTTGCGGAATTCGACCGATCCCGGAAAAACGCTGTCGTCATTGGCGAAATCCCGGCCGTCGTGACCAAGCGTGGTGGCCCAGACCTTGCCTCCGTCATAGTATTGGCACCAGGCCACGGGATGGAATGAGCCGTGACCGGGGCTCACGCCTACGACGGATGGCGCGCGTTCGCCCCGGCCGCCGCGACGCCCACCAGCGCTATTATCGCCAGGCGGGCCGCCTTCACCTTCACCGCGCGGCGGCGTGGCCTGGATGGATTTCTCATCGACCGTGGCGAGGAAGCGAACGCGGGTGGGAAAGGGCACCAGGTTGTACCACTCGTCCTGAAAATGCCAGCGCGCGGGAAGGTCCTTGGTCGAGCTGTCCTTGGCGTCCACGATGACCACATCGCCTGGACGGCTTCCGCCGGGATGGTCGTAGAAATTGGCATTGCCCAAAAGGCCTTCGTAATAGGGCCAGTTGTAAAGGGTGCCAAAGGCGTTGTGGATGGCGACGAAGCCGCCGCCGGCGCGGATATACTGCCGCAGCGCGGTCTTGGCGGTGTCGTCGAGGATATCGCGTGAGGTGGAAAAGAAGACGATGGCGTTATAGCTGTTGATATTCGCCATCTGGGTGACGTCTTCGGTGTAGTCCAGATGCCAGCCATTTTCCTCGGCGATTTTCAGCATCTGGGCATGCACGATATTATTGGGATCCAGCGGCGGGTTAAGCCCCGCTGGAAGAAGCGGCCCCAGATCGGCATGTCGCGACGATCCGGTGCGTGTATAGAGCAACACGCGATATTGGGTGGTCTTGAGCCGGGGCCAATCGTGATAGCATTTCACGTCTATCCCGCGACAGACTCCGTAATCCATGTCACCCAGATTATCGTTTATCGCGCCGCCGGGATTGCCGGTCTGAGCCGAAGCCGTGAGCGAAAACAAGCTTGCCGCGGCGGCAGCCGCCGCCCTTCCGAATTTTGCCATTGTTCCCTCCCTTATGTTGCGCCGGAGCCTAGGGAGGGGGGCAGGGTCCGACAATTAGCCAAATGGCTATCGCGTTTGCCTGCAAGCTGGGCTAGCCATGCCTGTTACCCGCAGCTTGCATATACAAGCCAAGTGTCATTTATTCCCTTTGCAATTCGGGGCATTCGTCATGACTCCTAAATTGACCCGTCGCGCCGTGACGGCGGGACTCTGCGCATCCGCTGTGGCACCGGGGCTTGCCGCCGCGCCGAAAAAGACCCGCCAGGGCGGGGTCCGTTACGACACCTCGAACGGGGAGTGGATGAGCTATAGCGGTGACCAGAAGGGCCTGCGCTATTCCCCCCTGAGCCAGCTCAATGCGGAAAATTTCAGCCGGCTGGAATTGGCCTGGAGCTATGCCGAACCGGGCGATGTCAATCTGCAGGCGACGCCCCTGATGGTGAACGGCGTGCTCTACACCACCGCGGGGCTGAAGCGCAGCGTTTTGGCGCTGGACGCGCGCACCGGCGCCCGCCAATGGCGGTTCGATTTCGATGAAGGCCATCGCGGAAGCATGGCACCGCGTCCCGGCAGCGGCCATGGCGTCAGCTATTGGCGCGACGGCGGCACCGAACGAATCCTCTATGTCACCATCGGCTATCAGTTGATCTCGCTGGACGCGAAAACCGGCAAGCCCGATCCGAAGTTCGGCGTGAACGGCGTGGTCGATCTCAAAAAAGACGACGACCAGGACATTAATCTCGAGGGCGACGGCGCCGGGCAGGAGATCGGCCTGCATTCCACGCCCCTGGTGGTGAATGATGTGGTGGTGGTGGGCGCCGCCCACTCGGCCACGACCACCACCGCCAAACATGTGAAGGGGTTCGTCCGCGGCTTCGACGTCAAAACCGGCAAGCGGCTCTGGATCTTCCACACCGTGCCCCAGAAGGGCGAGATCGGTTATGACACCTGGCTGAACGGCTCGGCCGAAAACACCGGCAACACCGGCAATTGGGCCCAGAACAGCGCCGATCCGGAACTGGGTTTGGTCTATCTGGCCATCGAGCAGCCCACCGATGACTATTACGGCGCCTTCCGGCCGGGGGCGAACCTGTTCGCCGATTGCCTGGTGGCGGTGGATGTCAAGACCGGCAAGCGGCGCTGGTATTATCAGACCGTGCATCACGACATCTGGGACCGCGACTTGATGTGCGCGCCCATCCTTTACGACATGAAGATGGATGGCCGCATCATCAAGGCGATGGCGATCCCCACCAAACAGGCCTTCACCTTTGTGCTGGACCGCACCACCGGCAAGCCGATCTGGCCCATCCCCGAGACCAAGGTGCCGATCGGCGATGTGCCCGGCGAATGGTATTCGCCGACCCAGCCAATCCCGTCCAAGCCGCCGGCCTTCGATGTGCAGGGACTGTCGGCCGACCAGATCATCGACTTCACCCCGGCGTTGCGCCAAGAAGCGCTGCGTCTGCTGAAGGATTACAACTGGGGCCATCTTTTCGCCCCGCCGATCGTCAGCAAATGGCCGGACAAGTTGGGCACCATTCAGATCCCGTCCACCGACGGGGCGGCGCAATGGCCGGGTGGCGCGCTCGATCCCGATACCAATGTCATGTACATCTTCTCCAACCACGCCTATGCCGTTCGCGGCCTTTTGCCTGCCGGCAATTTCGACAAGACAGGCCTGGCGCATATCTGGGGCGTGGCGAGCGCGACGGGCGGGCAGCGTGCCGAACTTCCGCCCAGCGAGGGAGGGCCAGCGCCTGCCGGTAGGGGCGGACGCGGCGGTGGCGGCGGCGGGCGCCTGACCGTGCAAGGACTTTCCATTCTCAAGCCGCCTTACGGCCGCATCACTGCCATCGATCTGAACAAGGGCGAAATCCTCTGGCAGATCGCGCATGGCGAAACCCCCGACGACGTCAAGAACCATCCGGCGTTGAAAGGCCTCGCCATTCCCCGCACCGGCAGCTTGGGCAAGGTCGGCACGCTGGTGACCAAGACGCTGGTGATCGCCGGCGATGGCACCAACACCACCGGCCCCGACGGCAAGCCGGGCGCCTGGCTGCGCGCCTATGACAAGAAGACGGGCAAGGAAGTGGGCTCGGTGCACATGCCGGCGCGCGTCACCGGCTCGCCGATGACCTATGCCCTGGAGGGCCGGCAATATATTGCGGTTCCGATCTCGGGCCCGCCGGCCGCGGCGCAACTGGCGGTCTACAAACTGCCGGGATAGCGGTTATCCGCGCAAGGCTTTGAGCAGCAAAAAGACCGCGCCTACCAGGAAAGTACCCAGCACGAAGCCCCGACAGAGCGCGGTAATTAATGGCGGCAAGGGACGCCGAAGCGAGGGGGTGCCGAATTTCATGACCGGAACCTACCCGGTCAGCATGAACTCCCGATGAATGCCGGCGCACAGGACGCCATATGCGGCGACGCGTTTCGTGTTCCGTTCTCCCGGTTCAAATTGTCATGCCGCCGTCGATTGCAAAAGTTTGGCCGGTGGTAAAGGCGGCGGCGTCGCTCCCCAGATACAGCGCCACCTCGGCGATCTCCTCCGGCCTGCCCAAGCGGCCGGCCGGCTGACGGGCGATGAAATTGCGCCGCGCCATTTCATAGTCCCCGCTGTCGGTCCAGCGTTGGCGCAAGGATGGCGTATCGACGGTGCCCGGGCAGATCGCGTTGCAGCGAATGCCCTTGTCGACATAGTCGCGCGCCACCGATTTGGTCAAGCCAATCACCGCCGCCTTGGTGGTGCCATAGGCGCAGCGGTCGGGCAGGCCCTTGAGCGAGCTTGCCACGGAGGACACATTGATAATGGAGCCGCTGCCGCGCGTGAGCATGGACGGCAGAAACGCCTTGATGGTCCGCACCATCGAAAGCACGTTGACGTCGAAGGCGTGGGTCCAGACATCCTCGACGTTGTCCAATACCGTTCCGTGATCCACTATGCCCGCGCAATTGAAGAGCACGTCAATGGCGCCGGTTTGCTCGGCGGCAGCCGCGATAGCCGCCGCGTCGGTAACATCCAGACCGCGCCGTTCGCAGCCGTCCAGTCCGTCCAGAAGCTTTGGGTTGATGTCGGTCGCAATCACGCGCGCGCCTTCAGCCAGGAACAGCGCGGCGGTGGCGCGGCCGATGCCTTGGCCGGCCGCGGTTATGAAGATGGTTTTTCCTGCTGCCCTGTCCGTCACGCTGTGCCCCCAAAACTCACGATTCGACCTTCCGAAGGGGGGCGGCATCTGCAGCTTCAAAGCCGCTCAAAAGCCTGTATAATCCCTATATTCCCAAGATCGATCCCGCGAAAGAAAGAAATTATGCAGTCCGACCTAATCTACGACATTGGCATGCATGTCGGTCAAGACACAAATTTTTACCTGCAAAAAGGATTCCGCGTTGTCGCCATCGAAGCCAACCCCGCGCTCTGCGCCGAAGCCAAGGTAAGATTTCAATCGCAGATCGAAAGCGGGCAATTGACCATCGTCAATAAGGCGATCGGCGAAACCAAAGGGTCGATCGATTTCTATCTCAACGATAAACTGAGCGTGTGGGGAACCGCCAATCCTGATTGGGTCCGCCGCAATGAAATGCGCGGCGCCGGCAGCAGCAGGGCGATCAAAGTGGAAGCAACCACAATCGGCGACATTTTGAATGATTTTGGGATGCCGCATTACATGAAGATCGATATCGAAGGCTCGGATATCTTATGCCTCTCCGGGCTTTTGCCCTGCAGCGAGAAGCCAAAATTCGTATCGGTCGAATCGAATGAAACGTCCTTTGCGGAAACATGGAAACAGTTCGAGATCTTCAAGCGCCTTGGCTACAAAAAGTACAAGATAATCGCGCAGCACAATATTGCGGACCAGAAACCTCCCAGCCAAACCCGGGAAGGAAAGGCGGTCGATTTCAAGTTCGAGGAGGGGGCGAGCGGTCTGTTCGGCGAGGAAACGCCCGGCGAATGGCAATCACTCGACGAGGTCACCGATCAATATAACAAGATTTATTTCCAAGCCCGCCTGATGAACCAACATACCGGCATCTTCCGCAATATCAGAAGCTATAAGGTCCAGAAGTTTTTAAGCATTCTCTTTCCCCTGGGCCGGGGTTGGTATGACACGCACGCCACATTCTGAACTGCCAGGGAAATTACAACGGGCCTTGGCGGGATAACGGCTCCGACTTCTTGGCTTGCACGGCTTGCACAATCGCGGCCGGCAATTGCGCGATCGCGGAGGGCTGCAGCGCAAGATAGGATCGCACAAATCGGCCATGGCGATATTCGCGGCGCCGGGTGGCCGCCAGCACCGCCCGCCAAAAATCCACATTGAGGTCTTTAATGCACCGCCTGTTGAGTTCGCGCTGATCGTCCTTAAGCGGGAGACGACAGAGCAGTTGCCGGTACCGCCTTTCGCCCAACAGGCGCTTCACTTCACTCACCGTGCCCCAATCCGCCCTGGAGATATTTACGCCGGCGCCCATCGCGACGCCGTTGACCGCGGAAAAAGCGATTTTTCGCAGGACCGGCATGGTTTGCAGCCAAAAATAACAATCCTCGCCCGGTGAAAGCCCGATTTCGAAGCGCAAGTGCGGTATCGCCGAGAATTTGTAGGCGACGGTGGAAGGAATGGCGGGCGAGCGGCACAACACGGCGTCGAAAAAATCGTCCTGGAACCAATAAAGATCGTGCGCGGGATCAAAGGACACATGATCGGCCAGCTTAAGGCCCACCTCTTGAAACCAGGAATGCCCCGCGTCATGCCGCTGGCAATCCTCAAAAAAGAACTCCGCGCCCGCCGCCCAGGCCGCCGCCACGCGGTCCAGGTGACCGGCTTCCCATTCGTCATCGGAATCCAGGAAAGCCACGATTTCGGTCGTAGGATCCAAAGCATCCAGGCCGCGGTTGCGGGCCGCGGACAGACCGCCATTGGCCTGGCTGATCACCGTCAGCCTGTCGCCGGCCTCGGCCCGCAGCACGCCGAGCTCGTCATCCGCGCTGATCGGCGAGCCGTCGTCCACCACGATCAGATGCCAGGCGGCGTTCGTGGTCTGGTTCAGCACGGATCGGACGGCTTTTTGCAGCAGTCCGGGCGTGCGTTGAAAAAACGGAATAATGATGGCGATCATGACCTGTTGCCCGGATCCCGATGAGAATCGGCTAGTTTCGAATCGAAAAGACATTCTCGCCAATAAAGACGAAATCCCTGTCGCGCTGCGCCATGCATTGGAGGAACGGCTTTGCCGTGCCTTGTTTCGGCAAAAGCCAATCATGAAGCTCAATCACGATAAGGGGAAATTGATCGACCCAATCGTTCGGACCGGCGAAGAGATCGGCTTCACCGCCTTCAATATCTATCTTGGCGATAAATGGGACATAGCCTTGCGCCATTTTCTCTGAAACCACCCGGCTGATGGAGTGGAGTTGAACTTGGCCGTTGGCGTCCTGTCTTGTTTGATATCCCCACTCGCCTTCGCCTGGATCGACCAGGGACACCACACCGTCGCGCGACCCGATGGCGGCCTGCCGGCATTCCACATTCAGGCCCGAGGTGTTGCGCGTTTGGAGTTCGAAATTGGCCTTGTCCGGTTCGAAGGAGACGATATGAGCGGAGGGAAAGCGCGAGGCAAACCAGCATACACTGGCGCCTATATTGGCGCCGGCGTCTATGATCAAAGGCTTTGCCACGCCTTGGGCAAAACTGTGAATCTCCTCGCCGCGTTTGAGGCGGCGAAGCGCGTAATCCTCGTTGAGGAATATCTGCTCTATGACGCCACGGTCCGCTTTCGTACCGCGGTGGATAAATTTTCGGTTTCCGTCGATGGGATAGGGGTTCGGGAAGCCTTTCATCGCTCTTAGCTTGTTTGCCAATCGGCGCGCGAAAGATCTTTTTACCAAAATTTGCTCGCAAAAAGGGCAGGCAGCCGGGCAATCGGGCCGTTTAGAATAGCATCTGACCTATGGTTTTCAACCGCCGGTATGGGCGGCTTCTGGGGCCGCCCGATAGGGCCCGGGGGCGGTCCGCCGACCCTGTTTGCTTTGCCAGGCTGGTCTTTGCGTTATGCGGTTTGGCGGCAGGCGCACAGCAAAGGCCTGCCAAACGCAGACGGGCGATTTTCCGCGGGTTTGTGGAGAGAGATGCGGACAGGATCATGCCGTCTGCCCAGCAAGCGGGCGGCATGCCCAGGATTTGTGGGCAGAGGTTTTAGGCCTCAGGGACGGCTTTCGACTTCTTTCTTCAAGGCACCCAACATCAGTGACCAGGTCTTGGCAAATTTGCTCTTCTGCTCGTCGCTGAGGGTGGCCGCTGCGAGGGGTGCCTGGATCAGTTTCACCTTGGTGCCTTGGCCCTGGCGCTGCAGCTCGAAGGTCACGAGGTTGGTGACGCCGTTCGCAGAACCGCTTCTGTGGGTGAAGCTCAATCGGTGATCTTCGTCGAAGGCGCGGATCTCGCCTTCGTCGCGGAACGATTTTCCATTGAAGTCGCCGGACATAGTGATCGGGTGGCCGACCTTCCAATCGGTATCGACCTTCGCTCCCAGGAACAAAGTCGAGGGATTGGTGATCATCGTATCCCATACCATGTGCGGTGAGGCCGCGATGATCGTTTCCACTTCAACCACTGTATGTTCCATGGCGCACCTCTTTGGACTGCGAACATAAACGGGTGGCGTATGTGCCAGTTCCTGGGGTTTGCGGCAACCAACCGAGAGCGCCTCCGGGCCAGCACTTTGTCGGTATCGTACCGGGCATCGTCGGAAAGCTTTTGCACGCCCTTGGGGCTGCGAGGTCTCTTTCGAAAATGTCATCGATACCACACCGGAACCGCGGAACGGCGGTGCGGGCAGCGCGTTCCGGAGCCGAAACGAGAAATGGGAGAGAGGTCATGCGACCAGCCACCCGCAGGTTTTTACCGGCCGCCACTTTTGCGATCTTTGCCGCAACCAGCCTATCGGCTTACGCCGCGCTGGGGCCGGCGCATCCCGGCCCCACGGTGAACGACTACACCGCCGCGGACCTGGATCGTGCCCAAGCCGCCGCCCAGGCCGCGGGCTATAAGCCGCTTGAGGTCACCACGGCGCAGGCCGGGAATTTCTTCATGAAGGGCGAGAAGGCCGGGCAAACCTTTTTCCTGACGGTGACGCCCGACGGAAAGGTTTATCCTTCCGCCCCTTTGCCGCCCATCAGCGGGTGAGCGCCAAAAGGGCCCTGGCGTCTTAAGCCATTGCGCATTACTTGGCGTAAAGCGCAGGCTTGCCCGCGACCAGAAGCTTGAGGCGGTACACGCTGGTCGAGCCCATGATGTAAAGTGTCTTGCCGTCATCGCCCCAGGTCAGATTGGCGGCCACTTCCGGCAATTGAAGCTGTCCCAGCAGCTTATAGCTGGGCGAGAAGATGCGAATGCCGCCCGGGCCCGTCGCCCAAAGATCGCCCTTCGAATCGATTCGAAGACCATCGGGCACGCCGTCGCCGGTTGCCTTGCTGAGATCGACCACGATCTTGTGATTGGAGACGCTGCCGTCGGCCGCCACGTCATAGCGATGGATCGTCGGCTTGTTTTCGCTATTGGAAATGATGACGCTTTTGCCATCGGGGGTAAAGTCGATGCCGTTGGGACGCGCGAGATCGGTGATCACCGCGCTTAATTTGCCGTCCTTGTAGCGATACACCCCATTGAACTTGATTTCTTTGGCCGGGTTTTTATCGATATCGGCGTTCGGTTTGGCCGGATCGTAAAAGCCATAAGGCGGGTCGGTGAACCAAAGCGCGCCATCGGGCGCGAAGGTCAGATCGTTGGGGCTGTTGAACCGCTTGCCCTCATAGCGTTCCAGAAATGGCGTGATGTGCAAGTCCTTGTCCAGCCGCACGATCCGGCGTGCGCCATGCTGGTTCATCAGCACGGTACCATCCTTGTCGGTCACCATCGCATTGGAACCCGCATTGGCGCCCGCCGGGAAACTGGCGAGGCCGCCGGCATGGTCGAGCTGCAAGGTGACCTTTCCGCTCGGCGTCATCTTGTACATCTTGTTGCCGCGCAGATCGCTGAACCACAGGGTCCCCTGGTGCCACATCGGACCTTCGAGGAAGACGAAACCGGTTGCCACTTTTTCGATCACGGCATTGGGAGCAATGAGGGAATTGATCGCCGGGTCCAGCCGCGCGATCTTGGCGTCCGCGGCCGGTTTCATCACCGTTGTCGACGCGGCAGCTGCGGGTAATGCGCCGCCAAGCAGGGCAGCGACGATCATGAGGTTATGGATCTTGGACAAATATTCCTCCCAATTTTTACGGCCAAAGCCATTTGCCCAAGGCGGCCGGGCGCGGGCGGGAATAAAGCATCCTTAGGCGTATATTTGTAGGGGATAATTCTTCACGGTAAATCGGCTGTTCCACCAGGTGCCCGAAATCGCGCTTTGCGCCGGGCCGGCAATGAGGGATAACGGGGCCTTGCATTCATTGGTGCGCTATGGCCAGCCGTTCCCCCCTGGGAAGTGTCGACAAGGCGTTGCGGGCTCTGCAGCGACTGGGAGAAACCGGCGCGGACGGATCGCCCCTGACCCGATTGGCCGGCGAACTTGGCCTCAACAAGGCGTCCCTTCACCGCACCTTGTCGGCGCTGCGCCATCGCGGCTTTGTCGAACAGGATAGCGGCGGAAATTACCGCCTGGGCACGGCCATTCTCGCCCTGGCCGATTCCTATCTGCGGGACGAAAGTCTGCGGCGAATCTTTCACAGCGGGCTCAGCGAGCTGTGCAGCCGGATCAATGAAACCTGCCATTTGGGCGTGTTGCTGGGGGAGCAGGTCATGTATATCGACAAGGTCGAGCCGCAACGCGCGATCCGCATCTGGTCCGAGATCGGCTGGCGCAATCCGGCCGTCTGCACCGCGCTGGGACGCGCCATTCTGTGCCAGAAATTCATCGATTTTGAGAGCTTTTCGCAGCGGTTTCCCAGCCCCATCGTCAAGCGGACGACATCGACCCGCACCTCGCTGCAAGCCGTCTGGCAGGATTTGATGGAGGCCCGCCGGCGCGGCTTCGCCATGGAGGTTCAGGAAAATGAACCGGGCGTAACCTGCATCGCCACGGCTCTGCTGCGCGGCACCGAGGTGATCGCGGCGATCAGCGTCACCACCCCCTCCGAGCGCATGAACGAGGACCGCGCCGCTATCGTCACCCGGCAATTGCGCGAATGCATCGAACCTCATTTGCTCCCGGGCCTGTCCATTCAGAAGCCGATGGGAGGGCCCAGGCCACGCGCGCGCCGCACCCGCAGCAAGGCCGCGTCGGCAAAAGGCGCCCGCGGAGGCCATTGAGTGGCTCTCGGATTGTGCGCCGCAGCATTTCTCCGAGACGGGCATTTTTCGCAAGAGCCGCAAGTTCCGTCATGCGAAACCTGGGGTTGCTGCTGATTGACAGTGGCGGCGCCCAAATGCAGCTTGTTCGCCATAAAAATATGCCGTTTTGCGAGAATGTCGGGCGGCGGGGAGAAGGACCATGACAATGAAAACCACCGCCATTTTGACTCTGTCGCTTTCTTTGCTGGCCTCGGCCGCGGCCTTCGCCCAGGTCGGCGGCACCGGGACGCTCGCCCAGCGGATCGGTCACTACCAGCCCGACAAGGTTGGCCATTTGGTGGGCGTGCATGACGGCGCCGGTTCGATGGATTTCGGCCCCATCCTGGGGGCGAACTCGCTCTCCACCAATCTCATTTTCATGCACCGGGGCGTGATCGCCCCGCATAGCGGCATCGGTCAGCATTTCCACAATCATTGCGAGGAAATGTTTGTGATCCTGGATGGTCCCGATGCGCAGTTCACCATCAATGGCCGCACCTCGACGCTGCCGACACCTTCCGGCGCGCCCGACCGCATGGGGTCCAGCCACGGCATTTACAATCCCTCCGACAAGCCCATCCAATGGCTCAACATCAATGTCGGGATGAGCAAGGTTTATGACAATTTCGACATGGGGGATAATCGCGTCGGCGCCCCACTGGATAAGATTCCGCAATTCATCAACATGCATCTGGACCGCAAGCTGCTGAGGCCGGCATCCGCATCGCTCAATGCGACCGGGGCGGTGTTGTCGCGCCGCGCCCTGGAGCCGACCGTGTTCTTCACGCCCTGGTCTTTCGTCGACCATATTCTGATCCCCGCCGGCGGCAAGATCGCGCCGACCACCCAAGCGACCATGAGCGAAGCCTATTATGTGATGGCGGGCGCCGGCACGGTGACCGTGAATGGCGAGACCCAGCCCGTGAAGGCGGGCGACGCGATCCCGGTCGATCTGGGTCAGGACCATTCTTTCACCCAGACCGGCGGAGAGCCGCTGGAATTGCTGGTGATCGGCGTGGCCAAGGACATGGCGGCCAAGGAAGCCTTTATCAACGCGCCTCGCGGCGGCCGGGGTGGCCGCGGACGATAATCGGCGCCCGCGCCGCCATCGGCGGGGAGTTGCAAGAAACCGTGCCGACCGGCACAATCAAATCCGGGAGAAAAACATGAAAACGATCTTGAAAATGGCCGCGGTCTTCCTGCTCGCAGCGCCGGTCATGGCGCATGCCGATGACGCCAAGCAAGTGCTGGACCGTCACGTCGCGGGGATGAAAAAGGGCGACCTGGAAGCGGTGATGGCCGATTATGCGGACAATGCGGTCGTAATCACGCCGCATGGCATTGCCCCGGGACAGAAGGCGGCATCGTCGGTGGATGTCTTTCCCGGCAAATCCAATGCCCGCAAGCTGTTCAGTGTGCTCACCGACAAAAACCATGTCGGCGGCAATCGCAGCATGGAAACGCGCTATGAGGATCGCGGCAACGACGTGACCGCGATGTATTGGCGTCAGAACCGCGGCACGCCCCAGGACGTCTCAGGGGTCGATATATTCGTCATCCGGGACGGGAAGATCGCCTTCCAGGACGTCACGGTCGACGCCTCCCCGCACTAGGTCTGCGCTTCTAGCGCTGCCGGCCGGTCCCCTGCGCTCGTGCGCAGGGGTGCCGCCGCGCGTCGGCGATTACTGACGACCGCCGGAATTTTCCGGATAATCGTGCAAGCCAGTCGGGAACGGATTGATGGCGACGCGGGTGTCCACCTGATCGCCGGCAAAGGCGGCGCGGTGCCAGCGGCCCATCGCGGCTGTCACGATGTCGCCGGCATTGGCGACGAAGGGCTCCTTGATGCCCTCGATCTGGTAGCTGATCTGTCCTTCCATGACGAACCAGAATTCGGTGAAGTCGACATGAAAATGCCCCAGATCGGTCGCCGGCGGCATCGGTACGCCCTTGCCGCGGATGTTATTCATGAAGAAATGATCGCTGGCGATGAAGGCGGTGGCCCGCGTGGTGCCATTCACCACGTCCTTGTAATAGTCGAGATAGGGCTTGTTGTTGCCATCATAGACGCCGTCGCCCCCCGACAGGACGACCTTGGTATACGTGTAGCCCTTGATGTCCTTGGGCTTCTCCGGCGAGCCCTCGATCGGATAGACCGGAACGTCGCCGGCCTGGTGCACTTCCAGCCATAGTGCAGGCTCGGGGCCCACGGATTCGAGTGTGTAGGATAGGCGCAGGGGAATATTGATCTCGAACCCTTTGGTGGCGACAAAGGGCTCCTGGCCCTTGATGCTGACGCGCAGTTGGCCCTGCCACACGATCATGCCGATGCGGTTATCGGGCCATTCGACCAGGGTGGTTTTTTCCCCGGCGGCGAGCTGGTGCCAGTCGGCCTCCAGATCCTTGTTGCGGACCACAGGCTGCTGCCAGGTTCCGGTCTTGGAATGCGCGGCCAGGACATCCGACAATTTCCACCACGCTTTGTTGGGCGCGACATATTCATCATAAGGATTCTTTTTCGGCGACCAGCCGAATTCGAGCGGGCGCGGCGCGCCGCGGCCCCGGCCGGGAACGGGTGCACCGGGGGCAGCACCGGGAGCGGCACCAGCGGCCGGCGCGCTGCCGGCTGGAGCGGAATTCTGCGCCAATGTGGTTGTGGCGGTCAGCCCCACCGCGGTTGCCGCCACCACAAACATAAGCGATTTCAAGGTCTGCATTATCTTCCTCCCTCGCGTTTTTGCGAATTCATCGTGCCGGGCACCGCCGATCGGCACCCGCACCCAAAACCTGCCGGATTCTGATGGTCCGGTCAGGCGTCCTAACGCAAGACAATAGGTCAAACGGCCCAGCGGCGACACAGGATTCGCCGGTTCTGGTTCCTCCATGGCAAACGCCCGGCATGCTTTTTTGCAGGCCGGCGGGGTCTGGCCCAAGGACGGCCTTCCAGGACTTGCGTGCGCCGCCAGCGGGCCAATACAGTGACTCAACAGCCGCAAGATGCCCTGGGGGATGCTCGATGAAGAAGACCACTACACGGATCATGACCGCACTCATGGCCATGGGTTTTCTCGGACCCTTGCAGGCCGCCGATCTGTCGCAGGAATGGCCCACCAACGGCCATGACCAGGGCGACATGCGTTATTCGCCGCTGACGCAGATCACCCCCGCCACGGTCGGACAATTGCAACAGGCTTGGGTTTTCCATATGCGTCCGGCCTATCTGGACAATCCCGCCGCCAATCGGGCTCCGGCCGGACGCGGCGGACGCGGCGGGCGGGGCCCGGTGGCGCCCGGCGAACGGGGATATTACCTGTCGTCGGAGATGACCCCCATCGTGGCGCATGGGCTGATGTTCCTGGCGACACCCTATCGCCGCGTCACCGCGGTCGACGCCACCACCGGCCAGCAGGTCTGGGCCTATGACACGCCGAACAATGAAGGCGTTGCCGGCCGCGGCGTCGAATATTGGCCGGGCGGGACGGCAAGCGGAAAGGGCGACCGCGTCATCGTCGCCACCACCAGCGGCAAGCTGATCGAACTGGACGCGGCGACGGGCGAACCGGTGAAGAGCTTCGGCGTCGCAGGGATCCTGGAAACCAAGACCAGCGATGTGATGAATGGCCTGCCGAATTCCGCTTACGGGTATTCCTCACCGCCCCTGGTGGTGAACAATGTCATCGTCACCGGCAGCCGTGTGCAGGAATTGCCCCAGCTCGGCGCCGCCGGCGATATTCGCGGCTGGGATGTGCGCAGCGGCAAGCTGCTCTGGACATTCCATTCGGTGCCGCGTCCGGGTGAAACCGGCCATGAGACATGGGGCGGCGACAGTTGGAAGCAACGCTCGGGCGTGAATGTCTGGACCATCCTGACGGCCGATCCCAAACGCGACATCGTCTATGCGCCGTTCGGAGCGCCGAGCTTCGACCGCTGGGGCGGCGACCGCCCGGGCGACAATCTGTTCAGCGACGCCATTGTCGCCATCAAGGCCAGCACCGGCAAATATCTCTGGCATTTCCAGGCAACGCATCACGACATCTGGGATGTGGACATGCCGGTCGCCACCCTGGTCGACGTCAAAAAGGACGGAAAATCCATTCCCGGCATCGCGGTCATGAGCAAGACCACCATTCTTTTCCTGCTCGACCGCGTCACCGGCAAGCCGATTTTCGACGTGCGCGAAGTGCCGGTGCCCACGGCCACCGATATTCCGGATGAAAAACCGTCGCCAACCCAGCCCATGTCGGTGACGCCGCCGCTCGCCAAGCTGGACTGGGATCCCAGCGATGTCGCGTCGGTGACGCCCGAACACCGCGCCTATTGCGAGAAGTTCATCGCCGACAACAAGGGCGTGGCCTCCAAACCCTTTACGCCGCTGCGGCTGGATTCCGCGCCGGTAAGCTTTCCCGGCAGCCTGGGCGGAGCGGATTGGGGCGGCGGCTCGTTCGATCCGAAGAACGGCATCTTTGTCATCAACACCAACAATCTGGCGCATTTCAGCCAGCAGGAGAAAAAGCCGGACGGCAGCTATGGCATGCTGCACAGCTATCAATATTTCTGGAATCCGCAGACGCGCATGCCCTGCCAGAATCCGCCTTGGGGCCAGCTCACCGGCGTCGACGTCAATACCGGCCAGATCAAATGGCAGGTGCCGCTGGGCATCAGCGACAATCTGCCGGCCGGACAGCAGAACACCGGCCGCGTCAATCTGGGCAATCCGATGCTGACAGCAGGCGGCCTGGTCTTCATCGGGGCCACCGATGACCGGCGCTTCCGCGCCTTCGACACCAAGACCGGCAAGGAGCTTTGGACCCAGGAAATCCCGGGTACGGCCTCGACCGGTCCGGTTAGTTACCGCGGTCGCGACGGGCGCCAATATGTCGCCGTCGTCGCCACCGGCGGCAACAATGCCGGGGCGCCGATCTTGTCCGACCAGGTGATCGCCTACGCCTTGCCGAAAAAGTAAAGGACGCGAGCCGGCCTCAATTCGGCGTCAGCTTGACCAGCTTGGCGGTGGCGGGCGTGTCGTCGCTGATGGCGCTGCCGCCGCTATCAGTCAGGGCATAGACGGTGCCGTCCGGCCCGACTCGCACGTCGCGGATGCGGGCATGCAGCTCGGTAAGGATCGGTTCTTCCGCCACCACCTTGCCGTCCTTGAGCGTCAGCCGTTCCACGGCATTGCCGCGCAGCATCGGCACGAAAACGCTGCCCTTCCAGGCGGGGAATAGATTGCCGCGATAAAACGCGACGCCGGACGGCGCCATGGAGGGGGACCAGTAATAGACCGGCTCTTCCATTCCCGGTTTGGCCGAGGCGCCGTCATTCACGGGCTTGCCTTTATAATCGATGCCGTGGGTTACCAGCGGCCAGCCGTAATTCTTGCCCGCCTGCATCAAATTGAGTTCGTCGCCGCCGCGCGGACCATGCTCGGTCTCCCACAGCTTGCCGGTGGCGGGATCGAAGGCCAGGCCTTCGGGGCTGCGCAATCCGTAATTCCAAATCTCCGGCAAGGCGCCATGCGTCTTCAGATAAGGATTTCCCGGCGCCGGTTTGCCGTCCTTGGTGATGCGGATGGTTTTGCCCAGATCGGTGTCGAGAATCTGCGCAACGCCCCAGGGCTTGGGTCCGGCATTATCGCGGTCGCCGATGGTGATGTAGAGATAGCCGTCTTTGCCGATGGCGATGCGCCCGCCGCTTCTGGTGCCGGCGCCCAGATTCTGGTCGTTCGGCAGCAGCGGCATGGCGCGGAAGATCGTCTTGACATTGCGAAGCGCGCCGGCGCTTTCGTCCAGCGTGGCGCTGGCGACGCAGGTGGCGCCCACGGTCTTATCGTCCCAGCCGAAAAAGGTGAAGAAGATGCGGTGATTGCGGGCGAAGTCCGGATCCAGCGCCACATCGAAAAGACCAAGCTCCGGCATGGTGGTAAGGCCGGTAAGGCCTGCCAGCGGCGCCGACATGGTGCCTTTCTGGTCGATGATGCGAAACGCGCCCGGCAGCCTTTCGCTCACCAGAAGCTTGTTGTCCGGCAGCACCGCCAGCGCCCAGGGCGCACGCAAGGTGCTTGCGAGCACGGTCGTCGTGTAAGCCACGCTTTTGTGATAGGGCGCCCGAGTCTGCTCGGGAAAGACCGGCTGGTCGCCGGCTTTTTCGGTGGGACGGCTGTCGATGGGCACGCCTTCCTTGAGCGCCGTGAAGTCGACATTGAAGGGAACGGGCGGCGGGGTCTGAGACGGCGGTGCGGGTTCTTGCCCAAGCGCCGGCAGGCTTATCAGCGACATCGCGATCAAAAGTTTTTTCATGTTCTTCCCCTTGCCGTTTATTTTCTTCGCACCCGCCCGTTCAAGGCTGCACCACCAAGCGCACGGAGACAGGCTGCGAGTCCCAGGATAGCACTTTGACCGGACCTTCGAACAGCGGCGCATATTTGCCCCCGCCGGCCTTGAAGGCGAAGGAGACCACGCGGTCGGGCGGGGCCAGCGTCACGTTGCGGGTAATGTCGGTAATCTCTTCGATGCGTTCCAGTTTCACTTTGCTGGGATCGGACGGATCGTAGAAGCGACTCTGATAGGAGAAAATATTGGCCGGCGCCGGATGATAGACGACGTCCAGCGACAAATGTTCGCCGCCCGCGGCCTCGAACTGCCAAATCTCGTGGACGCTTTCGCTGCCGTCCTTGATCTCGCGGGTGCGGGTGACCGCCACCCTTTTGGCCGCCAGCAATGCGCCGCCGGCATCGTCCCGGCTGATACCGCCCAAAATCATCTTGCCATTGCCCGAGCGGGGCGCGGCATCGGCGGTGCCCATCGGCCTTACTGGGGCCTCCAGTACGGCGAGAACGTCATGGCCGCTTCCCGCCACCTTGTTGTCGGGCCCTTCGATCTCGCCTCTTTCCACGAAGATCAGGCGCAAATTGCAACCCTTGCCGCCGCCCTGGGTGGCGATCTGCGATTCCCAGCCGGCCGGCAAGAACTCGTTCAAGGCGGCCTGATCCACCGTCAGGTCCAATTGAAAGCGGTGCTCCAGCGACTTTTCCAGAACCCCCGCGGCTGGTTGCGCGGCCGGCTGTGCCATCGCTCCCCCGATCAGCAATTGCGATGCCGCCAGCGCCAAGCCTATTCTTCCATACTGCATAGCCGCCGATCCTCCCCGATATAAAGTGCGGGTCGCAGCCAACCCGCTCAGGCCAGGGATGTAAAGGGCAGTCAGGCTTCAGGGAAAGCAGGCCTTGGCGGAAAGCGGCACCGTGAGGGCCGCCAATCCGATGTCGAACCGGAAACTTGTCGATCCGCTGACGGTATGGCCACAAGCTGCCGTCGTACTGGTGAAAGTTGGCGCGGTGAACGGTCCCAGATAGGCCGCTTGGGTGTAGGTGATGGTGGATGCCGAACTCGTGCAGACCGTGGTCTTGACCGAGGCGCAGCGTGAGCCCTCTTCGACGGCGTATTGCAGGCTGGCCATGGTGAACAGCAAAAGGCAGCCATAGATCAGGCCGATAACCAGGCAGAGGAAGACCGGCCCCACAATGGCAAATTCCAAAGCCGAGGAGCCGCGTTGATCGGCGATGATGTGCCAGCGCAGGATCATCCGCCCAGCCTCACCCAAGAGGTGGAGGTGATGGCCGTGGGAAGAACGCTGGCGATGGAAATGCCGCCAAAAATCGGCGTGTAGGTATAAGTGGTCTGGACCTTCACATAATCGGCCGGCGTGGTGCTGGAGGAGCCGGCCGCGGAACAGTCGAGCGGAGGCGAATTGACATCGCTCATATATTGCAGCGCCCCCGACGTGGCGACGCAATAATAGCCTTCGGCCGGGAATCCCGATTGCAGCGAGACCGCGCTGCCCAGGGAGGTGGACTGCACCGCGCTGCTGACCGCGTTGCTGAAGCCGGAGCAGCGAATAGTGGCGGGGACATGGTTGAGATCGCAGGCGGCCCAGGCGGCTTGCGCCCCCATCTGGGTCGCGTTGTCCACCTGCAATTTGTCGAAATAGAACTCCGCGATATCGGTCACATTGAGAACCGCGATCGACAGGAATCCGGCGATCATCGCGAACTCGATCGCCGCCAGGCCCGACACATTGGCGCGCCAGGCTTTCCACAACGAACGCGGCTTGCGTGGAATTTTCCGAAATCCCATGATCAATAGACCAATTGTCCGCGGCCCGGGATTTGCCCGGTCGGCATGTTCACGCCGGCGGCGCCGCAGCTGCCATTTTCCAAAATCGCGCCTGTGCCATTGATGGTGACGTCGCCCACCACCATGACGAAACAGGAAGCCCCATTGCTGGATTTGTTGACCGCGCCGCTGAAGGTGACGTTGGAATGCGGCAGATAGACCAGGCCCGAAATGTCCCAGGTCGGGCTATTGCCGGCCGCGCTGATATCCACGCCATTGGTGATGCTCGGATCCTGATAGAGCGCCACGCCGGACCAGACGCCGGATGTCGGAGCCTGGATGTCCAATGTGCCGCCGCCGGTGGGGGCATGGGTATAGCCGCTGTCATTGGTGCCGGAAAACACCACGGTCACGGCCGATCCGCTGGAGGTTCTCAGCGTATAGCCATTGGTGTCGAGCTGGCCGTTTTCGATCACCAGGACTGCGCCGGCGGGCGCATCGATTGTGACGTCGCCGGTAAGCTGCAGATCGCCGCAAACCATCGCATTGCCCGACAGCGAATGCGTCCCACTCCAAAGATTGCCGGCGGGCAAGCTCGGATCGCCACGCCGGCTTGGTTCCTGGGGATAGGAGCCGCAGGTGTTGGGGGGAATGTTGGCGGCGAGCGCCGCATAGCTATCGGCAACGATCGGAACGTTGGATTCCTGAATCACGCCGCAGCCATTGTCGGTGAGATGCGCGTCGCCGAAATCGGCACCAAGATTATGGCCGTGACAGGTGGCGGAGGCGTTCGACATGGTGTTGCAGCCGGCAAAATTCGTGCTGGGAACACCGTTGCCCAGGATCGAAGTACCGATGGTATTGAGCGCAAGAAGACAATAGCTGCGCGGCGTGGTCACTTGTTTGGCGGTGGCGCTGGCCTGCAGCGTCTGGGCGGGCTGGCCGTTCGTGGTCGTATCGCCGCGAAAGCCCACCACCGGCAGGAAGTAAAGTTGCTGCTTGTAGGTGATGGCGACATTGTAACAGGTGTTGGCGCCGCCGTCGGGGCATGCCGCGCTGTTGGACACCGACACAGTTGTGCCGCTGACGCCGTCCTGGAAACCGTATTGGCGGGCGACACCGCGGGCAACCGCGACGTAATTGGTGGTGGAATCGCCTGCCGCCGCCAAAGCCGCCGCATCGGAGGCATCCTGCATGGAGCGATGATCCACATACCAGTCGCTCGTTTCGACGCCCAGGGCGAGGCCGCCCAGCAGAGCCGGCGATAACAGGGCGAACATGATGGCGATATTGCCGCCCCGGTTGCGGGCGAACGCCCGCAACCTGCGCCCCCAAGCGCATATTTTGCGGTTCAAAAGGGTAATCCCTGCGGCCATGGTGCCCATCGGATTTTGGAGCCATCATGATCCGCCCGGCGCTTTACCAGGCCGTTAATTCTGGCCCGGGATTTGCTTTAAAAGCCAATGCGACAAGGCGGAACTCGGGCAGGGCGTGGTGCGAATCGTTATAGGCTGGGCCGCCATGTCGCTGAATCCCATCGCCAGTCGTCCGCATTTGCTGGCCGCCGTCATCACCGGCGCGGTTTGCTATATCCTGGCAAGCCGGTTGGTTGGCGGCACTGTCACTCGCATCGTGATCGGCTGGGACACCGGGGTGCTGACGTTCCTGGCTTTTTCTTTTTTCTACATGCTCGGGGCGGACGCCACTTGCATGAAACGCCGCGCGCTCGCCCATGACGAAGGCCGCCACATCATGTTGGTCATCACGATCCTTGCGGCCATCGCCAGCGTGGTCGCGCTGGCGGTCGAATTGTCGGCGTCGAAAGGACAGCCGAGCGCGGGCTGGCGCGTCGGGTTGGCAGCGGGGACGGTGGTGCTGTCCTGGTTGTTTGTACAGATCGCCTTCGCGATGCATTACAGCCATGTCTATTACCTGGCCCAGGACCAAAGCGCCGCGCATCAGGGCGGCCTCGATTTCGGCTATGGCGACCAAGACCCCGACTATTGGGACTTCGTCCATTTTTCCATTGTCATCGGCGCGACCTCGCAGACCGCGGACATCGTCTTCAAGTCCAAGGAGATGCGCCGGGTCGGCACGTTGCACAGTGTCGTGGCCTTTGGCTTCAACACCGCCATCCTCGCCACCATGATAAATCTGGCCGCCAACTTTATCTAAGCGCGGGTCCATATTGTCTGACCAGTTTGCGGCCGGCCTCAGACGATGGCGGAGGGAAAAAAGCTCCCAAAAGGGGAAATTTGCATGCGGATGGGCTTGGCTGTTCGCGGGCAACCGGATAAATTCCGGCCAACAAATAGCGCGAGGCGAGGCAATCGCCGCGTGAATGGGGAAGCCGGAACAATCTGGTTTTTCGTGTTATCATCACCTTTGGGGGAAACATGCGTAAACTTTCCATAGCTTGTATCTTGTTGCTGTCGGCCGTCTCGGTTGCGCAGGCCGCTGAAATCCGCGTGCTGGGCGCCGCCGTCAGCACCGCCGGGGGATTGCGGGAAGTCGCGGATGCCTTCACCAAAAAGACCGGCATCACCGTCACGATGGTGACCGACGGCATGGGAACGATCGTGCACGATGCCCAGACCCGCACCCCGCCCGCGGATGTGGTGATGATGCCGATGGATTTGATGGCGACCCTTGCATTGGATCACGGCATCATGCCGGGAACCTTCACGCCGCTGGGCCGGCTCCAGATCGGGCTCTTCAAAAAGCCCGACGCCCCCAGGCCGGATATTTCGACCGTCGCGAAATTGGCCGCGGTGATGAAGGCGGCAACCGTGGTGACCTATACCGACCCGGCAAGCGGCAGCATGCAAGCCACGATCAGCGCCGATTTGCTGAAGCGCCCCGAATTTGCCGGCGTCAAAGGCGCCACCGGCGGGCGCACGCCCGGACCGACCTCGGCGGAAGGCACGCTCAGCCTGGGTGTGATTCTGGGCACGCCCAACCCGGCTCCGGGTCAGGTCCCGTCCAATCCCTCGCTGATCGGCGCGCTGCCGCCCGAACTGGGCGCGCATATGGATATTGCGGCGGCGGTATCGGCCCGCGCGCAGGATGCCAAGGACGCGCAGGCATTTGTGGCCTTCGCGGTGAGCCCCGAGATGGCTCAGTTCTGGCGGGCCAAGGGCACCGATACCTACTGAGCGCCTGCGCCAGGAGAACTCTGGCATCCGCATCCAAGCCGGTGATGACATCGACCGGCTAGGATGCGGCAAATGCCCTTACGGCATCACAAGACGACAGGGTCGGCCAAGGCGTGCGCCGCGTCTGTCGCGATACATTCGCCCGGATCGACGAACAGCCAGGCCGCGGCCCCCAGGACCGCAAATCCCGCCGCGACATAGAAGGCCATGTCCCAGCCGAATTGCTGCGCGATCCAGGGCGTCGCGGAAGCGGTGATCGCCCCCGCGATCTGACAGCCCATATTCATCAGGCCTGAAACGACGCCGGCATGGGCGCCGGCAATGTCGGCCGAAACTGCCCAATAGGAGCTTTGCGCCAGATAAAGCGCCCCGGCGCCGCCCGCCAGGGTGATGGTGGCCAGCAAAGTGTCGCTCGCGCGGGACCCCAGCACCAGAAATACGCCGGCCAGCAACAGCGCTCCGCTCGCCAGCACACAGCGGCCGATATAGAGGCTCTTGTGACGCGACAGCCAATCGTTGATCCAGCCACCTATCAGGCAGCAGGCCGTCATCGCCATGAACGGCATCATCGCATAGAGCGCGCTCTTCGACAGGTTCAGGCCGCGTACATCGGCCAGATAGATAAAGAACCAGTTCAAGAAAATGAACGCGATATAGCCAAAGGAAAAATAGGCCAGCGTCAGCACCCAGACATTCCGGCTGGAGAAAATCGCCCCCCAGGGCGAATCCTTGCGCATGCCATAGGAGGAGGGCGGGATCCCCGCCTTGATATGGGCGAGCTCGCGGGGCGACACCCCGGGATGTTGCTCCGGCCGGTCGCGCGCCAGCAGATACCAGACCAGGCCGGCGAACAATCCGATCGCGGCGCAGATCCAAAAGGAAAGGCGCCAGCCATGCGCCAGCATGATCGCGGTAATGATCGGCGGCGTCAGGGCTGCCCCGGCGCCGACGCCGGCGAATATCCAGCCATTGGCTTTGCCGCGTTCCTGTACCGGAATCCAGAAAGCGATGAGCTGATTGGCCCCCGGATACATCATGGTTTCGCCCAGACCCAGGACGAAGCGCACCGCGATCAATTGCACCAGGACATTGCCCCAGTTCGGCGAAACCAAGGTGACCGCTGCGGTGAAGACGGCCCACCAGGTCAAAGCCAAGGCAAGCGCCTTGCGAGGCCCGAACCGCACCGCGAGCCAGCCCGCCGGCACCTGAAAACCGGCATAACCGATCAGGAAAGCGCTGAACACCCAACCCAGATGGATCTTGTCGATGCCGAACTCGCGCGCGAGCTGGACCGACGCGATGGAGATGTTTGTCCGATCCAGATAGGCGACGGTGCTGAGGATGAACAACCAGAATATCAGTACAAATCGAATCTGCATGTCCTGCCCTGTTCTTGTGTTGCTTATGCGGTGCTGCGCGCCCGCTTGACTATAGCGCCAGCCCGACCGCCACCAGAAGCCTCAACGCGCGTGCGCGAGCAGGATGCGAAACGCCTTGCGCGGATGATGAGGCGCCCCCCTTCGCTTTTTGCCGTTCTTGGGCTTTCGCATAAGCGCTGTCGCCTCTCAGGGCGAGCCACGCAGATATCGCAAGTGCGAGATGGGTTGTGTCGAAATTGCACCGCGCGCAACAGGAATTCTCCCTGGCTTCAATATACAGGGTAAATGATGTGAAATATCTTATAAGGCCATATAAAACGCGGGAACGATCTCGCTGGAAAGGCGGACGAACCGCCGAAGGTGAGATCGCCGACGTGATGACGATGTGCCGCTGAAGAGCACAGGATTTTTCGAAGCCACGCTTTTGTGGCCAAGCCAAAAAAATATCAGGGAGGCACTTCATGTCTTACGGATCACACAAGCGCGATTGCATCTCGACTCCGCCGAATGCGAGGCCGCGGCGGATGAAAGCTCTCCTGCTGGGTTCCGTGCCGCTGCTGGCATCGGTTTTGGCAAGCAGCGTCGCCAGCGCGCAGAACGCGGGCGCCCAGACCGCCGCGGTGGAAACGGTGACCGTCACCGGCGCGCGCGCCGCGGTTGCCGGTGCGCTCGATATCAAACGAGACGCCGGTCAGATCCTGGACTCCATTGTCTCCGAAGACATCGGCAAGCTTCCCGATACCACGGTGGTCGAATCGCTCCAGCATGTCACCGGCATTTCAATCATCCGCAACAGTTATGAGCCTTCCACGGTCCTGATCCGCGGCCTTCCCGACATCCAGACTTTGTTGAATGGCCGGCAGATCTTTACCTCCACCGGTCGCACCGTCGCCTTGCCCGATTTTCCGTCCGAACTTCTGGCGCGTGTCGATGTCCACAAATCCTCGGTGGCCAGCGATATCGAAGGCGGCATGGCCGGCCTGATCGATGTTCGCTTGCACCGGCCGTTCGATTTCAAGGGCTTTACCTTGGCCGCGGGTGCAGAGGCGCGCTATCCCAGCCTGGCGGGCGTGATTTCGCCCAGCGCCTCGGTGCTGGTCGCCGATCGCTGGAACACCGATATCGGCGAAGTCGGTGTCCTGGCGGATATCTCTTTCAAGGACACCTGGAGCGGCGAGGACGATAGCGGTCCCGCGGGCCGTGCCGGTATCACGGCCGGGCCGGTTGCCGGCGCGGGAAGCGGTCCGGCCAAGGTCTGCATCCCCACCAACTCGTCCGGCGCCGGCTGCAATGCCAACAACGCCACCTTTACCGGCGGCGTCCGTCAAGGCTATGCGGCGCGCTTCGGCGGCTCGATGGACCAGAGAAATGGTCTGGTGGAGCGTGGCGCCGGGCTGCTCGGTGCCCAATGGCGGCCGAACCAGCATCTCGACCTCTTCAGCGAGCTTTTCTACACCCGCCTGCGCAACGCGGTGAACGCCGACTTTTTCGTGGGCCAGAACGGCAATTGCGATAATGCCTCCCGGGACAAAGTCTTCCCCGGCACGAATCTGGTGCAGGAGCAATATGCCGGTTGCTTTGCCATCACTTCGAACCAGCCGCAGAAAAGCCAGGAAGACACCTGGCAGCTGGCCGCCGGCGGCAATTGGGATCCGACCACGCATCTTGAGATCAGCGCCGAGCTGTCGGTCACCGGCTCCCGCAGCCGGTCGCGCAATCCTGTGCTGGACGACTATTACAACTACAACGAGCCCGACGGTTTCCACACCATCGTGTCTTACAAGGGCACCGGCATCACCTATATGGGTCTGCCGGGGAATGAGCAGATCACCGGGCCCTTCTATTACAGCCAGTTCTTCGACAACTGGAACGAGGCGCATGGCGCCGCCTATGACGGCAAGTTCACGGCCCATTACGACTTCGGGGAATCCAGCTTTATTCGCAACCTGGAAGTCGGCTATCGCTACAACCGCCGCTCCGCGCATAACTATGGTCCGGCCGGCGGCGGCCTCGGCTGCGCGGCCATCACCACCAACGGCAATGCGGCGTCCGCCAACAACAAATATCTGGTCGCCGCTTTTAACGGCCCGGCCTGTACGGCCTTCCGCGCCCAGGCCTCTCCGAATTTTGCGGCGACGCAGAATTCCAACACCTTCACGTCGGGCGTTCTGGTTCAAACCAATGCCCATGTGGGCGGCGACGTGATCCCGAACAACATCCTGCATTGCACCCATGGCGATCTGTTCGGTGCGGAATTCGGCATGACGAAGTTCTGCGACGTCGCGCAGGATTATCTTTTCTACAATACCGACGCCGTCCGGGCGCAGTTCGGTTATACCGGAAGGCAGGAAAATTCCCAGGCGACGGAATACACCGTGTCCGAAGCCACCAATGACGAATATGTCATGGCCGGATATGGTTTCCCCGTCTTTGGGTTTCCTATCGACGGTAACTTTGGTGCCCGCATCGCCGACACCGTGCTGACGATTTCGTCGTGGTCCTCAAAATATGTGCCGAACGATCCCAACCAAGCTTCGACGGCTGCGGTCAATTCCGCTTGTTTGACCTGCGTGGTCTACACGCCGGTGACCAGGGTGAAGGAAACCTTCGATCTTCTGCCCAGCTTCAATTTCCGGGCAACGTTGATGGACAATCTGTTCTTCCGCTTCGGTGCCAACAAGACGCTCACGCGGCCGACCTTTGCCAACCTCAACCCCAACCGGAAGCTGACGGCGGCGACCGGCAACATCACGGGCAGCATCACCGGCGGCAATCCCGATCTGGCACCGGAAAAATCCGTCAATCTCGATGCGGATGTCGAATATTATTGGGGCAATGCCGATCACGTCAGCCTGGCGGTGTTTCACAAGGACGTGTCGGGTTATATCCAGAACCAGGTTACGTCGCTCATCATTGATGGAGTGAGCTACAACCAGACACTGCCCGCCAATTTCTTCGACTCCAGTGTCGAAGGCGCGGAATTTGCCTATTCCCAATTCCTCGACTTCCTGCCCGAAATGCTGGACGGCCCCGAGTGGTTGGGCGGCTTTGGCTGGGACGTCAACGCCACCTACATCGCCGGCGTCTTCAACAACATCAATCACTGGCATACCAATGTCACCGGCATCTACGAACAGGGCCCGGTTTCCGTCCGGGTCTCCTGGACCTGGAGCAGCAAATATCTTCTTCCGGTCGTGGTGGGCGTCCAGCCGAACACGCCCTATGGCGCGCCGCGCAACAATTTGGATGCGTCTTTCAATTACAAGTTCAACGACAATATGACCTTCACCTTGGACGCCACCAATATTTCCAACAGCAAGCTGCGCACCTTCGCTTGGCAGCCCGGCGACAATGTGAAGACCGATATGGACTATTACGCCAATGCGGCGTCGATCTTCGACCGGGTTATCTCGATCGGCCTTCGCTACAAGATGTAACTGCCTTTGCGGGCCGCGCGGCGGCGCAAGTCCGGCCACGGCCTTACGGGGCCGTGGCTTTTTTTTAACCAGGACGGGCCGGGACTTCGCCAATCAAGAGGTGAGTCGCGGCGTCGGACGTGATGACTCCGATTTGTGCCGCTGGGGGATGGCCTTGCGCGGTCCAAATTGTAGCAATTCTTCGCGGCGCTTATCTGGATATGATGCGCGTCCTGGTGGTGGAATCGGGCTTCGGCACCCTTCTCGGAGGGGCAATCTTAAGAATTAAAAAGGCAGAACAGAGTCTTAATGAGTTCCGGGTCGGGGCCTGCCCGGCGCCGGGTCAGCGGCATGGTTCCGTGCGGCGAAAGGATGAGTGTTCTCGTTACAGGATGTTGCGTTGTTGGATGCCGTGAAGTGTTATAGACTATAGGAAGGTAACAAGGCCCCTCGGAGACCTTGGTCCAGGAGGCATGATGAATCGTAAGGCTGCTTTATTGGCTGTGACCGGAACCCTCTTGTTGGGGGCGATGGCATTTGCCTTCGCAGCGCCTTCCGAAACGGCTGCGCCTTCCGGGGCTGCGGCGGCTTCCGGGGCCACGGCGACTTCTGCGGCGGCGGCGCCTTCCGAGACCGCCAGTATGCCGGCCGGCCACCCCAAATTCGACGGCGATATCGCGCCGGTCTTCAACAAATATTGCACCGGTTGCCATTCGGGCGCTCAG
>JAICHV010000018.1 GCA_025924715.1 Alphaproteobacteria bacterium
GTCCTCTATGAGGGCCCGGAGCCCGGAACGCTGATTCAGCATTTCAAGGACGACGCCACCGCATTCAATGCCAAGAAGCATGAGGTGATCGAGGGCAAGGGCGTCCTCAACAACCGCATTTCCGAATATCTGATGACCCAGCTGCAGGGCATCGGCGTGCCGACCCATTTCGTGCGCCGCCTGAACATGCGCGAGCAACTGATCAAGGAAGTCGAGATCATTCCCCTGGAAGTGGTGGTGCGCAATGTCGCCGCCGGTTCGATGTCCAAACGGCTGGGGATCGAGGAAGGCACCCCTCTGCCCCGCTCGATCATCGAATATTACTACAAGAATGACGGGCTGAACGATCCCTGGGTCAGCGAAGAGCACATCACCGCTTTCGGCTGGGCCAGTCCCCAAGACCTCGACGACATGGTGAACCTCACCATCCGGGTGAACGACTTCCTCTCCGGCCTGTTCCTGGGCGCCGGCATCAAGCTGGTGGATTTCAAGCTGGAATTCGGCCGGCTGTGGGAAAACGACTATATGCGCATCGTGCTGGCGGACGAGATCAGCCCCGACAATTGCCGGCTCTGGGATGTGCAGACCAACGAAAAGCTGGACAAGGACCGCTTCCGCCGCGATATGGGCGGAGTGGTCGAGGCCTATAGCGAAGTGGCCCGGCGCCTCGGCATCATGCCGGAATCGGTGCAGGGCGAGAATAAGGGGCCGGTGCTGGTGAAATGAAGCCCCAGCTCTTTGCATTCGCCCTGGCGGGGATTTTGCTGCCCGCCGATGATCTTCTGGCGCAGCAGCCCGCCGGCGAGGCAAAGAATCTGCTCATGGTGGAATGTTACGGCCCGCCGGCTATGGACCCCTATTTTCTCAGCTTCGACCTCGCTGCCCGCAAGGCCTATGTGCAGCGGAACCTGGAGATTCCGCCCCGCGAAGCTTTCGAGATCGACGTGTTGTCGGACGAGACCATCGAATGGACGGGCGTGATGCGCTTCAAATTTGATCGCCGGGCCAACTTGTTGCATGAGACGGCGATTTTCACGACCGACAAATATTATTGCAAGCCGATGAAAGCGGAAAACCGATGAAAGCCCGCGTCTTTGTGACCCTGAAAAACGGCGTCCTCGATCCGCAAGGGAAGGCCATTGGCCATGCCCTCAATGGCCTGGGTTTCGCCAATGTCGGCGCCGTGCGCCAGGGCAAGGTGATCGACCTGGACCTGGCAGAGAGCGACCCCGCCAAGGCCAAGGCTTCGCTGAAGGACATGTGCGAAAAGCTGCTCGCCAACACGGTCATCGAGAAATACGAGATCGAACTGAAATCCGTATGAGGCAACCATGAGAAAGCCCGCGATTTTCAGCGCCTTGCTATTGGTGTTCGTCTGCACCGGCGTATCGGCCCAGGATGGTTTGCCCCGCGAGCCGAGCGCAGAATCGATCAAGATCGCCCACGAATTGCTGACCGCGACCCATGCCGAGGACAATGTTCAGATTGGGATAGATGCGCTGACCCCCGCCCTGGTCGCGCAGTTAAAACGGGACAAGGCCGATATTCCCGATGCGGTCATCCAGCAATTCATGGCCATTTTTCGCCAGGAGATGAAGGACAGCCTGCCGGAAATCCTGGATGCGCAGGCCAAGGTTTACGCGTCTCATTACACCACCAGCGAACTGCAATCGCTTGTCCAATTTTACCAGAGCGATATCGGCAAGAAGGTCATCACCGAAACCCCTTCGATCCTGAAGGAAACTCTGGCCTTGGGCCAAGCCTGGGGCCGATCCACCGGGCAACGCGCGGCACAGGATACGATTGCCAAATTGCGGGCCCAGGGGGTCAAAATTTGAAGCCTCCCTTCAAACCCGCGATCCTTCGCCTGGTTGTGCTGTTGCCTCTGCTGATGGCCCCCATCGGCGCCGGCGCCCAGCCGGTCGAGGCCACGCCCAGCGAATCGCATATCAGCGCGGCGCTCGATCTGCTGGCCGCAACCCATGCCATCGACACGTTCAATGCAAGGCTCGACGCCTTGGTGCCGCTGGAGACCGCCCAGATCAAGCGCGCCGCGCCCAGTCTGAACGATTCGCAGGTGGCCTTGATCGAGAAAAGGCTGCGCGATTCCCTCACCACGCGGCAAAGCGAATTGCTGCGCATCCAGGCGATCGAATATGCCCGGCATTTCGATGAAAAAGAGCTGCATGATCTGGCGGCGTTCTATCGCAGCGATGTCGGCCAGAAATACATCACGGCCAGCCCCGCGATCGCCCAGGAACTGGCGCCGGTCCTGCAAAAATGGGTGCAGGATGTCGTCGAGGGCACCCTGCAGGACCTGCTGAAAACCTTACCCAACACGCCAAAACAGAAATTATGAAATCCGCCGTCATCGTTTTTCCCGCTTCCAATTGCGATCGCGATGCCGCCACAGCGCTGGAAAGCCTGACCGGGCAGAAAACCAAAATGGTCTGGCATCAGGACAGCGAATTGCCCGATGTGGACCTGGTGGTGCTGCCCGGCGGCTTTTCCTATGGCGATTACTTGCGCTGCGGCGCCATGGCCAATCAGTCCAGGATCATGGGCGCAATCAAGGCCCATGCCGCCAAGGGCGGCGCGGTGCTGGGCATCTGCAATGGCTTCCAGGTGCTGACCGAAAGCGGGCTTTTGCCGGGCGCGCTGATGCGCAATGCCGGGCTGAAATTCGTCTGCCGCGATGTCGCCCTCAAGGTTGAGGAAACCCAAAGCATCTTCACCCGCAAATATGACAAGGGCCAGACCGTGGTCTTTCCCGTCGCCCATGGCGAAGGCAATTACTATGCCGATGACGCGACGCTGGACCGGCTGGAGAGCGAGGGCCGGGTGGTGCTGCGCTATCGGGACAATCCCAATGGCTCCGCCCGCGACATTGCCGGCATCGTCAACGAAAAACGCAATGTGATGGGCCTGATGCCTCATCCCGAACGCGTGGTGGACCCGCTCACCGGCGGCACCGACGGCCGCGCCCTGTTCCAGGCCCTGATCGAGACCTTGTCGTGACGCAAATCACCCCTGCCCTGATCGCTGAGCACGGCCTCAGCCCCGAAGAATATGCCCGCATCAAGACGCTGCTGGGGCGCGACGCCAATCTGGTCGAACTCGGCGTATTCAGCGTGATGTGGAGCGAGCATTGCTCGTACAAATCCACCCGCGCCCATCTGAAGAAGCTCCCCACCAAGGCCCCCTGGGTGCTGCAGGGCCCCGGCGAAAATGCCGGCGTGATCGATATTGGCGACGGCGACGCCGCCATCTTCAAGATGGAATCCCACAACCATCCCAGCTTCATCGAGCCTTACCAGGGCGCCGCCACCGGTGTCGGTGGCATCATGCGCGATGTCTTCACCATGGGGGCGCGGCCCATCGCCATGATGAACGCGCTGCGCTTTGGCGAGCCGGATCACCCCAAGACCCGGCACCTGGTTTCCGGCGTGGTCTCGGGCATCGGCGGTTACGGCAATTGCATGGGCGTGCCCACGGTGGGCGGAGAAGTGAATTTCCACCGCTCCTACAACGGCAATATCCTGGTCAATGCCATGTGCGTGGGCCTGGCCCGCACCGACAAAATCTTTCTCTCCGCCGCCAAGGGCGCCGGCAATCCGGTGGTCTATATCGGTTCCAAAACCGGGCGCGACGGCATTCACGGCGCCACCATGGCTTCGGCCGAATTCGACGACGCGTCGGAGGAAAAACGCCCGACGGTGCAGGTGGGCGATCCCTTCACCGAAAAACTGCTGCTGGAAGCCTGCCTGGAATTGATGGCGACCGACGCCATCATCGCCATCCAGGACATGGGCGCGGCCGGGCTGACGTCATCTTCCGCCGAAATGGGCGACAAGGGCGGCAGCGGCATCGAGCTCGACCTGGATCATGTGCCCCAACGCGAAGAGAACATGACCGCCTATGAGATGCTGCTGTCCGAAAGCCAGGAGCGCATGCTGGCGGTGCTCAAACCCGGGCGCGAGGCTGAGGCCGAGAAGATCTTCCGCAAATGGGAATTGGATTTCGCCGTGATCGGCATCACCACGGATACGAACCGCCTGGTGGTCAAGCATAAGGGCCAGGTGGTGGCCAACATGCCCATCACCGCCCTGTCCGACGAAGCACCGGTTTATGAGCGCCCCTTTGTCAAACGCTTTCCCGCCCAGGGCCTGCCCGCCTATGACAAGAACAAGCCCGTCCTGGCTTCGCTGGAAAAACTGCTGGGCACGCCCGACATGGCCTCGCGCCGCTGGATCTGGGAGCAATATGACAACAGCGTGATGAACGACACGGTGCAGCATCCCGGTGGGGACGCCGCGGTGGTGCGGGTGCATGGCACCAAGAAGGCGCTGGCCATCACCACCGATGTGACGCCGCGCTATTGCCGCGCCGATCCTTATCAGGGCGGCGCCCAGGCGGTGGCCGAAGCCTATCGCAACCTGACATCGGTGGGTGCCGTGCCGCTGGCGGTGACCGACAATCTCAATTTCGGCAATCCGCAAAAGCCGCAGATCATGTGGGAGATCGTGGCCGGGATCGACGGCATCGGCGCCGCCTGCCGGGCGCTGGACTTTCCGGTGATCTCGGGCAATTGCTCGCTGTATAATGAGACCAATGGCGAAGGCATTTTGCCCACGCCGGCGATCGGCGGTGTCGGGCTGATCCAGGACGTCACCAAAATGGCGACCGTGGCGTTCAAGCGCGAAAACGATGTCGTCATCCTGCTGGGCGAAACGAGCGGCCATCTGGGCCAGTCGATCTATCTGCGCGAGATCGAAGGCAAGGAAGAAGGCGCCGCCCCCGTGGTCGATCTGGCGCTGGAAAAAAAGCATGGCGATTTTGTGCGGGGCCTGATCGCAGCGGGCCGGGTCGATACCGTGCATGATGTGTCGGACGGCGGCGTACTCGTTGCGGTGGCGGAAATGGCGCTGGCGGGCAATATCGGCGCCTCCATCGGCCAGGCGGGAATCGCCGACGCGATCGGCTTTTGGTTCGGCGAGGATCAGGGCCGCTATCTGATCGCCGCCCCTTTCGCGCAAGCCGAAAAGATCGTCGCCGAGGCGCGGGATGCCCGCATCATTGTCGCCGAGCTGGGCAAGACCGGCGGCGATGCCCTGACCATCGATGCCAAGCACAGCGTAGCCTTGGCCAAATTGCGCACCGCCCATGAAGCCTGGTTTCCCCGCTTCATGGCCGGCGAGGAAATTCCCGTTACCAACTGAAAGCCGCAGTCATGGGTATGAAAGCCGCCGAAATCGAGAAATTCATCAAGGACGCGTTTCCGGACGCCGAGGTCGAGATGAAGGATCTGGCCGGGGACGACAATCACTGGGCTGCCACGGTCAGATCATCCGCCTTCAAGGGCAAAAGCCGCGTGCAGCAACATCAGATGGTTTATGCCGCGCTCAAGGGCAATATGGGCGGCGTGCTGCATGCCCTGCAGCTACAGACCAGCGCCAAGGAATAGTTGCATTCGGTCTTGTGTGAGGCCCCCTCACCCTTGCCCTCTCCCCCCTCGGGGGAGAGGGGAAACCGGCTTTAGCCCCCAGCGCTCACACTGCGGGTGAGGGGGACTCTACCAAGTCCCCCCATTCCAATTTACGCGCGCGCCGGAACGCTTCCTTGTCTCGGCGGGGAACGAATTCATCATGCAATCCCGTTTCATCGCAGAGCGGCAGCGTAATCCCTGCCTTGCTCTCCACCACCGGCTTGATGATCCGGGCGCCCTTAGGGGCAGCCTCGCGCGTCATGACGACATAGGAATAGCGCTCGTCCTCGAAGGGCACAGAAGCGTCTTTCAGGATCAAATGATCGCGCGAGCGGGGCAGCCGCTGCAAAAAATGACACCAATCCGCTGTATGTTGGTCGCTCCGGCTTTCGCCGACGCGCCGCGCCATGGGACAATCCGCATCATGGGTGCAGGGCGCGGCGACATGGGCGCCGGCCTTTATCAGCGCGGCGCGGGCGCTGCGGATGCGGGCAAAGCCGTCGGGCGTGCCAGGTTCGATCAGCACCAGCGCCTGCACCGCTCCCTGCCACAGATCGCGCGCCAGGATGGCGGCTTTGTCCAAAGCGAATTCCGCCAGCACATAACTGGCGATCACCAGATCAGCGCGCGGTTTGGTGCCGGCCACGTCGCCGGCCATCACCTGTGCCGACGGCATCAGCATGGCCGCCAGCGCCCGCAGCGGGGCACTGCGATCCAGCATGGTGACGGCGATGTCGGGCCAGATCTCCGCCGCGGCCCAACTGGCGGTGCCCGGCCCCGCGCCCATATCGAGCACAGTGGCCGGCGTCAGGCCGGGCATCCGCGCCAGCACAGCCCGCGCCGCCGCATAAGTGGCCGGCGCCCGCGCCAGGACATAGGCCAGGGCATCGGCGTCGCTGACGATGCCGGCGGAGGGCCCCCCTGCCCGATAGGCAGCCGAAAGCGCCGCGGCGCGGCGGGCAAGATCTTTGCGCGACACGCCTTCGAGCAGCGATTCCAGCACCTTGGCGCGCGCATCCGGCAGGTTCATGGCGTGGCTTGACCCTTCTGGTCCGCATGCTTAGATCATTGCCGGTACCAGCCCAAGGAACGCCCATGACCGATGTCCAGGCCCGCATCGCCGAAGATGTGAAGAGCAATGACGTGCTGCTTTACATGAAGGGCACGCCGGTGTTTCCGCAATGCGGCTTTTCCTCCATGGCGGTGCAGATCCTGTCGCATCTGGGCGTCAAGTTCAAAGCCGTCGACGTGCTGTCCGACCCGGAGGTGCGCCAGGGGATCAAGGAATTCTCCAACTGGCCGACCATTCCCCAGCTTTACGTCAAAGGCGAATTTGTCGGCGGCTCCGACATCATGCGCGAGATGTTCGAGGCCGGGGAACTAAAGACCTATATGGCGGAACGCGGCGTGGCGCTCGAAAACGCCTGAGGCGCGGCCATAGCAAATAAAAAAAAAGCCCGCCATCTCTGGCGGGCTTTTTCTTTACACGCACCATGGGCGGACTTGATCCGTCCATCATACTTTTACCGCGAATAGAATTCCACGATCAGATGCGGATGCATCTGCACCGCATAGGGCACGTCCGCCAGCTTGGGAGTGCGCAGCAGCTTGGCGCTGCGCCCTTCGGCGACTTCGAGATAATCGGGCGTATCGCGCTCGGCGCTTTTGCCGGCATCGATCACCAGCGCCATTTCCTTGGCCTTGGGCGAAAGCTCCAGCGTATCGCCTTCCTTGACGTGATAGGAGGCGATGGTGACGCGGCGGCCATTCACCTGGACATGGCCATGGCTGACGAGCTGGCGGGCGGCAAAGGGCGTCGGCACGAATTTGCTGCGATAGACCACCGTGTCCAGACGGGTCTCGAGCAGACCGATCATGTTCTCGCCGGTGTCGCCGGGACGGCGCGAGGCGTCGGTATAATATTTGCGGAATTGCCGCTCGGTGATGTTGCCGTAATAGCCCTTCAGCTTCTGCTTGGCCTGAAGCTGGGTGCCATAGTCGGACAGCTTCTTGGCGCGGCGCTGGCCATGCTGGCCCGGACCATAAGAGCGCTTGTTGACCGGGCTCTTCGGACGGGCCCAGATATTTTCGCCCATGCGGCGATCGATTTTGTATTTCGAATTTTGGCGCTTGCTCATCGGTCCTCGGGTTTGGCGTCATTTTGCCGGAAAGGCGCGTGTCCTTAAGGCAGCGTCCCGCCAGAGTCAAACGAACACAACCAGAAGTATAGTGAGCCCGTTCTCACCTATATTTGTCAAAGGCTTAATAGGTCTCCTGGCGCGCGGGGCACTGTTACAGTTTGAATTGTGGCAGGGGTTGAGAGGGTTACGAGCCGGGGATAGGGTCCGACCATGGCCGAAGATCGGACTTACACCTTCAAGCAGTATCGCCGCACCAGACCGGGCGGCACTACGGGGGAAATGACCAAACGGGCCGAAATCAAGGCCCCTGGTCTGGCCCAGGCCGAGGAGATCGCCGCCAAGGAGTATCTGGCCGGGCTGGACTTCAAATCCGACTTTGCGATCCTAGAAGGCGAAACTGGCTTTGTAAGTTGCTGGCTGACAGGATTGCCACATGCCTAAGACCCCTACAGGTGCCAAGCGCCCCGCCGATGTGATCGGCAATGCCGTCCTGGTGATGAAGATCGCCACAGGCGAAATGCAGGAAAGCGCGCAATCATCGGGGGATCACCAAGCACCGGATCATGGGACGGCCCATCAAAGCCCTTGTTTCAACGTCCTACGTCGAAAAACACAATCAGACCATGCGCCAGCACATGCGGCGCTTTACCCGCCTGACCAATGGTCATTCCAAGAAAATAGATAACCACGTCGCTATGGTGGCGCTGTACACCACATTCTATAATTTCGCCCGGATCAACAGCGCCGTCCGTATGTCTCCGGCCATGGCTTGCGGTCTGGAGCAACACCTTTGGGATATTGGTGATATCGTAAAGCTGGTCGAGGAATGGGAAACCGCAGAAAGCTAATAGGTGTCATGGCGGTGCTGGCGATTTCTGGTACCGCGCAAGCCGCCACGCTGAAGATTACTCCCTCGGAGACAGATGAACTTCTCAGGGCCGCCGTCGCAGCAAACAATCCAAGCGCCTTGAAGTTACCCGGCTTTGAATTTGAACCGCCGTACCAACTGCCGGATAAGTACTATCCACGATTCCACATCTACGAAGCCATATGGGACCCACCAGCAGGAAGCGTAAATATCGGCTTCTATGCCTTGGACCCTTTGACGCTAGACGTTTGGAACGGAGTCATTTGCGAGGAAATCAAGTCGCCTAAGTTGGCGTCCATCCAGCGGCGCATCCGAGCGCAAATCGGGCTATCCAATGCCGAATATAAGCGGCTCCGGGTTACGGGGCCGGAATGCCAATAGTCACAACCCTAGGTCAAACTGTACCAGTGCCCGGGTTTGGCACTGGTGCATTTTGAAATCTGGCCGGGGTTGAGGGGATCACAGGCCGGGGATAGGGTGGGACTATGGCACACCAGCTAGCAATCTGGATCGCAATTGGGCTGCCCATCGGAATCGCGATCTGGGTGGCGATCCGAAATCACAACGGCACTGATGCCTAAGGGTCCCTAAGGTGTGCTTCCCGGCAGCGCGATCTATGCAATAGCCGCGGTGGCCTAGGTGGCGGTTGGCTTGTATTTTTGGAGCACGAGGCCCAAGCGGGCACAACCCTAAGTCAAACTGTACCAGTGCCGGACATTGGCGATATTGTGAAGCTGATCGAAGAATGGGAAGCGAGGAGTGTCTGAGGGACCGCAGCACCAGACAGTTTCCATCCTGCCTTGCACGGATATGGAAGCCAGCACGAAGTTCTATGGCCGGCTGGGATTGGCCCTTGATGGCGATTTTGGCGGCTATCGCATCTTGGCTGACGCAAAAGGGTGGCATCTCCATCTGTCCGAGTCTCCGCCAGGGTGGATCGTGCCGGGGAGAAATCCGAATGGCTTATATCTGTACCTTCAAGACGTGGACGGCCTGGCCGCCCAAGTTGGCGAACTTATTCTAGGAGGCGGAAAGCCTGAACATAAGCCCTGGGGAATGTACGAGTTCGCCCTGTCCGATCCCGACGGAACACTCGTGCGAATAGGGTGGCCCAGCAGGCTCATGACGCGCGAAGCGCAAGCGCAACCCTAGGTCAAACTCTGCCTGTGCCGATGTATGGGCGCCGTTGCCAATTGGATTTCAGCCATTCGCGCCGGGAGAATGGCCGGCCCGCTCGAGCGCCTTCTGGCACAGCTTGTCATAGGTATCCGACAATGAAACCAAGGCTTTCTTGGCTTCCAGGTTGTTTTCCGTTTCCGCGAGTGCCCGCATTTTCAGCGCTTGGTCACGATAATGCTGAGCCTTTGAGAGATCGCTCTCCATGCTTTAGGCTACCCCTGAAACTTGCCCCGGCTGACAATGCCTAAAACCCGACAGATGCCAAGCCAAGCGCCGGGCGCCCGGGCCGCATTGGTTCGATGAGAGGAAAGACATGACAAATTGGAATCTTCTGAAGCGTGCGCTGCATGTGAGCGTGGTTTGTGCGGTGTTGGGCCTGCTGGTACCGAGTGTGGCGGCGGCGCAACCGGCCCCGAACCTGGCACCCTACAAGACGATGGCCACGGATGCGCTGAAGCTGGTCACCGCCGGCGACATGAAAGCGGCGTCCAAAAAATTGCTGGACCTGGAAGCGAAATGGGATTCATCCGGTCTGGATGCGGCGCTTCCCGATCTCGACGACCAGATGGACACGATGAAGAATGCCGTGAGTTCGGGCGACAAAAAGAAAGCCACCGCCGAATTGAACACCTATTTGCAATTGATCGCGGAAGCGTCAAAACCGGCGTCCAAACCGAAACCCCATTGAGCCTCGGTTTGAAGTCCGGCCCGGATGGACGCCGACCAGGGCCGCAAGGTTAGGATGGTACCATGGACGACCAAATCCCTTGGACCGGCGGCATCAGCAATCGCCAAATCCTTCTGGATAGCCTTCGCGGGCTGATGGTTTGGCTGGCGGTCGGCTTCTCGCTGCTGGTGTCGGGCTGGTGGGTCACAGGCTATTTCCCCTTCGCCAATCCCAATTGGCGGGCGCCTTTGTGCGCGGACGTTGCCGGCCCCTTGGCCTATCTTATTGCGCGTTGGTGTCGTGCCTAAAGGACCATCTGGCCAGAAGCGCCCCGCCGATGTGATCGGCAATGCCGTCACCATCATCAGAATAGCGACGGTGGTTGGAGCGATAGCGTGGCTCATGAGCGTGGCGATTGGGCTAACAGGTGCCATGCCGCGTCCCCTAATTGCTTGGCAAGTGGTCGGTGGGCTCGGTCTGTTTACATGCCTCTGCGCACTAGGGTGGCTAATTGTTCAATTGGTCTCAGCGTACCCACGCCGTCATCGTGACCCGCGACCCTAAGTCAAACCGTGCCAGTGCCGAGGTTTGGTTTGAGATCAGGGAAGCGTTGGCAGGGATCGGTACAGAACCGTCACCCCGTCCACGAAGGCGTTTTTGGGATGGGCCGCGCAGTAATTCGACAGGCGCGCCCACGCCTCCTCGGGGGAGACGGCGTTTAGAATGACCCGCCCCCGCCCACGTTCGGCGTTCGCTCCCGATATAAATCCCTGGGCCCAGGACATAAAGTTATCATTCGCCCATTTCGGGTCGGCGGCATATATTTTGTTGAAGCTGCCGCAAGGCGTCGCGCCGACACCAATATTGGCAAGTGGTTTCTGTCCGGGTTCAAGGCCCGCCGCGCCGATCGCCGGACCGGCAAAAAGGCCTGTGGCGATAAATGCGGCAATGGCCCATTTCAACATATCGGCTCCCCGAAAACATCCTTTCGTGAGACACTACCCTCATGCCTGAACGATCCCAAGACCGGAAGCGGGCTCGAACGCGCCTTTGAGGCATTGGCGATATCGTGAAGCTGATTGAGGAAAGGCAAGCCCATGGCAGCGCTCTTTGATCCGTTGGTCGCGGCCGGAATAGCCTTTTGCCTCGGCATGGCCGCTCTCGAGCTCTTGCAGCCGGCGGGATACGAAGCGGAAGGGCCGGAAACCAAAATGGTCTTTCGTCTCCTGCTCATCCCGGTTTGCATCGCGGTCCTAATACTTGTCGCATATGGGGTGGCGGATCATTTGTATTTGCTCTGGCGATTACGGCCCTAAGTCAAACAGGACCACTGCCGGATCGCGGACATCGTGAGCTGATCGAGGAATGCGAAAGCGCCCAATGAAGGCCGAGAAGTTATCGACTGGAACCCGCGTTATTCTCTTTATCGTGGGCGTGATTTTCGGCACCGCGGATTTGATCGGAATATATCTCATGGCAGTCACCCACACTTGGCAATTGGGCCAGGCGATATTCAATGGGTTTGTCTTTTTGGGTTGCCTTTGCGTAATTGCCGCCGCAGTTACGGGCTGTCCCTGCCTGCGGCGCAGATCGCAACCCTAACACAAACTTCACCGCGACCGGTTTTGCCAGGCGGGCCGGATTTTGCTATACAAACGGGGATCTCTTTCGCCGGAGGTGCCATGATCAACTGGACTATTCGGGCGCGCGAATTCACCAATTGCAACTGCGCCTATGGCTGCCCTTGCCAATTCAACGCCCTGCCCACCCATGGCAATTGCAAGGCCGTTGTCGGCTTCGAGATCGACAGCGGCTTTCATGGCGACACCAGCCTGGATGGCCTGAAGGTTGCGGGCATTTTCTCCTGGCCCGGTCCCATCCACAAAGGCAGGGGTGAGGCGGCGGTGATCGTGGACAAGCGCGCCACACGCGCCCAGCGCGAGGCACTGCTGCGCATCCTCACCGGCCAGGATACGGAACCGGGCGCGACCATCTTCCAAGTTTTCTCCACGACACTGGAAACTTTGCACGAACCGGTCTTCGCGGACATCGAGTTCGAGGTCGATATCGATGCCCGCCGCGCCAAATTGCGGGTGCCGGGTTATATCGAGACCCGCGGCGAGCCCATCCTCAATCCCGTCACCGGGGCGCAGCACCGTGTCCGCATCGACATGCCCAAGGGTTTCGAATACCGGCTCGCAGAGGCCGGTAGGGGCTGGACCAAGACCAGCCAGCCGATAAAGCTGGATTTGGCGGATAGCTACGGCCAGTTCGCAAAGCTGAATCTGAGCCAAAGCGGCATCGTGGACTGACACAATGCCATCCGCTCTGGAAGCTGTGCTGCGGCGCGATCGACAGATCGTTCTGGGCGTGCTGGTGCTGCTGACGGGCATGGCCTGGCTCTATCTTTTCCACCTGGCGGCGGGAACGGCGATGCCGGCCGGCACCGCGATGCCCGGCCTGACGAACATGGACGACATGTTCGCGCCCCATCCCCGGCCGTGGTCGGCTTACGAATTGCTGCTGCTGTTGGCGATGTGGACGGTGATGATGGTGGGCATGATGCTGCCCTCGGCGGCGCCGATGATCCTGATCTATGCGCGGGTCGGCCGTGCGGCGCACGACAAGCCCTTTGCGCCCGCCCTGTGGTTTGCCGCCGGCTATCTGCTGTGCTGGTTTGCCTTTTCCATCGCCGCCACCGGTGCGCAGGCCTTGCTGGAACAGGCGCTTCTGCTCACCCCAATGATGGCCACCGCCAGCCCCATTTTCGGCGGGGTCCTTCTGATGGCGGCCGGCATTTATCAATGGACGCCTTGGAAGGAGTCCTGTCTTTCGCGCTGCCAATCGCCGCTGGATTTCATCCAGCGTTCCGGCGGTTTTCGCCGCCGGCCCCTGCCGGCGCTGGCCCTGGGGTTTCGGCATGGGGCTTATTGTGTCGGATGCTGCGGGATGCTGATGGCTTCGTTGTTCGTGGGCGGGGTGATGAACCTGATGTGGATCTTCGCCATCGGCATTTTCGTTCTGGCGGAAAAAGTGCTGCCGGGCGGGCGGGTTTTGTCGCGGATCGCGGGCCTTGGCCTCCTCGCCGCGGGTGCCTTGCTTCTGTCCACACAGTTCGGCACGGGCGCAGTTTGAAGGCGCCGGTAGGTTGAGCCAAGCCCATTGCCAACATAGGATTCCCAGATGGAAAACCCCTGGTTCGGCCCGAAAACGGACATTGCCTCCACCGGCATCGTGGCCTGGCAGGGCTGGGTCGCCGTCATCTTGAGCATAGGCGGGGCGATAGGCTGCCATCATTTCCTCAAAAACGATTGGGCCGCCGCCGGCTGTGTCGCGGCCCTCGCCGTTGCCTTCATCCTGAAATACGACCGGGACAGCGAAAGCTATTAAAGCCATGCCTATCCTGGCACCGCTTGAATTGGGGCGGGATTGAAGGGGGGCGGACGGGAGCGTAGGCTCTGGACTAGAGCCGGCTCTTCAAAAGAGGACGCCCTATGAAAGCTTTTAGCCTTTTGGCGCTCCTGGCCGTCACCAGCCCTGCTTTCGCGCAAGGGGATGCGCAGACGCCAAAGGCCGGCGCCCAAGACCAAAAGCCGTTCCTCTACGACTCGGTCATGGGGACGCGATGCTTTTTTCCGCCGGCCCCTCCTGCCCACGCCACCGCACCGGTATGCGGCTCTCCCGCGGCCAAGGGACCTGTGACCGAGCCCAAGCCCACCCCGAAGCGGGCCACTGCCTAAGCAATGCCAGCAACATATATTGTGAAACGCAATGAGATCGGAGGAAGGCATGAAAATATTCGCAAGCTTTGGTATTGCCGTCGCCGTCATCGGCCTGTCATCCGCCGCCTCGGCACAAACGCGCGTCAAGGGTCCGCACGCCGAAACCGCGGCCATCCTGGACTGCCTGCTTCAGCACCAGCACGACCTATGCAGCGGGCGGTTTTCGGGAGGCGCGCGGCCGCTGGCGCAAAACTGGCTGTTTTGGGGTCCCGATAAGGAGTTCAAGCTGGGGCCCGTGCTGTCAACGGACTTTGCCGGCACCCAGGCGGTGAATGCCTATCTCACCCGATTCCTCAGCGGCAGAGCGGCCGATGTCTATGACGTGAAATTCAAGCATCAGGAAATGACCTTTTACATCGTGCCGCCCGATGCGGACGGCAAGATCCAGTTCATGCGGATTCGCGACGGCGCGCCGGATGAAGAAAGAGCGGATCAGTTCGCCCGGGGGCCGGGCTGATAGATCACCACGGCATGTCTCCTTGGCACCTGCTCATCCTGGGCGTGGTGGCCGGCGTTCTATTCGTCGGCGCCCGGCTGGGATGGTTTGGGCCCGTCGATAAAGGTCCGCGCGCCTAAAGCTTGAAATAAGCCAGGGTTCCGAACACCAGCACCAGGGCCGTGGCTTCCAGCGCCACGGGCGGCAGGACCGATTTCAGGCGCCGCCAATCCGCCGTCGCCAGAAAGGCCAGGATGAAAGGAAGCTGGCAGACAATCAGAAGCTGGAAGATATGCGCCGCCGCCCCTTCGTCTTTCAGGCCCCGGTCCCAGCCCGTGGTCAGGGCCAAAACTTCCACCAGGAAGGCTTGCGCGGACATGACAATGCAGACGGTGGCGCTGATCAGGGCGATTTTTAAGCGGTCCATGCGGCTCTCCATCCTCGTGAAGCAGTTTAGATCTTATCACGGCGCATGAGCCGCGGGAACTCGCGCGGGCGCGATTGCAGGGCGCGCGGGCTGCGGTTTAGGGTTTTGCCATGCCCCGATTTGCCAAACGCATTGCCGTCCTTCTCGCCCTTTTTACCGGGCTGCTGTCGGCCGCGCCGGCCGGTGCCGCCGTCACCATCACGTTCTATTCGCATGACTTCCACATGTTTCATGGCGTGACCACCGAAGTCCCCCATGGCTTCGCGCTGTTGTCGGGCACCACCGAGGCCGGAGAAGCGGTGCAGGCCAATCTGGGATTTTCCGCCACCAGTTTTTATGTCGCCGCGCTGTTCCACCCGATCGAAGGCGCGCTGGATGCGATGCCGCTGCCCGCCGGCTATGTCGAGGAAGCGACGTATCAGTTCGCCTTTCCGCTCAGCGACGCGCAATATCGCGCGGTGATGGCGACGGCCGACAAATGGCGCACGGCGCCCCAGCCCTCATATGATTTCTACAACCGCAATTGCGTCACCTTCATCCGCGACATCGCGGTTTCGGCCGGCCTGTCGGTGAGCTATGCAACAAAATTCATCCACGACCCAAAAGCGTTCCTCAAGGATGTGGCAGTGCGCAATGCCGCGTTCCTGGCGGACCATACCGTCCCAGCCGCGCCGTTAGCGTCGGATGCCCAGTCCCCACCGGATTGAGCCGAGGTTGCGCCTTGCGCGCTTGTTCATTATTTGGGTGCCCTATGGATGGGTGGCCGAGTGGTTTAAGGCAGCGGTCTTGAAAACCGCCGGGCCTGCAAGGGTCCCGTGAGTTCGAATCTCACCCCATCCGCCATTTCACCCGTCTATTTCTTCACATAGCGCAGCAGGGCCATGGGCAGCACTTCCGAGGAATACATGGTGCCATCGGCGCCGACCACGACGCCTTCCGGGCCGGAGGTGATTGGGCCCGGCATCTGCGGCGACGGGTTCTGCCAGGTGTCGGGCAGGAAGCCTGTGACCTGGCCGGTCTTGGCGCTGCCGATGTGAATGCCGCGGATGAAGGCATTGCCTTCGGTCACGTCGGATTCAGAATCGGCGGCATAGAGCGTGTCGTTTTTGTCGATGTAAAGACCGCTGGGCTTGCCGAACTGGGTCCAGTCCGCCAGCCATTTGCCATCCTGATCGAAGATCGAGATGCGGCTGTTGCCGCGATTGGCGACGAACAGCCGGCCTTGGCTATCCATGGCCAGGGAATGCGTGCAGTCGATCTTGGACAGGGGCAAATTGGTCGCCGTGCCGCAGGCATCCCAGGCCTTGATGAACTTGCCGGTCTTGTCGAATTTGACGATGCGGTGATTGGACGGTTGGGTGTCATGGCCGTCGGCGACAAAGATATCGCCATTGCGCGCCACCAGAACATCCGAAGGCTGGCTGAAATGGCTGGCATCATTGCCCGAGACGCCGGGCGTGCCCAGGGTCATCAAAAGCTTGCCGTCATGGCTGAATTTCATCACCACGGCGCCGGCCGGCTTGGTCCCCTTGGGCGCGTCGGGCATGCGGTTGTTGGTGCCCATCACGAACGGCCGGTTGAAATTGGTCTGTAGATCGGTCGCCCAGACATTGCCGTCGCGGTCCACGAACATGCCGTGGGGATAGACGAACAGGCCCTTGCCGAATTGGCGCTGCACCTTGCCCGTGGAGTCGAATTCCATCACCGGGTTGACTTGGCTGCCGATGCAATTGTTCAGGGTGCCGCAGCGTTCGACGATCCAGATGGATTTGCCATCCGGGTCGATGTCGATGGCGCTGGTCGAGCCCACGGGGCGCCCGGCGGGGAATTTGAAGAAGGCTTCATCGCGCAGATAGGGCGCCGGCAGGGCCATGTCGGCCTTGGAGCGTTTGGAGACATTATAATTGCCCTTGGGCACCGTGGTGGCAAATTGGCCCCAGGCGGCACTGGACAGCGCCATCGCGGCCACACCAAGGGCCAATTTTTTCCATGCGTGCATCATCGTTTCCTCCCCGAAACTGCCGTGATCGCTGGGGCGTTGGCGCCCCGCCGCTTGACTAGCATTCCCGCCGTCCATGAGCAAAGGGCGATGGCGCCTGCCACCAGTTGCGCTGACCGGCAGCTGCGTTTTTGGTCCGCATTGCCGCAACTTAGGATCGAAGGTTAAATGCGTAACAGGCGGCACGGCTGCGCACTTGGGCCCGCTATCCGGTTGGGGCGGTTTGCACTGCGGCCCAGTCCTCAGTAAGGGACTGTCTTACGGCCCCGTGGCGGAACTGGTAGACGCACCGGACTTAAAATCCGTTGTTCCGAAAGGGACGTGTCTGTTCGACTCAGACCGGGGCCACCATCCTGCTTCGCGCTGACGCGCTTCGCAGGATTGATCCGGTGCTAGGCGCGAAGCAGGATGCCCTGCGAAGCTTCAGCGAAGCAGGGCGACCTAGGGCTTATGGCGTGAGAGCGAATCCATAAACATATTCATTTCGCGCAGCACATCCCCCTCATTGGAGCGCCAGACATAATGGCTCGCTCCCGGAAGGCGAACGACCTTCGCCACTGGATCCCGCTGTTCGAGATAAGCGGCGCGCGCCGCATCGCCAGCCATGATCCGCCGCATGAATGGTTTGTCGCAATTGGGTTGGCATCTGCGGGGCATCGCAAGAATCACCAGAAGCGGAACATTCGAAACACTATATCTGCGCGTGTTGGTGAAAATCCGATTACCGGCTTCATCTTGGAGCGAGTTGACGGGTGGTGTGGCGGGTTCCGGCGCGCCGGCCAGTTGATCGGCAGTTTCTCGCAATGATTTCTGCAAATTGGGAAGCGCCGCCTGAACCCGGGCAATGAGATCGCGCCACTGTGCGGGGCTTTGCTGTAATTCAAACATTTTGTCCAAATCGCGCCTCACTTCGGCGGTGTCCATGCTGAGATCGGGCTGCGTCGGATTGTAGAAGGCGTACTGAAAAAGAGCGTCAAGATAGATCAGCCCGGCCACTTTTTCGGGATGACGGGTCCCCACCGAACTCAATTCCTCACCTGCCAGGGAATGCCCCGTCAAGACGGGTCTGTTCAAATTCAGGGCCGCTATGACCGCCAAGACATCGTCGCCCAGCCGATCGGCGTCATAATTCTCATTTGTCGCCGGCGGCGCGCTGGACGCGCCAAAGCCCCGGCGGGTAATTGCATATACGTGATGGCGATTGGTGAATTTTGGCGCCAAGTCGTCGAAGGCATGCGCCGTATCGCCCAAACCCGCCAGAAATAGCAGCGGCGTTCCGCTTCCGCCCCAATCCAGAACCTCAAGTTTGACGCCGGGCTGCACAGTCACGAACTGAATTTTGTGTGGTGATTTATCCGTGGAAACCGCCGTCTGTGCCGCCGCAGTTCCGCAAATGACGATGGCGAACGCTCCGATCACCAGCATAGTCCGCATGACATCCTCCCTGACTGTGTTCAGTGTCGCGCGGGTAACTCGCAAATTCCACAGGCTTTCAAAAAATCCGCGACATCCTCGTAGATCTGGGGTGGGCGAGTATGGTCGGTTGCGTCGCCGCGTGGAACATAAATCACCATCCCTTGCCTGGCGCGCGTTAGAAGCACGCGATAGGCATTTGCGAGATAGGTCTGCCTTCTTTGATCGTTCACATTGCGCCATTTCGATCCCGAAAAGTCATGGAACGACCATCGGTCTTCCACTCTGCGGAAGTCGGCATCCCAGCACATGCCCACCCAGTCCAGCTCTAAACCCTGAATGTCGAATTCCGTCGCGGCATCCTCGAGATACCACGAGGCGCGGACATCCTGCTTTGGGTTGAGAAACCAAGTGGGCGCATCGATGTCCATCTTGACGTGGATGCCGTCGGGCTTTAGCCGCAGAGCACCGGAGGATGCCACCAGGCCATAACGTTCAGAGCCGCGCGCCTTTTGCCGCAACCAGGCGCGCGCGTCGAAAAGACTACGTGTCAGCGCGATCGGGTAGGCCGCTTTTACGGTCTCATGGCTGCGTGCAGCCGCCGACGCATCACCGGCAATAACTTCATTGATGAATTGGGATAGCGTCTCGGCGCGAAACGACCGCACCGAGACGGACAGATGCAAGTCTTTCTCGGCCGAGCATTCGAGACCTTCCGCCATAGATTTCAGATTATGGCCCCAATGATATTCGGGCTTGGTGAGCTGATCCGAGGTGTAAAGTTTCCAATGCTGGTAACGCTTGGCCAAGGCAATGAACCACTCGCTCAAGCCCGCTTCGCCCTCATTGATCTCCTGACCGCCGCCTATGAGGCAAACCACCACGCACCATCCGTCTCCATGGCGGTCCATTACATCGATGAGCAGTTCCGGCTCGGATTGATCGAAAGCCGCAATGCCATGCTTTTCGCGCATGGCCTTGCGGATCTTTTCCAGATTCCAGGCGCGCTGGGCTTCGTCAAATACGACCACATGCTCGATGGGTGGATCTTTCGAACGAAGATTGGCGTCCCGAAAATGATGAATGTTTTGAATGAAGGATCGAACTTTGCGGCGCGCTTCTGCCATTGTAATCGGCGGTATCTGTCCAGAGCCCCTTTTCTTCTCATCACGCGCCAGCGCTTCGCGCAGCACATCGACCAGAGGTCCGTTGCCGGAGAGAAACACCGCATTTTCATCTGTGTGCGTGTCGGTCCTCTGGGTCACCAGATTAAGGCCCGCCAGCGTTTTTCCAGCGCCGGGAACGCCGGTAACAAAACAAATGGCTTTGTGATTGCCCGCTTTCGCGGCTTCGACAATGGCCGTTAGCCGGGCCGTGGTGACGCTTAGGTTTTTGATCCCGGCATCCGAACGGGTGATTTCATCGACCCGGTGCGAGCGGTAAAGCGCCTGTGCAGCCTCGATAATGGTTGGGGTGGGTTTGTAGCCGCTCGCCATCCAATCTCCGGGTGAAAGCGGAGGCTGGGCAGAAAAGCGGCGCGCTGCGGAGAGCAAGAAGTGGTCCAGATCCTCGCCGTTGGAAAGGATGGGTTCTGCGACGTCATCCGGCCACAGATTCAACTGCACCGGCTTCACAGGTGCATCGGTGGCAATCACGACCGGTATGATAATTCGCGGATGACTGGCAGAGTGGAAATTTTTCAGATCGAGCGCATAGTCGGTGACCTGGTCGATCGCCGCACTGGTAAAGGTCGCTGCCCGTACCTTGAACTCAATTACGAAAATAATGCCGTCGAGCAGAATAACCGCGTCCGCCCGCTTGCCCATGCGCGGAATGGCAAATTCGAACGCCAGCCAGGCATGCGGAACGGCGCCAAGCCCTTTCTGCAGAATCGTGATTTGCTCTAGCCAAGCCGATTTCTGGGCCAGTTCCTGCGCATGCGCGTGGTGGCGGCTGAGGGTTCCATAAATTTCATCCGGCTTGGCGTTCAAAAAATCTTGGACCATCGCGCTGTAATAGGCCGGCTGCAGCGCGGGCAAGTTACCCATTCAAATCACCGCCTCTATCAAGCGCGGCCCTCTTGCACTCATCGCCGAGGCGAACTGTGCCGCGAAGTCCTCGGCCGTTTCGGCGCGGCTGGCTTCGACGCCCATGCCGCCGGCCAGCTTCACCCAATCCAATTGCGGGTTCTGCAGGTCGAACATGGCGCGGGCTTTTTCGCCGCCGGTGCCGGCGCCGAGCCGCGCCAATTCCACGTGAAGCACGGCATAGGCGCGGTTGGCGCAGATCACGGTGGTGACATCCAGGTTTTCGCGCGCCTGGGTCCAGAGCGATTGCAGGGTGTACATCGCCCCGCCGTCGCCCGACACCGCCAGCACCTTGCGGTCCGGACAGGCCAGCGCCGCGCCGGTGGCGAAGGGCAGCGCCCCGCCGATGGCGCCGCCGGTGAGGTACAGCACATCATGCCAGGGCGCGGCGATGATCGAAGGATCGATCCCAGCCGTCGCGGTCAACGCTTCATCCGCCAATATCGCGCCTTCAGGTAGCAGCCGGGTCATCACCTGCCCCATGGCGAAACTGGTCAGCCGCCCCGAGGGCAGATCGGGCCGCAGCAAGGCCACCGGCGGCGCATCCTGTTTGGCGCCCAGCGCCTGCGCCAATGCGACCAGCGCGCCGACGCCATCCTGATCGGGGCGCGCCAAGGTGATCAACTCGCAGCCCTGCGGCGTCACCCAGCTTGGTTTTCCCGGATAGGCAAAAAAAGTCACCGGCGGCGGGGCGCCCACCAAGATCAATTGCTCCAAGCCGGCAAGCGACTCGACAATCTGTTCGGCGAAATAGGGAATGCGTTCGATTCCCGGCATGCCGGCGCCGCGCGTCACCCGCGGCGAGAAGAAATCATGCATGACGCGCGCGCCGGTGCGGGCCGCGATGCGCCCCGCCGCTTCCACCCCGGCGCGCTGGCAGGCGGCGCCCCGCATCAGGAGGGCTGTGCGCTTGCCCGACAACAGCGCCTTGGCGACCTGGTCGACGACACCGCTTTCCACCGGCGCAGGGCCAGCGACCGGCAGCGGCGCGGCGGGCCCTCGCGCCTCATCCCAGGCGGCGTCGGCGGGCACCAAGAGGGTGGCGATCTGGCCCGGCGCCCGGCGCGCGGCCTGCACCACGCGCGCGCCGTCGCCGGCCACGCTGCGGCTATCGGCGGTGGCATGCAGCCAATGCGAAACGGGGCGGCAAATCCCCATGATGTCGGAGGACAGCGGCGCATCGGTATAGCGCGCATGCGAGGTCGCATGATCGCCCACGATATTGACCACCGGGGATCCGGCGCGGCGGGCATTGTGCAGCCCGGCGATGCCATTGGCGAAGCCCGGGCCCAGATGCAGCAGCGCCACCGCGGGCTTGCCGGTCATGCGGGCATAGCCGTCGGCGGCCCCGGTCACCACCCCCTCGAACAATCCCAGCACGCCGCGCATGCGCGGTTCGCCGTCCAGCGCCTCGACAAAATGAATCTCGGATGTGCCGGGATTGCCCAGGCACAATGCGATGCCGCTATCGGCCAGGGTGCGGACCAGGCTTTGCGCCCCGTTCATCAAACCGTCTCCCAAAGGGGCGCAATCTGAAGAAGGTGGCGGCGCAAAACAAGGCGGCTTGCACGGGGCGCGAGACGGGCTAGGTTGCGCCGAATGGCACCCATGAAAATACCGGCGGGACCGTGAAACAGCTCTCCACCACATGCGTGATCGCGGGCGGAGGTCCCGCCGGCATGATGCTGGGCTATCTGCTGGCCCGCGCCGGCGTCGATGTCACCGTGCTGGAAAAGCACAAGGATTTCCTGCGCGATTTCCGCGGCGACACGGTGCATCCCTCGACCCTGACGGTGCTGGACGAATTGGGCCTACTGGAAAAATTCCTGGAGCTGCCCCACACCAAAATTCGCAAGGCCAGCGTCACCCTGGGCAAAAACGAATACACCATCGCCGAATTCGACCGCATTCCCGCCAAATGCCAATTCATCGCCCTGATGCCGCAATGGGATTTCCTGGATTTCCTCAAACAACAGGCTGAGGTCTTTCCCCATTTCCGCCTGTTGATGCAGACCGAGGCCAAGGATCTGCTGGCCCGCGGCGGGCGCATCGGCGGCGTGCTGGCGCGGGGCGAGACCGACAATCTGGATATCCGCGCGGGGCTCACCGTCGCCGCCGATGGCCGCCATTCCATGTTGCGGATGAAATCGGGGCTGGAGCCCACCGATCTGGGCGCGCCGTTTGACGTCTTATGGCTGCGCCTGCCGTTTCGCAAGGGCGACCCGGTCGATCTGGTGGGAAGGCTGGGGGATCGCCAATTCCTGGTGATGCTGTATCGCGGCGATTATTGGCAATGCGCCTATGGCATCGAAAAAGGCGGCTTCGACAAGATCCGCGCCGAGGGACTTTCCGCTTTTCGCGCCCGGCTGAAAGAAGTTGCCGGTTTCGCCGCCGACCGGATCGACGAGACCATCAAGGATTTCGACCAGGTCAAGCTTCTCACCGTCACGGTCAATCGCCTGAAGCGCTGGGCGCGGCCGGGGCTGCTGTGCATTGGCGATGCCGCCCATGCCATGTCGCCGATCGGCGGCGTCGGCATCAACCTGGCCATCCAGGATGCGGTGGCGACGGCAAATATTCTGGGCCCGATTTTGCAAAAGGGCGTGCCGCGCTTTTCCGACCTGAAGAAAGTGCAAGCCCGCCGCGAATTCCCCACCCGGTTGATTCAGGGATTCCAGGTGCTGGCGCAGAACGCGGTGCTGGGCCCGATCCTCAAATCCAATCGGGGGCCGCAGCCGCCGCTGTTCGTCCGGGTTCTGGATCGCTGGCCCTGGGCCCGGCAATGGCCGGCCCGGCTGATCGGAATCGGACCGCGGCCGGAGCATATTCAACTGAGAGCGAAGTGAAACTTCGGATCACACCGATTTACGGATGGGGCTGGTACGAAACCGGCGGTGGCAGTATCGATGTTCCGCCCCCTTTGAATGTGAAATGGAAAAGGTCGAGGGAACGGATTCGTTTCTTGCGCTCGGCTCTTTCGCAGAGGCCGGCCATCCGCTTTCGGGCCTATGGATCGCAGTTTCTCAGCGTCGCACGCCGTATGACGGCGATTGCAACCTCTCTGCTTCTCTGGAAAAGCCCAGACCCGAATCGCTCTTTGGAAATTCGCACATTTCTGGCTTCGCGCACGTCGAAGCTGCTTAGCAAGTCGCCAGCGCGAGGATTTTTGCGGCGTGAGCAGGAGCGGCGAGCGATATGGGCATGACGCCCATGAGCGAAGCCGCGACGAACTCACGACGCAAAAGGACCGCGCTGGTCACATTTGCATGGTCCAATTTTCCACTGCCATTGCCGCTTGGCGCACCGCTTCGGTCAGCGTCGGATGGGCGTGGCAGGTGCGGGCGATGTCTTCGCTGGACGCGCCGAATTCGATCGCCAACGTCACTTCGGCGATTAGATTGCCCGCTTCGGCGCCCAGGATGTGACAGCCCAGCACTTTGTCGGTCTTGGCATCGGCCAGGATCTTCACCATACCCTCGGTGGCGGCGATGGTCTTGGCGCGGGCATTGGCGGTGAACGGAAATTTGCCGACTTTGTAAGCGATGCCGGCGGCTTTCAATTCTTCCTCGGTTTTGCCGACCGTGGCGACTTCCGGGAAAGTATAGACCACCGACGGAATCGCGTCGTAATTCACATGACCGGGCTTGCCGGCGATGATTTCGGCCACCGCCACGGCTTCGTCCTCGGCCTTATGCGCCAGCATGGCGCCTTCGCGGCAATCGCCGATGGCATAGATGCCGGCCACATTGGTGGCGAAATGGCTGTCGGTGATTACCCGTCCGCGCTTGTCCAGCGCCACGCCAACCTTGTCGAGGCCCAGGCTGTCGGTGAAGGGCCGCCGTCCGATCGACACCAGCATGATGTCGGCCTCGACAGTGGATTTCTCGCCGCCGGCGGCCGGCTCGACCGTGACGACCAGACCGTTTTTCTTTTTCTCAACCCCGACCACCTTGGTCGAAAGCTGGAAGGTGAAGCCCTGTTTCTGCAGCACGCGTTGAAAGGCCTTGCCGATCTCGGCGTCTATGCCCGGGGTGATGCGGTCGAGGAATTCCACCACCGTGACCTCGGCGCCCAGACGGCGCCACACCGAGCCCAATTCCAGCCCAATGACGCCGGCGCCGACCACCAGCAATTTCTTGGGCACCTCTTTCAGGGTCAGTGCGCCGGTGGAAGAGACGATCTGTTTTTCGTCGATGGTGACGCCCGGAAGCGGCGCCACATCCGAGCCCGTGGCGATGATGATGGCTTTGGCGGTCAGGCTGCGCGTGCCGTCCTTGGTCTTGACCTCGACCTTCCCGGGCGCGGTGATGCGTGCCTCGCCGACAATCGCCTCAGCCTTGTTTTTCTTGAGCAGATATTCGACGCCTTTGGTGAGCTCGCCGACAACCTTGTCCTTCTGCGCCATCATCGCGGGCAGATCGAGTTCGACCTGCGCCTTGATGCCCAGCCGGGCGAAATCGGTATGGGCTTCGTGAAAGCGTTCGGAAGCGTGCAGGAGTGCCTTGGAGGGGATGCAGCCCACATTCAAACAGGTGCCGCCAAAGCTGCCGCGCTTGTCGATGCAGGCGGCGGTCAGGCCGAGCTGCCCCAGCCGGATGGCCGCGTTATAGCCGCCCGGGCCGCCGCCGATGACGATTGCGTCGAAACTGTCTGCCATGAGTTCACCTGCCGAATTCGCGGGTCTTATAACGGGGCGCCGCCTCTCGGCAAACCGCTTTTACGGGTGCGGTTTTTGGCCCGGATCGGGGAAAATCAGGTCCACGACGGTGCCTGTGCCCTCCTCAGAATGCACCGAAGCCACTCCCCCCAATTGGGCGGCAAAGGTGCGGATCAGGCGTGAGCCGACGCTTTTGCCGCTGTCATCCATGCGAAAGCCGATACCGTCATCGGCGATCGCCAGGCGCAGCATGCCGGGGCGGTCATGGGCCAGAGTCACCCGAATGACCCCTTGCCGCTTCAAGGGGAAGGCATGTTTGAAGATGTTGGTCAGCGCTTCGACCGTGAACAAGGTCACCGCGACGGCGACGCCGCCCTGCACCACCATGGGAATGGCATCGACCTCGATACGGATATGGTCGCCGGCGCCCATGCCCCCGGCGATCTGGTGCGACAATTCTTCCAGCAATTGCTTGAGGTCCAGGGTGGATTGATCCTCCAGCTCATTGAGGATGCGGTGAACCAATGCCAAGGCGTTGATGCGGGTCTGGGCCTGCATCAGCGCGTCGCGCGAAACCTTGTCCTTCACTTGATTGGCCTGGATCGATAGCAGGCTCATCACGATCTGGAGATTGTTCTTCACCCGGTGGTGAATCTCCTTGATCATTGTGGTCTTCATATCGACCGTCTCGCGCAAGCGGCGGTCGCGGTCCTGGATATCCTGCGCCATTTCGTTCATGGCGTCGCCCAACAGGCGGAATTCGGTGGGCGCCTCGCTGAGGTCGGGCCGGACGGCATAATGGCCGCCGCGATAGGCGGAGGCGACCCGGCGCAGATAGGCGGTCCATTGCGTCGCCTGGCGGTCGGTGGCGAACCAGATCGTCACCCAGGCGATCAGGATCATGAAGATGGGCAGCAGAAAATCGATGGCGACGTGGAAATAGGTCTGACCGAATAGCCGGTCCTCGCGCTCGCCATAGGCGACGAACAGATTGCCGCCTTCCAGCACGGCCGTGCCCAGCCGCCAGACCTTGCCGGCCTCATCCCGGGCCTCGAGCGAGACGCCGCCGGGAGCGCCGGCGGCCAGAACCGCGCGCGCCAGGGCAGGCGCCGTCTTACGATCATTGCTTGCCACCACGATGCGGTTGCGATCGAACACCGCGACCACGGCGCCCGCGGGCAAGGGATGATTGCGCAACATATAATCGAACCAATGCACATCCAGGTCGATCGCCACCGCCCCGGCAAAGGTACCGTCCGGCTTGCGCAGCGCCACCGCCACCCCGACCACCGGCTGACCGGTGGCGCGGCTGGTCAGAAGCGCGCTGACCGCGCTAGCGCCGGCCCGCTTGGCCTGCTGAAACAAGGGCATGTCGCCGACACTGAGGCCCTTGGCCAAAGGCAGCGCCGAACAGGCGATGGTGCCATTTTCGTCGATCCGCGACAGATTGTTGAAATAGTCGACACCGATCATCGCATCGGCGAGTTCGCTGTCGCAATTGGGGGTGATTTCGCGCACGTCTTTGAGGCTGCCGACAGCGCGCAGGATCTGCTCGCCGGACTGGAGCAGACTCTGGTCTTCTTCCGCCGCGGCGCGGGCCGCCTGGATCAGCCGCGCCTGGACATCGGCATCGTCCCGGCCGACGCGCTCGATCCCTTCGAACACGCTCACCGCCCCGATCGGCAGCAAGGCCAGGGTGATGATCAGCAGGAAGCGCTGGCGGAGGGTCCAGCCGCGCCCGGCACTGGTTGTCACGGAGAGATTATTTCAGGCGTCGTTTGCCGCCGGCGGCCCCGGTCTCGTCAGACGACGGGGTCAGGCGATCAAGCTGGGCCATGATCTCCCGGGCAGCGTCTCCCTCGGCGGGCCGTGCGACATCGTTCAGGGTGTCGTCACCATCCAGGATTTCCATCAGCGCCTTGCGGGCGCGCGCGACGCGGCTTTTTACGGTGCCGACGGCGCATTTGCAGATCGCCGCCGCATCTTCGTAGGAGAACCCGCCGGCACCCACCAGAATAAGCGCTTCGCGTTGTTCGTCCGACAGACAGCGCAAGGCGCGCGCGGTATCGGAAAGCTGGGCGGAAAACACCTGGTCCTCGCCGCCGCCCGGAATGCGCTCGGCCGCTTCCTGATCCCATGGCGCCTGGCGCCAAGCCCGGCGGCGATTGGAATAGAATTGATTGCGCAGAATGGTGAACAGCCACGCCTTCAGATTGGTGCCCGGAATGAAGGTGCTGCGGCTTTGCCAGGCTTTGACCAAGGTCTCTTGCGCCAGATCGTCGGCGCCTTCCTGGTTGCCGGTGAGCGAGCGGGCAAAGGCACGCAGGAAGGGGATCAGGGCCAGTAGTTCGGTCTTGAAATCGCCTTCGCCGTCATCGGACATCTGTGCCGGCCGATTGTTATTGGGGGCATTGTTGGGCATGGGGTGCGGCATCGGCATTACGAAGCCTTCTTTCCGCTTTTGTTGTCGTCGCCTTCATCGATCTTGCGCAGCAGATCCATGAAATCTTCAGGGATCGGCTCCTGCGCGACGTCGTCATACATACGGCGCAGCTCGCGGCCGATGGCCCGCTGACGCGCCCGAATAGCACGCGCCTTTTCGTTCGGCTTTTCGTCGTTCGACACGGTGGCTTCCCATTGCTGCGTCATGTCTTAGGCTCTACTTCCGCTGCGTCTGCCGGCGGAAGATCGCCCTTCCGCTTTCGATATCCGCCCCGGTTTCACGCCCTTACTGGAACAAACGTCCCCTCTGGGGAAAGGTTCCGGCAATTCAGGGAACTTTTTGCCCTGGCGTATGTTCCCTTTTCACGCTTTGCTACCCCGAAGGAGCCTTTTCATGAGCATGACGCAAATCCTTGCGCCGCATCTTCCGTATTTGCGCCGCTATGCCAGGGCCTTAACCGGTTCCCAGGTCAGCGGCGACGCGCATGTCCGGGCGGCGCTCACCGCCCTTTTGGAAGGCGATGAAAGCTTGACCCAAGGGGTTCCACCCAGGGTTGCATTGTACCGCCTGTTTCACGCGATCTGGCAGTCGGGAGCCGAACATTATGATGACACTGTTAACGAAGCCCCGGCGCGCAGCCCGGAAAACCGCCTCAGGACGCTCAGCGCCGCCAAGCGCGCTGCCCTGCTGCTGACCGCGGTCGAAGCTTTCAGTCCGGAAGAAGCGGCCTTCATCATCGACGAAACGCCCGAAGAGGTAGAGCGCGCCATCGTCGAGGCGCAGAAGACCATCGACAGCCAGCTCGCGAGCCGCGTCTTGATCATCGAGGACGAACCGATCATCGCCATGGATCTGGAAAACCTGGTCAGCGAATTGGGCCATAAGGTCGTGGCCACCGCCGCCACCCGCGACGAAGCCGTCGCCAAGGCGAAATCCGAACGTCCGGGCCTGGTGCTGGCCGACATCAATCTGGGCGAAGGCGGCAGCGGCATCGACGCCGTCAATGAAATTCTTTCCTCCTTCGATATTCCCGTGATTTTCATCACCGCCTATCCGGAAAAATTGTTGACGGGCGAGCGTCCGGAGCCGACCTATCTGATCGCCAAGCCGTTCCTGCCCGAAACCGTGCAGGCAACCGTCGGCCAGGCACTGTTTTTCCATCCGGTAGCCCGTCAGGCTGCCTGAATTCAACGACCAGGAGTAGTTCATGGCCGCGAAGAAGAAAGCCGTACCCAGCAATATTGACGCTCGCCTGACCCAGCTTCGGCGCGATTTCGAAGCCCTGCAGGAAGACGTCAAAGGACTTGCGGGCGATGTCGGCATGGCCGCCTCCGAGCGCGCCCAGATGGCGATGCGGTCCGCCGAAGACGTTGCCGATCGCGCCATGCGCTTGGCCGAAGAAGCCGCCCGTGAAGCCAAGATCGCGGCCGTGGACTTCAAGGACGACGCCGAGGAATGGGCGGAGGAAAACGCCGAATCCCTGCGCGTGCAGGTGCGCGAGCAGCCGATCACGGCGCTGTTGATCGCCGGCGGCGTCGGCGCCTTTTTGGGTGCGATCTTTTTGCGCCGTTGACCTTTGGGGGCGCGCGCTATTCCTCAGTTAACCGCCCTGGCGTAAGATTTGGCCGAACCGATTTCTGGGGATCTCATGATTGCGCGTCTTGGCGCCAAAGCCGTGTTGCTGGCCATCGGCCTGGGCATGGCGTTTTTCGGTATCGGTCTGCTCGGTGCCGCTTTGGCCGCCAGCCTGAAGGCGTTGTTCGGCGAACCGGGCGCCCTGGCGGTGGCCGGTGGGGTCCTGCTGCTGCCCCCTTTGTTCTGGGCGATGGCCAAGCTGCTGTTTCGTCCCGCCAAGCCGCCGCCGAGCGGCGTGGCTGCGACCTTGATTGCCGCCTTGGCCAAGGACTTGCCCTGGATGGCGGTCCTGGGCGCCGGGGCAAGTGGAGTCGCCAGCCTGTTTTCCAAGCGCGGTAAGCGGCAAAAATAGGTTCCCCGCGGAACCCGCCCGGATCCGCCGCGTTTCACCTAGCGCGCCATTGGAAGGAAAACGGCATGTTGGGCTGGGCCTTGACCTTTTTGATCCTGGCTCTCGTGGCGGGCTATATGGGCTTTTTCGGCCTGGCCGGTATCGCCGCCAGCGTCGCCAAACTGCTGTTGATCGTTTTCGTGGTGCTCTTGATCGTCAGTGCGTTTTCGGGCGCCCTTCGGGGCAGACCGCGAATCTAACGGGAGCAGCTCATGCAGTTGTCCAATTTGCGGGTTCCAGCCCGCCTCATGGAACATCCCGTCGAGGCCGCCATCGCCGCCGCACTCTTGCTGGCCCTGCTGTTCGTTTCCTCGGCCGACCCGCATGCCGATGCGCCGACTCAGCAATTGTCCCAAAACATGGCGGCAAAAATGTGAAAAAAACGATGATGGGCGGGGAACGAAGTTTTGGCCCGCCCATTATCACCCACGAGCGGACGTCCGATCCGGAACGCCCCCAGCCCCTTCGACAGCCCGCCTCGGGTGTCCGCTCGCTTCCCTCCCCCAAAAAATCAGGCCGTTTCTCAGGGCATTTTGCTTGGGACAAGCGCCTTGCTGCCGCTCACCACATAGAGCGCGTAGCGCGAGAGTTCCCCGCCCTTGCCCGACACCTGCAACACCGTCACGGGTTCCACGGCGTTGAAATATTGCGCCAGGAAGGCGTGCCGGTCGCGCTTTTGTTCCACCACATAGAGCAGCGGCCCCGACAGCAGGCCTGACGGCGGGGATGGCGCATTGGGATAACGATAGGTTTCATCGGCCTGGATGACCTTCAGGCCCGGCTCATAGAACCTGAGCCAGGCGGTGGTCTCATAGTCCGTGGTGACGACCGCCCCAGCCCCGGCAGCCCGCGCCGCCCCCGGCATACTATCGGCGACGGGGCGAAAGCCGCGCCCCAGCAAATGCGCCAGGGGATCGCTCTTGCCCAGCGGCAGAACCCCCGTCAACACCTGGATATAGACCAGCAGCAGCATGGCGCCCGCTAGGGGCATCGCCAGGCGGGTCGACCATTTGCGCCAGCCGGGACTCTCCCCCATCGCATCCGCCGCCAGAATGGAAAAAAGGGGGAACAGAAAGCAGGGCCAATTCCCCTGCACCCGGTCATGCAAGGCATGGATCAGGAAATAAAGGATGGGCGGTGCCATCAGCATCGCGAGCAGAAAACGGTCGTCCCCCCGCCGCGCCCGGGCGAGCCCGGCCACGCCCAAGGCGAAGATCAAAGGCGAGGCCAGGCCGAGCTGGGCGCCGAAAAACTCGATCAGATAGCGCGCCGTCAGCGCGTGACCGGCGATACGGCCGAACTGGAAGACGAACGTCTCCCATTGATGCGCGGCCTGCCACAGCAGATTGGGCAAAAAGATCACCACCGCCAGAACGCCGCCGGCCCATGGCCAGGGCGTCGCCAACCAGCGCCGCGCCTTAGGCTCTGCGATAAGCCAGACCAGGGTGCCCAGGCCAAGAAAGCCGGCGGTGTATTTGCACAGCATGCCGAGCCCGCCCGCGGCCCCCACCGCCAGCCACCAGCGGCCATGGCCCGTCTGCTGCAGACGGGCCAGGCAGAACAGGAACAGCGCCGCGGCCGCGATCGAAGGCTGATCCGGCGTCGCTGCCAAGAGCTCGGCATTGATCATCAAGGTCAGGTTGAACAGCAGCACCGCCGCCCAGGCGCGCGAACGATCCTTCAAGATCGCCAATGCGCTCTCGAACACCAGCCAGCTCGATGCCACCGAAAGCACCAAGCCCATGGCGCGGATACCCAGCGTGGTATCGCCGAACAGCAAGGTGCCGGATTTGATCGCCCAAGCGATGGCGGGCGGGTGATCGAAATAGCCGAAATCCAGATGCAGCGACCATAGCCAGTAATAGGCTTCGTCGGCGGATAGCGGCAGCGCCATCGCCATGGCGGCGCGAATCGTCAGAAGCGCCCCCAGAACGATGAGAGGCCAGGGCCTTTCCTTCATCGCGCCCGCCAGACAAACAGGGTGGACATGGCGTAATTCCACAAGGCGCTCATGATCGCGCCCGCAGCCCCGGCGAGCCACCAGCCCGAACGCTCCACATACAGCCAGGATGCCAGATCGATATTGGCCAGCACGCCCACCGATGCGATCAGGCAGAACAGAAGAAAGCCGCGCAACTGGGCGGCGCCTTTCAACCGGCGATCGCGATACGTAAGTTCATTGTTGAGAAGAAAATTGCTGGTCATCGCCACGAAGGTCGCCATGGCCTGGGCGACCCGGAACAGATCGGGCTGCGCCGGCAGCAGCGCCAAAGCGAGTTTGAGTGTTGCCAGATGCACAATCAGGCCGGTGGTGCCGACCAGGGCAAAGAAAATGAACCGCGGATCGATCAGATCGCCGCTCAATTTGGCCAGCAAGAGGCCGAGGAATTCCAGCCCGATCTGGGCATTGAATTTGGACTCGCCCTGGGCCCGCTCGCCGAAACTATAGGGCTGTTCGGCAATCCTCAGCCGGTCCCCCCCGGTGATGGCGATGTCGAGCAAGATTTTGAACCCCACCGGCGACAGAAGCGGCGCCATCTCCTCCACGCAGGCGCGGCGGACCATGAAGAAGCCGCTCATGGGATCGGACAGGTTGGTGCGCAACAGCCTGCGGGCCAGCCTGGTCGCCAGTTGCGAGATCGCGCCGCGCCCTTGCGAAAAGCTGGCGGCGCTACCGCCTTCGACATAGCGCGTGGCGGCGACCAGATCGGCACCGCCCGATTGGAGAGTGGCCAGCATCTGGGCCAAGACTTTCTCGTCATGCTGCAGATCCGCGTCGATCACCGCGACGTAAGGCGCCGCCGAAGACAACATGCCTTCGATGCAGGCCCCCGCCAGGCCGCGCCGCCCCACCCGCCGCAAACAGCGCACCCTGCCGTCCCGGGCTGCCAGATCCTTGACCGCGGCGGCGGTGCCATCGGGGGAATTGTCGTCGACGAAAATGACTTCCCAAGCCAAGCCTTTGAGCGCGGCGTCGAGCCGGCGCACCAGTTCGGCGACATTGCCGCGTTCCTTAAAGGTCGGAACGATGACGGAAAGCTCGGCGCTGGGCATCGGCCTCAAAGACCCTAAAGGCGCCCCGGGAGGGGCGGGTCTTTAGGTGACCGGACGGTTCCCGCCCGTCAAGACCTAGCTTTCAAGGCCCGGCCTTCAGACGCTCAGATACACCACGATGCCGGCCAGGACCGCGAGCCCCAGGCTGATACGCAGGACCCACCGCACGGTGCCGGTTTCGATCCCTTGGCGAGCATCGTTGGTGCTGATCTCGTGTTCGTAGTCCTGTCCTATCGTCGCCATCTTGCTCTCCTATTCCGCCGCATGGCCGGTGGCGCGGCTCTCCATCAGCGCGATCAATTCGCCGATCTGGCGCGACAGGCTTTCGTCCGCCGTCTCGCCCGCCCAGGCCTTGAGGATCTCCAGCCGCTCCTCATCCGCGAAGCGCCGGTCACGTCCCACATCCGCCGGCATGCGATAAAACCGCGAAGGGTGTTCCTTGATGTCCTCAAGCAATTTTTTCTTGGTCATGGCGAGCCTTCAAATGCGGCCCATCAATGCCAATACCAGCACCACGACCAGAACCAGTCCGAGTGTTCCCGAAGGATAGTAGCCCCAGCCGGAACTATAGGGCCAAGCCGGCCAGGCACCCAGCAACAGAAGCAGCAGTACGACGATCAATATCGTTCCGAGCATGACCAAATCCTTTCCTGCTATGCCTTGATCTGCAACTCCCCCATAGCCGGCCGGTTCCCCCCAGCGCCTAGCGGGTTTTTCGGAACGTCGATGCGCGCAATCCGTTCCCAATGCGTGGGAAAAGCGAAAGGAGTTGCGTCATGACCATCCTTCGCAAGGTGATAGCAGCCGGAACGGCTCTTCTGGTGACAACCTGCCTCGCCTGTGTTTCGGCAGCCGACGAGCGTGCCCAAACCAAGCAGTTGAATTTGGCGGCCGCCGCGCCCATTGCCGGCAAATCCGTGCCGGTCGCTTTGGATCCGGCCAAACTGCCGGACGGCAAGTCCGCGGACGCGCAAGCGCAAAGCTTTGCGCCTATGGCGCTCAATTCGCTGACCAATCCGCCCGCCCAGATCGCCACCGCGCCGGTGTTCGATATCCGAGGTACGCCGGTTGGTGCGGTGCAAAAGGTCGAGCTGGATGCGAATGGCAAGCCGTCGCAAGTGCAGATTGCGCTTTTGGGCAGCAACCGCGTCGTCGCCCTGACGCCGGACAGCCTCAGTTATGACATCACCAACAATGTGGTGACCGCCGCGCTGGACAAGGAACAGATGGCGGCGCTGCCCGCTCTGACCCCGCCCGCGCCGCGCGGCTAGGGCCCTCGTTCGCTGAAAAAAAGGCTCACCCCGGTCCCTTCGAATGGGACCGGGGCTGGGCTATGATGCGGGCTTGGGGGGAAGATGGGTCTTATTCCCGCATCCTTGATCGAGAGCCGCTGGCGCCAGGCAATCAACCGGATCGACCGCGGCACCCTGCATTTCGTCGCGCCCAATGGCGAGGTCACCAGTGTCCAGGGCGCGCATCCGGGACCGCAGGCCCGCTTTGAAATCCACGATTGGGACGTGCTGCGCCGGCTGATGGCGCGCGGCGATATCGGCCTTGGCGAGGAATATATCGCCGGCAGTTGGGACAGCGACGATATCGAGGCGCTGATCAGCCTGTTCCTGCTCAATCTCGATCATTTCGAGGATTTCAGTGACGGCAATTGGCTGAACCGTCTGGGCTTTGTGATCCACAATGCCCTGATCCGGCGCAATTCGCTGGCCGGTTCGGCCCGTAACATCAAGGCGCATTACGACGTCGGCAACGCCTTCTATCGCCTCTGGCTGGATCGCAGCATGACCTATTCCTCGGCGCTGTATGAAAATGCCGGCGGTCTGGAAGAGGCGCAGCAGAACAAATATGCCCGCATCCTGGGCAAATTTCGCAAGCCCAAATCCTCGGTGCTGGAGATCGGCTGCGGCTGGGGCGGTTTTGCGGAGCGCGCCAGCGCACAAGATCATCAAGTCACCGGCCTGACGATATCACCGGCCCAACATCAGTTCGCCGCCGCCAGGCTGAACGGGGCCGCCGATATCAGGCTGCAGGATTACCGCTGCTGCCGCGGCCAGTTCGACCACATCGTTTCCATCGAGATGTTCGAAGCGGTGGGAGAACATTATTGGCCGCAATATTTCGCCTGCGTCGCGCAAAACCTGAAGCGGGGCGGCCGCGCCGTCATCCAGACCATCGCCATCCGCGACGAGCTGTTCGACGGCTATCGCAGCCGCAGCGATTTCGTCCGTCATTATGTTTTTCCCGGCGGCATGCTGCCGTCCTTGGGGCGGTTTCGTCAGGAAGCCGAGAAGGCGGGGCTCAAATTCGTCGAAGCCTTTTCCTTCGGCCGCGACTATGCCCGTACCTTGCGCGAATGGTCGGCGCGCATGCAGGCCCGGCGGGAGGAGATCGCCGCCCTGGGCCATGACGAGCATTTCCTGCGCAACTGGCAATTTTACCTCGGCATCTGCGCCGCCGCCTTCCAGGTCGACCGCACCGATGTGCTGCAGGTGGAACTGGTGAACCCCTGAGCCGCAGGGCTTAATCTTGCCACACCCCCTGCCTATATCCCTGGGCTGGAGCGGCTCATTCGGACCCCTTGCGGATAACAAACAAATCCGTAGGGTGTCCGGCCTATGGGATGAGGGAGTTTTTATGAAACGCATTGTTATTGCTGCTGTTTTGGTCGCGCTGGGCGCCTCGGCGGCGGTGGCGGGCCCGATTGAGGACCGCCAGCAGTTGATGAAGAACGTCCAGGCCGCCACCAAGGACGGCGCGGGACTGGCCCGCGGTGCGGTACCGTTCGACGCCGCCAAGGCCAAGGCCGTGCTCGATGTCTATATCGACGCCTCCGCCAAGCTTCCGGGCCTGTTCCCGGTCGGCTCGGACAAGGGCGCCAAGAATGCCGCGGATCCGAAAATCTGGTCGGACATGGCCGGCTTCAAGGCTGAGGCCGCCAAGTTCGGCGCCGATGCCAAGGCCGGCCTGGCTGCCACCGACGCCGCCAGCTTCAAAGTGGCCTTCACCAAGATCACTGCCGACTGCACCTCCTGCCACGGCACCTATCGCCTGAAGCAGCAGTAAGCCGGCTATCATTGTTTAAGCCTGATGCCCCCGGTGCGCTTCGCGCGCCGGGGGTTATCATGTTTGCCCATCGCGGGCGGGCTGATTAAAGTCCGGGCAAAAGTCCTTTCGGGGGAGATGACGTGAAGAAATTCGCAATCGGCCTGGTGATCCTGGGCGTGGTCGGCCTCTTGGTCTTCTGGATCGTCACCATGCCCTCCACCCTGGCGCCCGCCGCCTTCGCTTCAGCGCGAAAACCCAATCTCACCAATGGCGAAACCATGTTCACCATTGGCGGCTGCGCCGCCTGTCACATGAGCCCCAACCAGAAAGACCGCCACCAATTGGGCGGCGGCGCCGCGTTCGGCTCGGCTTTCGGCACCTTTTATGCGCCCAACATCTCGCAGGATAAGGACCATGGCATCGGCAATTGGACCGAGCTGCAATTCGCCAATGCGGTGATGCGCGGCGTCGATGACGAGGGACAGCATCTTTATCCCGCGCTGCCCTACACCTCTTACGCCCATATGAAGATCGACGATGTGCGCGATCTGTACGCCTTCATGAAAACCCTGCCGGCCGTGGCCACCCCCAGCAAGCCGCATCAGGTCGCGTTTCCCTTCAACATCCGCCGGCTGTTGGGCGGCTGGAAATTCCTTTATCTGGACACCTCCCCGATCACGCCCGATCCGTCGAAAAGCGCCGCCTGGAATCGCGGCCGCTATCTGGTCGAAGCCCCAGGACACTGCGCCGAGTGCCATAGCCCGCGCGACCAATTGGGCGGGATCATCAAGGATCGGCGCTTTGCCGGCGGCATGGATCCGGAAGGCAAGGGTTGGGTTCCCAATATCACGCCCCATGCCGATGGCATCAAAAGCTGGAAAGCAGCCGACATCGCCGATTTCCTGAAGAGCGGCATGACCCCGGAATTCGACTCGGTCGGCGGCTCCATGGCCGAGGTCATCCAGAACACCTCCCGCCTCAGCGATGCCGACCGGGCCGCGATGGGCGAATATCTGGCCTCGTTGCCGCCCATTCCCGGGAAGTCGCCGAAGAAGAAGTAGCGCGGCGTAATGACGCATGATGGTTGCTGCAGCGCAGCAATAAAGCCATTGCTGCTATAAGGACAGCGCCGGCGGGTTTCGTTGACAGGCCGCTGGGCCGACGCCTAGTTTTTGCGCCGCACAACAATAACCGGCGCCGGCGCCGCATAATAACCTGGGATCCGATAGCAGCATGAAGGTTCTGGTGCCCGTGAAGCGGGTGGTCGACTTCAACGTCAAGGTTCGCGTCAAAGCGGACCAGACCGGGGTCGATTTCGCCAATCTGAAAATGTCGATGAACCCCTTCGACGAGATCGCGGTCGAAGAAGCGGTACGGCTGAAGGAAAAGGGCAAGGCGACGGAAATCATCGCCGTTTCCATTGGCCCGGCCCAGGCCGCGGAAACCATTCGCACCGCCCTGGCCATGGGGGCCGACCGCGGCATCCTGGTGAAGACCGATGGCGAGGTCGAGCCGCTGGCCGTGGCCAAAATCCTCAAAGCCATTGTCGCCGAAGAACAGCCCCAATTGGTGATCACCGGCAAACAGGCGATCGATGACGACAGCAACCAGACCGGCCAGATGCTGGCGGCGCTGCTGGGCTGGGGCCAGGGCACCTTCGCCCACAAATTGGAATTGGACGGCAACAGCGCCAAGATCGAGCGCGAGATCGATGGGGGCCTGCAGACCGTCGAGGTGAAATTGCCGGCGGTGATGACCACCGATCTTCGTCTCAACGAGCCGCGCTATGCCTCGCTGCCCAATATCATGAAGGCCAAGAAAAAGCCGATCGCAGAAAAGACTCCGGCGGATTACGGCGTGGACCCCACGCCCAGGCTGAAAGTGCTCAAAGTCAGCGAGCCCGCCAAGCGCGCCGCCGGCGTCAAGGTCAAGTCGGTGGCCGAGCTGCTGGATAAGCTGAAAAACGAAGCGGGAGTCCTGTAATGGCCTCGCTGGTGATCGCCGAACATAACAACCAGACCTTGGCCGACGCCACCGCCCGCACGGTGACAGCCGCGGCCGCGGTGTCCGCGCCGGTGCATATTCTGGTGGCCGGGCAAAACTGCGCTGCTGTCGCTGAGGCTGCCGCGAAAATCGCCGGCGTGGAAAAAGTGCTGCTGGCAGATGATGCGATCTATGCCCGCCCCGTGGCGGAAAGCCTGGCGGCGCTGATCCTCACCCTGGCGGACAAATATGACGCCGTGCTGGCGCCGGCCACCAGCAATGGCAAGAACACCTTGCCGCGCGTAGCCGCCGCGCTCGACGTGCCGCAGATTTCCGAAATCATCAAAGTGGTGAGTCCCGACACCTTCGAGCGGCCGATCTATGCCGGCAATGCCATCGCCACGGTGCAGGCGCCCGCCGGCAAGAAGATCATCACCGTGCGCACCACCGTGTTCAAAACGGCCGGCGACGGCGGCAGTGCGGCGATTGAAAAACTTTCCGCCGCGGCGGATCCCGGCCTGTCCAAATTCGCCGGCGAGGTGCTGTCGAAATCCGAGCGCCCCGAACTGACCTCCGCCAAGATCGTGATCTCAGGCGGGCGCGGGCTTGGCTCGGGCGAGAATTTCCAACTGCTGGACAAGGTGGCGGACCGGCTGCATGCCGCAGTCGGCGCCAGCCGCGCCGCCGTCGATGCCGGCTATGTCCCCAACGACTATCAGGTGGGCCAGACCGGCAAGGTCGTTGCTCCCGATCTTTATCTGGCGGTGGGGATTTCCGGCGCCATCCAGCATCTGGCGGGCATGAAGGATTCCAAAGTGATCGCCGCGATCAACAAGGACGAAGAGGCGCCGATTTTCCAGGTCGCCGATTATGGCCTGGTGGCGGATTTGTTCCAGGCGCTGCCGGAGATGGACCAGGAGCTGGGCAAGCTCGGTTACGGACAGGACAAGGGTAAATCATGAGTATCGAACGCATCGGCGTCATCGGCGCGGGACAGATGGGCACGGGCATTGCCCATGTGCTGGCGCTGTCCGGCTATAGCGTGGTGCTGGACGACATCAACAAGGATACGCTGGCCAAGGCGCTGGACCGCATCGAACGAAACATGCAGCGCCAGGCCGGCAAGGGCATCATCAACCAGGCCCAGATCGCGCCGGCGATGAAGAATATCTCGATCACCCAGACCGTCGCCGATCTGAAAGATTGCGGCATGGTGATCGAAGCGGCGACCGAGGACGAAGCGGTCAAGAAAAAAATCTTCCAGGAATTGTGCAGGCATCTGCCGGAAAAGGCGATGATCGCCACCAACACCTCATCGATCTCGGTGACGCGGCTGGCGGCCAGCACCGATCGGCCCGAGCGTTTCATCGGCCTGCATTTCATGAATCCGGTGCCGGTGATGCAGCTGGTGGAAGTGATCCGCGGCATCGCCACCGATGACGCCACCTTCCAGGCGGCGCTGGACATCGTCAAGAAGACCGGCAAGACCGCCGCCTATGCCGAGGATTTCCCCGCCTTCATCGTCAACCGCATCCTGCTGCCGATGATCAACGAAGCGGTCTATACGCTGTATGAAGGCGTCGGCAATGTCGATGCCATCGACACCGCCATGCGGCTGGGCGCCAATCATCCGATGGGACCGCTGCAATTGGCGGACTTTATCGGCCTCGACACCTGTCTGGCGGTGATGCAGGTGCTGTATGAGGGCCTGGCGGATTCCAAATACCGCCCTTGCCCGCTGCTGGTGAAATATGTCGAAGCCGGATGGCTGGGCAAAAAGACCGGGCGCGGCTTCTATGATTACCGCGGCGAACACCCGGTTCCGACAAGATAAAAAATCGGGAAGCCAATGGATTGGTTGTCACGGCGAGACTGGCTTGAAAGGCTTTTCTCCAACCAATTCTTTGACTACGTGCTCGCTCCCCTAATTGTATTGGCCTTAAGCACTTGGCTTGTGTCGGACTTCATTAGGACGCGCCGCGCGGTCAAACGCGGCGAGCCGTTGCGGGTCTGGTATCTCCGCTACCCGGTCTACCCCGGCGACCCTATGTATTCACTCCTCGCCCTTAAGCGCGAATACCCGGCCATCATGCTATTCGGATTTCTAGGGCTACTTGTCTTGATTTTTGGCGGCGCAGTTGTCTGGGTCACATTCTGGCCCCCGGCCCCGCACCCCTGAGCCAAATTTCGGGGAGGGGTATGGTGGTGAGACCGGAACCCCTCCCCGAAAATCTTCGCGCGCTAGGCGCGCGTAGATTTGTCGACCCCACGGGGCGCGCTTGGGCGCGCGCCCGTCCTTCGGACCCCTCAAGGGGAGGGTGAGACTTAGCTTCCGGTGAGGTTCTTAAAATAATCGACCGATTCCGGCGCCGCCCATTCTGCGGGGCCTTCGGCGCGGCCGATCACCTTGCCTTGCGGGTCGAACAGGATCGTGGTCGGCAACCCCGCCACCCCGAAGGACCGCATCATGGTGATGTCCTGGTCCACAAAAGCACCCAATGATCCGGCATGGTGGCTCTTAAGAAAGCTTTGCGCATCCGCCGCCTTGTCGTTGTGGGTGAGATCGACCGCGATCACCACCAGCCCCGGCACCGCGCCTTTGAGCCGGGCCAAAGCGGGCAATTCGGAGACGCAGGGCGCGCACCAGGTGGCCCACATATTCAGCAGCACATAGCGGCCCTTGAATGCGTCCAGCGCATGGCGGGTCCCCTGGATGTCGTTAAAGGCGATGGCCGGGGCGGGCGCCGGGGTTTTTTCCAATGTCAGCGCCGCCAGGGTGGCCGGCACCTGGGCGCCATGATGGACAGCCAGCAGCCCTTTCCCATATAGAACCCCCGACGCGATGGCGGCGACGACAGCCAGGACGGTGACGATTTTTCCGGTCTTGTTCATGATGGCCTGGTCGGTTTCTCGGTCTGGGATGAAGCGATGAGCACGAATAAAATGTGGGGTGGCCGGTTTCAATCGGGCCCCGCCGACATCATGCGGGAGATTACTCCCTCGATCGATTTCGACAAGCGGCTTTGGGCGGAAGACCTGGCCGGCAGCCGGGCGCATATCCGCATGCTGGCTTCGGAAGGCATTGTTCCGCGCGGCGACGCCGAAACCATCCTCAAAGGTCTGGCGCAAATCGAAGCCGAGATCACGGGAGGGCAATTCGCCTTCAAGCGCGAGCTGGAAGATATTCATCTCAATATCGAAGCCCGGCTGGCCGAGCTGATCGGGCCGGTGGCCGGCAAGCTGCACACCGCCCGTTCGCGCAACGACCAGGTGGCGACGGATTTCCGGCTGTGGGTGCGCGGCGCCTGCGACCGCGCCGATCAGGGCTTGCGCGCGCTGCAACAGGCGCTGTTCGCGCAGGCCGAAAAACATGTCGAAACCATCATGCCCGGTTTCACCCATATGCAGCCGGCCCAGCCGATCACTTTCGGCCATCATCTGCTGGCCTATGTCGAGATGTTCGGCCGCGACCGCGGCCGCTTCACCGATGCCAAGGCGCGGATGAATGAATCCCCCTTGGGCGCGGCGGCGCTGGCCGGCACATCTTTTCCCATCGACCGCGACGCCACCGCCCTGGCGATGGGTTTCGCGCGGCCGATGCGCAACTCGATGGACGCGATTTCGGCGCGCGACTTCGCCTTGGAATATCTCGCCGCCTGCGCCATCGCCGCCACCAATCTGTCCCGCCTGGCGGGCGAATTGGTGCAATGGTCGACACCGGCTTTCGGCTTTGTGCGGCTGTCGGATGCCTTTACCACCGGCTCTTCTATCATGCCGCAAAAGCGCAATCCCGATGCCGCCGAACTGGTGCGCGGCAAGACCGGGCGGGTGCTGGGCGATTTCGTGGCGCTGGCCACCGTGATCAAGGGCCTGGTGCTGACCTATGGCACCGATCTGCAGGAAGACAAGGAACGGGTGTTCGACGCCGCCGACACAATTGAGCTTTGCCTGGCGGCGATGGCGGCGATGGTCGCCGATCTGACCGCCGACCCGGCAAAGATGCGCGCCGCCGCCGAGCCGGGCTTTCCCACCGCCACCGACCTGGCCGATTGGGTTGTGCGGGTGCTGAAGAAACCCTTCCGCGAAGCCCATCATATCGCCGGCAGCATCGTGTCGCGGGCGGAATCTCAAGGCGTCACCCTCGACAAATTGCCGCTGGCCGAGATGCAGGCAGTCGAGCCCGGCATCACTGGGGAGGTGTTCGCGGTGCTGTCGCTGGATGCCTCGGTGCATTCTCGCATGAGCTTGGGCGGCACCGCTCCGGCGCGGATCAAGGAACAGATCCGCTATTGGCGCGAGAGGCTGGTATGAAAAAACTCTTGCTGCTGGTTTTGCTGGGCCTGACGCTGACGGCGTGCGGCGTCAAAAGCGATTTGATCAAGCCCAATGGCGACGCCACGCCCAAAACCGAAAACGATCCCTCCAAGCCGCCTTATCCGCTGGGGCGCTAGAGCATTTTCGTGCTTCTTCGAACCACGAAAACGCTCTATCTTTTTCATTGTCGCGGTTCCGGACGGAAAACCGCTGCACACTTTTCCTGGAACCGCTTTAAACCATGAATCACTTTTCTTATCGCGGCGGCATCTTGCATGCCGAGGACGTGCCGCTGGACGAGCTGGCCCGTGCCGCCGGCACGCCGCTTTATGTCTATTCCACCGCCACCCTGAGCCGGCATTACCAGGTCTTCGCGGGCGCGGTGCCTGCCGGATCGCTGGTGGCCTATGCCGCCAAGGCCAATGACAATCTGGCCGTGCTGAAGACCTTGGCCAAGCTGGGGGCCGGGGCCGATGTGGTCTCGGGCGGTGAACTGGCAAAGGCGCTGGCCGCCGGCATCCCCGCCAGCAAAATCGTCTTTTCCGGCGTCGGCAAGGCGGCCGAGGAAATGCGTGCTGCGCTTGAGGCCGGCATTTATCAATTCAATGTCGAAAGCGAGCCGGAACTGGCGGCGCTGGATGAGGTCGCCCGTTCGCTGAACAAACAGGCGCCGATAACGCTGCGCATCAATCCCGACGTCGACGCCAAGACCCATGCCAAGATCAACACCGGCATGGCGGAAACCAAATTCGGCATTCCCTTCGACCGGGCGCGTCAGGCTTATGCCGATGCGGCGCGGATGAAAAATATCCAGATCGTGGGTGTCGATGTCCATATCGGCAGCCAGATCACCGACCTTGCGCCTTTCGAGGCGGCCTTCCAGCGCGTCGGCGGATTGATCCAACTTTTGCGCAGCGATGGACATGCGATTCGCCGCCTGGATTTGGGCGGCGGCTTGGGCGTGCCTTACGAGAACAGCAACACCCCACCGCCCGATCCGGCGGAATATGGCGCCATGGTTACGCGCGTGACCAAGGATTTTGGCTGCACCTTGTCGTTCGAGCCGGGCCGTCTGATCGCCGCCAATGCGGGGATCCTGTTGTCGCGCGTCCTTTACGTGAAGCATGGCGACGCCAAGCAATTCCTGATCATCGATGCCGGTATGAACGATCTGATCCGCCCGGCGATGTATGAGGCCTGGCATGAGATCGTCCCGGTGGTGGAACCGCGCCCCGGTTCCGCCCGCGTCGCCTATGACGTGGTGGGGCCGGTCTGCGAAACCGCGGATTTGTTTGCCTCGGGGCGCAACCTGCCGGAACTCAAAAGTGGCGATCTGGTGGCAATCCTCAGCGCCGGCGCCTATGGCGCGGTAATGGCCAGCGCCTATAACGCGCGGCCGCCGGCGGCGGAGGTTTTGGTGGCGGGCGGGGATTGGAGCGTTGTACGCTCCCGCCTGACCCATGAGCAACTCATCGCCCAAGACAGCCTCCCTCACTGGCTGGCGGACTGACGCCTCGGCGCTGGGCGCGCGCATCCGCCGCCTGATCTGGCTGGCGCGCGCGGCATTGACGACGGAACGGCTGCTGCCCGCGCTGTGGCCGGCGGTCGGATTTGCCGGCGCTTATCTCACCCTCGCGTTGTTGGGCTTGCTGGTGTTGATCCCCTGGCCCCTCCAGGCTTTGCTGTTGGCTGCCACCATCACGGCCACGGGACTGGCGCTGGAGACCGGGCTTACCGGGCTTTCGCTGCCTGACTGGCAGGACGGCGCCAGGCGGGTGGAGCGCGATAGCGGGTTGCGGCATCGCCCGATTTCCGAAAGCCATGACCGGCTGATCGGCAGCGATCCTTTCTCGGTGGCGCTGTGGCGGCTGCACCAGGCCCGCATGATGCCCGCCGGCCATCTCAAAGCCGCTTGGCCGCATTTGGATCTCGCCGGCCGCGACAGATTAAATCTGCGCTATTTCCTGCTGCTGGCTTTTGCGGTGGCGCTGGTGGTGGCGCGGGGCGATTGGCAGCAGCGCCTGGTGCGGGCTTTCGACAGCGGCGCGGGATTGAACCAGGGTATCGATGCCTGGGTCGATCCCCCCGCTTATACCGGCGTCCCGCCCGTCTATCTGGCACGCGGCGATGCCTCGGCCATCGCGGTGCCGGCCGGCTCGATGCTCAATGTGCGGGTGCATGGCGGCGATCACGCCCCGGGCCTCAGCCTTGGCGGCGGGCTGCGGCCTCCCTTCAGAGGCGCGCAAAGCGAATATGCCGCGACGGCGCGCGTTACCCGCGATGCCCAGGTGCGGGTGCGGGCCAGCGGCCATGTCATCGGCAAGTGGAATCTGCGCGTCATCGCCGACGCGCCGCCGGCGATCCGCTTCAGCACCAAGCCCGTCGCCACCGAACATCAGGCGACGCAATTCTCCTTTCATGCCAGCGACGATTATGGCGTCACCTCCGCGCAAGTGGTGATCCGTCCACATGGCCGCGGCGGCAAGCCGCTGACGGTTCCCCTGCCGCTGTCGCAGGCTTCGGCCAAAAGCCTCGACCAGACCACTTTCACCGATTTGACCATGCATCCTTATGCCGGCCTGATGGTCGATGCGGTGCTGGTGGCGCGCGATGGGGCGGGGCAGATCGGCCGCAGCGCGCCGATGACCTTCCGCCTGCCGGCCCTGGTCTTCACCGATCCGCTGGCCCGCGCCTTGATCGAACAGCGGCAGAATCTTGCCACCGGCGGGCCCGAGGAGCGGCGCCTGGTCGCCACCGCGCTGGATGCTTTCACCATCGCCCCCGACAAATTCTATGCCGGCAAGAACGCGCTTTATCTGTCGCTGCGCGCCGCCTATTGGGGCCTTCGCTCCGCCCGCAGCGATAGCGATATCGAGCATGTCGAGGCGCTGCTGTGGCAGATCGCGGTGGCGATCGACCATGGCGCGATGCTGGCGGCGGCGGAAGAACTGCGCCGGCTGAAAGCCTTGCTCGACGCGGCGCTGGCCGCCCATGCGCCGCAGGAGGTGATCGACGCCTTGCTGCAGAAATATAACGCCGCCATGCAGCGCTATATGCAGGCCTTGGCCAATGACCCCTCGGCGCAAAAAGGCCAGCAGATGCAGTCGGGCCAGGAGGCCACCACCGTCACCGAGGACGATATCCAGAAATTGCTGCAGACCATCCAGCAGCTTTCCGCCAGCGGCAATCGCGAGATGGCGGCGCAGATGCTGGCGATGCTGCAAAGCATGCTGGAAAACATGCATATGGCCCAGGCGTCGGGTGGCGGCGGCAGCGGCGGTTCGCCCGCCGACAAGGCGCGCAACCAGGCGATGCAGAAGCTGGGCGACATGATGGGCCAGCAGCGCGCGCTTTTGGACAAGACCATGCGTCAGCGCCAGGGCAATGGCGATCCCAAGGATGGCGGCCCGCAAGGCCTGGCCAAGCAGCAGGGTGCCCTGTCCAAGCAATTGAACGACTTTTTGAACGGCATGGATCCCAAGCTGAAGGAACAACTCGGCAAAGCCGGCAAGGCGATGGACAATGCCGGCAAGGCGCTGGGGCAGAAAGATTTCGACAATGCCGGCGATGAAGAGAAGACCGCGCTGGATGAATTGCGCCGCGGCGCCGATGCCTTGGCGGAGCAGCAAAGGGCCAAGGGCCAGCAGCCCGGCGGTCAGCAGGATCCCTTGGGCCGCACCGGCAATTCCAACGGCAGCGGAGTCAAACTGCCGGGCGCCAGCGAAATGGCCCGGGCCCGCGCCATCCTGCAGGAATTGCGCAAACGCGCGGGCGAACGCGGCCGCCCGCAACAGGAACTGGATTACATCGATCGGCTGCTGCGGGAGTTTTAGGCTGCCACACGACGCTCAGGTTGACGATGCGCCCTGGAGAGCCGAAGTTGGCGAGCCCTTTCCCTCGGTCGGTGCACTTGCCGCGCCACCCATTTCGGTGAAACAAATAGCTGCGAATTAGAGTTTATAACGAAGGGCTAAGCCATTTGAGGTCGCTCTTCGGAGCGACCTTTGACCACCTGCTCCATGGTAAGGACAGGCAAGGAGCGAAGCCACGTCGCCGCGGAGCAGGACCAAAGCAGTTCGTTTACCAATGATAGATTGGCCAGAAGGAAGTGTCTTTACCGTCGGTCATTCGACCCTGCCGATCGAACAGTTTCTCAGCCTGCTCGCGACGTACAGCATCAAAGCGCTCGTTGACGTTCGCACGGTGCCCAAGTCCCGTCATAACCCACAGTTCAACAGCCAAAGTCTGAACGTTTCGCTGAGGGAAGCTGGAATCACTTACGTCCCCCTGACCGCATTAGGCGGGCTGCGGCGCCCGCAAAAGGACAGCCCCAATACCGGCTGGCGCAACGAAAGTTTTCGCGGTTATGCCGACTATATGCAGACGGCATCCTTCCAAGCGGCGCTAGATGAGCTCATCGAGCAGAGCCGCAAAAGGCGAACGGCCATCATGTGCGCGGAAGCCGTGCCCTGGCGGTGCCACCGTTCACTGGTCGCCGACGCTTTGAATGCCCGTGGCGTTCCTGTCGTTGAAGTTATGTCGGCGGCCAGCGCCCGCCTGCACAAAATGACCGCTTTTGCGCAGGTAGAGGGAGAAAAGGTTACCTATCCGCCGGAGCAGGCCAGCCTGCTTTGACCGAAGCTTTGGGGTTGAAGGCGCCATTGTCCGGCAACCATTTTATGCGGCGCTGTCGGCCTCCCGCTGCTACGGCAGGGCGCGCATTCAGTCGCTGAGGCTCTTCTGGCACACAGCGAACCGGCTTTTGAGAGCCGGCGACTTAAAATTTACCGGCCATGAGAAGGACTATGTAATCACCTTGCCGATATACGGCAGATTGCGGTGTTTGCCGGCGTCGTCCATGCCATAGCCGATGACGAAGTCATTGCCGATATTGAAGCCGACGAAATCGGCCTTGGCGACGCGGTCGTCGCGCTGCTTGTCCAGCGCCACCGCCACCTGCACCGAAGCGGCACCGGCGGCCAGGATCAACTGCACCGCCTTTTTGACGGTCTTGCCGGCATCCAGCACGCCATCGATCACCAGCACGTCGCGCCCGGCAATGTCGTCTGATGGTCCCGCGATCATGGAAATGCCGGTGGCGGTGCGCTTGTCGCCATAGGAGCGCAGCCACAACATTTCCACTTCCAGCGGCAGGCCTTCGCGCGACAGCGCCCGCACCAGATCGGCGGCGAAGACAAAGGCGCCCACCAGGATCGGCATGGCCACTTGCGGGCGCACCGGCGCGGCGGCGATTTCCTTGGCCATTTCCGCCACCCGGGCGGCGATCTGTTCTTCGGAGAACAGCATCGGCCATTGCATGTCCTTGGTCATTGCCCGTCCTTGGGGAAGCGCACTTCCAGATGCCGCGCCCCCGGGGGCGGATTGGAAAGGCGGGTGATGAAGGAAACCGACTGGCCGGGTTTGAGAGTCTGGGCGGGCGTGGCGAAGGGCCAGTGATAAAGTTCGTGATTGTTGGCGTCGCTCAAAGTCACCAATATGCTTTGCGGCACCGGCAATTCGCGGGTGCTGTTGTTGACGATGCGTCCCGTCACCGCCAGTACGGTCTGGCCGTCTTCGCTTTCGCGGTGATAATCGACCTTGTCGAAATCCAGCCCATGGGTGCTCACCGGCATACCCAGGCTGTTATAGACGCCGGCCGATTGCGGCCAGACCACCGCGATCTGCTGGCGATAGCGCACCGCCGCATAGCCGATCAGCAGCACCACGCCGATCAGCGCCATCCAACCGGCGGCGACCGCCAGGCGTGTACGCCAGTCCAGACTTTCATCCTCCTGCGCCGCGGCAGGCGAAAAGCTGTGAGCTCGCAAGGGCGCAAGGTCCGGGCTGGGCTCCGTCGCCGCGCCGAAGGCCGACGGCTCGGGCGCGGGCCCCTCGACTTCCGGCTCATCCGGCGTGATGGGCGGGGCCGGGCCATCCTGAAACCAGCTATGGCCGCATTTGGCGCAGCGTACCTGCCGCCCGCCGGAGGGAAATTTGGCGTCATCGACGGAATAGCGCGTGGCGCAGGCGGGGCAGGTGAGAATCATCGCGGGGGAATATCAACTTTCCACGCGAAAATAGGGGCCTGGGCCGATGACCGCAAGCAGTACCGGCGTTATGGTCAACCCCATGGTTCGCTTCGAAAATGTCGGCATGCGTTATGGCCTGGGGCCGGAAGTGCTGCGCGACGTCACTTTTGTCTTGGAAGCAGGCTCATTTACCTTCTTGACCGGCCTTTCGGGCGCGGGAAAGACCACCCTGCTCAAACTGATCTATCTGGCCGAACCGCCCTCACGCGGATTGATCACCCTGTTCGGCCATGACCTGGCCACCGCGCGCCGTCGCGATCTGCCGCCGCTGCGCCGGCGCATTGGCGTGGTTTTTCAGGATTTCCGGCTGCTGGATCATCTCTCCGCCTTCGACAATGTCGCCCTGCCGCTGCGCCTGGCCGGCAAGCGCGGCGGCGATTATGCCCATGACGTGGAGGAGCTGTTGTCCTGGGTCGGGCTGGGCGACCGGATGAATGCGCGCCCCGCCACCCTGTCGGGCGGCGAGCAACAGCGCGTCGCCATCGCCCGCGCCGTGGTGGCGCGGCCCGATCTTCTGATCGCCGACGAGCCGACCGGCAATGTCGATCCGGAAATGGGCGCCCGGCTGATTCGCCTCTTCGCCGAACTCAACCGGCTGGGCACCACCGTCCTGATCGCCACCCATGACCGCGCCCTGATCGAAAATGCCCGGGCCCGCGAGATGCGGCTGGTGGATGGGCGGCTGGTGGAATTGCGCAGCGCCGCACCCGCCCCGAGCCCGGCATGAGCGCGTCATGAGAGAATCGGTAGGCTCCTACATCCTGCCCCGCGACAAGGGCGCGGCGCCGCTGGATTTCGTTATCGCGGTGATGGCCTTCTTGGCGGCGCTGGCGCTGGGCGCCTCGCTGATCGCGGACCGCGCCGCCTTGGGCTGGCAGGAAGGCCTGGCCGCCAAATTAACGGTGCAGGTCTTGCCGCCCGAACAAGGCTCGGCACAAGACGGCCTCAATGCCGAAACCACGGCGGCGCTGGCGGTGCTGAACGCCACGCCCGGCATCGCCCATGCCGCGCCTTTGTCGGATGCGCAGACCGATGCGCTGGTGGCGCCTTGGATCGGCAAAGGCGGATTGACCGCGGACATTCCCCTGCCGCGCCTGATCGACGCCTCGATCGTGCCGGGTGAGAGCATCGATATTCCCGCCCTCACCGCACGCTTGAAGCAAGCCGCGCCCCATGCGTTGCTGGACGATCACAGCCGCTGGATGGCGCGGCTGGGGGCGCTGGCCGATGGTGTGCGCTATTCCGCTTACGGCATTTTGCTGCTGATCGCCTTGGCGACGGCGGCGGCGGTTTCCTTCGCCACCCGCGCCGGATTGGACGCCCATCACGAAATGGTGGCCTTGCTGCATCAGATGGGCGCGCGCTCCGGCTTCATCGCGCGCGCGGTCGAATGGCATTATCTGGTCTCGGCCCTGCTGGCGGCGCTGCTGGGCACGGTGCTGGCAGCCGCATTGTTCTTGGCCGCCGGAGGGTTGGAAAGCGTGGGCGTCGAAGCGGTGCCCTTTCTGCCGCCGCTGGCGCTGAAATGGACCGAGATTCCATGGCTTTTGACCGTTCCCGCAGTGACGGCTCTGATCGCCTGGGCCACCGCGCGTATCTCAGTGCTTTCGGTGGTGCGCGCCATCTATTAGACTCCGATACATGATCCGCGGCTTCATCCTGGCGATTGTTCTGGTGGTGGTCTTTTATGCGCTCAGCTTTGTGCTGTTCGTCTCCACCCTGCCCCACATGCCGGATACCATGCCCCGCGCCGACGGCATTGTCGCGCTGACCGGCGGCGATACGCGACTGGATGCGGCGGCCTCGCTGCTGGAGCATGGCCGGGCCAAACGCATGCTGGTCAGCGGCGTCGATCAAGCCACCAGCCGCGCCACCCTGAAGAATGTGATGCATGGCGGCACCTGGTTCGATTGCTGTGTCGATCTGGGCTATGCCGGCGAAGACACGCGCGGCAATGCCCAGGAAGCCGCCGACTGGGCCCGCGATCACGGCTTCAAAAGCATCGTGCTGGTGACGGCGCGCTATCACATGCCGCGCGCCCTTCAGGAATTTCGCCATCGGATGCCGGGAATGACATTGATCCCTTATCCGGTGGAGGAAAACGGCATCGATCTGTCGGCTTGGTGGCGGCATCGCAGCACCACGCTTTTGCTCCAACGCGAATATGCCAAATATCTCACCGCCCTGGTGATGACGGCGATCACGTGACCTGGCTGCGTTCGGTTCTGTTCATGCTGTGGTTCGCGGTCCTGACCACGGTGCTGAGCCTTGTCTTTGTCGTTCTGCTGCTGGGGCCCAGGCGCGCGACGGTGTGGCTGGCGCGGATCTGGGCGCGGGCAACTTTCTGGGGCCTGCGCGTCTTCGCCAAGATCCATTTTGCGATTGCCGGCACGCTGCCGCGCGGCGCCGTTCTGGTCGCCTCCAAGCATATGAGCATGTGGGACACATTGGCGCTGTATCTGGCGCTGGACGATCCGGGGATCGTGCTGAAGCGCGAGCTGCTCTCGATTCCGTTTTTCGGCTGGTTCGTCGGCAAGGCGGCAGCGATTGCCATCGATCGCGGCGGCAAGGCCCGCGCTCTGCTCAAGATGATGGACCAGGCCCGAGCGGTGATGGCGCAAAGGCGCCCCGTGCTGATTTTCCCCGAAGGTACCCGCAAGAAACCGGGCGCACCGCCGGATTACAAACCGGGGGTCGCCGGGCTTTATACCGCCCTGGGCGCGCCTTGCGTGCCCGTGGCGCTGAACTCCGGGCAGCACTGGCAGGGGTTTTGGAAGATTCCCGGCACCATCACCTTGGCGTTCCTGGAGCCCATCCCGGCCGGGCTGAAGCGCCCCGCGTTCATGGCCCTGCTCCAGGACCGGATCGAAACCGCGACAAATCAATTACTTAGGACCTAGCGCGGGCACTTTGATTGCCGCGCAATTTAGGGGTGAACCGCTGCACACTTCACCCCATTGCGCTTTAGAACGTTAAGAGAACAAAGCTATACTCTTGGGCCTTGGCTCCCAAGTTCCTATGTGATTGTTAGACTTCCATGAGCGAGATTTCCCGCCAGATCTGGGACATGAAATATCGGTTCGCCCCGCCAGCCGGCGGCGGCGACCGCGATGTCGGCGATAGCTGGGCGCGGGTGGCCCTGGCGTTGGCGCAGGCCGAAGCGCCGGAGCAGCGCCTGGCCCAGGCCCAGGCCTTCGCCCATGCCCTGACAGGGCACCGATTCCTTCCGGCCGGGCGGATCCTGGCGGGCGCCGGCACCGGGCGCGCGGTCACCCTGTTCAACTGTTTTGTCATGGGCACCATCCAAGATTCGATGGACGGAATTTTTTCCGCCCTGCGCGAAGCCGCGCTCACCCTGCAGCAGGGCGGCGGCATCGGTTATGACTTTTCCACCCTGCGGCCGGCCGGCGCGCCGGTGGCGGGCGTGGGCGCCGATGCCTCCGGACCCGTCTCGTTCATGGAGGTGTGGGACGCGATGTGCCGCACCATCATGAGCGCCGGCTCGCGGCGCGGCGCCATGATGGCGACTTTGTCGGTGGGCCATCCCGATATCGAAACTTTCATCGACGCCAAGCGCACGCCCGGCCGGCTCTCCAATTTCAATCTGTCGGTGCTGGTGAGCGATGCCTTCATGGATGCCGTCAAAGCCGATCGCGACTGGCCGCTGCAATTCGGCGGCCGGGTCTATCGCACCGTCAAAGCCAAGGAATTGTGGGAGCGCTTGATGCGCGCCACCTATGAAACCGCCGAGCCGGGCGTGATCTTCATCGACCGCATCAATGACCTGAACAATCTTTCCTATTGCGAGACCATCGCCGCCACCAATCCCTGCGGCGAGCAACCGCTGCCGCCCTATGGCGCCTGTTTGCTGGGTTCGATCAACCTGGCCAAGCTGGTGCGCAGCCCCTTCGAGCCCGAGGCGCGGCTCGACCTGGAAGAGCTCTCCGAGCTGACCGCAACGGCGATCCGCATGCTGGACAACGCCATCGACGTGTCGCGCTTTCCCCTTGAGGCGCAGCGGCAAGAAGCTTTCGCCAAGCGGCGCATCGGCCTGGGCGTGACGGGCCTTGCCGACGCATTGATCTTTTGCGGGGCGCGCTACGGCTCGGAGGACAGTATCGCCCTGATCCAGAGCTGGCTTCAGGCGATCAGCCATGCCGCCTATCGCGCTTCCGTGGGTTTGGCGCGCGAAAAAGGCGCCTTCCCTCTATTCGACCGCGACGCCTATCTGGCGCGCCCGCATATTGCTGCCTTGCCCGTGGATATCCGGGACGGCATTGCCCAGTACGGCATCCGCAATGCGCTGCTGACCTCTATCGCGCCCACCGGCACGATTTCGCTGTTTGCCGACAATGTCTCCAGCGGCATCGAGCCGGTCTTCGCCTTGTCCTATAGCCGCAAGGTGCTGCAGCCCGACGGCAGCAAACGCGAAGAGACCGTCGAGGATTATGCCTTGCGCAAATTCCGGGCCCGCTTCGGCGCCGCCGCCGCGCTGCCCGATACGTTCGTCACCGCCCAGACCTTGACGCCGGAAGATCATCTGAAAGTCCAGGCCGCCGCCCAGCCTTTCATCGACAGCGCGATTTCCAAGACCATCAATGTGCCGGCGGCGATTTCCTTCGCCGATTTCGCGCATGTCTATCTCGAAGCCTATGAGCGGGGCTGCAAGGGCTGCACCACTTACCGGCCCAATGATGTCACCGGTTCGGTGCTGTCGGTGGAAGAGCCGCAAAATGTCGTTCCCATCGAGGCGGCGATCGGCAATGAGCCCGAACTGCCTTTGCCCCCGCCCGAGCCGCGCCGCGCGGCCTCCGGCGACGTGGTCTATATGACCCGCCCCCTGGACCGGCCCGAAGCACTTCTGGGCCGCACCTACAAGATCAAATGGCTGGACAGCGATCACGCCTTCTACATCACCATCAACGATATCGAGAAGGATGGGCGGCGCCGGCCTTTCGAGGTCTTCATCAATTCCAAGAATATGGAGGCCTATGCCTGGGCCCTGGCGCTGACGCGCATGATCTCGGCGGTGTTCCGCCGCGGCGGCGATGTCAGCTTCGTGGTCGATGAGCTGAAAGCGATCTTCGATCCGCGCGGGGGGCAATGGATGGGTGGGCGCTATGTGCCGTCACTGCTGGCCGCGATCGGCGAAGTGATCGAGCGCCATATGGTGGAAATCGGCTTCATGGGCATGCGGGCGCCGTCCGCGAGCAAACTGGCGCCGAGCAGCGTGATCCCCCGCGAGGGCGCCCCGGCGCATTTCTGCCCGCGCTGCGGCGAGGCCAGCTTCGTCAAGCTGGAAGGCTGCGACTCCTGCCTCAGTTGCGGCTATTCCAAATGCGGCTGACTTTTTTTATGGTCGCGCTGGCTGCGGAAAACCGGTTTGCTAGGCTCGCAGCGCTCGCCAAGCGCACCACTTTTCCGGCCCGGCGCTCCTAGTGCGGTATTCCAGCCGCTTCTGGCTCTATGCGCCTTTGACGTTGTTCCTGATCCTGACCGGCGGGGCCATGGCGCATTGGTGGACCGTCGCCAAATCCGTGGAGCGCAAACTCGAGGCCTTGAATGGCCATGAAGGCGCTGCCGGCATCACGCTGTCCTTCACGTCAAAAACGATTTCCGGATTTCCGTTCAACATCGATGTGGTCTTCACCGGCTTTCGCATCGCCGGCGCCGGCGCCCATGGGCCATTCGCCTGGAGCAGCGAGCGCTTCGCCCTGCACGCCCTCACCTATGGCCGGCAGCAGCAAATCTACGAAGCGGCCGGGCGGCAGACCCTGGCCTGGCGCGATGGCGCGGCAAAAGATCATGCCATCAGCTTTCTGCCCGCCACCCTGCGCGCCAGCGCCATCGTCGATGCGCAGGGCCTCAGCCGCTTCGATCTGGATGCGGTGGGCGCCGGCGGCAATGACAGCAGCGGCGCCGCCTTCACCTTGCAGGACGGCCAGTTCCATCTGCGGCGGGGCGCGAAAAATACTCTGGACCTGATGCTCAGCGCCGATGGCGTCAAGACCGCGGACAATGCGGTGCAGCGCCTGCGCATTTATGTCAGCCTCACGCGCGGCGAAATCTGGAATGCCTTGCTGGCGGGGAAACAATCCTGGCCGCGGACTTACGAAGCCTGGCGCCAGGCCGGTGGCGCGGCCCAGACCACCCATCGCGACATCGCCCCGCCCGACGCGGCCATTGCCGTCGCCGATGTGCTGAATTCCCTCTACTAGCTCGTTCTAGCGCTTATCGCGGCCAAAATTCGGCGCGGCGCTGTCCTGACCGATCTCGACAATGGCGCGGCGGATCGCCCGGGTGCGGGTGAACATGTTGAACAGCAGATCGCCATTGCCCTCGCGCACCGCCCGCTGCAACACGCTGAGGTCTTCGTTGAAACGACCCAGTACTTCCAGCACCGCATCGCGGTTGTTGAGGAAAATGTCGCGCCACATGGTGGGATCGGAGGCGGCGATGCGGGTGAAATCGCGAAAACCGCTGGCGGAATATTTGATCACTTCGCCTTCGGTCACCGCTTCCAGATCATGCGCGGTGCCGACAATATTATAGGCAATCAGATGCGGCAGATGCGAGGTGATCGCCAGCACCAGGTCATGGTGACTGGAATCCATCACATCGACCTGGCTGCCCAGGCCCTGCCAGAACGCCCTGAGCCGTCCGACGGCGGCCGCGTCGGCGCCCGGCGGCGGCGTCAGGATCGCCCAGCGGCCGTCGAACAGAGTGGCAAAGCCGGCTTCGGGGCCGGAAAATTCGGTGCCGGCGATGGGATGGGCGGGGATGAGATGCACCCCGGCCGGTACAAAAGGCGCCACGTCGCGGATCACCGCGCCTTTGACCGAACCGACATCGGAGAGGATGGTGCCGGGCTTCAGATGCGGGGCGATTTCCTGGGCGATCTGCTTATAGCTGCCGACGGGCGAACACAGGATCACCAGATCGGCATCGGTGACACAACCGATAAGGTCATCTTCGATGACACTGGCAAACCCAAGCGCCCTGGCGCGCAGGCGAACATCGTCATTGGAATCAAAGCCTGACAGATCGCTGGCCAATTGCCCGCGCCGCGCCGCATGGAAGATCGACGAGCCGATCAGGCCCAAACCAATCACCGCGAGCTTGCCGAATTGCGCCATGCGTCAGGCCGCCATGAAATCGCGCAAGGCCGCAACCACCATCTCGTTCTGCTCCGCCGTGCCCACGGTCAGGCGCAGGCAATCGGGCAAAGCATAAGAGCCGCAGGCCCGCAGGATCAAGCCGCGCGACATCAGGAAGGCATCGGCCTTGGCGGAGCTTTTCACGCCCGCCGGAAAATGGATGAGAACGAAATTGGCCACGCTGTCATCCACCCGCAACCCAAGCTTGCGGATTTCGGTGGTCAGCCAGCCCCGCCAAGTCTCGTTATGAGCGGCGGATTTTTCGACATGGGCGCGGTCGGCAATGGCGGCGGCACCCACTTTTTGCTGCATGGTTGCGACATTGAACGGCCCGCGGATGCGGTTCAGCACATCGCAGACCGAGGCCGGCGCATAACACCAGCCGATGCGCAGACCCGCCAGCCCGTGAATCTTCGAAAAGGTACGGGTCATCACCACATTGGGAAATTGCGACACCATTTCCACGCCCGGTTCGTAATCATTGCGCCGGACATATTCGCAATAGGCCGCATCAATCACCAGCAGCGCCTGTTCGGGCAGTCCTTCATGCAGCCGCCGCATCTCAGCATGGCTGATATAGGAGCCGGTCGGGTTGTTGGGATTGGCGATATAGACCATGCGGGTCTTCGCGCTCACCCGCGCCAGTGTGGCATCGACGTCGAAGCGAAGCTCTTTTTCCGGCACGATCACCGGCACCGCGCTATTGGCCAAAGTGGCGATCTTGTAGAGCGAGAAGGCATGTTCGCTGAACAGCACTTCATCGCCCGGGCGCAGATAGGCGTTGGCCAGCATCGTGAGGATGGCATCCGAGCCGTCGCCGCTGCCGATCAGGCGGGCGGGATCCAGGCCATAGACCGCGCCGATGGCCTCGCGCAGAAGCTTGGCGCTGCCTTCGGGATAAATCTGCAGATCGTGGCTGGCGGCCCGGAGCGCCTCCATCGCCGCCGGGCTGGGTCCCAGCGGGCTTTCGTTCGAGGAGAGCTTGTGCACCTTCACCGCCCCGGGCGCGCTGGCGCGGCCGCCGACATAGGCGGTGATATCCAGGATTCCGGGCTTGGGCGCGGGCGTCATCACAGCTTTTTCAAAAAGGGCCGTATTGATAAAGGCTTGGCAGCCGAAAACCAAGCGCATCCCCGCCATTCGTTGACAGCAGGTCCCCGCAGCCTTAGCTAACCATCGTCATGACCGAAGCGCCCAAATTCCTCAGGCCCGTCACGGCCCATGCCGCCGATATCGGCAAGGCTGTCACCTTCGGACCGGACAAGCCGCTGAAGCTGGATTGCGGCCGCACGCTGTCGCCTTTCACCATCGCCTATATGACCTATGGCGCGCTGAATGAGGCCAAATCCAATGCCGTGCTGGTCTGCCACGCCCTGACCGGCGACCAATTCGTCGCCAGCGATCATCCCATCACCGGCAAGCCGGGCTGGTGGTCGACCATGGTCGGGCCCGGCAAACCGATCGACACCGACCGATTTTTCGTGATTTGCGCCAATGTCATTGGCGGCTGCATGGGCAGCACGGGCCCCGCGGAAATCGATCCGGGCACCGGCAAACCCTTTGGCCTGTCCTTTCCGCTGGTCACCATCCGCGACATGGTGCGCAGCCAGGCCATGCTGCTGGACGCGCTGGGCATCGATCATCTTTTGGCGGTGATCGGCGGCTCGATGGGCGGGATGCAGGCGCTGCAATGGGCGGCGTCTTATCCGGAGCGGGTACGCGCCGTAATCCCCATCGCCTGCGCCGCTTATCACTCGGCCCAGAATATCGCCTTCCACGAAGTGGGGCGCCAGGCGATCATGGCCGATCCGGATTGGCGCGGCGGCGAATATCAATTGTCCGGCACCACCCCCGCCAAGGGCTTGGCGGTGGCGCGCATGGCCGCGCATATCACTTATCTGTCGGAAACGGCGCTGCAGCGCAAATTCGGCCGCAATCTGCAGAACCGCGATGCCTTGTCGTTCCAATTCGCGCCCGACTTTCAGATCGAATCCTATTTGCACCACCAGGGTGCCAGCTTTGTCGATCGCTTCGACGCCAATTCCTATCTCTACATCACCCGGGCGATGGATTATTTCGACCTGGCCGAGGAAAATGGCGGCCAGCTCGCCAATGCTTTCAAGGTCTCCAACACCCGTTTCTGCATCATTTCCTTCACCAGCGACTGGCTGTTTCCCACTGCCGACAACAAGGAAGTGGCCCATGCGCTCAATGCCGTGGCGGCCAATGTCTCCTTCGTCGAGATCAAGACCGACAAGGGCCATGACGCTTTCCTGCTGGAAGAACCGGAAATGTTCGCCATCGTGCGCGGCTTTTTGAACGCGGTCGCCGCGGCGCAAGTGATCTAGATGAGCCTGCGCCCAGACCTTTCCGCTATCGCCGCCATGATCCCCGCCGGAACGCGGGTGCTGGATGTCGGCTGCGGCGACGGCGCCTTGCTGGAGCATCTGGTCCGCACCAAGGGCGTCGATGGCCGCGGCATCGAATTGTCGCAGCAGAATGTGAATGCCTGTGTCGCGCGCGGGCTGTCGGTGATGCAGGGCGACGCCGATACCGACCTGGCCGAATATCCCAGCCAGGTGTTCGATTTCGTGATCCTGTCCCAGACTATCCAGGCAACCGAAAAGCCCCGCGCGGTGCTGGAGCATCTCTTGCGCATCGGCAAGCATGCGGCGATCTCGCTGCCCAATTTCGGCCATTGGCGCATCCGCCTTTCCCTGCTGTTCGCCGGCCGCATGCCGCGCACAAGGGCGCTGGATTACCATTGGTACGACACTCCCAATATCCATCTATGCACTATCGCCGATTTCATCGATCTGACGCGCGATTGTGGCGCGCGGATCGAAAAGGCCATCGCGCTGGAAAAACGCCAGGTCAAGGCGATGGACCCTGAGGCTTTGATGCGCGGCATTGTCGGCGGCCCCAATCTGCGGGCGCAGAGCGCGGTGTTCCTGCTGAAAAAGACGTAGAGAGCGCCTATTCCGTCCCCAATGGCTTGAGGACCTTGGCCAGCGCCGGCTGCGGCAGCACCGCCGGAGCGGCCGGCGCATAAAGCGATTTGCGCGCTTCCACCACATGCACCCCGCCCAGGCCGGAAAAGAACCGTCCGCCAAACCGCTCCCAACCCCGGCCATTGCCGACCAGAACGCGATTTTTCAGCGGCGGGGAATAGAGCGCCCGCCGCCAGTCCTCCGGTTCGAACAACGCGTCCTTCAGCAGCTTATCCAATTCGGCGCGGGAAAAAGGGCGCCCCTTGGCAAAAGGCGAACGTTCGACCTGGGCCCAGAGGCTGGCGCGGTTGGGCGCCACCACCAGCAGCTTTCCTTCCGGCGCCAGCACCCGCCACAACTGCCGCAGCAAGACCCGCAGGCTTTGGGCTTCCTCCAGCCCATGCACGACCAGCACCCGGTCGAAAAACGCGTCGGGAAAGGGAAGCTGGTCGTCCTCGGCCAGGGTGGTCAGGCGCCGATCCCTGGGCCAGGCGACCACGCCCATTTCCGCCGGCGACACCGCGATGCACCGCTCGGCCTCGGACAGGAACATGGGCAGATAGGGGATGGTGAAGCCATAGCCCAGCAGGCGCAGGCCTTTGGTGTCGGGCCAGACCTGGCGCAGCCGGCCGAGCAGAATATGCCGCGCCCGCTGGCCGATCGGGCTTTTGTAAAATTGCGAAAGCTCGCGCGCATCCATGCCGCAATCCTGGGCCCGATTCTATTGCCGTTCAATGTGCTAGACTGGTTAAAATGATTGAGATCGCCGTCGTCCCCTGTCTCGCCGACAACTATGCCTATCTGGTGAAGGGTCCGGATTTCTGCGCCGTGGTCGACCCGTCGCAGGCGCCGCCCATCGAGGCCGCGCTGGCGGCGCGTCGCTGGCGCCTCACCCATATCCTCAATACCCATCATCATCTGGACCACACCGGCGGCAATCTGGACCTGAAGCAGCGCTTCGGCGCCAAGGTGGTTGGGCCGGGCAAGGATGCGGCGCGCATCCCGGGTCTGGATATCGGCGTCACCGAAGCCAGCGGATGGCAAATCGGCGGCGAGATGGTGGAGGTGCTGGAGGTACCGGGCCACACGCGCGGCGCCATCACTTTTGTGATGGGCGGCGATGCCTTTACCGGCGATACCTTGTTCGCCATGGGCTGCGGGGCGCTGTTTGAAGGCGATCCCGCGATGATGTGGGCCAGCCTGTCCAAACTGATGCAGCTTCCCGGCGCCACAAAGATTTATTGCGGCCATGAATATACTCAGAAAAATGCCCGTTTCGCTCTGACGCTGGAGCCGGGCAACCCCGCATTGGCGCAGCGGATGGACGCGGTGACGGCGACGCGCGCCAGGGGCGAACCAACAATGCCCTCCACCATGGAGCTGGAAAAAGCGACCAACCCGTTTTTGCGGGTCAGCTCGGCGGAGATTCGCGCGGCTTTGGGAATGCAAGCGGCGGACGACATAGCGGTGTTCGCCGAAGTCCGCCGGCGCAAAGATTCGTTTTAGTTATTTCTTATCGTCGTCGGAATCATGGCTGGGGAACGGTGCGGTGATCACCGCACCGGCGACATCGACGGTGGTGCTGACCACGCTGCCGGCCACGCCGATCACCGCTCCGCCGACTTCGGCGACGGCACAGCCGCTGAGCGAGACGCCCGCCAGCAGCAAGGCAGACACGGTGACGACAGCGCGCATGAATTGGTCCCCTTGGAGCATTTTTCCGGAAATGCGGTTTTCCGGTGAAAATGCGACCCTTAAAAATTGACAGAGCCTTAGAATGCCTTCCAATACCCAAATTCCATACTAACTTTCCCGCAAGGTCAAAAAATGGCGGCTTTCCAGAGGCTTTTTGCCACCACCCTGTACAGCGCCCGCCTCAAGCCGGCACGGAACCAGGTGCTGGAGGCGACCTGCCTGGCCCTGGCGGCCGAGGATAAAGCCGGGCAGCGCTGGGCCAAGGCGCATGGCTATGGTGGCTATACCTCTTATGCCTCGCTGGACGATCTCACCCGCCGGGCCAGTATTTTCGCCGAGCTGGAACGGGATATCGCCGGTCACGTGAAGCGCTTCGCCCGCGACGCCCAGTTCGACCTGGCCCGAAAAAACGCTTCGCCGCGCAAGCTGGTGCTGGACAGTCTTTGGGTGAACGTGATGAGCCAGGGCGCCGTGCATGCGCCCCATCTGCATCCCCATTCGGTGGTGAGCGGGACATATTACGTGACGGTGCCCGGCAAGGCTGGCGCCATCCGCTTCGAAGACCCGCGCCTTGCCATGCTGATGGCGGCGCCGCCCAAAAAGCCCCATGCCCGGCTGGAAAACCGCAGCTTTGTCAGCATCGCGCCGCGGCCCGGTTTGCTGCTGCTGTGGGAAAGCTGGCTGCGCCATGGTGTCGAAGCGCATCAGGCGCGGGCGCCGCGTATCTCGGTCAGTTTCAATTACGCCTAGGCCGGTAGCGTCAGCGTGCCGGCGCGTAGCGGCGCCGCGATAGCGGGTGGCGCGACCGATTGAAAAGATACCGCTATCGCCTCGACTGACTTATAGTCCGCCCCAACAAGGGGAGGGGAAACATGAAATTGGCTTTCGCCGCGCTGGCGATCCTGGCGATGCCGATGGCAGCCCTTGCGCAGCCCGCCGCCCCCGCGCCCATGACGGTGCTGGCCCAGTCCAGCGAATATCGCTTCCAGATGGATTTCCATGTCAGCGATGCGGCCCTTGCCAAGCTGCTGCCGGCCGGGTGGGTTTCCAATGCCGCCACCCAAGGGGCCGCCAAGGATGCCAATATCCGCCTGATCTTCATCGATGCCGGCAATATCGTTGGGCCGGACAACAAATTGCTGGGCAAGGGCAATGACCTGTTGGTCTATGCCGCCGCCCCGGTGAAAGAGGCGAATGGTCCGGGCACTGGCCAAATGATCCTGGCCGGCATCAGTCTGAACAATCCCGACGCCGCCTTCGGCGTGATGGCGCCGGCCGCCAGCGCCAAGGTCAGCCGCAGCCAAGTCACCAACAATGGCGCCACGGTGGTGACCGAAGATTGGGACTTCGCCGCCGCCAATGGCGAACATGCCTCACTGCATGTGAAATATACCAGGGCCACCGCCAATCGCGGCGGCAGTGCGGTCAATTTCTACAATCCCGCCAATCCGGCGCAGATGCAGATCTTCAAGACCGAACAGACCACCGATATCACCCGCAACGTCACCACCAACCCTCCGGACCGGGTGGCTGAGTTTTCCTACAAGGCCGGCGGCGGCAAGCTGGTGGGCTTGTTCGACGGTAGCGAGAAGCCGCTGAGCTGGGATTCCCAGCCGCTGTACAACCGCATTATCGGAGCAGCGACAAAATAACCAAGGGAGGACGGCATGAAGCTTTTCACCGGTTCGATCGAAGTGCAGATGTTGCTGTGGAGCGTGGTGCTGGGCATCGCCCATCTGGTCATCGCCACCAGCATGAGCAATTGGGATCTCGGGCTCGCCTATAATATCAGTTCACGCGATCTTCCGCCGGGGCCGGTGAGCCCCCTCACCGCGCGGCTGTTGCGCGGTTTTGAGAATTTCAAGGAAACCTTTGTCTTCTTCGCCGTCCCCGTGCTGGTGCTGGCGATCATGGGTCGGCAGAATGCAACCAGCGCCCTGGGGGCGCAGCTCTATTTCTGGGCGCGGCTGGTCTATGTCCCGGTCTATGCCGCCGGCATTCCGGTGCTGCGCACCCTGATCTGGACCGCATCTTTCGTCGGTCTGGTCATGGTGCTGGTGGCGGCGCTGACTTAGGAGCATCGGCCAGAAAAAGTGGGGGGCCCGCGAGGCGGGCGAACCGGTTTTTCGTCCGGCCGTGCGACCAAAAAAATTATCGCCCCGGATAGCGGCGCATGATGGATTCCAGCCGGTCGGGCAGCCGCGGAACATGATATTCGCGGTCCCAGGCGGCGCGGGCCTCTGACATGATCCTTCCGCGAATTTCTTCGGGCAGTTCCGGCCAGACCGCGATGACGGCGCTACCCAGCCGCCGCACCAGGCATTCGTCCTCGGCGGGATATTTGAAGACTTTCTCATCGACGAACGCCATGCGCGCCATCTCCTGCAAATGATGATGATGGGATGGTGCCAAGCGCCAAGCGGGAGCAAAACCTGCCCATCGACTGTGCGGAACCCTGACCAAACTTTGGGACAAAAGTTTGGCGGCGCGCGATCAGCGCTTCTTTTTTCCGCGTTCCTTGCGCGCCGCATAGCGGGCATCGCGCGCCGCTTTCTGCGCCAGTTCCAATTCGGCGCGGCGCTTCTCGGCTTCCTTGGCCTCGCGTTCGCGCGCAGCCCGCGCTTCTTCCTCGGCCTTCAGACGCGCCGCTTCCAGCGCGGCCTTGTTCTTTTCCGCCTCGATCGCGGCCAGCCGCTTTTCTTCGTTGCGCTGGGCCTGGCGTTCGTCGCGCGCCTTGGCGATGGCCAGACGCTCGGCCGAACGCTCGGCGGCCTTTTCCTTGGCGGCGGCGGCGAGCTGCTTGACCTTTTCCAGTTGCGCCTGCCGCGCCGCCTGGGCCGTCGAAATACGGTCGTTGAACTTGGTTTCCTTGAAGCCGGCCATCGTCAATTGTCCAAAAAGCTGCGCAGTTTGCGCGAACGGGAGGGATGTTTCAGTTTGCGCAGCGCCTTGGCCTCGATCTGGCGGATACGCTCGCGGGTGACCGAGAATTGCTGGCCCACTTCTTCCAAAGTGTGGTCGGTGTTCATGCCGATGCCGAAGCGCATGCGCAGTACCCGTTCCTCGCGCGGCGTCAGGGTGGCGAGCACGCGGGTGGTGGTTTCGCGCAAATTGGCCTGGATGGCGGCATCGATCGGCAGCACCACATTGGGGTCCTGGATGAAATCGCCCAGATGGGAATCTTCCTCATCGCCGATCGGCGTTTCCAGACTGATCGGCTCCTTGGCGATCTTGAGCACCTTGCGCACTTTTTCCAGCGGCATGGCCAGGCGTTCGGCCAGTTCCTCCGGCGTCGGCTCGCGGCCGATCTCATGCAGCATCTGGCGCGACGTCCGCACCAGCTTGTTGATGGTCTCGATCATGTGCACCGGGATGCGGATGGTGCGCGCCTGGTCGGCGATCGAGCGGGTGATGGCCTGGCGAATCCACCAGGTCGCATAGGTGCTGAACTTGTAGCCGCGGCGATACTCGAACTTGTCCACCGCCTTCATCAGGCCGATATTGCCTTCCTGGATCAGGTCGAGGAAC
>JAICHV010000019.1 GCA_025924715.1 Alphaproteobacteria bacterium
GAACGCCAGGAGCGTCGGCGCAAGCCGGAGCGACCACAATAACCAAGCGGCGTTCGCGCGAAGCATGCCGCTCTGTTCTCATGTTGTGACCGGCCATAACCACGCCGCTCCGCGAACGCCGCTTGAGTCGCCGTGGCGGTTCTTGACGATCCGCGGCGGCGCTTCCGGGGTGAAGGCCAGGCGCTCCACCAAGGGGGGCAGATCGCGATAAAGGCTTTCGATATTGGAAAGCCCGCCGCCCAACACAATCACATCCGGATCGATCAGGTTCACCACGCCGGCCAGCCCCCGCGCCAGCCGTCCCGTCAGCCGTTCGATCGCCGCCCTGGCGGCGGGATCGTTGGAGGTGGCGATTTGCTCCGCCGTCATTTTATGGGTGGAATGCCGGGCGAAATCCGCCGCCAGCGCCGGCCCGCTGCACCAGGTTTCGATGCAGCCGCGCTTGCCGCAATAGCATTGCCGCCCCTCCGCCAATTCTTTGGGATTCATGGGGGGCAGGGGGGTATGGCCCCATTCGCCGGCGATGCCATGGGCGCCTTCCAGCAGCCGGCCATGCACCACCACGCCGCCGCCGACGCCGGTACCCAGAATCACTCCGAACACCACACCGGCGCCCGCCGCCGCGCCATCGGCGGCTTCCGACAGGGTGAAGCAATTGGCGTCATTGGCGAGGCGAACCTCGCGGTCCAGGGCGGCGCTCAGATCCGCCGCCAGGGGTTTTCCGATCAGCCAGGTCGAATTGGCGTTCTTGACCAGCCCGGTTTTGGTGCTGACCGTGCCCGGAATCCCCACCCCCAGGCTGCCTTTGGCTCCCAGAGCGCTCTCGGCGTCATGCACCATGGTCACCAGCGCCGCTACGGTGTGGGTGTAGTCGCCTTGGGGGCTGGCGATGCGGCGGCGCAGAAGTTCCGCCCCGCTATCGTCCAGGGCGATGATCTCGCTCTTGCTGCCACCAAGATCGATGCCCAGCCGCATTCAGCCCTCCAGCACATGGCGGGCGAGGTGGATCGCCGCCGGCTTGGCCCCATGGTCTTCACAGAAAGCCAGCAAAAGTCCCTCATCCGCCAGCAGGAACTCCAGCACCGCGCCCAGCAGCTGGGGATCGCCCGCCGCCGCCTGAAGGCCGGCCGGCTCCATCCCCGAAAGCAGCAGCAGCCGGTCCAGCCGGTCAGGCTCGGCGACCAGCCAGCCAAGTGCCTGTAAACCCAGGATTTCGGCCGATTGAGGGGAGAGTTTGGGCACCATTGTCAAGACAGCGTTAAGACCTTCTCTTTAATACTGCGCATCCAAGGATGTCTGCCATCCCTTTTGGGGAGGGCCTGGAGAGCGGCGTGATGGATGCGAAAACCAAAACCGTACTGATCGTCGAAGACAATGAGCTGAACATGAAGCTCTTTCACGATCTGCTCGACGCCCATGGCTACAATATTCTCCAGACCAAGGACGGGATGGAAGCGCTGGACATCGCCCGCGAACATCACCCCGACCTGATCCTGATGGACATCCAACTGCCCGAAGTCAGCGGCTTGGAAGTCACCAAATGGCTCAAGGAAGATGATTCCCTCAAATCCATTCCGGTGGTGGCGGTGACCGCTTTCGCCATGAAAGGCGATGAAGAGGTGATCCGCCAGGGCGGCTGTGAGGCTTATATCTCCAAGCCGATCTCGGTGGTCAGCTTTCTGGAAACCGTTCGCCGCTTCATCGGGTAGCACGACATGACGGCTCGCGTTCTTGTCGTCGACGACATTCTCTCCAATGTCAAACTGCTGGAAGCCAAGCTGACGGCGGAATATTTCGACGTCGTCACCGCTTTCAATGGGCTCGAATGCCTGGCCAAGGTGGCCGAGTGCGCCCCCGACATCGTTTTGCTCGACGTGATGATGCCCGGCATGGACGGCTTCGAGGTCTGCCGGCGCATCAAATCCGATCCCGCCACCGCCCATGTTCCGGTGGTGATGGTGACGGCCCTGGACCAGCCCAGCGACCGGGTCGCGGGGCTTGAGGCCGGCGCCGACGATTTTCTCACCAAGCCGGTCGACGACGCCGCGCTGTTTGCCCGCGTCCGTTCGCTGGTTCGTCTCAAGATGATGACCGACGAATTGCGCATGCGCGAATCCACCGGCCAGGGCATGGGATTGATCGATCCCGCCGAGACCCTGCTGGAGGCCAACCAAACGGGGCGCATCCTGGTGATCGAGGACCGCGCCGAGTCGGTGTCCTGGTTCGCCTCGGCGCTGTCGCCCGCCCATGAAGTGACCTCGGTCGACACCTTCGAGGAAGCGCTGGTGCGGGTCAAAGGCGGCGATCCGGATCTGGTGATCGTCAGCCTGGGCATGCGCGGCTTCGACGGACTGCGCCTGTGCTCGCAACTGCGCTCCTTGCCGGAAGGGCGCAATGTGCCGATCCTGGTGGTGGTGTCGGAAGGCGACCGCCGCAAGCTGACCCAGGCCCTGGAAATGGGGGTCAATGATTATCTGACGCGCCCCGTCGACAAGAACGAATTGGTGGCGCGGGTGCGCACCCAGTTCCGCAAGAAGCGCTATGCCGACCGTTTGCGCCACAATGTCCAGCTCAGCCTGGAAATGGCGATCACCGACCAGCTCACCGGATTGCACAATCGGCGCTATATGAGCCGGCATCTGGACAATCTGGTGGCCGGGGCCAAGAAAAGCGGCAAGCCGATCGCCTTTGTCATCATGGATATCGATTTCTTCAAGGCCGTGAACGACAGCTATGGCCACGACATCGGCGACGAGGTGCTCAAGGAATTCGCCAGCCGCATCGCCGCCAATGTGCGCGGCATCGACCTGGCCTGCCGCTATGGCGGCGAGGAATTCGTGGTGGTGATGCCCGACACCGACGTCGCTTTTGCGGTGCAGGTGTCGGAGCGGCTGCGCCAAAGCATCGAGACCACGCCATTCCCGATCAGCCGCGCTCCCGACAAACTCAGCCTCACCATCTCCATCGGCATCGCCAAGTCGGAAGGCGAAAGCGACACCGCCAGCGCGCTTCTCCACCGCGCCGACCAGGCCCTGTACCGGGCTAAGCGCAGCGGCCGCAACAAAGTGGTTGCCGACGCGGCGTGACCCTCAACATCTTGGCTACTTCGTCACCTGGTCCAGGTTGATCGCATTGGCCAAAGCCTGATAGCCGGAATCGTTCGGGTGCAAATGGTCCCGGTCATTGTAACCGGGGCCGAAGGTCAAGGGATTGGCCGGGTCCGCGATCGGCGTGGCGAAATCGATCACCCCGTCAAACGCGCCACCGGTCTTGATCCATGTGTTGAGCGCCTCGCGCACCGTTTCGCCCGCCGGTGAGGCATAGGCTGCGCCTTGATAAGGCGTCAGAAGAGCGCCATAGACCTTGATGCCTTTTTCATGGGCGCGAGCGATGATCTGCTTGTCTGCCGCCTCCAGCGCTTCCGCCGTTACCGGTTCCGTCCGGCCCGTCGGCGCGAAGCCGCGGCCGATATCGTTGATCCCTTCCAAAAGAATGATTGCCTTGATGCCCGGCACGCTCAGCACATCGCGGTCCATGCGCGCCAGGGCGCCGGGTCCGGTGCCATAGCGCAAGAGGCGGTTGCCGCCGATGCCGGCATTGAAGACCGCCCAGTTCTTGCGTGCCGCCACCAGCCGCTCTGCCAGCCGGTCGGGCCAGCCGCGGAAGGCATTGGCGGTGGAGAGTGCGCCCTCTGTGATCGAATCCCCCAACGTGACGATCACATTGGTGGGGCTGCCGGCATTGACATCCACTTCACTGACCAGGGCGGTGGCGCGGGCGAGCGCCGCGCCCGGCAAGGACGGTGCCGCGGTGTTGTCGCCGGGACTCTGGGTCGCATATTGGAACAGGGTGTGACCGCCGCGCGGCACCGGGCCCGGCAGATGGATGGAAATGAGAAGCCGGTCCAGCGCGTTCACGGGCATGGCGACCGGATCGCTCAAGAGCGGCGAGGAGGCTGGAATGAGAACGCCGGCTTTACCATCGAAAGTTACGACATGGTCGGTGCCGGGAAGGATGCTGCCGTCGGCGCCCGCTTCGGCGACATGCACGGCGCCCAGGGGCAGCGGGGCGGCGCTGCTTTCATTGGAAAACCTCAGGCGAATTTGCTTGCCCGCGACAGAGACACGCACAAGTTGGCGCAGCGTGACATTGGTCAGATCGGCATTGCCCGGCAGGAGGGGTAGGTTGCCGGGATTTTCCAGCAGCCGGCTGAAGGCCGCAGCATTGGGCCCAGGCTGTGCCGGCGGGGCGGGCGGCGCGCCCAAAGGCGCCAGCGCGTCCAGCGCCGCGGCCGCGGGCGTGACCACCACAGGCGTTTCGCCGGGCGGCGGAGGAATGGGAACATAGCCCCAGGCGCCCACCCAATTGTCGGCGGCGGACGCGCCGGAGATGACGGACAGAAAAAACGCCGCGGCCAAGGCGAAGAGACGCGATCTGCTAGGCATGTTTCCCCCTGTTTATAGGCAAATCGGCGGATAGTCTGGCCTTCAAATGCGACTGCTGTCAAAAGCCGGACATTCGGGACAACTAGGGTCTGCCGCGATTGCTACGACTTACGTTAGCTTTCGGGCAACTGCTCCTCACCCATCTGCGCGGCTTTATCGATCGCCATGGCCAGCATTTCCGGCTCGCGCGCGCCGCTGACCGCGATCTTGCCGCCGAAGATCATCGCCGGCACGCCAGTGATGCCCATCTCATGGGCCAGGCGATCGTCACGTTCGACACTGGCGATGTCGGTGTCGGTTTCCAGGAGGTCGGCGATCCCGGCGCCGTCCATGCCGCAGACATCGGCGATATCTGCCAGGACGCGGATGTCGCCAATATCCTCGCCATTCTCGAAATAGGCAGCGAACAGGCGGTCCACCACATCGTCCTGCACGCCTTGGGTTTCGGCCCAGCGGATCAGGCGATGGGCGTCGATGGTACTGGGAGTTTTTTCGATGGCATTCCAGGCAAAGACGATGCCTTCCTTGGCGCCTTCCTCGGAAATCAGCCGATGGGCCTCGGCCAAACCCTTCGCGTCCGGGAATCGCGCGGCCAAATAGATCTGCCGGTCCAGACCTTCGCGCGGCACGGTGGGATCGAGCCGATAGGGGCGGTGCTTGACGTCGAACAGGATATTGGGGCGCATCGCCATGGCGCGGCTCAGCCGGCGCTTCCCGATGAAGCACCAGGGACAAATCACGTCGGCAATGAAATCGATTTGCATCGACGGCCTCAAGTAGCGAAGCGGTAGGCCAATAAAAAAGCCCTCAAGTAGCAAGCGGTAGGCCAATAAAAAATTATTTCAATATCTGGGTGGTCATTTCATTGGCGTCCGAAACCGCGCGCACCGAAACCACGCCTTTGCGCATCGGCGCCACCAGATTGGCGCTGATCGGGAGCAAGCCCTGGATCACGGGCGCGCCCGGGCGCGGCGGCGAGGCGAGGAAACTGACGACGATGCTATGGGGGTCGGAGCGCATCAATTTCAGGCGGGGCGCCTTCCAGCCGCCGGAGCGCACGGCGCCCTTGACCTGGATGGTCACATGTCCACGGGCGACGGTGGCGATGACGCTGTCGATTTTGTAAACTAGCTTCGGCGCCGGGTTGGCCGCCCGGGCCGGAACTGCCGCGGCAAGCAGAGCGAAAATCACGAAAGTGGTGCGGGGAGTCATGCGGGGTCGATCATAGCGGAAATTGCGGCGGATTTCAGATATCGATTTGCGCCCAGATCGGCACATGGTCGGAAGGCTTTTCCCCTTCGCCTCGGACATGCTTGTCGATGTCGCAGGCGCCGAGCCGGTCGGCGGCCTGGGGCGACAGCAGGATATGGTCGATGCGGATGCCGGCATTGCGCCGCCACGAGCCGGCCTGATAATCCCAAAAGGTATAATGTCCGCCGGCGCGATTGTGCATGCGGAAGGCGTCGCTATAGCCCAGATATTCCAGCTTGCGCAAAGCGCTGCGGGACTGCGGCTGGAACAGCGCATCCTTGGTCCAGGCCTTGGGATCGTAGCAATCGCGGTCCTGCGGGATGATGTTGTAATCGCCCAAAAGCGCCACCGGCTCTTCATTGCGCAGCAGCTCGGACGCATGGGTGTAAAGCCGTTCCAGCCAGCCGAGCTTATAGGTGAATTTCTCGGTACCGACCGGATTGCCGTTCGGCGCATACAGACAGCCCACCCGAAGCGCGCCTTTCTTGCCCGTCACCACCGCCTCCAGATAGCGCGAATGATCGTCGGTCTCTCCGCCCGGCAGGCGCGGCGTCACGTCCTCCAGCGGGAATTTGGACAGGATGGCGACGCCGTTATAGGTCTTTTGTCCGTGTACGGCGCAGTTATAGCCCAGCGCCTCGAACGGCTCGGCGGGGAAGTTCTCGTCGACGCATTTGATTTCCTGCAGGGCCACCACGTCGGGCTGGGCCTGTTTCAGCCAGGCCAACGCCGGCTCCAGCCGGGCTTTGATGGAATTGACGTTCCAGGCCGCTATTTTCATCAAACGGCAAACGAGGTGCCGCAGCCGCAGGAGGCGGTGGCGTTGGGATTGTTGACCTTGAAGGCCTGGCCGATCAGATCGTCGGTGAAATCGATCTCCGAGCCTTGGAGGAAATCCAGCGACACCGGGTCGATCAGGATCTTCGCGCCGTCGCGCTCCAGCACCAGATCGTCGTCCGCTTGGGCTTCGTCCAGGGCAAAATTATACTGAAAGCCGCTGCAGCCGCCCCCCGTCACCGCCAGCCGGAGCATGGCGGGGGAGGGCTCGGCCGCCAGAATCGCGGCAATCCGCCTGGCGGCGCGGGCCGACATGGTTACGGGCATAGGGGTTTGGGCGGTCATGGGAACTTGGCGCTGGGCATCACCCGTCTTATGTAGTCTTCCCCATGGCAATCGAAAAGGCCGCAAATCCCCTATCTCCTGCAGGCCATTTGCTGGGCCCGGAATTTGCTGCGCCCTGCGCCCGCGCGCCCTATGCCACCAACCCGCACCAAAGCCGGGGCCGGCTCTATCCCGAGGCCGAAAGCGCCAGCCGCACCTGCTATAGCCGCGACCGCGACCGCATCCTGCATTCCTCCGCCTTCCGCCGTCTCAAGCACAAGACCCAGGTCTTTGTGCAGCATGAAGGCGATTATTACCGCACCCGCCTGACCCATTCGCTGGAGGTGGCGCAGCTTGCCCGCACCCTGGCGCGCAGCCTGGCGGTGGACGAGGACCTCGCGGAGGCCGTGGCGCTGGCTCATGATCTGGGCCACACGCCCTTCGGCCATGCCGGCGAGGATGCGCTCAGCGCCGTCACCGCCGATATCGGCGGTTTCGACCACAATGCCCATGCGCTGCGGCTGGTGACCAAGCTGGAGCATCGCTATGCCGATTTCGATGGGCTCAATCTGACCTGGGAAACACTGGAGGGCCTGGTCAAACACAACGGGCCTTTAAGTCTCCCCCTGCGTCCTTCGCTGGCTCGAGAGCCAGCTACGGACACCTCCCTCACCAGTGCTGCGCACGCGGGAGAGGGGGGCCTGCGCTCGCGGCCAATTCCCAACCCCATTTCTTCTTTCGATGCGCGCTGGCCGCTGGATCTATCCACTTGGCCGGGCCTGGAAGCGCAGATCGCCGCGCTGGCCGACGACATCGCCTATGTCAATCACGACATCGACGACGGGTTGCGCGCCGGCATCCTACGCGTCGCGGATTTGACGCAGGCGCCTCTGGCCGGCAGCCATGTCCGGGCCGTGCTGGCGCGCTATGGCGAACTGGAACTCAGCCGGTTGATCGGCGAGATGATCCGTACCCTGATGAGCGCCCTGGTGGACGATCTGCGGGGCGAAACCGCCGGCCGGCTGGCCGCGGCAGCGCCCGATAGCGCGGCGGCGGTGCGCGGGGCGGGGCGGGCCCTGGTGGCGTTCTCGCCGGCGATGGGCGCCGAGCTGCGCGCGCTCAAGGCTTTTCTTTACACCCATATGTACCGCCATCCCCGCATCATCGCCTCGATGGAACGGGCCAAGGCGGTGATCACCGATCTTTTCGAAGCCTTCAGCGCCGATCCGGCCCTGCTGCCGCCCGATTGGACGGCGCGCTGCGGCGCCCCGGGCGACGCCGTCACCGGCGGAGTGGCGCGCGATTACATCGCCGGGATGACTGACAATTACGCGCTCAGCGAGTATTCCAGGGTGTTCGGAACCCAAATCCAGCTTTAAATTGCGGTGCTTGCGGCCCGGTGCGGTGCTAGATTGGGGGCCGCAGATTCGTAAGGACTCCCATGCCCCAGTTCCAGCGCGGCGTTTATGAACCCGGCGAGGAAGTGCGCGTCTTCGACGGTTCCGAGGACGAGGAGGACGCCGAAGGCTCGCGCCTGCCGCTGCTGATCGTGCTGGCTTTGCTGGTGCTGGCGATGTTCGGCGGCGTGGTCTGGCTGGCCTATACCTACGGCGTGGCGCGCGGACGCACCGAGACTCCCGTGATCACGGCGGCCAATGGGCCGGCACGCGTGGCGCCCGCCAATCCGGGCGGCGCCGAGCAGCCCTATAAGGGTTTCAAAATCTACGAACAGCCGGCCCCGCCGGATGACGATGTCGCCGCCAATACGCCGCTCTCGCCGCCGCCGGCAACCAAGCCGGCGATCATGGCTTCCGCGCCGCCCCCGGCCGCGGCGTCAAGCCCTGCCAAGCCGGCAGGCACGCCGACGCCTGTAGCCAAGCAGGTCGCCGTCGCAGCGCCGCCCAAGCCGCCCGCCGCTGCACCGGCCAAACCGGTCGCCGCATCGAAGCCGGCGCCCGTCACGGCTGCCCCGCCGGCTGCGACGACGGGCGAGCCCGCCACCGCGCCGCCGCGCGCGTTGGCGGCGGCTGCCCCGCCGGCGGCCAAGCCGGCCGCTGCTTCCGGTGGCTATGTCCTGCAGATCGGCGCCTACAAATCGCAGGCCGATGCCGATGCGGCCTGGAACGCTTATAAGCGTTCGCATGCCGCGCTTCTGTCGGGCTATGGCCCGGATGTGCAGAAAGCCGATCTGGGCGACAAGGGCACCTGGTATCGCCTGCGTATCGCGGGGTTTGCCGACAAGGACGCCGCCTCGGCCCTTTGCGACCGGCTGAAGGCGGAGCAGGGCGCCTGCTTCTTGGGGCGCTAAAGAGCGCTGGGATTATTTTATGCGCACACGCGTGATTTACGGCTGCGCCGGGCCGCTACTGTCGGCCGATGAGCGCGCGTTCTTTCGCGACACGCAGCCCTGGGGATTTATCCTGTTCGCCCGCAATATCGAACAGCCCGATCAGGTTCGCTCCCTGGTCGCGGCGCTGCGCGATTGCGTAGGCGACGACGCCGCACCGGTGCTGATCGACCAGGAAGGCGGACGGGTGGCGCGGCTGAAACCGCCTTATTGGCGCACGCGCCCGCCGGCGGCCCGCTTTGGCGCCGCCTATGCCCAAAACCCGGAAAGCGCCCGCGAAGCGACTTATCTGAATGCGCGGCTGATCGCCCATGATCTGGCCGAGCTTGGCATCAACGTCGATTGCCTGCCGGTGCTGGATGTTCCGGTGCCCGGCGCCCATGACATTATCGGCGACCGGGCTTTCGCCAGTGATCCGGCCACCATCATCGATCTGGGCCGGGCCCAGATCGAAGGCTTGCTGGAGGGCGGGGTGCTGCCGGTGATGAAGCATATTCCCGGCCATGGCCGGGCGGGGGCCGACAGCCATTTGGCGCTGCCCCGGGTGGCGGCCAGTGCCGAAGAGCTCAGCGCCAGCGACTTCGTCACCTTCCGAAGTCTTGACAAATGCCCGATCGCGATGACCGCCCATGTCGTCTATGATTCGATTGATCCACAGCGGCCTGCGACCACCAGCCCTAAAGTCATTCGGGATGTGATACGCGGTGAGATAGGATTTGACGGCGTGCTCCTGTCCGACGATCTGTCGATGCAGGCGCTGGAGGGACCCTTGGCGGTGCGGGCGAAAGCGGCCTTGTTCGCGGGCTGCGATGTGGTGCTTCACTGCAATGGCGATATGGGCGAGATGAAAGACGTGGCGACGGAAGCGAAGATCCTGGACGGCGCGGCGCTGCGGCGGACCGGCCAGGCCACCGCGCGCCTCAGCCAGCCGCAAGCCTTCGATCCCAAGGCGGCCGAGGCGCGGCTGATGGCGCTACTGGGCGAAGTGGCATGAGCGAAACGAGCGAACAATTCGACGAATTCGACGCCGCGGCGGTGGAATTGACCCCGGAAGAGGGCGCCTTGGTCGTCACCGTCGACGGCTTCGAGGGGCCGCTCGATCTGCTGCTGACCTTGGCGCGCAATCAGAAAGTCGATATCGCCAAGATCTCGGTGCTCAAGCTCGCCGATCAATATCTGGGCTTCATCGAAACCGCCAAGCGGATGAACCTGGAATTGGCGGCGGATTATCTGGTGATGGCGGCCTGGCTTGCCTATCTCAAATCCCGTCTGGTCCTGCCGCAGGAAAAGACCCCGGAGGGCGAGCCGACCGCCGACGAAATGGCCACAAGGCTGCGCTGGCGGCTGCAGCGGCTGGATGCCATGCGCGCCATCGGCACGCGGCTGATGGGCCGCGACCGGCTGGACCGCGATGTGTTCGGCCGGGGCGATCCCGACGACGTCAATGTGGTGCGGCTGCGGACTTATAAGGATTCGCTCTACGACCTGCTCACCGCCTATGCCACCGACCGGGTGCGCCGGCTGGGCGGTGGCACCTATCGGCCGATGGTCGCCCCGGTGCTGCAGATCGAGGAAGCGCGCGAGCGGCTGGAACGGATGCTGGGCCGGATCTCGGATTGGAGCGGGCTATCGCGGCTGTTGCCGCCCGACTGGCAGGGCGGCGCCAAGCGGCGCTCCGCCCTGGCCTCGACCCTGCTGGCCTGCCTGGAGCTGGCGCGGGACGGCAAGGTCGAGATCTCGCAAGGAGCGCCGTTCGAGGAAGTCTATGTCAGGGACCGCCATCAGCAGGCGGCGCCCCCTGTTTAATGTCCGGAGCATGAGATGAGCAGCGTAGCCAAGATGATCGCGACAATCGAAGACCAGATGGAAGCCAAACCCGGTGATGCCGCCAATCCCGAACACCTGCGGATGGTCGAGGCGTTGCTCTTCGCCGCGGCCGAACCGCTGGATGCGAAAGCGCTGGCAACATCGCTGCCGGAAGGTGCCGATGTCGCAGGCCTTCTGAATGCACTTCAAGCGCAGTATGAAAAACGCGGCGTAAACCTTTGCTGTGTTGCAGGAAAATATCAGTTCCGCACCGCCAGCGATTTGGCCTTTCTGCTGCGCAAGGAAAAGCCGGAACAGCGGCGCCTGTCGAAGGCAGCGATCGAGACCCTCGCCATCATCGCCTATCACCAGCCGGTCACCCGGGCTGAGATCGAAGACATCCGCGGCGTGGTCATGTCCAAGGGCACCATCGACACCCTGATGGAAATCGGCTGGGTCAAGATCCGGGGCCGCAAGCGCACCGCCGGCCGTCCCGTCACCTATGGCACCACCGAGGCCTTCCTGGTCCAGTTCGGCCTGGAAAATGTCGCCCATCTGCCGGGCCTGGACGAACTCAAGGCGGCAGGCTTCCTGGAAGCCATGCCGCCCTCCGGCTTCGACGTGCCCAACCCCTCCGACGCCCTGACCGCCGACGAAGACCCCTATACCGGGGAAGAGCCGGAAGACCTGGCTACGGGAAGCGTGAACTTGGACGAGGCGTAACAGCTCCTCCTGTCATCCCGGATGCGACGCAGCGGCGCGCACCAGCGCGCGGGTGCTTCGCTGATCCGGGACCCATTTCTGGTTTTTTGGCGTGTTCACGTAGGTCCCGGGTCTGCACAGCATCATCTCGCTTTGCTCGATGCTGCAGCGCGCCTGGGATGACACCGTGCCGCGTTACGGCGCTTCGGCCATCGCCTTCATCTTCATCACCCCGGCCGTGAAGCGGTCGGTGCGCTGTTTGCGGTTGGCCGCTTGGGCTTCGGGCGTGGCCAGCGGCGCCTGGTCGTAGAATAGGGTGTAGACGATCTTGCTGTGGGTGGCGTCGATCGGCTCGACTGCCAGATTGCCGTGATAAAGGATCGGCGAGGCCGGCTGGGTATAGCCATAGGAATAGCGCGTCTTGGCGATCATGATTTCGTCGATGGTGCCGTTGATTTTGCGCAAGGTGCCGACATCGCCGCTGCCCGAAGCGATGGCGCAAGTCGTGCCCAGCCAATCCTTGATGGCGCAATAATCGCCGATCCGGCTCCAGGTCACGTCGGCGGAACGGTTGACCTCGGCTTCCATATGGATGACGGCATAATCGGGTGCGGCAAGCGCGGGCAGCGTCAAAGCGCTAAAAAAAGCGGCTGCATATAGAATTTTCGTCATCATTTTCTCCCTTTTATGGCCGCTCGCTTGTGCTCGCGGCGTTCGCCCCCTCTCGCCGGTCCACAGGACCTGCTCGTGCGCTTTGCGCACCGGGGCCTCACTCCTCCGGTTCCAGCTCGACCACCACAGCTTCGCCCTTTTCCAGGGCAATGGCGAGGTCGCCCTGGCGCAGCAATTTGGCGTCATTGCCGAACAGCTCGGCCCGCCAGCCATGCAACGCCGCCACCCCGTCATCCTCATGGGCGGCGAGCTTTTCGATATCCTCGGCATTGGCGATCAGCCGCGGCGCCACCCCGGCCGCCTCGGCGCGAAGCCGCAGCAGGGTCTTGATCAGGTCGACGGCGGCGGCCGACGGCTCGCGCCGGCGCCGCGATTGCGGCGCAGCCACAATGCCTTCGGGCAGGGGCGCATGCAGCCCGGCGGCAATCGCGTCCATCAACCCCTTGCCCAGGCGCGAATTGGCAAAGCCCTTGGGCACGGCGCGAATACGCTCCAGCGCTTCGCCATTCTCGGGCGGATGGGCGGCGATCTCGCTGATCGCTTCGTCTTTCAGCACCCGGCCGCGGGGAATGTCGCGGGCCTGGGCCTCGCGTTCGCGCCAGGCCGCCAGCGCCGCCAGCACGGCCAGGAAACGCTTGTTGCTGCTGCGCGGCTTCAGCCGCTTCCAGGCAAATTCCGGATCCAGCCGGTAGAGCAGGGGATCCTGCAACGCCTTCACTTCCTCCGCGACCCAGCCGGCGCGGCCGCTGCGGGCCAGATGGGCGGAGAGTTTTTCATAGATCACCCGCAAATGGGTGACGTCGGCCAGCGCATATTCCAATTGGCGTTTGCTGAGCGGCCGATGGCTCCAATCGGTGAAACGGGCCGATTTATCGATCTCGACATGGGCCAGCTTGCGCGCCAGGGTTTCATAAGAGGCCGCTTCCCCGAAGCCGCAAACCATCGCGGCGATCTGGCTGTCGAACAAAGGTGCGGGCAGCACCCCGCCCTGCAGGAAAAAGATTTCAATGTCCTGGCGCGCCGCATGCAGCACCTTGACCATGTCGGGGCGCTTCAGCAGCTCGTAAAACGGCGCTAGATCCAATCCCGGGGCGAGGGGGTCAATGATGCCTTCCACCCCTGGCGCCGCTGCCTGGATCAGGCACAGTTTGGGGTAATAGGTCTGGTCGCGCAGGAATTCGGTGTCCAGCGCCACATAGGGGGCCGAGGACAGCTCGGCCAGGAAAGCGGCCAAGTCTTCGTTGGTCTCAACAACTCGCATCCGTTCTGATTACCGGATTCGGGCCAAAAACGGCGAGTTTAATTCGCGCTTGACAGGCAACCAAATGGTTGCCTATTGTCATCCCATGGTCAGCGACGAAGACAAAGTTTTCAAAGCCCTTGCCGATCCCAGCCGCCGCGAGCTGCTGGACCGCCTGCACGCCAGGAACGGCCAGACGCTGTCGGAGCTTTGCCAGGATCACGAGATGAGCCGCCAGGCGGTGACCAAGCATCTGGGCCTGTTGGAAGACGCCAATCTGGTGGTCACGGCGAAAAAAGGCCGCGAGAAGCTGCATTACCTCAATCCCGTTCCGATCAACGAAATCAGTATGCGCTGGATAGGCAAGTTCGAGCAGGGCCGCCTGTCGGCGCTTCACAACCTCAAGCAAGCTCTGCAGGAAAAGGAAAAAGAGACATGACCGACGCACCAAGCGAATTCGTCTACACCACCTATATCAGCAGCACCCCGCAAAAAGTGTGGGACGCCATCACCACGCCGGAATTCGCCCGCCAATATTGGGGCAGCGCCAATGTGTCGGACTGGAAGCCGGGATCGAGATGGGAAATGATCCGTGCCGACGGCGCCGTTCAGATCATCGGCGAGGTGCTGGAACGCCGGCGTCCCAGCCGGTTGGTGCTAAGCTGGGTCAGCCCGGAAAACCTCGCCAATAAAACCGAACATTCCCGCGTCACCTTCGAGATCGAAGCGGTGGGTCCTGTGGTTCGCCTGAACGTCGTGCATGACGAACTCAAAGCGGGTTCGGAGATGGCCAAGGGCATTTCCAAAGGCTGGCCGATGGTGCTTAGCGGCCTCAAAACTTTCCTGGAGACCGGCACGGCCGCGGACATCATGTCGATCAAGTCCTGTAGTTCGGCGCAAGCACCACAGGCCAAGGTTGCCTGAATCTCTAAACTCACCATGGCCGGCACAAACCCGGCCATGGTGATATTTTTAATTCACCTACTTCGCCGTCAGCCCCACCACGCGGCCGGGCATTCCCAAAGCGTCGAAATAACGCCGGCCGTCCGCTTCCTGGTATTGCAGCACAGTGCGAAAGCCCGATGCGGCCGTATCGGAGCGCTGCACCTTCGCGACGGATGCGACCGGCTTACCGCCCCGAAGCGCTTCGCTTGCGACGCGTCCGGTCAGCGCGCCTTTGGGCGCGATGCTAAGGCCCAGGATATGCGCCAGGGTGGGCGTGATATCTGCGTTGCTGACGGGAGTCTTGTCGGCATAACCGGCTTTAAAATCCGGCCCGATCGCGGCCATGAAGTTGCGGGTCTCGGCCCGGCTGGGGCCGCCATGATTGCCCATGCCGGTGCGCAGCGAGGTGTCGGCGATGGTGGCGGTGCAGAGCAGGGCGGTAAGCTTGCAATCCTTGGCGATGAAGGAGCGGAAGCCGACCACCATGGCGGGCTGCGGCACTTTCGAGTATCCGATCAGATTGACCGCGCTCATCGGCAGCGCCCCCTTGAATTCGCTTTCATGCCCTTTGAGCAGCGTATCATTGACCAGCAGCCCCCCCACATAGGGCGCCTCCACCAGATGGGCGAACACGGCGCGGGCGGTTTCAAGATCGTTGCCCGGAAAATAAATGAAATCCGACCCATTATTGGCTGCCACCACCGCGCGCGGCTGGGCGGCCGAGGCACCGATGAGACCATCGCCATTGACCGGATGGGCACCGGAGGCGCGGTCCACTTGCGCATTGGCCTGGTCGGGATCGAAGACTTTGCCGCCCAGCCAGTCGGCGATGTCGAAGGCCAGAAAGCCTGTCGGCAATGCGGTGCGCGGTGTCGACCCGTCGGCCTGCGGAATGCCTTTGGCGATGGTGGCAAAGCCGTGATCGGCGGTGACAAAGACATCGGTGTCCTTGTCGAGCCCATGCCGCTTGAGCGATGCCAGGATGGCTTTCAGCGCATTGTCGGCATTGGTGATGGCGCGATGCTGGGTGGCGCCATTGATGCCCGGCACCAATTTGCTTTCGCTGTCGGTGGCATTGTGCTGGCTGTAATCGGGGTCGCGCGACCAGAACACCAGGACGAAAGGCCGCTTGTCATGGCCGATATCCGCCATGTCGGGCAGGAGGGCATCGACACCGGAGGTCTGATAAGTCTCTTGCACGACGTTGGGGAGGGCCACGGCGGGCGATATTGCCAGCCCGGTGGCGCCCTGGATCAGACCGGCGGCCGCGCTTGGGAGAACCGGCGCCTTGCTCGGCGTGCCATCGGCATTGGTCGGGCGGCCGGCAGATTCGTCCACCATCACGCCTTCGCCGGTCAGGCCGCGCAGGTCCTGGATCGCCGCCGGCCCGGTCTTGCCGAAAATCATGGTGTTGAAATTGGCTGCCCGCGCCGCCTGCACCAGCGTGGTCTGACCTATATAGGCGTCGCCGAAATGGACCACCATGTCGGATAGCACGCAGTCACTTTCCAGGAAGACTACGGTCATGCCCTGCCGGCAGGGCACGGGAAAATTGGTCCAAAGCGAGTTGGCGTAATCGCCGGTGTCGCCCAGGTAATGGCCGGTGGCGATGGCCGAAGCATTGGCGGTGGTGAGGGTGGGATAGAGCGAATGGCTGTTGGTGAAATCCACGCCGTCATGGCGCAGCTTCCACAGCGTCGGTGCAATGTCCGGCGTGACGCTGTCATAGCGCAAGCCGTCGGCGATAAAGACCACCACATTGCGGCCAAAGGCGGGGGCGGGCAAAAGAAGCGCGGCGAGGCAGAGGGCGGCAAGACGGCGTGACATGGCTGATTCCGGGTTGCGGCCACCCACGCTAACAGCCCTTTGTGACGGGAAAAACCCGCCCTGCCGCCGCCCTTGACCACACCCCCATAAACCGCCAAAAACCCCCGTCTTTTGAAGGTTTTGCCATGCACGCCTATCGCACCCATACCTGCGGCCAGCTTCGCAAAAGCGATGTGGGGCAAACCGTGCGCCTGTCCGGCTGGGTCAATCGCCGGCGCGACCATGGCGGGCTGATCTTCATCGATCTGCGGGACCATTACGGCATCACCCAATGCGTGATTGAGCCGGACGCCAAGGCTTTCCCGATCGTCGATGCGGCGCGTTCGGAATGGGTGCTCACCCTGACCGGCAAGATCGTGGCCCGTACCCCGGACACCGTGAATGCCGATCTGCCCACCGGCGAAATCGAGCTGCGCATCGAAGAGGCCGCCGTCCAGGGCAAGGCCGAGGAATTGCCGCTGCCGGTGTTCGGCGACATGGATTATCCCGAAGAGACCCGCCTCAAATACCGCTTCCTGGATCTGCGGCGCGAGCGGCTGCACAAGAACATCATGCTGCGCGCCAATATCGTGACCTCGCTGCGGCGGCGGATGACGGCGCAGGGCTTCACCGAATTCCAGACCCCCATCCTGACCGCGTCCTCGCCGGAAGGGGCGCGCGATTTCCTGGTGCCGTCGCGGCGTTATCCGGGGCAGTTCTATGCCCTGCCGCAGGCGCCGCAGCAGTTCAAGCAATTGATCATGGTGGCGGGCTTCGACCGCTATTTCCAGATCGCGCCCTGTTTCCGTGACGAGGACGGCCGCGCCGACCGCTCGCCGGGCGAGTTCTACCAGCTCGATCTGGAAATGAGCTTCGTGACGCAAGACGATGTCTTCGCCGCGGTCGAGCCGGTGCTGGCGGGGGTGTTCGAGGAATTCGCCGGCGGCAAGACCGTCACCAAGCCGCCATTCGTCCGCATCCCCTATGCCGAGACCATGCTCAAATACGGCACCGACAAGCCGGATCTGCGCAATCCGATCGAGATCGTCGATGTCAGCGATATTTTCGGCCGCGCCGAGGTGGAATTCAAAGCGTTCAAGAACAAGACCGTGCGTGCCATTCCCGCGCCCGGCGCCGGCGCCCAGCCGCGCAGTTTCTTCGACAAGCTCAACGAATGGGCCCGCGGCGAGGGTGCGCCGGGCCTGGGCTATGTCGTGTTCGAGCAGGATGGCGCCAATGTCGTCGGCAAGGGCCCCATCGCCAAATTCATTCCCGAAAGCGCGCTGGCCGATATGGCGAAGGCCGCCAAGATCAAAGCCGGCGACGCCCTGTTCTTTGCCGCCGACAAGCCGGAACGGGCCGCCCAGCTTGCCGGCCTGGCCCGCACCCGCATCGGCCGCGAGCTGAATTTGATTCCCGACGGCGAATACAAATTCTGCTGGATCGTCGATTTCCCCATGTATGAGTGGAACGAGGAGGAGAAGAAGATCGATTTCTCCCACAATCCCTTCTCGATGCCGCAATATGACCGCGAGAAGTTTTTGACGCTATCCTCGGCCGACAAGGACACCATCCTGGGGATGAAGGCCTATCAATACGACATCGTCTGCAATGGTTATGAATTGTCGTCGGGCGCCATCCGCAACCATGACCCCGATGTGATGCTGAAAGCCTTCGAGATCGCCGGCTATACCCGCGCGGAAACCGAAGTCAAATTCGCCGGCATGCTCAACGCCTTCCGCCATGGCGCCCCGCCGCATGGCGGCACCGCGCCCGGCATCGACCGCATCGTGATGTTGCTGGCGGGCGAGGAAAACCTGCGCGAAGTGACCATGTTCCCGATGACCCAATCGGCCCAGGATCTGCTGATGAACGCCCCCAGCGACGCGACGCCCAAGCAGCTCAAGGAATTGCACTTGAAGGTCGTGTATCCGGAGAAGTGACGCGCCTGTCTTCTTACGGCCGGCCGCGTTTCAGCACCTTGGCCAGCACCGCGGCATGGTTGATCTTGGGATCGCGGGCGGCATAGACCAAGGTGACCTTGCCTTTGCGGGCGCGCAGCGCGTCCAGGGCGGGATTGTGTCTGAGTTCCGCGCGATAACGCTTGGCGAATTCGGCGAAACGGGTTTCGCGATGGCCGAACCATTTGCGCAAAGCGGGCGAGGGGGCGACCTCCTTGGCCCAATCGTCCAGCGCGGCCTTGCGTTTGGACAGGCCGCGCGGCCATAGCCGATCGACCAGGATGCGGGTGCCGTCTTTGTCGGAAGGGCGCTCATAGGCGCGTTTGATGGCCACAGATCGCATGGCAGCCTCAGCTTGTCGGGATCGAGTCTGACACCGGCAATGGGTTGCTGAAATAAGCCTCGCCGGCGGCTGTCACGGTGACGAGATAGGCCATGCCGTTTGCGACCGCGATGAAGAAGAAATTTCCGTCCTGGACATTTTCCAGCCCCACCACCTGGCGTCCGGCTTTTGACACCAGGGCTTTGGCTTTCGCCAGCTGTTGCGGGGTGTAGGAATTCACGCTGTCGGCGGCGAAAGCCGACGCGGAGCCGGCAACCGTCAGCAAGGCTGCAAACAGGCTCGCGCGCATGGCCGGTAGGGTCCGCATCATTTGCACCACCATACCATAAAAATATGTTCGCCGTAAGCCGGCGTTTTCCAGGCGGAAATGTCGGCGTACAGGGATTGCTTCCGCTATGCGGAAAATCAATTCAGCTTATCGCCGACATGCTTGATGCTGTCGGCGATCAGGGCTCCGGCGCGCTGTTCGTCCAGGCGGGCGGCGATCAATTTTTGGGCGGCGTTGACGGCTGCGTCGGCCGCCAGGGCGCGGATTTCGGCCATGGCGGCGGCTTCCGCCTGGGCGATCTTGTCCTGGGCGGCCTGGGCGCGGCGGGCGATCTGGGCGGTGAGAGTGGCGCGGCTCTCCTCGGCAAAGCGCGCGGCCTCGGCGCGGGCTTCGGTGACGATGCCCTGGGCTTCGGTTTCGGCGCCGGCGGCGCGTTTCTTATATTCCGTCAGCAAGGCAGCGGCTTCTTCGCGCAGGCGCCGGGCTTCGGCCAGTTCGGCCGCGATGCCGGTGGCGCGCTGATCCAGCATCTTGCCGACCATGCCCGGCACGCCTTTCCACCACAGCAGGGCCATCACCAGGACGAAGCCGACCAGGATCCAGAATTCCGGATTGTCGAAGTGGAACATCTCCATGGGCTAGCCTTTCACCGCTTGCGCCGCTTCGGCCGCCGAGACCGTCTCGCCCGTCAGGCGGGCGACGATAGCGATAGCGGCTTCTTGCGCCGCCTGGGTCACCGCGCCGCGCGCGGCTTGCCGGGTTTCGGCGATGCGGGCATCGGCGGCGCTCATCGCGGTTTGCGCTTCGGCTTCGGCCTTGGCCTTTTCGCGGGCGATCTCCGCATTCAGGGTCTGGCGGTTTTCCTCCGCCAGGGCATTGGCGCGGGCCCGCGCCGCGGCCAGGGCGGTCTGATAGGCGGCACTTGCACTATCGGCATCGCCCCGCGCCTTTTGTGCTGCTTCGATGTCGCTGTTGATCGCGCCGCGCCGCAGCGAGATGGCACCCTTGATCCTGGGACCGGAAACCCGCCACAGCACCACGAACAGAAAGCCGAACGTCACCGCCAGCCAGAACAACTGGCTGGGAAAAGTGGTGGTGTCGAACGGTGGAAAGCCACCCTCTTTTTTGGGGACTTCCGTCGTGGCGGTGGTGACGGGCTCGGCCATCAGGCTAGTCCTACTTGAACAGGATGATCAGCGCGATCACCAAACCGAACAGGCCGGTGGCTTCGCACAGCGCGAAGCCGAGCAGCAAATTGGTAGTCTGGCTGGCGGCGGCGCCCGGATTGCGCAGGGCGCCCGACAAGTAAGAACCGAAGACATTGCCGATGCCGATGCCGGCGCCGACCAGGGCGATACAGGCGATACCGGCGCCGATCATTTGTGCTGCTGCGACTTCCATTTCAATTTCCTTTCTAGTGGTGATCGTGGAGATGGAGGGCTTCGTTGAGATAGATGCAAGTGAGGATGGCGAAAACATATGCCTGCAGGCCCGCGACCAGGAACTCCAGCAGCATGAAGGCGACAATCATAACCAAAGGGCCAACCGACATAACGGACATGATGCCGCCGGCAGCGCCCAGCAGGATGACGAATCCGGCGAAGACCTGCAGCAGGATGTGACCCGCCAACATGTTGGCGAAGAGACGGACGGAAAGGCTGAGCGGTCGCGTGAAGAAGGAAATGATCTCAATCGGTATCAGCAGGATCAGCAAGTACCAGGGCGCGTGCGGCACGAACAGTTTCAAGAAACCGAAGCCGTGCTTCATGAAGCCGACTATGATCACCGTAAGGATTACCAGACTGGCGAGGGCAAAAGTCACCGCGATCTGGCTGGTGACGGTGAAGCTGCCCGGGATCATGCCGAAGAAATTGCAGAACAGCACGAAGATGAAGAGCGAAAACACGAAGGGGAAGAAGCGCAGTCCGTCTTCGCCGGTCGCCGAATGGATCATGTTGGCGACGAATTCATAGGACATTTCGGCCATCGACTGACCGCGTGTCGGCACCAGCCGTCCCGGTTTGACCGCCAGGGTGAGGAACAGGGCCGCGGCGATGGTGACGATCACCATCAGCAGCGCCTGATTGGTGAAATAGACCGGATGGCCGGCGATCTGGAACAGTGGATGTTCCAGTCCCAGTGCCGGTTTTACCTCGAACTGTTCCATGGGATTCATCGCCACGGACTATTTCTCCTTGTTCGCCGACATGTCGGCGTTAATCTCACTGGCCGCGCGCACCACATTGCGAATTCCCGCGGCCGCGCCCAGCACAAAAAACACCACCAAAAAAAACGGGCGCGTATGATACCCGAACCGGCCGAACAGCCAGTCGATCCCCCATCCCAGGCCGCCTCCCACCACCAGCGCGACGACCAATTCGGTCGCGAAGCGTCCTGCGATGCCCAACTGAGTCTGCGGCGGGCCTTTCTTGGCTGCCGCGTGCTTTCGCTGGACTTCGTCGAGCCGCCGGCCAAGGTCCTTCATGCGGTCGGGATCGGGAGCCATGATTGCTCGCTCAAATGCCGAAAATGCTGACAAACCAGGCCTTCACGGCGCGGTTGAAGGCGCGCGGACCATATGGGCGGGCCCCAAGGGTGTCAAGAAAGACAGATTTCGGGTAAGTTATTGATTTTATGGATGGAATTAGCGCCGCACATTATGTCGCGCGAAGTTTCAATCGCACGCGAGAATAGGCTGCCAGAATCTCCCCCAAGCCGCCATCGGCGGAAGGTCTATTCCGCAGCGACCTTTTCCGCTTCCGCCAGGGTCACCGACACCAACTGGCTGACGCCGCGCTCCGCCATCGTGACGCCGAACAGCCGGTCCATGCGGGACATGGTCAGGGCGTGATGGGTGATCACCAGGAAGCGGGTGCCTGAGAGCTCGGTCATCTGGTCCAGCATCTTGCAGAAGCGTTCGACATTGGCGTCGTCCAGCGGGGCGTCCACTTCGTCCAGCACGCAGACCGGCGCGGGATTGACCAGGAACACGGCGAAGATCAGCGCCATGGCGGTCAGCGCCTGTTCGCCGCCCGAAAGCAGCGCCAGGGATTGCAGGCGTTTGCCCGGCGGGCGGGCGAAGATTTCCAGCCCGGCTTCCAGGGGATCATCGGATTCGGTGAAAGTGAGCTTGGCTTCGCCGCCTTCGAACAGCTTGGTGAACAGCTCCTGGAAATTCTTGTTCACTTTTTCGAAGGAGGCCAGCAGCCGCTCGCGCCCCTCTTTGTTCAAGCTTTGGATGCCCCGCCGCAAGCGTTCGATCGCGCCGGTGAGATCGTCGCGGTCGGCGGTGAGGGTGGCGAGGCGGGTTTCCTGTTCGGTGGCTTCCTCGTCGGCGCGCAGATTGACGCCGCCCAGTTGCTCGCGTTCCTGCTTCAATCGCTCGACGCGTTTTTCGGCCTGGTCCAGCGGCGGCAATTCCTGGCCTTCTTCGATCTCGGCCCGGGCGATGAGGTCTTCGGGTCCGGCTTCCAATTCGTCGCGGATGCGGGTGCGCAATTCCTCGATGCGGGCGGCGGCGCCTTCGGCATGGGCCTGGGCTGCCGCGCGTTCCTCGCGCGCCGCGGCCAAGGCGGCATCGGCGGACTTGGCGTGCTTGTCGGCTTCGGCCAGCGCGGCCTCCGCCAGCATGCGCGCGTCGGCCGCGTCGTTGCGCGCGGTTTCGGCCAGCGAAATCGCATCCAGCAAGGCGCTGCGCTTTTGCGCCATGCCGGCGGGAATGGCTTCGGCGGCGGCCAGCTCGCCGCCGAGTTCTTCCTGGCGGCGGGACAGTTCGGCGATTTGGCCGGCGGCGGCGGTGCGCCGCGCGCTCCAGCGCTGCATGTCTTCGGCGATGGCGGCCAGGCGCTGCCGGCGGGCTTCGCCTTCGCGCCTCAGACCTTCCAAACCGGCGCGCGCTTCGCTGCTGGCGGCGCGGGCTTCGGCGGTCCGGTTGCGGGTGTCGGCGGCTTGCTGGATCAGAAGGGCGCCGTCGCCGAGCTCGGCAAGCGCCTGTTCATGCTGGCGCAGCGAGTCTTCCGCCGCGGCCACCGATTGTTCGAGCCGGCGGATTTCCGATTCCAGATTGGCAAGCTGCGAAGCCCGTTCGGCGGCGGCGCGGGCGGCGCGCGTCGCTTCGTCCTGGGCGGCGATCAATTCGCGTTCGCTGCTGGAAAGACCTTCCTCGGCGGCGCGATAGGCGGCGCGGGCGGCTTCGGCGGCATCCTTGGCGGCGGCGAATTGCGCAAAACGTTGGGCACGGATTTCGCGCGCCTGGGCCTGTTCCTGTTCCAAGTCCTTCAGGCGATTGCGCTGCGCCAGGCGCAAGGCCGCCGGCGAGGGCGCGTCGGCCGAGGCGGCATAGCCGTCCCAGCGCCACAAATCGCCGCGCGCCGTCACCAGGCGCTGGCCGGGCTTTAAATCTTTTTGCAGGCTTGCGCCCTGGTCGGGAAAAACCAGACCGGTCATCGACAGCCGCCGGGCCAAGGCGGGGGGCGCGGTGACGAACTGGGTCAGAGGCTTGCTGCCGGCGGGCAGGCCGGGATGTTCGAACGCGGCGCCGTCCAGGGAATCCAGATTGCGCCAATGATGCGGTGAGGCTTCGTCCAGCGGCGCGCGCAGATCATCGCCCAGCGCGGCCGCAAGCGCCGCTTCATAGCCCGGCTGCACCATCACTGCATCGATCAGCGGCGGGAACAGGCCTTCGCCTTCGGGATGCAACAATTCGCCCAGCGCCTTCACTTCGCCGGACAGGCGATGGACTTCGCGTTCGGCTGCTTCCAACGGTTCGCGCGCCATGGCCTCGGCGGCTTCGGCGGCGGCAAATTTCTCGCGCGCTTCGAGGGCGGCGGCGCGGGCGCCGGTGGAGGCGGAGCGGGCCTGTTCGGTCTTGCTGTCGGCGGCGCTGACATCGGGCGCGGCGCGGGCGCCTTCCAAGGCAGCGTCCAGCCGCCGGCGCGCTTCGTCCAATTGGGCTTGGCTGGTCTTGGACAGCGCAGAGGCCAGTTCGCGGCCGCGTTCATGGCTGGCCTTGCCGGCATTCCAATCCGCCAGTTCCGCGGTGAGCTTTTCCAGCAGCCGTTCGGTCTCGGAGAGTTTTTCGGCCAGTTCGGCGGCCTGGCTTTGCGCCAGCGCGATTTCTTCGGCGGAGCGCGCATTGGCCCCCTCCAACGTCTCGCCTTCTTCGCCCAAGGCTTCGAGCGCGGCTTGCGCGTCGCGGTCCAGTTCCTGCTCGCGGGTGATATCGGCGGCGCCTTGCGCGATCAATTGACGGATGCGCTGGGCGGCTTCGCGGGCGCGGGTTTCCTCGGCATCCAATTGCTCGCGCTGCACCACCAGGCGATGATGGGCGGCGGATTTCTCCGCTTCGTCCTGGCGCAGCGGCGGCAGCACCGCGGCAGCGTCGCTTTGCACCGTGGAGGCCTTGGCGGCGGTTTCGGTCGCGGCGGCCACGGCGGCGGCGGCTTTGGCCAATTCGGCGGATGCCGCGGCGGCGCGCGCCTCGGCCGCGGTCCAGCGCAGATAATGCGCCAGGGCTTCGGCTTTGCGGATATGGCCGGAGAGATTTTTGTAGCGCGTGGCCTGACGGGCCTGGCGCTTGAGGCTGGCGAGCTGGGTCTCCACTTCGCCGATCACGTCCTGCAGCCGCGCCAGATTGGTTTCGGCGGCCCGCAGGCGCAGTTCGGCTTCATGGCGGCGCTGGTGCAACCCGCCAATGCCGGCGGCTTCTTCCAGGATGGCGCGCCGCGCCAGGGGCTTTTGCGAGATCAGAAGACCGATCTGCCCCTGCCGCACAAAAGCGGTCGAGCCGGCGCCGGACGAGGCATCGGCAAAGAATATCTGCACATCGCGCTGGCGCACGTCGCGGCCATTGATGCGATAGACGCTGCCGGCCTCACGCTCGATCCGGCGCGAGACTTCGATGGTGTCGTATTCCTGATAGGGCCCGGCCAGCTTGCGGTCGCTGTTGTCAATGAACAAGGTTACTTCCGCGACATTGCGAGCCGGACGCCCGGCGCTGCCCGAAAAAATCACATCGTCCATTTCGCTGCCGCGCACCGAAGAGGGACGGGTCTCGCCCATCACCCAGCGCATGGCGTCGAACAGATTCGACTTGCCGCAGCCATTCGGGCCGATCACGGCGGTCAGGCCGCTTTCGATGAACATCTCCGTCGGTTCGACGAAGCTCTTGAAACCGGAAAGTCTGAGACGGGTGAATTTCAACGGGAAAGCCCTTTACTTTTTCTTGGCCAGTTCGGCGTCCAGCGACTTGGACAATTCGTCATAACTGAAGAAACGCGACCCCAGCGTGACCCCGTCGAGCACCAGGGTCGGAGTGCCGGCGATGTGGTATTTGGCGTCCCCGTCCGCCGCGACGGTATTGATGATCTTGTCCTCGTCAGGATTGTTCATGCATTTGTCGATCTGGTCCGCGCTCATGCCGGCGATTCGTCCGACCTTGATCAATCCCCCATGAACATCGGTCACGCCATTCTCGACGTCCCATAGAGGCTGATTCCGGAACAGCAGGTCAATGAAGCCCAGATACTTATCCGCAGGCAGGCAGCGGGCGATTTTTTCCGCCGTCCCGTCATCGGCGCGAATGGGAAAGACCCGGAAGACGTAATAGACCTTGCCGGTATCGACATAGTTCTGTTTGAACTGGGGAAAGGTCTGGGCGTTGAAGGCGGCGCAGACCGGGCAGCTCGGCGCCGCATATTCGATCAGCACCACCTTGGCCTTGGGATTGCCCAGGGTGCGGTCATGGGCGGTCAGCACATAACCCGCGCCGCTGCTGGACGGGGCGGCGAGGTTCGGCGCGTCGGGGGCGAGCAGGTACCAGGCTGCGACTCCGCCGGCCACCAGCACGAGCAGGGCGAAGACGGTCCAAAGGGCTTTGCGCGACACGGGTGATTCTCCGCCGGTTTCGCCGCGGTTGTGACAGAGATCGAGCCCCAAGTTCAATGGTTTAGGCGACGAACCTGTGGACGCGTCTCAGCTTTTGGCGGCGGCATCCAGGATCGGGGCGAGGCTTTGGAAGCTCCATTCCGCCCCCGGCGGCGCGTGGACCACCTTGCCATTGACCAGCAAAGTGGGGGTCGAATCGACCTGATAGCGGGCCTGGGCATCGGACGCGGTGCGGTTGATGGTGGCATCCAGCTTCTTGTCGGCCATGCAGGCCCGGGCCTGGGCCTCGTTCATCCCGGCGGTCCGGGCCATCTGCACCAGCCCGCCTTTGACGTCCATCACGCCATATTCGTCGTCCCATTTCGGCTGGTTGCGGAACAGCATGTCCATGAAGGGAAAATACTGGTCCTTGGGCAGGCAGGAGGCGAGCTTTTCCGCATTGCCGTCATCCTCGCTCAGCGGAAAGACGCGGAACACATAGAAGACCTTGCCGGTGTCGATATAAGCGGATTTGACCTGGGGAAAGACGTTCATGTCGAAGCGGGCGCAATGGGGACAACGCGGCGCCGCATATTCGATCAGGGTGACCTTGGCCGACGGATTGCCCAGCACATGGGGCTCGGCCTTGGAGATCGTTTCCGCCGGCTGCGAAGTTACGGAAGCAGCATCGGCCAGATCGGTCGACTGCTGACCGAACAGGGACCAGGCAATTGCGCCCAAGGCGATAATGGCCAGAGCTCCGCTAACAAGGAATATCTGTTTTCTTTTCACTTGGGTTCCCGATGGTTGGGCCGGGGGCGATCCTCCCCGGTGGCGCGCCAGCGCGCAAGGCTTTCCAGCGCCGATTTGAGGGGTCCGGGGCCCTGGAATTGAAGGGCAGGATCGCCCGGTTTGGCGGCTTTTCCAGGCTGGCGCGGGGTGGGTGCTGGCGGGCGGCTTTCGAGCTGCCCTTGGACGAATTTCACCCGGTCCACCCATTGGCGGCCCGCCCAGTTATTGATCCGCCCCATCAGGGTGCGCGATTCATGGGCCAGGAACAGGGCGGCAGCCGGTTCGGCCAGCACCGTCAGGACGCCGTCTTTCAGGCTGACCGGGCGGGCCAGCCGGGCTACCTCGGCGCCGGCGATCTCTTCCCAATGCAGGACCAGCGCCGGATCGGCGAACCCGGCCCGGGCGAATGCGGCCTGCGCAGCCGCCCCGGCATCGGCGCCGATGGCGCCGGCGCGGCCGCGGCGGGGCGCATTGTCTTGTGAAGCTTTGGGCGGCTGGGCCATGGTCGCCATTATGCCGGTTTCCCCCATCCCCGCCAAATTGCTGGCCTGGTACGACGTCCATCGGCGGGTGCTGCCCTGGCGGGCGCCGCGCGGCAGACGCGCCGATCCTTATCGGGTCTGGCTCAGCGAAATCATGCTGCAACAGACCACGGTGCAGGCGGTTGGCGCCTATTACCGAAAATTCCTCAGCCTGTGGCCGGATGTGAAGGCGCTGGCTCGCGCCGACCAGGATGACGTGCTGGCTGCCTGGGCGGGACTTGGCTATTACGCCCGCGCCCGCAATCTGCATGCCGCCGCCAAACTGGTGGCCGGCGAATGGGGCGGCAAATTTCCAGGCAGTGCCGCAGAGCTGCGCAAGCTGCCCGGCGTGGGCACCTATACCGCGGGCGCCATCGCCGCCATCGCCTATGACGAGCGCCAGGCGGCGATGGATGCCAATGCCGAGCGGGTGATCGCCCGGCTTTTCGCGGTGACAACACCGCTGCCCAAAGCGAAAGCCGAGTTGCACGATCACGCGATGCAATTGGTGCCGGCGCGGGCAGGGGATTTCGCGCAAGCGCTGATGGATCTGGGCTCGGCGATCTGCACGCCCAAGCGGCCGGCCTGTCCGCAATGTCCCCTGGAGAAATATTGCCGGGCGCGAAAGCGCGGCGTCCAGGAAGAATTGCCCGTGAAAACGCCCAAAGCGGTGCGGCCGCTCCGGCGCGGCGTCGCCTTCGTGGTCCAGGGTGCCAGCGGGGCGGTACTTTTGCGCAAACGTCCCGACAAAGGCTTGCTGGCTTCGATGCTGGAGCCGATACTTGGTCCGTGGACGGACAAATTCCCCAAAGACGCGATAAAACAGGCGCCCTTCGCCGCCCAATGGAAAAAACGCCCCGGCATTGTCCGCCACGGCTTCACGCATTTTGAGTTGGAGGTGGAGGTCTATTTCGCGCAAATGGCGAGAAAGCCGAAATTGGATGCGGCTCTTTGGGTGGCCCGCGAGAAATTACGCGATGTCGCGCTGCCCACGGTCATGCGCAAGATCGTCGAACACGGGCTTGACGAAGGCGGCCCGCTTTTCGACTACACCAGCTCCGCCCGCAAGCGCTGACGCAGCACGTCGATCGGGGCCAGGGCGCCGCCGGGCAATTCGAATTGCCAGAAGGTCCAGCCATTGCAGGCATCCAGTCCTTGGACATGGGCGCCGATGCGGTGGATCGAGCCGGTGGCGTCGGCGCAGACCAGGGTGCCATCGGCGCGCACTTTGGCCCTTTGGTTCTTGCGCGCGCCATGCAGCACGGTGCCGGGCGGCAGCAAGCCGCGTTCCACCACCCAGCCAAAGGGAATGCGCGGTTCGGCGCGTTTGGATTTGGTGGTCTCCAGCGCGTCGCTATCGGCCGGCATGATGGCGGCGATGCGTTCGCGCGCCACTTGCGCATAGGCGTGTTCGCGTTCGATGCCGATAAAATGACGCCCCAGCCGTTTGGCCACCGCGCCGGTGGTGCCGGAGCCGAAGAAAGGGTCCAGGATCACATCGCCCGGCTTGGTCGAGGCCACCACCACGCGGTGCAACAGGGCTTCGGGCTTCTGGGTGGAATGGGCTTTCTGGCCGGCGGCATCCTTCAGGCGCTCATGGCCGCTGCAGATCGGCAGGGTCCAGTCCGAGCGCATCTGCAATTCGTCGTTCAGCGCCTTCATCGCCTCGTAATTGAAGGTGTATTGCTGCTTGGCGGTCTTGGTCGCCCAGATCAGGGTTTCATGGGCATTGGTGAAGCGGCGGCCTTTGAAATTCGGCATCGGATTGGTCTTGCGCCAGACCACATCGTTCAGAATCCAAAAGCCCAGATCCTGCATGGTCGCGCCGACGCGGAAAATATTGTGATAGGAGCCGATCACCCAGATGGTGCCGCTGTCTTTCAGAACCCGGCGCGCCGCCGCGAGCCAGTCATGGGTGAAGCGGTCATAATCGGCAAAGCTGCCGAACTGGTCCCAATGATCGTCGACGGCATCGACCTTGGATTGATCGGGACGGCGCAGTTCCCCGCGCAGCTGCATGTTGTAGGGCGGGTCGGCGAAGATCAGGTCGGCCGAGCCTTCGGGCAGCGCATTCATCGCCGCGATGCAGTCGCCTTCGATCACCTGGTCCAATTTCAGCATATCCGCCCCGAATCACTCACAGCCCGTCCACAGTGATTCGGGGTGATTCGCGCGTCAAGAGTCTTGGTGAATCAAAGAGTTACAAAATTGAGTCCGAGATTCATCCCCACACCAGATGTTGTGCCTGGGGACAGATGGATCAGGCCAAAATGTCCAGGAGCTGCTTATCCATGCGCTCGCTGACCTTAAGGACCGCCAGATTGGCTCTGAAATCACTGCCCGCCTGTATCAGTCCGACAACATCGCCGGCGAGGTCATTGCCGGCATCGGCGGTGCTGTCGCGCGTGATCGCGGCGGCATAATTGCCGGCCCGGCGCCATGCGTTCTGCAGGCCCGAGGTGGTGGTGACGTTCATGGGGAAAGAGTGCCAGAGGGCGCTTGCCGCCCGGCAAACTTATTCCATCGAATTTTCGACAAATGCCGGCGACGGATTTTCCCGCCAGACGAAGGCGCCGCTCAGCATGTCGCGCACCGGCCCAAAGCTTCGGCGGTGATGCTCGCTGACGCCATGCAATTTGAGGCCGGCATAATGTTCCGGCGTGCCATAGCCCTTGTTGTTGCGCCACTGATAGCCGGGATGGGCGTCATGCAGCGCCGCCATCAGCCGGTCGCGCGTCACTTTGGCGATGATCGAAGCAGCGGCGATGGAAACCGATCGCGCGTCGCCATCCACCAGTGTGTCGCAAGGGCAGGGCAGGGCCGGCGCATCATTGCCGTCGACCAAGGCAAACTCGGCCGCCACGGATAGCGCGCGCACCGCCCGCGCCATGGCTAGATGGGTCGCCTGGCGGATATTGACCAGGTCGATTTCGCCGACGCTGGCTTCGCCCACGCCGACGGCGATGGCACGTTCCATGATGCGGGGAAAAAGTTCTTCGCGCGCTTCTTCGGTGAGCTGTTTGGAATCGTTGAGGCCTTTGGGAATGCGCCCCCGGTCCAAGATCACCGCCGCCGCCACCACCGGCCCGGCCAGGGGCCCGCGTCCGGCTTCATCCACGCCGCAAACGGGTCCGGAGCGAACCTTCAGAATGCGGGACTCGTAGATGTAATGCGGCATCCCTCATGATTAGCGCGGCCCGGAAAAGTGTGCAGCGGTTTTCCGTAAGGCCGCGCGACAATTAACAACTTGAGGCGGATTCGCGGAGCGAAACCGCCTCAGAGCAGACTGAGCTGATCGCCAATCCGGGGTGGACGCCTGAAGCTGTGGGTTTCCAGGGGTTTTCGCGGCTGGTTGAGCCCCAGCCTCTTTACCGCCATATGGAACCTTTTCGCCATCAATTCGGCATAAGGCCCGGTGCCGCGCATCCGTGTCGCCCACTGACTGTCGTAATCCTTGCCGCCCCGCATGGAGCGGACGAGCGCCATGACATGCTTGGCGCGGCCGGGAACATTGGCCTCCAGCCATTCGCGGAACAGATCCTTGATCTCCAAGGGCAGGCGCAGCAGCACATAACCGGCGGTGGTGGCGCCCGCCTGCACGGCAGCCTCCAGCACCGCTTCCATTTCATGATCATTCAGCGCTGGGATCGCGGGGGCGAACATCACGCCGGCGGGAATGCCGGCACTGGCCAGCCCGGCAATCGCCTGCAGACGCCGCGCCGGCGTGCCGGCGCGCGGCTCCATCACCCGCGCCAGCTTGCGGTCCAGGGTCGTTACAGAAAGCGCCGCCTTGGCCAAACCCATCTTGGCCATGTCGGACAGGATATCCAGATCGCGCAGGATCAAAGGCGATTTGGTGACGATGCCCACCGGATGGCGGAAATCGCGCAAGACTTCCAGGATCGAACGGGTGATGCGCAGCTTCTTTTCCAAAGGCTGATAGGGATCGGTATTGGTGCCCATGGCGATGGTGCGCGGCACATATCCCGGCGCCGACAATTCCTTGGCCAAGAGCTCGGCGGCATTGGGCTTGGTCAGGATGCGCGATTCAAAATCCGCGCCCGGCGAATAGCCCAGATAGGCGTGGGTGGGCCGGGCGAAGCAATAGATGCAGCCATGCTCGCAGCCACGATAGGGATTGATGGAGCGGTCGAAGGAAATGTCCGGCGATTTGTTGCGGGCGATGATGGTGCGGGTGGAATCCTGGATCACTTCGGTCTTGAGAGCAGGCGGGCTGTTATCTTCCGCCCGCCAGCCATCGTCCCAGCCGTCATCGACCAGGACCCGGGTCTGCTTTTCATAGCGGCCCACGGCATTGGAAAGCGCCCCGCGTCCCCGCAGAACGTCACGCCGGATGGTGGTGTCGAGAACGGTGGTCATGGGTGCGAATCATGCACCCAGAAGAAGAACAAATCAAGAACAAACTAACTGACGTCACCCCATCCGCGACGTCATCAGCCAGATGATCCCGATCACCGATAGGGCGCTGATGGCACCGGCAGCCCGCTCCAGCGGCGCTTTGAGCAGCTGTTCCAATTGCGGCGTCATCACCCCGCCGGCGGAGGCCGCGATCACCTTGGCCTGATAGGGCGCATGGATGCCGAAGCCCACCGCCAGCAGCAGCGCGAACAAGGCATAAGACCAGGTCAGCCAGGGGGCGGTGAGGTCATAGCCCGCCGTTTGCGCCAGCCATAAGCCCAGCGCGGCGGTCACGAACCATCCAATTCCGCCGGTCATGGATAGCGGCCGGCAGGCGGAAAACACATCATGGATTTTTTGCACGTCGCCGCTTCGCGCCACCCGCGATTGCAAAATTCCCAGCCCCGCCGTGAAAGCCAGGGAAAAGGCGAACAGCACCAGATGCGCCGCCAACAATATATGCAGCATGGTAAATCTCCTCCGCGGTAATTTTTCCAGATCGTGATCTCAAGGTCTACTTTCCAAAATTTTACCTGCGACGCAAAGGGCTTTGGCATAAGCGCCCGGCTGGTCCATGATGGCGGGATGATCTCGGTCGTCATCCCCACTTTGAATGCGGAGCATGTTCTGCCCCGCTGTTTCGACAGCCTGATCCCCGCGGCGGTGCGCGGGGTGGTGCGCGAGGTGATTATCGCCGATGGGGGATCCTCGGATGGAACCCTGGCGGTGGCGGACGCGGCCGGCGCCCATGTCGTCAGCGCGGGCCGAACCCGCAGTGACCAGCTCATTGCCGGGGCGGCGCGCGCCCGTAGCGACTGGATCCTGTTTCTTCTGCCGGAAACCGCGCTGGAGGGCGGCTGGGAGGCGGAAGTGGAATCCTTCCTGGCCGGCGCGATGCCCGAATATCCGCGCGCCGCGGTGTTTCACTTCGCGCTCGATGATTTCGGCGGCGAGGCCCGCCGGGCCGAGGCCAAGGCGAATTTGCGTGCCTGGCTGCTGGCGCTGCCTTATGGCGATCAGGGATTGCTGATCCCCAAACGGCTCTACAAGAAACTCGGCGGCTATCGCGCGCTGGCCCGAATGGAAGACGCCGATCTGATCCGCCGCATCGGCCGGCGCCGTCTGGTGTCGCTGCGCGCCCGCGCCGTCAACGCCGCACGCCCGCGCGACGGGGCCTTGCGCGGGTTATGGCTGTCGGTGTTGCACACCCTGCGCATACCGGTGTGGGTGGTGGCGAAGCTTTAGCTCCAAAGATGGCGCGTCTTGGTCGTGCCCATCTCCCCCTCTGCGCGAAGCGCATGGAGGGGGAGTACCCGTAGCTGGCCCTTGGGCCAGCGAAGGGGGAGGGGGTCAACGTTCCAAAAGTCTGGGCATGATCTCGACGAAGTTGCAGGGGCGGTGGCGGATATCGAGCTGCCACTTCAATATCCCATCCCAGCCATCCTTCACCGCGCCGGGCGAACCGGGCAGGGCGAATAGATATGTGCCGCCGGCGAGGCCGGCACAGGCGCGCGATTGCACCGTCGAGGTGCCGATCTTGGCAAAGGAGATCTGGTGGAACAGCGCGGAGAATCCATCGATCTCTTTTTCGAACAGTGCGCGAAAGGCTTCCACCGTGACATCGCGCCCGGTCAGCCCGGTGCCACCGGTCGAGATCACCACATCGATGCGCGGATCGCCGATCCACAGCTTCAACTGCGCCGTGATCTTGGCCTGGTCGTCGGGGACAATGGTGCGGGCGCAGAGGATATGCCCTGCATCCTTCACGCGCTTTTCCAGGGTGTCGCCGGAGACATCGTCGTCCTTGGTGCGGGTGTCGGACACCGTCAGCAGCGCGATATGCACCGGCACAAAAGTGATGCTTTGGTCTAGGTGATCAGTGGAAGCTGGCATCGATGATCTGTGTGCCATCTGCGGGCGCGGCGGAGGCTTCAACTGTGGGTGCGGCGGGCAGGGCCGGACGATAGATCGGCCAGGCGCCGCGGGCGGTTTCGTCCAGGCTTTTGGCGTCCTGGCCAAACCGGCGGCGATACATCCAATGGTATTCCATCAGCCGGCGCACATAAGAGCGCGTCTCGGCCACCGGAATGCTTTCCACGAACAGAAGCGGATCGTCCTTGCCCGCCTTGGTGTTCAGCCAGCGGTTCACCGCCTGCGGTCCCGCATTATAGGCGCCGCCCAACTCCATCAGATTTCCGTCCAGCCGATCCAGCAATTGGGCGATATAGCGCTGCCCCAGCGACAGCGAATAGGCCGGATCGTAAAGCTCGTCCGCCGCATCCTTGCCGCCGACCAGTTCGGCAGTCTTGGGCATGATCTGCATGATGCCGCGCGCGCCGACCGGCGATGTCGCGCCGTTCTGGAAGCGGCTTTCGATACGGGCAAAAGCCAGCACCAGCGACTGGTCGACTTGATAGCCGTCCAGCGGCCGATAAGGCGGCACCGGAAAGAGACCGGTTAAAAGCAAACCCTGCGCCACGCTTTTCTCGCTGGCGCGAAGTTCGATATTGGTGACGCCCATGGCGCGGGCCAGCGCCGCCATGGCGGGATCCAGCGCCTCGGTGTTGTCGACAAAGGCCCGATTGAGTTCGGAGCCGATGAATTCGCCTTCGCCCACTTGCCACAGCGCCACCGCCCGGTGCGCCGAAGGCACCGCCATCAGCGCGGTGTAATCGGCCTCAGCCAATACCGGCTCGGAAAAGCCGGTATTGGTGTCCATGCCCAGCATGCGTTCGGCGATCAGCCCGTAAAATGTCGGTTCTTCCTTGGCGGCGGCGGCCAGCAGCGAGATCACCCGCTTGGGATCGCCCGCTTGCATATGCGCCCGCGCCGCCCAGAATGCAGCCTGCGCCCGCAGGTTGCCCTCGACGCCGCCATTCTGCGCCAGGCGCTCCAGATGGGTGATCGCGTCGGACCAATGGCCCAGGCGATAAGCGGAAAAGCCTGCATCCCATTCGAGCTGCGGGCAGGGCGTGGTGTTGGGAACAGCGGCGGCGAGCTGGAAGGCCTGCGCGTCCATCCCCTCGGCCAGATAAGAGGCGGCGATGCGATGGGAAAGAATGGCGATGTCTTCGGCCGGCGCGGTGGCCGCGGCTTGCAAATTCTGCAGCAGCGCCGCCGCCTCGTCCGGCGTGCCGGCTTTGATGTCGGCCAAGATGGGGGCAAGGATGGCGCGCGCCGCATCGGATGACGGCGTCGGCTCGGGCATTTCCTGGTCTTCATAGCCGCCGGTGCGCCGGCCCACGCCAAGCGGGGCGGGGATATTGGTCACCACTGCGACCCGGATCAGCTTGTGCTTGTGGCGGACGGTCTTGGTCGAATTGGCCACCGCCAGGCGATAGATGCGGTCGGCGACCGCCAGCTCGCGGTTGTCTTTCAGCCAGGCGACCAGTTCGGCGATCTTGGGCTTTTTGGCCGCCATCAGCCGGGCCGCCTGCGCATAAGGCGCCAGGACCGGGTCACTCACTTTGGCGAGCAGGCTGGCGGCGCGTGAGGTTTGCTGGGCCCGTTCGGCCGCGAAGATCTGGCGATAGAGCGCGACATCGGCCGCGGACAAGATCTGCGGCCGCACCGAAGGCGTGGGTGCCGGCTTGATGACGGCGGCTGCCGGGTCGGCGGACTGCACCGGCAGGATGGCCGGGATCGCTACCGCCGCGGGCGGAACCGCCACCTGTGCCAGGGCGGCGCAAGTTCCCGCCAGGACGAATCCAAATGCCAGCGCGATCCGCATCGCGGGTTTCCTTCGACTTTGCCCAATATAATTTATGCCCGCTTCCGGGTCGCCCGGCAATCAAGTCGCCGATGCTGCGCCGCCCACAAACAGCGCCTTGCGCCCTAACTAACCGCGTCGCGCCTTTCAAGCAAGTTAAGACTTTCCAGTCTTGCCGCCAGGCTTTGCAGATCGCGCCAAGCCAGTTTCTTATGCGCGGGCTGGCGCAGCAGATAGGCAGGATGCAGGGTCAGGAGCAGGGGCACGGTCTGTTCGCCGATCCGATAGTCCATCCAGCGGCCCCGGCTGCGCATGATGCCCTCGCTGAGCCCCACCACATGGCGCGCCGCCACCGCGCCCAAGAGCACAATGACTTTGGGATCGGCCAGTTCGATATGACGCCGCAGGAAGGGCAGGCACATCGCCCCTTCCTCGGGCGTGGGGTCGCGGTTGTCCGGCGGGCGCCAGGCCATCACATTGGTGATGTAAGTGTTGGTCTGCCGGCTCAGCCCGATCGACGCGAGCATCCGGTCCAGCAATTGCCCGGCCCGTCCGACAAAGGGTTTGCCGGCGCGGTCTTCGTCGCGCCCGGGCGCCTCGCCGATGAACATGATCCCGCCGGTCGGCGTGCCATCGGCGAACACCGTGGTGGTGGCGCCGCGTTTGAGGCCGCAACCTTCAAACGCTTCCAGCGCCGCTTTCAAGTCCGCCAGGCTGGAGGCCGCCGCCGCGCTGCGCTGGGCGGTGCCGATGGCGTCGTTGTCGGAAGGTGGCGGAGTCGGGGAAGGTGGCTGCTCTCTTTCCCGAAATTTGCTCGCTGCGCTCACAAATTGCGACCCCACGGGGCGCGCTTGGGCGCGCGCCCGCCCTTCGGGCCCCTCAAGGGGAGGGTGGGGCATGGGGGCCTTGAGCCTGTTGACCGGCTCTTCGCCCATCGCCTCATCGGCGCCGGCGTCGAGCAGCCAGGTCAGGGTGGAAAGCGCGTCTTTGTCCTGCATCTTGGCATTCTAGGGAGAGCCCCGCGGCTAGGCTATAGTCACCTCGCGATTCCGCATCCCAGGCGCATGTCCGAAGCTCCCCAGCGCGAAAGCATGGAATATGACGTGGTCATCGTGGGCGGTGGCCCCGCTGGGCTGTCCGCGGCGATCCGGCTGAAGCAATTGGCGGCGAGTGAGGGACGTGAGGTCAGCGTCTGTGTGCTGGAAAAGGGCTCCGAGATCGGGGCCCATATTCTTTCCGGCGCGGTGCTCGATCCTTCCGCCCTGAACCAGCTCATTCCCGACTGGAACGCGAAGGGCGCCCCGGTCGAGACCGAAGTCCGCGACGACCGCTTTTATTTTTTCACCAAACAGGCGGCCATCCGCATTCCCCATTTCCTGTTTCCGCCGCTGATGAGCAATCGCGGCAATTATGTCGTCAGCCTTTCCAACCTTTGCCGCTGGCTGGCGACGCAGGCCGAGGCCTTGGGCGTGGAGATCTATCCCGGCTTTCCCGCCCATGAGCTGATCGTGGAAGACGGCACCGTCAAAGGCGTCGTCACCGGCGATCTGGGTGTGGCCAAAGACGGCCATCGCAAGCCGGATTACGCCCCCGGCATGAACCTCAAAGGCAAATACACCTTCTTCGCCGAAGGCGCGCGTGGTTCGCTAAGCAAAAAGCTCGGCCCTCTATTCGCTCTACATGAGGGACGCGAGCCGCAGAAATTCGGCATCGGCCTGAAAGAGCTTTGGGAATTGCCCAAGGACAAACACAAAAAAGGTCTGGTCCTGCACGGCTTCGGCTGGCCGCTGGACAACCAGACCGGCGGCGGGATTTTCCTTTATCACTGGGGCGAAAATTTCTGCTCGATCGGCTTTGTCGTGCATCTGAACTACCAGAACCCTTATCTGGAGCCGTTCAGCGAATTCCAGCGCGCCAAAACCCATCCTGCTATCCGCCCCATGCTGGAAGGCGGCAAACGCATCGGCTATGGCGCCCGCGCCATCACCGAAGGCGGCTATCAATCGGTGCCCAAGCTCGCCTTTCCGGGCGGGGCGCTGATCGGCTGTGCCGCCGGCTTCGTCAATGTCCCGCGCATCAAGGGCAGCCACAACGCCATGAAGACCGGGATGATGGCGGCCGAGGCCGCTTTCGCCGCCCTGAAAGCCGGTCGCGCCGGCGACACCCTGTCGGACTATGAGGCCGCCTATGCCAAGAGCGATGTGGCCAAGGACCTGTTCCGCGTGCGCAACGTCAAGCCGCTGTGGTCGAAATTGGGAACCCTGCTGGCGCTCCCCTTTATCGGCCTGGATATGTGGACCAACCAATTGTTCGGCTTTTCGCTGCTGGGAACCCTGCGGCACGGCAAGCCGGATTACGCCTGTCTGAAGAAAGCGGCGGACTGCCGTCCGATTCCCTATCCCAAGCCTGACGGAACCTTAACCTTCGACAGGCTTTCCAGCGTCTTTGTCTCGAATACAAACCATGAAGAGGATCAGCCGGTGCATTTGCTGCTGCGCGATCCGACAATTCCGGTTAGGGTCAACTTGCCGGAATATGCCGAGCCGGCGCAGCGTTACTGCCCGGCGGGTGTCTATGAGATCGTCGAGGACGTCTCGGGGCCCCGCTTTCAGATCAATGCGCAGAATTGCGTGCATTGCAAAACCTGCGACATCAAAGACCCGGCGCAAAATATCGATTGGACCACGCCCGAAGGCGGCGGTGGGCCCAATTATTCGAACATGTAGGAGTAGCGCCCTTGCGCAAATTTCTGCCCTGTCTTGCCCTGATTTTGCTCGGCGGCTGCGCCGCGCCGGAAGACCTGATGCCGAGCGCGCCGCCGCCCGATCCGCAGACCGATGTGTTCTCGACTTATCTGTCGGCGCGTTTCGCCGCCGGCGAACACGACATGAAGCAGGCCGAGCATTTTTACAGCGCGAGCCTGAAGAACGATCCGGAGAACAGCGAGTTGCTGTCGCTGGCGTTTTACTTCGCCACCACGGCCGGCGATCTGGAAGGGGCGGGCAAATATGCCCAGCAAGTAGTTGCCAAAACCCCGGACGACCGTTCCGCCCGCCTGACCTTGGCGGTGCTGGCCCTCAAGCACAAGGATTATGCCGAAGTCCGCAAGCAGTTGGCGGCTTCGGCCAAGGGGCCCTTTACCCTTCTCACCGTTTCGCTGTTCGATGGCTGGGCGGCGGCTGCCAGCGGCGACGCGGCCGGCGCCACCGCCGACATGAAGACCCTGGCGGCGCAGAGCGGCGCCGAAGGCATGGCGGCGTTTCATTCCGCCCTGATCGCCGATTTCATGGGCCAGAAGGAGGCCGCCGATCCTTTCTACAAAAAAGCGCTGTCGCTCAATCCCAGCAGTCCGCGGGTGATCGAGGCCTATGGCAATTATCTGGAGCGGATGAACCGCGCCGCTGACGCGACCGCGCTGTACCAGAAAGCCAAAAGCAATCCCGCCTTGGGCCCGGTGGCAGAGCCAGGCCTGGCCCGCATCGCAGCCAACAAAAAGCCCGACCCGACGGTTCGCAGCGCCGAGGACGGCGCCGCCGAAGCCCTGTTCGGCATTGCGGCCTCGCTGACCGACCAGAACAGCGCCGAGGTTTCGATCCTCTATCTGCGCATGGCGCTGTATCTGCGCCCCGATCTGGCCTTGGCCCAAGTGCTGCTGGGCGGACGGTTCGAGCTTCTGAACAAATATGAAGAGGCGGTGGCGATCTACAACCAGGTCGACAAGGCGTCGCCCTATTACCGCATGGCGGCGGTGGAAGCGGCGGTCGATCAGTCGCGCATGAACAAGAAGGACGAGGCCATCCGCCAATTGCGCGTCTTGGCGGAAAGCCATCCCGGCGACAGCGAGACCTGGATCGCCCTGGGCGACGCCTATCGCGATGCTGATCGCAGCGACGATGCCATCGATGCCTATACCAAAGCGGAAAAAGCCTTAGGGACCCCGCAGAAGCGCGATTGGCCGCTTTTTTACGCCCGCGCCATGGCCGAGGACAAAGCCCATCACTGGGATCGCGCCGAAGCCGATTTGGACCGGGCGCTGAAATTGTCGCCCGATCAGGCCGAACTGCTCAACTATCTGGGCTATTCCTGGGTGGACCAGAGCAAGCGCATTCCCGAAGCGCTGGCGATGCTGGAAAAGGCCCGCACCTTGCGGCCCTATGACGGCTATATCGTCGACAGCGTGGGCTGGGCCTATTACCGGCTCGGCCGCTATGACGATGCGGCGACGACTTTGGAAGCGGCTGTGCTGCTGGTGCCGGGCGACGCCACCATCAACGACCATCTGGGCGACGCGCTGTGGAAAGCGGGCCGCAAGATGGAAGCGCGCTTCCAGTGGAACCATGCGCTGGCCTTCAGCGCCGATGACGGCGACAAGGCCAATATCGAGCGCAAGCTGAAAGCCGGATTGACCGGGTGATGAGCGGCCAAGGCGGGCAGGGGGGCGCCTTCGCCGCGCCGGCCAAGATCAATTTGTTCCTGCATGTCGGCGAGCGGCGTGCGGACGGCTTTCACCCGCTGCAAAGCCTGGCGGTGTTCACCGCTTTGGGGGATGTGCTCCGCACCGAGAAGAGCGACGGGCTCTCCCTGGCTTTGGCAGGCCCATTTGCCGCCGGCCTTGCGGCGGAGGGCGACAATCTGGTGCTGCGCGCCGCGCGTGCCTTGGCTGAGGCGGCGGCAATTGAACCCAAGGCGCGCCTGATCCTGACCAAGAATTTGCCGGTGGCGTCGGGCATCGGTGGCGGCAGCGCCGACGCGGCGGCCGCCTTACGGGCGCTGTCGCAATTGTGGAACGTCCAACTGAGCGAAGCGCGTCTGCAAGACATCGCCGCCGCGCTGGGCTCGGACATCCCCGTTTGCCTTGCCGGCGGCCCCAGCTTCATGGCGGGCCGGGGCGAAATTCTCACTCCCGTGGATTGTTTCGCCCGGCTGGCGATGTTGCTGGTCAATCCGCGTGTGGCGGTGCCGACCCGCGATGTCTTTGCCGCGCTGGTCAGCCGCAGCGGCATCGCCGGCGCCTTGCCGCGCGGCCAGTTTCGCGATTGCGCCGATGTGCTGCGCCTGCTGGAAGCGACGCGCAACGACCTGGAAGCGCCCGCCCGCGCCAAAGCGCCGGCCATTGGCGAGGTGCTGAACGCGATGGCCGCCCTGCCGGGAATGCTGTTCGCGCGGATGTCGGGTTCGGGAGCGACCTGCTTTGCCATTTTCCCCGACGACGCCAGTTGCGCCCGGGCCGCCCAATTGCTCGAGACCGCCCATCCGGACTGGTGGGTCGCCCCGACCTTCGTGCCGGCCTTCAACATCGCCCAGGAAAGCGCCGGCCAGGACATCGGCCCGACGCCGGACGGTCTCTAAAGTTTTCTAGTAAGCGCGCTCGACGCAGAAATCGGCGATGTCGGCCAGGGCGCGGGTGATTTCGCTGTCTTCCAGCGTCGACAGAGCGGCCTTGGCGGCGTCGGCAAAAGCGCGGGCGCGGCGCATGGTTTCCTGGATGGCGCCGGTCTGTTCCACCAGGGTGATGGCGGTGTTGAGATCGGCTTCGGTTTGGTTGTCGGTTTCGATCACCCGCTTCCAGAAGCCCCGCGCAGGATCGTCGGCGCGGGCAAAGGCCAGGATGATCGGCAACGTCATCTTGGCTTCGCGGAAATCGTCGCCCACGGATTTTCCCATCAGCGCCTGGCGACCGGAATAATCCAGCGCGTCGTCGACCAACTGGAAAGCGATGCCGAGATTTTCACCATAGGCGCGGAAGGCGGAGACGAAATCGCCGCCGCTGCCCGTGAGCACCGCGCCGCCTTGCGCCGCCGCCGCGAACAGGGCCGCGGTCTTGGCCGACACCACCCGCATGTAATGGTCTTCGCTCACGCCGAGATTCTTGGCCGAATTGAGCTGCATCACTTCGCCTTCGGCGATGATCGCCGAAGCGCCGGAGAGAATATCCAGCACCGTCAGATTGCCGGTCTCCACCATCAGTTGGAAGGCGCGGGAGAACAGGAAATCGCCTACCAGGACCGACGGCTTGTTGCCCCAGACCAGATTGGCCGAAACCTTGCCGCGCCGAAGCGTGCTTTCGTCCACCACATCGTCATGCAGCAGGGTGGCGGTGTGAATGAACTCGACCGCCGCCGCCAGTTTGATATGACCGTCGCCGCCATAACCGCCGGCATGGGCGGCGGCCAAAGTCAGCATCGGACGCAGCCGCTTGCCGCCGGAGTCGATCAGGTGTCGCGCCAGGTCCGGGATCAACAACACGGTCGAGCCCATGCCTTTATGGATCAGCCGGTCGGCCTGCTGCATATCCGCGGCGACCAAGGCATGCAGGCGTTCCACCGGGGAAATCCCCGAATCGGCGCTGCGGGTACGCTCATGCGTCAACATGGGCGGACTCTAGACGGGCCGCGCCCCCGGTCAAGCTAGGCGGATGCCGCATCTGGGCCTATAAATTTGCTGCCCCGCGAACCAAGCCCCGCCTATGCGCCCCGTGCTCAAAACCATCGATCCCGTCACCTTGTCCTATGCGTTGCATGTGCTGGAGGAGGCCGGGATTGAATCGGTGGTGTTCGATGAGAATGCCAGCGTGATGGATGGCTCGATGGGTTTCCTGCCGCGCCGTCTGATGGTGCTGGACGAGGATTTTGCCCTCGCCGAGCGTTTGCTCAAGGCGGCTGTCCCGCAAGCCATGCCATGAGGGTCTGTCCCCGATGACCGCATTTCTGGACGGCCAGGTCATTGCCGAGCAGCCCGGCAGCGGCTTTCGCTCCGGATTGGACGCGGTGATGCTGGCGGCGGCGGTGCCGGCAAAGCCCGGCGAGAATGTCCTGGAATTGGGGGCAGGGGCAGGGACCGCCAGCCTCTGTCTGATGGCCCGGGTCGCGGGACTAACCTTGACCGGGGTCGAGTTCGATCCCGCTTTGGTGGCCCTGGCCAAGGGCAATGCCGCCGCCAATGCGGTCAGTGCAAACTTCGTCGCCGCCGACGCCTTCGCCCTACCGGCAGAGCTCAAGCGCGACTATGACCAGGTTCTGTGCAATCCCCCATTCCACGAGGAGGACAATCTGCCCCCCGACCCGGCACGGGCCCGCGCGCTGAATGAAAGCGGGCAGGACCACGATCTCGCCCAATGGTTGAAGCTGGGGCTGCAACGTACGGTTTCGAGCGGATTTTTCACCGCCATCCTGCGCGCCGATCGGATGGACGAGGCGGTGGCGGCGCTGGGCGGCCGGGGCCTGACGATCTTTCCGCTCTGGCCCCGTGCCGGAGTGCCGGCCAAACGGATCATCGTCCAAATTCGCAAGGGTTCGCGGGCGCCCTTGGCGCTTTTGCCGGGGCTGATCCTGCACCAGGAAAACGGGAATTGGACACCGGAGGCCGATGCCGTGCTGCGGCGCGGCACGGCGCTTGCCCTCCCATACCCCGGTCGGTAGGTTCCGGCCCGTTCCTCCAGGATTTCGTCATTGGCCAAGGCAAAGAGTTTTCAGGACCTCATCCTGACGCTGCAGAATTTCTGGGCGTCCAAGGGCTGCCTGATCCTGCAGCCTTACGACAATGAGATGGGGGCCGGCACTTTCCACCCCGCCACCACCTTGCGCGCCCTGGGACCGCGGCCCTGGAAGGCGGCCTATGTGCAGCCCTCGCGCCGGCCCAAGGACGGGCGCTATGGCGAGAACCCCAACCGGCTGCAGCATTACTATCAATATCAAGTGATCCTGAAGCCGGCGCCGGCGAATGTTCAGGAGCTCTATCTGGAATCGATCAAGGCGATCGGCCTGGATCCGGCTTGCCACGATATCCGCTTTGTCGAGGACGACTGGGAAAGCCCGACTTTGGGCGCCTGGGGTCTCGGATGGGAAGTGTGGTGCGACGGGATGGAGGTCACCCAGTTCACTTATTTCCAGCAGGTCGGCGGCATCGATTGCGATCCAGTCTCGGCCGAAATCACCTATGGCCTCGAGCGGCTCGCCATGTATGTGCAGAATGTCGAGAATGTTTACGACCTGGCCTTCAACGACCAATTCCGCTACGGCGAAGTCTTCCATCAAAGCGAGCGCGAATTCTCCGCTTTCAATTTCGAACATGCCGATACGGGGGTCCTGTTCCGGCATTTCAAGGACGCCGAGAAGCAATGCCAGGAACTGGTCGGTGCCAAGCTGGCGCTGCCGGCCTACGACCAATGCATCAAGGCCAGCCATGCCTTCAACCTGCTGGACGCGCGCGGGGTGATCAGCGTCACCGAACGCGCCGCCTATATCGGCCGGGTGCGCGCCCTCGCCAAAGCCTGCTGCGAAACCTGGCTGGGCAGCGATATGGGCGCCTACACGCCGAGGTCTGTGTAATGCCGGACCTGTTGCTCGAACTTTTCAGCGAAGAAATCCCCGCCCGCATGCAGGCCGGGGCGGCGCGCGATCTGGAACGTCTGGTGGTCGGGGCGCTGACCGACCGGGGCTTGCTGTTTGAAGGCATCAAGGCTTTTGCCGGACCGCGCCGGCTGACGCTGGCGGTGGCAGGCTTGCCGGCCAAGCAGCGCGATGTGCGCGAGGAATTGAAAGGCCCGAAAGTGGACGCCCCACCGGCGGCGATCGAGGGCTTTCTCAAGAAAACCGGCCTGACCCGCGAGCAGCTCAAGGTCGAAACCACGCCCAAGGGCGATGTTTATCTGGCGGTGATTGAAAGGGCAGGACGCGACACTGCGGCGGTGCTGGCGGAAGTCCTACCCGAAGCTTTCGCCAAGCTGCCCTGGCCAAAGAGCATGCGCTGGAAGCCGAATGATCCGGTGCGCTGGGTGCGGCCGCTGCATTCCATCCTTTGCACATTCGATGGTGAGGTGGTGCCGTTCAGCTTTGCAGGCATCGCCAGCGGCAATGTCACGCGCGGCCATCGCTTCCTCTCACAGGGTGAGATCACGGTGCGGCGTTACGACGATTATGCCGAGGCGCTGCACAAAGCCCATGTCATGATCGATGCCGATCAGCGCAAGGCCAAGATCTTCGAAGACGTCAAGTCCGCCGCCTTTGTCCATGGTTTGGAACTGATCGCCGATGAGGGACTTTTGAACGAGGTGGCGGGCCTGGCCGAATGGCCGGTGGTCCTGACCGGGTTGATCGAACAGCAATTCATGGATGTGCCGGCGGAAATCCTGCAGACCTCGATGCGCACCCATCAGAAATATTTTGCCCTGCGCGATCCCAAAACCGGCAAGATGGCCAACCGCTTCGCCCTGGTCGCCAATATGATCGCCGAAGACGGCGGCAAGGAGATCGTCGCCGGCAACGAGCGGGTGCTGCGCGCCCGTCTGTTCGACGCCAAATTCTTCTGGGACGAAGACCGCAAGCATACTCTTAAAGGGCGGATAGGAGACCTGATTGGTATGACGTTCCATGCCAAGCTGGGTTCACAATTCCAAAGGTCTGTGCGAATTGCCATAGTGGCTGGACGTCTGTGCAAACTTCTGGGGCGTGAAAATGAGGCGGATGCCGCTCGTGAAGCTTCAATGTTGTGTAAGGCAGATCTAACCAGCGGTGTCGTGGGAGAGTTTCCCGAACTTCAAGGGATCATGGGGGGGTATTATGCAGCGAATGATGGCCACTCTCGCTCAGTTGTAAGCGCTATCGCGCAGCATTACAGACCTGTTGGACCTAATGACTCTGTTCCTGAAACAGGAGTCGCGGCATATGTAGCGGTCGCGGACAAAATTGATCTTGTGGTTTCGCTATTTTATGCCGGCGAAGTCCCTAGCGGATCTTCCGACCCATTTGCATTAAGAAGGGCTGCTTTAGGTGCGATCCGCATTATTCTGACTTACGGGCTCCGTGTTAAGCTTCATGATTTAATTGCCCCCTCTTTAATTCTCCTCAGTGCGGAAAAGGCTATCCGCACTGAGGAGGGCATTGAACAACGAGTAGCGGCGCTGTCAGCAGTTGCAGATGCTGCGGAGGGTGAGACTATTTCGCAATTAGCAGGCCGCCTAAAGGGTTTGCAAACATCTGCCAACGTAGACGAATTGAAAAAAAGCTCGTCGGTGATTCTGCCACAAGTAATAAAGTTTTTTATTGATCGCCTCAAAGTCGCGCTCAAGGAAAAAGGCACCCGCCACGATCTGATCGATGCCGTGTTCTCGCTCGGCCATGAAGACGATCTGGTGCGGCTGGTGGCACGGGTTGAGGCGCTGCAGGCTTTTCTCAAATCCGAAGACGGCGCCACCCTGCTGGCCGGCTATAAGCGCGCCGCCAATATCCTCAAGGTCGAGGAAAAGAAAGACGCCAAGACCTATGTCAGCGAGGTCGATGAAAAACTCTTGGCCGAACCGGCCGAGAAAGCCTTGTTCGCAGGCCTGACCAAGGCCCAGGCCGCTATCGCGCCGGCGCTGGAAAAAGAAGATTTCGCCGCCGCCATGCGCCAGATGGCTTCGCTGCGCACCCCGGTCGATGCCTTTTTCGAAGCCGTGAAAGTCAATGCCGACGATCCGAAGTTGCGCGAAAACCGGCTGCATCTGCTGGCCTCTCTCCGCGCGGCGCTGCACAAGATCGCGGATTTTTCCAGGATCGAAGGGTAATGGCTAAGTGGGTTTACGCCTTTGGCGATGGCAAGGCCGAAGGCGAGGCGGGGATGAAGAATCTGCTGGGCGGCAAAGGCGCCAACCTGGCGGAAATGAGCAATCTGGGCTTGCCGGTGCCGCCGGGCTTTTCCCTCACCACCGAGGTCTGCACCTATTACTATGCCAATGACCAAACCTATCCGGACGACCTGAAGGAACAGGTCTCCACCGCCTTGCGCCAAATCGGCTATATCGCCAAAGGCAATTTCGGCGATCCCGACAAGCCGCTGCTGGTCAGCGTGCGTTCCGGCGCGCGGGTATCGATGCCGGGCATGATGGATACGGTGCTCAATCTGGGCCTCAACGCCCAGACCGCCGATGGACTGGCCAGGCTGACCGGCGACGCCCGTTTTGCCTATGACTCCTATCGCCGCTTCATTCAGATGTATGCCGATGTGGTGCTGGGCGTGGAACATGCGCTGTTCGAGGAAATCCTCGACGCCGCGAAAGACGCCAAGGGCGTCGAACTCGACACCGATCTGGATTCCGACGATTTGAAACGCATTGCCGGGTTATACAAAGACCGGGTGCAGAGCGAATTGGGTCGCCCCTTTCCCGAAAGCGTCGAAGAACAATTATGGGGTGCCATCGGCGCCGTGTTCGGCTCCTGGCACAGCCCGCGGGCCAACACCTATCGCAAGCTGAACAATATCCCCGAAAGCTGGGGCACCGCGGTGACCGTCCAGGCCATGGTGTTCGGGAATCGCGGCGAAACCTCGGCCACCGGCGTCGCCTTCACCCGCGATCCCGCCACGGGCGAAAAGCTTCTCTATGGCGAATTCCTGGTCAATGCCCAGGGCGAAGACGTGGTCGCCGGCATACGCACTCCGCAGCCCATTTCCAAAGTGGTGCGCGAGCGCCAGGGCGGCAAGAAGCCGTCGATGGAAGAAGCCATGCCCAAAGCCTTTGCCGAACTGAAGGCCATCGGCGACCGGCTGGAACAGCATTACCGCGACATGCAGGACGTGGAATTCACCGTGCAGGAAGGCAAGCTGTTCATGCTGCAGACCCGCGCCGGCAAGCGCACCGCGGAAGCGGCGCTGAAGGCCGCGGTGGATATGGTGGGGGAGGGGCTGATCGATCAGCGCGCCGCCATCGCGCGGGTCGATCCCGCCGCACTGGACCAATTGCTGCATCCCACGCTTGACCCCAATGCGGCCAAGGAACAGATCGCCGCGGGCCTTGGTGCGTCGCCTGGCGCCGCCACCGGCGAAGTGGTGTTCACGGCCGAAGAGGCCGAGAAACTCGCCGCCGACAACCGCGATGTGATCCTGGTGCGCACCGAAACCAGCCCGGAAGACATTCACGGCATGCATGCGGCGCGCGGCATCCTGACCGCGCGGGGCGGCATGACCAGCCATGCGGCGGTGGTGGCGCGCGGCATGGGGCGGCCCTGTGTTTCCGGCGCCGGCATGCTCAAGATCGATGCGGCGCGCGGCGAGATGAGCGCCGGCGGCGTCAGCATCCAGCGCGGCGAGGTCATCACCATCGACGGCACCACGGGGCAGGTCTTCAAGGGCAAAGTGGCGATGCGCCAGCCCGAGCTGACCGGCGATTTCGGCACCCTGATGGGCTGGGCCGACAGCGTGCGGCGGCTCAAGGTCCGCACCAATGCCGACACCCCCGCCGATGCCGCCACGGCGCGCAAATTCGGCGCCGAGGGCATCGGGCTGTGCCGCACCGAACATATGTTCTTCGAGCCCGACCGCATTCTGGCGGTGCGCCAGATGATCCTGGCCGACGAGGAAAGCCAGCGCAAAGCCGCGCTGTCGAAATTGCTGCCGATGCAGCGCGGCGATTTCGAAGCCATCTTCAAAGTGATGGAGGGCTTGCCGGTCACCATCCGCCTGCTCGACCCGCCCTTGCATGAATTCCTGCCCCATAAGGACGAGGAAATCCTGGAAGTGGCGGCGGCCGCCGGCACCGATCCGCGCAAGCTTCGGGCCCGGGCCATTGCCCTGCACGAAGCCAATCCCATGCTGGGCCATCGCGGCTGCCGCCTGGGCATCACCTATCCGGAAATCTATGAAATGCAGGCCCGCGCCATCCTGGAAGCGGCCCTGAATGTGGAAAAATCCGGCGGCAAACCGGTCGTGCTGGAAATCATGATCCCCCTGGTCGGATTCAAATCCGAACTCGACCGCCTGGCCGAACGAATCCATGCAACGGCCGCCGCGATCAAAGCCGAACAGGGCCGCGTGCCCGCTTATCTGATCGGCACCATGATCGAATTGCCCCGTGCCGCCCTGCGCGCCGCCGAGATCGCGCAGACGGCGCAATTCTTCTCTTTCGGGACCAATGATCTGACCCAAACCACCCTGGGCGTCAGCCGCGACGACGCCGGAACCTTCCTGGGCGAATATCTCGCCAAGGGTTTGATCGCCCGCGACCCCTTCGTCACCATCGATGTCGACGGAGTGGGCGAATTGGTGCGCATGGCAGCAAGCCGCGGGCGCCAAACCCGCGCCGATCTCAAGCTGGGCATCTGCGGCGAGCATGGCGGCGATCCGGATTCCATCCGGTTCTGCCACGACTCGGGATTGGATTATGTTTCCTGTTCGCCCTTCCGCGTGCCGGTGGCGCGCCTGGCGGCGGCGCAAGCGGCGCTGCAATCATCCACAGCTCAAGGTTAAGACGTACACGGATAGCCCTTGTGAATCCTGGGTTTTTTCGCGTTCGTGACGCGGCGTCACCCTGATGAAATTTTTCATTTGACGACCGCCGGTTTCACGAGGCAAATGCGTAGACCACATCCTCTCGGGTTGGGGACCATTCGGAACTTTTGAAGGACGACGCGAAATCGAACCAGCGTAATCGAAATAGCAATTGCGAAAAGCACGCCTTGGAAGGGGCAAGCCGACGTAGATGCCAATTAGACGAAGCCAGATAGACCAAGCGAAACCTAAAGCCGAAAAGAGTCCATTTTTATCATGAGCCCGAAAAAACACGACGCGATCGCGCGGTCGGACCGCATGTTGATTGCCGCGCTGGCGATTATTCTCGCCACGGCCAGCGCCGCCATCGGCTCCGCCATGACCTATCATCCGGTGGTGCATGTCGCCGCCGCGGCGCCTAAGCCGGTGCCGGTGGCGACCGAGCCGGCGGTAAAAAGCGCCCAGGATTTGGTGTTGACCCAGCTCCTAGCCGAACATCGCTGCCTGGCCGAGGTGATGTATTACGAAGCGCGCGGTGAAGGCCGCAGCGGGCAGCAGGCCATCGCCGAAGTGGTGTTTCACCGCATGAACACGGGCAATTACGGCCATTCGATCTGCGCCGTGGTTTATGAAGGGGCCGCCCATCAGGGCTGCCAGTTCTCCTTCACCTGCAATGGCGAAGTCCTGCGTCCCAAACAGATGTCGGCCTGGCGGGACGCGGAAAAACTGGCGGCCCAGATCCTGACCGGCGAAGTGCGGCTCAAGAACGCCACCGGCGGCGCCACCAATTTCCACGCGGTGTCGGTTAGCCCCGACTGGGCCCCGACGCTGGAACGCACTACCCAGATCGGCAACCACATCTTCTATCGCGGCGGCCTGCTCCACTCGCGGGACAGCTAGGCGCGGTCCTTTTCGTCCCTGGACGTTGTCGCGCGTGCTCACGTGCTAACGCACGCTCCGCGCGATGCTCCTAGCCAGGAACGAAAATTCCTCGCGCCATGAAAGTGGCGCTAGAAATCCAGTCCCAGGTCCAGATTCGCCGCGCTATGGGTGATGGCGCCGGAGCTGATGTAATCCACGCCGGTTTGCGCGATGGCGCGGACATTGGCGGTTGTCACATTGCCCGATGCCTCCAGCACCGCCTTGCCCTTGGCCAGAGCGACGGCATGGCTGAGATCGGCGGGGCTCATATTGTCGAGCAGGATGGTGTCGGCACCCAGGCTGAGCGCTTCTTCCAGTTGCGCCAAAGTATCGACTTCGATTTCGATTTTTTTCATATGGCCGAGGCCGGCCCTGACCCGCGCCAGCGCCGCTTTGATCCCGCCGCTGGCGGCGATGTGATTGTCCTTGATCAGCACCGCGTCGTCCAATCCGAAACGGTGATTGAAGCCGCCGCCGCAGCGCACCGCGTATTTTTGCAGGTCGCGCAATCCGGGAACGGTCTTGCGGGTGCAGGTGATGCGGGCGTTGGTGCCGGAAATGGCCTCGACCAGGGCTGCGGTCGCCGTGGCGACGCCGGAGAGATGCCCGGCGAAATTCAGCGCCACCCGTTCCGCGGTCAGAACGCTGCGCAGCGAACCACTGATCGAAGCGATGCGGGTGCCGGATTGTAATTTGGCGCCGTCCTGGACCGCGATCTCGATTTTCAGGCCCGGATCGACCAGGCGGAACGCCGCTTCGGCCGCGATCACGCCGGCGAGAACGCCCGGTTTGCGCGCCATCAGCTTGACGGTGCCGCGCGCCTCGGCCGGGATCGTCAGTTCGCTGGTGATGTCGCCATGGCCCAGATCCTCGACCAGGGCCGCGCGCACCAGCGGTTCCAGCAAAAATGCCGACGGCGGACGCAAATTCGCGGTCATGAATGGATGCGGCGCAGCGGTGCCGGCGCCCCGGCGGCAATGCGCCCGGCATCGGCCAGGGTGGCAAAACTGCGCGTTGCCTCACGGCTCAAAGCGGGATGGTCGCTGCGCCAATGGCCGCCCCGGGATTCGCGCCGCAGCAAGGCGCCGGTGGTCACCAGCTTGGCGGCCGCCAGCATGTTGAGCAGCGAGGGTTCGGTGGCGCCGCGTTCCAGTCGCAGGATCGCGGCCAAAGCTTCGCCCAGCCCGGCTTCGTCGCGTTCCAGACCCACATGCCGGGTCATCGCCTGGCGCAGCACATGCGGCGGGGCGGCAAGCTGCGTCATTTCGGGGGGGGGCGGTGTGCCGCGAGTCCGGCCCCGCGCCAGCGCGCCCTTGATGTCATCGGCCACCAGGGCGCCGAACACCAGGCCTTCGAGCAGGGAATTGGAGGCGAGGCGGTTGGCGCCATGCAGGCCCGTGCTGGCGCATTCGCCCGCCACCCAAAGCCCGGGCAGGGAGGAGCGCCCCTGCGCGTCGCTGGCGATACCGCCCATGTGATAATGCGCCGCCGGCGCCACCGGAATGGGCTGCACCGCCGGATCGATGCCGGCCTGGATGCAGGCGGCATGCACGGTGGGAAAGGCGCCGGCGAATTTGGCGCCGATCGCTTGGCGGCAATCCAGGAAGGCGCGATGGCCCGCGGCGATCTGGCGATGGATGGCGCGGGCCACTACATCGCGCGGCGCCAATTCGGCATCGGCGTGAAGTTCCGGCATGAAGCGCTCGCCCAACTCGTTGATCAGCACCGCGCCTTCGCCGCGCAGCGCCTCGGTCGCCAGCGGCGCGGGATCGCGGCCCAGGGCAATGGCGGTGGGATGGAATTGCACAAATTCGGCGTCGGCGATCAGCGCCCCGGCCCGCGCCGCCATGCCCAAGCCTTCGCCGCGCGATTCCAGCGGATTGGTGGTGACGGCATAAAGCGCGCTGAGGCCGCCGGTGGCGAACACCACGGCCCGGGCGCGAAACAGCACCAGCCGCGCCTCAGCCCCGCTGCCATGGCGGGCGAACAATCCGGCGACGCGGCCGTCTTCCATCGCCAGCTCGACGGCGTGAAACCCTTCCATCACCCGGACCTGCGGCGTCTCGCACACCCGCGCCGCCAAGGTGCGGGAGATTTCCGCGCCCGCTCGATCGCCGCGGACATGCACGATACGGCTTTTGCTATGCGCGGCTTCGCGACCCAGCGCCAGGTCGCCGCCCGCGCCGCGATCGAACGGCACGCCAAGGGCAAGAAGATCGGCGATGCGGTCCGGTGCCGCGCGCGTCACCAAATCCACGATGCCGGCGTCGCAGAGCCCGGCGCCGGCCGCCATGGTATCGGCGGCATGGCTGTGCCAGTCATCGCTTTTCCCCACAGCCGCGGCGATGCCGCCTTGCGCCCAGGCGCTGGAGCCCGAGGCGCCGGGGCGCGAGCCCGCCAGCACCAGCGAAGGGAAGGGCGCCAGCTTCAAAGCCGTGAACAGGCCGGCAATGCCGGCGCCCAGGATCAGCGCGCCGTCGGTCTCGATCACATTGTCGATGTTTTTGCCGGTCATGTGTTTTTCACCGCCAGCATGCGGTCGATCGCCCGCTTGGCAGGCAAACGCACGGCCTCATCGACCAGGACTTCGGTGGTCATGGTTTGCAGCGATTTGAGGATGCCGCCCAGCGTGATGCGCTTCATATGGGGGCACAGATTGCAGGGCCGCACGAAATCGACATCGGGATATTCCACCGCGACATTGTCGCTCATCGAGCATTCGGTGATCATCACCACCCGCCCGGGGCGGTGTTTGCCGACATAGCCGATCATCGCCGCGGTCGAGCCGGCAAAATCGGCTTCCGCCACCACATCCGGCGGGCATTCGGGATGGGCCAGCACGGTGACGCCGGGATGGGCGGCGCGATAGGCGCGGATTTCGTCGGCGGTGAAGCGCTCATGCACTTCGCAGGCGCCTTCCCAGGTGATCACTTTCACCCCGGTCTGGGCCGCGACATTGCGGGCAAGATATTGATCGGGGATCATGATGACCGTGTCGGTGCCGAATTCGCGGGCAATGTCTTCGACCACCTTCACCGCATTGCCCGAGGTGCAGCAGACATCGCTTTCCGCCTTCACTTCGGCCGAGGTGTTCACATAGGTGACCACCGGCAAGCCGGGATGGCGCTGGCGCAGCAGCCGCACATCGGCGCCGGTGATCGAGGCGGCCAGCGAACAGCCGGCATGGACGTTGGGGATCAGCACGGTTTTTTCCGGCGAGAGGATTTTGGAGGTCTCGGCCATGAAATGCACGCCGGCCTGGACGATCACGGCGGCCTGCGTCCGCGCGGCCTCGCGGGCGAGGGCCAGGCTGTCGCCGGTGAAATCGCTGACGCAGTGGAATATCTCCGGCGTCATGTAATTGTGGCCTAGAATGACGGCGTTCTTCTCGCGCTTCAGGCGATTGATTTCGGCGATCAGCGGCGCATGCACCGGCCATTCGATTTCCGGGATGACCTTGGCGACCTTGCGATATAGCGCCGAGGTATCGCGCGCGACCGCATCGGTATAGGCCAGTTCGACTCCCATGGCGGTCTCCCGGTTGCCAGTCTTTCGTGAGCGCTAATATATGCTCAATTCGAGTATATATCTGGTCCAAAAAACCCGGCGTTCAAGAGCCGGTCAGAACCTTTATGCTACACCTGAGTATAAATGTGTCAAGCGGGCTGACCGGGCGCGCAGGGGAGCATTGCAGAATTGAGCCGGGAACAATTGTTCGCCAATATTGCGCCGCTGCGGCGAGAGCGAAGACGAAGCCTGTCCATGCCGCGGCACTGAGAGAGAAAAGTGCAGAGATTGTTTGCGAGACATTTGATTGCTGTGTGTGTCGCGCTGGCCATTTCGCCTCTCCAGGCCCAGCCGTCGCCGCCTTCAGGCGATAGCGCCCTGCCTTCGTTAAAAGAGCTATGCACGGCCAGCTGCCCCTCTACGGAGCCCAAACGCATCTATGGGGAATTGCCGGCATTTCCCAAGGGTCCCGGCTTTGAGGGCTTTGACAGCTACGAACATTATACCGAGGCCGTCGTTGATTTGGATTTTATGATTGGAACGGACGGACATGTTGGAAGCATGATGGTCAAACGACTCATCGGGCCGCCCCGCTTTCTCGCGACGGCGCAAGATACCGTGAAGACGTGGATCTATGCACCCGCCACCGAGAATGGTCAGCCGGTCGAAAGTGACCATTCACTGCGGATCGTTTTCAGCTACCTGGGCGGCAAAGGAGCCACTGACGACGTCTTGGAAACCTATCACGCGGCTTTTCAGCAAATAAAATCCGGCCGTTTGGACGAGGCGGATAAACAATTACAAGCCAAGCTGGCCGATCCGGAGCTTAATTTATACGAACGGGCCCACCTGCTGGATTTGCGCGCGGTCATCGCTCTGCAGCACAAGGATTATTTGACGGCAAGGCACATCCTGGACATGGAGCGCGTCATGGAACCGTCCCCAGATAAGAAGACAAAGGGCGCGTTCTATACGAAATACCTGCAAGTGAATGCCGCGATCGGCGATGTCGGCGACGTTGTTTCCACGCTTCACACCATGCGGGATGAGAAACTCGATGTGCCGGAGCAATTGGTAAAACTCGCCGACGACATGAAAGCGCAAGCCGATAAGGCGCCGGCCTTCAAAATGAGCGGCGATATTCCCGATCCCACCGATGGGAATGTCTTTGAGGCCGCTCTCTATGCCAAGGCCTTTTCGATCCAGAACATAAATGGGCTATTAAGCAAATTGTTCATCAGCTGCAAAAATCACGCGGTGGAGTCCGCGGTAACCGAGAAGGCGGAATGGCACGTGCCCAAAAGCTGGGAGCAATGCAAAATCTTCCTGGAAGGGGCGGCGGGCACCACTTTCCAAGTCGTCCAAATCACCCAACCATGAAAGAAGGATGCCGGCAGGCGGAGATCCTAAGCCGCCACCAGTTTTTCCAGCTTGTTGAGGCTGCCGATCCAGCCCTGATCCATGCCGCCGATCATCGCCACGGCGACTTCCGCCATCGCCTTGCCGCCGGTCTCGATGGTCAAACGCGTGCCGCCGGCTTCGTCCTTAAAGGTGACGGTGGTGAAGCCCTTGATCAGGATCTCGCCATCGGGACCGATGGCGCTGTTGTCAAACACCAGTTTCTCGCCCGGTAGGATCTCGACATAGTGCTTGGTCATGGGGAAATCGCGATCGAAGGGCGAGCCCTTGGGCCCGTGCATGGTGATGGCCAGAGTCTTGCCCACCGCGACATCGCCTTCGACCACCGGATTGGTGAACATTTCCGGTCCCCACCACTCCTTCAACATCGCCTTGTCGGTCCAGGCCTTCCACACCAAAGCGCGCGGCGCCTTGATGAGGCGGGTGAGGGTGATGCTGCGCTCGCCGTAAATTTTTGCTGCCGCGTTCATGTCAGGATTCCTTTTCGCAATTGATCATCCAGGCGATACCGAAGCCGTCGGTGCACATGCCGAAACGCTTCGCCCAGAAAGTCTCCTGGATCGGCATGTCGACGGAGCCGCCTTGCGCCAGGCCGGCAAAGATGCGCTCGGCCCCAGCCGGATCATCGGTGCTGACGCTGACGGAAAATCCTTGCGGCTGTTTGTAGCGCGAAGGCGGCGCGTCAGACCCCATCAGGGCGGTATCGCCAAGAGACATGCGGATATGCATGATCTTGTCCTCAAACCCCGGATCGATCGGCATGCCGGGCGCTTCGGAAAAGCGCATGATCATCCCGATTTTGCCGCCCAAGAGCTTTTCATAGGTCTTGAAGGCTTCCTCGCAAGTGCCGGGGAAATTGAGATAGGTGTTGGTGGTGATCACGCCGCTTTCCTTTCCAGATAGGTGTTGAGATTGTCCATCATCACACCCCAGCCATGGCGCTGCTGTTCCTCGCTATGGGTATTTTCCAGGGTGAGGATGAGGGTGACGTAGGTCTTGCCGTCTTTCTCCAGGAACTCCATCCATACCGGCCTTCCGTCATCGATGGTGTATTTGATACGGCCGGATTTGCCCGGTGCCGGCGCAACGATCTCTTAATAGGTGCCGTTTAATTCGAAGCCCATCTTGGGGTCGGGACCCTGAAAGCGTATATTGAAGCGACCGCCGGGCCTGGGGTCGGTCTCAGCGTTCGGCGTCGTCCAGCCGTCGCCCGCGTTGTACCAATGAACCAGATGTTCGGGCCTCAGGCAGCAATCGAACACCAGGGATGCGGGCGCATTGTAAATGCGGGTGAGGGTGGCGGTTTTGCTTTGGCTCTCGGTCATGACTTTCCCTTTGCGCGGTTTTTGTGACGTTTCGGTTTCGGCTTGCCTTGCAATTTCGCCAGATAGGCTTCCAGCCGGTCCAGCCGCTGTTCCCACAGCTTGCGATAATCCTCCAGCCAGTCATCGACGCTTTTGAGGGTCTGGGGTTCCAGCCGGCAGGGCCGGTATTGGGCGTCGCGGCCGCGCGATATCAGCCCGGCCTGTTCCAGCACTTTGAGATGCTTGGACACGGCCGGCAGGGACATCTCGAAAGGTTCGGCCAATTCCCCGACCGAGACCTCACCCAGGGCCAGCCGGGCCAGAATGGCGCGCCGGGTCGGGTCGGCAAGAGCATGAAAGGTGCTGGATAAGCGATCCATGAAAACCATCTGGTTAAATAACCGAACGGTTTAATACAGAGGAGATGGGGGGCTGTCAACGGGCCGATTAGGGGTAAAGCAAAAAAACTTCACACTGAGCTTGTCGAAGGACAGTCCTGGTCCGACCACTGCGCCTGCTCCATATCCCTCGACAGGCTTGGGATGAGGAGAGTTTGAGCTGGCAGCGAATCTATCGCCGCGACGACAGCCTTACGCCGGGCGCCGGGCGCTCGCGCAGGACTTCGCGGCGGAAGCGGAACAATTCGGCCGGCCTGCCGCGAGCGGAAGCGGAAAACTTCCCGGTGCCTTCGACCAGGCCCTGGTCCGCCATCAGGCGGCGGAAATTCTGTTTGTGCAGGCGAAGGCCCGATAGCGCTTCGACGGTGCGCTGCAATTCCAGCAAGGTGAAGGACGGTGCCATCAATTCGAACACCACCGGGCGGTATTTCATCTTGCCGCGAAGCCGCGCGATGGCGGTGGCCAGGATGCGGCGGTGATCGAACTGCATCGCCGCGCCCAGATCGGGGCCGCCGCCTTTGCCGCTGTCGCGGCCGAATTCCTGCACCAACCCGGCTTCGTACATGAGCTCGTAGCGCTCCAGGACTTTTTCCTCATCCCAGGACATGCCGCCTTCGCCGAAGGCCAGCCGCATGCGCTCGCCGCGCAATTCGCCCGCTTGCGTGCTGGGCGCGGCTTTGACGAATTTGCGCAAGGCCGGAAGAATGGTGCCGTCGATCATCGGCGGCCGCTGCTGGCGCCAATCCTCCCATGGGAAATAATGATACCAGCCGCGCCATCTGGTATCGGGCGCCTTGGGCTCGCCGGGCCGCGTCAAGGCCAAGTACCCGACCGATACCACCCGCGCGTCGCCGTCGTCCGATCCGGTTGAAGTCAGATGCCGGCCCTTGTCGCCGAAGGTGTAAAGCTGCTCGGCATAGCCGATCTCGAACTGGGTCTGCTCGCCCACCCATTTGCGCAGACCCGATTCCAAGGTGCGATCGGAGCTGGGATCGAAAGGACCAAAGGGCAGGGCATCGGCTTTTTGCCCTGGCGTTTGGCTCACCACCAGGACGGAAGGCTGCTCGCCCGCCACCGACACGATCGCCGCGGACAAGCCGATGCTAACCACCGCTCTCACAGATTGACCAGCGGAAAGGCCGTTGCGACACCTTCCTCCACCATCAAGGGCGAACCCATGGCGCGCACGGCGCTGACCATGCGCCCGCCGCGGCCCAGCGCCTCGTCGGCATGGGCGACCAGCAAGCGGTTGGGATTGGCGTGCGGGGCGCGCCGGCGCATCGCCATGGCGATCTCCATCTCGCGGTCCGGCCCCAGCCGGTCGCACAAAACGGTGAAAGCGCTGGCCATCGACCGGCTGATGCCGGCCCAGCAATGAATCAGGAACGGCGCCCCGCCATCCCAGCCGCGGGAAAATTCCAGAAGCTGATCGATATGGGCTCGCATGGGCGGGGCATCGCCGGCGGCGGGATCGACAATGTCGTTGACCCCCAGGCGCAAATGGCGCGGGGGCGGAAAACCGGCCGGGGTCTCGATCATATGATTGGGGGACAGCAGGCTGACGACATGGGAAGGGCGGTGCTGGAGGATGGCGTCTTCCAGGGCGGATAGGGGGGTGACCAGGATGCGGGGCATCCCCTTATCTAGCATGCGGCCAGGCGGTGAAAACGTTCCAGGAAAAGCGCCTCAGCCTCCGCCGTGGCCAGGGGCGTCAACCGGGGGGTGGCAAGGCCTGCCGGCGGGGCGCCGAACAGCTTGCGGGCCTCCTTGTCCTCGAAGCCGGCAAGCTGGGTGGCCTCGTAAAAGGCCGACAGCCGGTCGGCCTTTTTGAACAGGGCTGCCAAATCCTTGGGCACCGCCACCGGCAGGGAGAAACGCAGGTGAATTGCGGCCTGAAGTTTCAGCTCCAAATGCTTGTAATCGAAGCCGATCGCGGCCTTGAAAGGGCTGATGAGATCGCCGACAACATATTCCGGCGCGTCATGCAAAAGCGCCATCAGCCGGACCTGGCGGGTGATCCGGGGCCGCATATCGGCGGTCAGTCTTTCCACCAACACACAGTGTTGGGCGACGCTGAAGGCATGGGCCCCCTTGGTCTGACCGTTCCAGCGGGCCACCCGGGCCAGGCCATGGGCGATATCCTGGATCTCGATATCCAGGGGGCTTGGCTCGAGCAGGTCCAGGCGCCGGCCGCTCAGCATCCGCTGCCAGGCCCGGGCGACCACGACCGTCCTACAGCGCCAGCAGCCGAACCCCGGACAGGGTCAGGGTGGCCGCCAGGATGATGCGCAGGGCAAGGTCGGGCAGGCGCGGGGCGAACAGGCTGGAGATCATGATCCCCGGCAGCGAGCCGCAGAGCAGCGACACCAGCACGGTGGTATCGACGCCGCCGCTCATCAGATGCCCCAGGCCGGCCACCAAGGTCAGGGGTACGGCATGGGCAATGTCCGAGCCCGCGATCTTGACCACCGGCAGTTCGGGATAGAGCAGGATCAGGGCGGTGACACCCATCGCCCCCGCGCCGACCGAGGAAATCGTCACCAGCACCCCCAGCGCCGCACCCGTCAGGACGGTGAATAGCCTGGTCTGCTGCGGCGTCAGCACCCCCACCCGCCGGGTATAGCTGGCCAGCAGGCGCCGGCGGAACACCAGCGCCAGCGCGGTGGCCAAGAGGGTTACCCCCAGGACTTTGGTGATCAAGGCGTTCAGCGCCGCAGCATCGATCGACAGGAAATGAAAAATGCCGAGAGTCAGCAGCGAAGCGGGAAGCGAGCCGGTCGCCAGCCGTCCCACGATCCGCCAGTCGATGCTGCGGTTGATGGAATGGATCAGCGAGCCGCCGGTTTTGGTGATACTGGCATAAAGCAGGTCCGTGCCCACGGCCGTCGTGGGATGGACGTGAAACAGCAAAATGAGCAGCGGCGTCATCAGCGAGCCGCCGCCGACCCCGGTCATCCCGACCAGGAACCCCACGGCGAAGCCCGACAGGACGAAAAGCGGGTTCAAGGCATGAACGAACGACATCGGCCTGTTGGGGTGAAATTTTTTCAGGAAGGCGGGCGGGCAATTTCCCATAAAGCCGCCCCCGTAACAATCGCCCTTTTGCCCGTTCGCCGGGCAGATCGCCGCTGCGGACCGCAAATCAGGGTTGTGTTCGCCTCATTCTTGGGCGCCGTTAGAATTTGGTTGAGCTTTGGCCGCCTTCCGCGCCCCGCGGCCCCTTTAAGCTCAACGCCCTGTTCAGGAATTTGCCTTACACCGGGCGGGCTTGAAGGGGACGGCTGGTGTCTGGCGACGCACAAGAAAGTCCGGCGGACGCCGCGCCGCAGCCACAGGCTGTGCGTCATTTGCTGCCGGCGGGGGCGCTGTTCTGTCTTGGACTTGCGATCGGCGTTGCATGGCCGACCAGCAGAGCGGCGAATTTCTCTTCGCCCCGGCGGGCATTGTGCTGCTGGCAGGGATGCTCTGGACGATGCGCCCCCTCGTGGACCGTGCCGGCGCCCGGATGACCGCGAGCGGCGCCTCTTATCGCGCCTTTTTCGAACATGCGGTGGAAGGGATTTTCCGCACCACGCCCGACGGACATTCCTTGGTGGTCAATCAGGCGCGGTCGCAGATCTATGGCTATGAAACGCCAGAGGCGCTGACTGTCGGTCTTGGTTGCCAAACCCGGCTAGATAAATCTTTGTCGCCCCGCTAAACAGCCGCGATGAACAAGGCGCTTGTGCTGTTTTCCGGCGGACAGGATTCCACCGTCTGCCTGGCCTGGGCATTGCAGAAATTCGATGCCGTCGAGACTGCCGGTTTCGATTACGGCCAGCGCCATGCGGCCGAGCTGACGGCGCGGCCACGCATTCTGGCGCAATTGCGCAGCGGATTTCCGCAAATGGCGAAAAAACTCGGCGCCGATCATTTGCTGCCCATCGACACGCTGAAAGCCATCGGCGGCAGCGCCCTGACGGATCAGGTGGCGATCGCGATGGGCGCGAATGGACTTCCCACCAGTTTCGTGCCCGGGCGCAATATCCTCTTCCTCACCCTGGCCGCGGCGCTGGGCTATCGCCGCGGCATCGCCGATCTGGTGGGCGGCATGTGCGAGACGGATTTTTCCGGCTATCCCGATTGCCGCAATGACACCGTCCAATCCACGGCAAAGGCGTTGTCGCTGGGCCTGGCGCAAGAGATCCGCATCCACACGCCCTTGATGTGGATCGACAAGGCCCAGACCTGGCAGCTGGCGCGGGCGTTGGGCGGCGAAAGCCTGGTCGCGCTGATCGTGGAAGAAACCGTCACCTGTTATCAAGGCGATCACACCAACCGGCATGATTGGGGCTATGGCTGTGGCCAATGTCCGGCCTGCGAATTGCGCGCCGCGGGTTATGCAAAATTCAAAAGCGCTGGCGCATGACCTATAGCGTCAAGGAAATCTATTACACATTGCAAGGCGAGGGGGCGCAGACCGGACGGGCCGCAGTATTCCTGCGCTTTGCCGGCTGCAATTTGTGGAGCGGATTGGAAAAGGACCGCCAAGCTGCGACCTGCCGCTTTTGCGATACCGATTTTGTCGGCACCGACGGTGCGGGCGGGGGAAAATATCTGGACGCGGCGGCGCTGGCCAAAATCGTGAAGGGCACCTGGCCGGCATCGGCTCCGGCTTCGGCCAAGCCTTATGTGGTCTGCACCGGCGGCGAGCCGCTGCTGCAGCTCGACACTGCCCTGATCGCGGCGCTGCATGAGCATGGATTTGAAATCGGCGTGGAGACCAATGGCACGCTGCTGCCTCCACCCGGATTGGATTGGATCTGCGTCAGTCCCAAAGCCGATGCGCAGCAAAAGCTCACCCGCGGCGATGAATTGAAACTGATCTATCCGCAAGAGGGCGCGGCGCCGGAACGCTATGCCGGGCAAGATTTCCGTCACTTCTTCTTGCAGCCGATGGACAATGACTATCGCGCCGCCAATACCGAAGCGGCGATCCATTATTGCCTGGACCATCCGCAATGGCGGCTGTCGCTCCAGACGCACAAGCTCTTGGGAATTCCCTGAGGAGCCGCCTAGAAATAGCTCACGATTTTATCGAGTTGGGGCCGCAGGCGTTCTTCCAATTCCTCCTTGGCGGTGCCGACATAAACAAATCCGGCCATCCGCTCGCCCGGTTTGAGCCCGAGCTTCTCCTTCACTTTCGGGTCATAGGCGTACCATTCGGTCAGCCAGTTGGCGACGAAGCCCAAGGCGTGAGCGGCGATCAGGAGATTCTGGCACACCGCGCCGGCCGACAATTCCTGCTCCCAGACCGGTATCTTGATCTGTTCGCGCGCGCTTGACACCACGCCGATCACCACCGGCGCGCGCAGGAAGCGCTCGCGCTCTTCCTCGACCTGTTTGGGCCGCTCGCCTTGGGCTTCCATCACCGATGCCAGGATATCGCCCATGCGTTGGCGCCCTTTGCCTTCGAACACGATAAAGCGCCAGGGAAACAGCTTGCCGTGATCGGGCACGCGCGCGCCGGCGGCCAGGATTTGCTGCAACTGTTCCGCCGAAGGCCCGGGCTTGCCCATCGCCTTGGCCGATCCCGAGCGCCGGCTGAGCAAAAGCGCGATTGTCCCCGGCGCGGGGTGGTTAAAGGATTTGGGTTTTTCGGATGACATAGGAAAATCCTGGGCTTTTGGGCGGGTTGGGGCGGGGTCGGGATCGCCCCATCTTAGCCGCTTCGGGACCTTTTGAAATTGTACAAATATCCGTGGTAAAAGCGGGTCTTCGAAAACGCAAAGGCAGACCCATGGCCATCACCCGCGAAAAACTGGCGAGCTGCGACCCGGTCTGGGAGCAATTGCGCCGCGAGGCCGAAGCCATGGCCGAGCGCGAGCCCGGGCTGGCCGGATTCATCCATGGCGCCATCCTCAAGCATGAGCGCCTGGAGAACGCCCTGGCTTATCACATGGCGCGCAAACTGGGCGGCGAAGACCTCAGCCCCTTGATGGTGCATGAGACCTTCGAGGAAGCGATGAACGCCGATCCCGAAATCGGCGCCGCCTTCCGCGCCGATCTCTCGGCGGTGCTGGACCGCGATCCCGCCTGCCATTCCTTTGTCGAGGCCTTCCTGTTCTACAAGGGCTTCCATGCCCTGGAATGCTGGCGCATCGCCCATTGGCTGTGGGGCCGGGAACGCCAGGCCATGGCGCTGTTCCTGCAAAGCCGCATCTCGCAATTGTTCGCCGTCGACATCCATCCCGCCGCAAAGATGGGGCGCGGAATCATGATCGATCACGGGACCGGCGTCGTCATCGGCGAAACCGCGGTGGTGGAAGACGATGTCTCGATC
>JAICHV010000020.1 GCA_025924715.1 Alphaproteobacteria bacterium
CATTGGCGGTGAAGGTGATGCAATCCATCGGGCAAATATCGACACAGGCATCGCATTCGATGCATTTGGGGGTGTCGAACACGGTCTGGACGTCGCAGTTCAGGCAGCGTTCGGCTTCGGCAAAGGCTTGGCGAATGTCGAAGCCCAGCTCCACTTCCAGCTTGACGTCTTTAAGCGTCTTTTCGATCGGCGCATGCGGCACCTTGTGGCGCAGATCGTTGGAGATGTCGTTGTCATAGCTCCATTCGTGAATGCCCATCTTCTGGCTCGACAGGTTCACCATCGGCGGCGGGCGTTTGGCGACATTCTTGCCCTGGCACAACAGGTCGATGGAAATCGCGGCCTCATGGCCATGGGCCACTGCCCAGATGATGTTTTTGGGCCCGAACGCGGCATCGCCGCCGAAGAAGACCTTCGGGTTGGTCGACTGCATGGTGGCGGGATCGACCTTGGGCATCTCCCATTTGTCGAATTCCAGCCCGATGTCGCGCTCGATCCAGGGAAAAGCGTTTTCCTGGCCCACCGCGACCAGCACATCGTCGCATTCCATCACCACATCGGGCTCGCCGGAAGGGACCAGGCTGCGCCGGCCCTTGGCATCGAACTGCGCCTTCACTTTTTCGAATTTGACGCCCCTGAGCCGGCCCTTGTCATGGAGGAATTCCTTGGGCACCAGGAAATTGTGGATCGGGATGCCTTCATGCATCGCGTCTTCTTTTTCCCAGGGGCTGGCTTTCATCTCTTCAAAACCGGAACGCACCACCACCGTGACGCTCTCGCCGCCCAGGCGCCGCGAGGTGCGGCAGCAATCCATCGCGGTATTGCCGCCGCCCAGCACGATCACGCGCTTGCCGATGCTGGTGGTGTGGCCGAAGGAAACCGAAGACAGCCAATCGATGCCGATATGGATATTGGCCTTGGCCTCGGCGCGGCCGGGAATCTCCAGCTCGCGTCCGCGCGGCGCGCCGCAGCCGACAAAGATGGCGTCATAATCTTCCGCCAGAAGACCTTTGAGGGAATCGATCTTCTGCCCCAGCCGCAATTGCGGCTGCAGATCGAGGATGTAACCGACTTCCTCATCCAGCACGGTTTCGGGCAGCCGGAATTTGGGAATCTGGGTGCGCATCATGCCGCCGGCCGAGGCGTCGCCGTCATACAGCACCACCGTATAACCCAGCGGCAGCAGATCGCGCGCCACCGTTAGCGAGGCGGGACCCGCCCCGATCAGGGCCACCCGCTTGCCGTTCGGCGTGGCGGCGGGCGCCGGCATGCGGGCGCGCACATCGTCCTTGTTGTCGGCGGCGACGCGTTTGAGCCGGCAGATGGCCACCGGCTCCGGCTTGCCGGTGACTTCTTCGACGCGCACCCGCCGGCAGGCCGGCTCGCAGGGGCGGTCGCAAGTGCGGCCCAAGACGCCCGGGAAGACATTGCTGTGCCAATTGACCATATAGGCGTCGGAATAACGCCCCGCCGCGATCATGCGGATATATTCGGGCACCGGCGTATGGGCCGGACAGGCCCATTGGCAATCGACCACTTTGTGGAAGTAGTCCGGATTTTTGATGTCGGTGGGCTTTAACCCGGTATCCGAAAGCAAACCTGCCACAGGCGCGGCTCCGCGCGAGGGCTCCTCAACCGATGAACTACTCATATCGTGACCGCTTCTCCAAAAACCTGCCCCCGTACGAGACCGACGCTTTGATGGATGCACGTAACTCTATGGCTATATCGGTCCTTACGAAGTGATAGGCAGCTTTGCCGAAAAAGGGGCCCGGGTGCTTCCCCTGCTGGGGACCATCTTAGCCAGCCAGGGGCGGGGGCAAAAGGTATAAAAACCGCCAAAGCCGGTGATTTACAGTTTCGCTGCACCTGCAAAATAGGCTTTATCGCCATTGCCGGACCGGGGAAATGCGCCGTGACCAATGTCTTCATTGCCGAAGCGATATGGGAGTGCCGTTGAGCATGTTGCTGCCCGCGCTTCCCATCGGCTTCGGTCTTGTGGCGGTCTCCGCGCTGGCGGCGGTGGTGGCCCGCCGCACCGCTTTGCCGCCCTCCATCCTTCTGGTCTTGGTGGGGCTGGGGCTCGGCTTCGTGCCGGGCTTGCCGCGCATCGACCTGCGCCCCGATCTGGTGCTCAGTCTGCTGCTGCCGCCGCTGCTTTATACATCGGGCGTCGGCATGAGCTGGCGGGGGTTCAAGGACAATCTGTGGCCTATCCTGCTCATGGCGGTGGGCTGTGTCCTCTTCACCGCCTTTGTCGTGGCGACGTTCGTCCATCATGTTTTGGGTCTGAGCTGGGCGGTCGGCTTCGTCTTGGGCGCGGTGGTATCGCCGCCCGACGCCGTGGCGCCCATGGCCATCGCCCGGCGCTTTCCCCTGCCCAAACGCATTCTGATCATCCTGGAAGGCGAAGGCCTGGTGAACGACGCCACCGCCCTGATCCTGTTCAGCTTCGCGCTGGCGGCAGTGATGGGCGGCGGCGGCATGGATGTGTTTGCGGCCATCGAGCGCTTCTTCGCCGTGGTGTTCGGCGAGATCGCCTGGGGCCTTTTGGTTGGCTGGGGCGGATTGGTGCTGCGGCGCTGGTCGGGAGACCCCAGTGTCGAGATGGTGCTGGCTTTGCTGATGCCCTTCGCCGCGTTCTGGGTGCCGGAGAGCCTGGGCGGTTCGGGCGTACTCGCCACGGTGGTGGCGGGTCTCTATGTCAGTTGGAATGGACCGCGCTTTATTTCGCCGGCGACGCGGCTGCAGGGCTTCTTTGTCTGGGGATTGACGGTCTATTTGATCGAAAGCGTGATCTTCCTTCTGACCGGCTTGCAGGCGCCGGCCATCCTGGATCACCTCGATCCTGCCGAATGGCAGCGGGTTCTCATCGCCGCGCTGTATGTCTCGGCCACGGTGATCGCGGTGCGGTTTGTCTGGGTCTTCGCCTATTCCTATCTGCCCGGCCTGGTGTGGCCGCCCCTGCGCCGCCGCCGGTCCTTTCCCTCCTGGCAATCGGTGTTCATTCTCGGCTTTACCGGGATTCGCGGCGTGGTCTCGCTGGCGGCGGTGCTGTCGATTCCGCTTATGACCGGCGCCGGACCTTTTCCGGAGCGCGGCTTGCTGTTGCTGGTGACGTTCTGGGTCATCCTGGTAACGCTGGTGGGGCAGGGCTTCACCTTTGCCTGGGTGGCGCAAAAACTTGGCCTGGTAGATGCCGGACGGCGCGAAGCGGAAGCCGACAAACGCCGGGAAATCGCCGCGCGCGTCGCCAGCATCGATGCGGCGCTGCAACGGCTCGATACGCTGGAAGGCGCGGTATTATCGCCCGATGCGGTGGCGCAGCTAAGGCGCCGCCACAATGACCGGCGCGCTTATTTCATGGCCGCCTGCAAGGACATCGTCAGCGGCGAGGCGGTGCTCAGCAGCACGAATCTGGAACTGCGTTTCCTGGACGCCGAACGCAGCGCCGTCGCCAAACTCTATTCTGACGGCGCCCTCGGCGACGAGGCCCGCCGCCGCATCGAACGCGAGTTGGACCTGGACGAGTCGCGCATTCGCCATGCCGCGGAAAGCGGCGCCACCATACAAGTGTGACGCCGGCTAATAGGGCAGTGCGGTATTCTTCGGCGGCGGAGCCGGCGTTGGCGGGGGCGGAGGGGGAAAGACCTTGATCAGGAAACCCACAATGCCGGCAAGCGCGCTCTGCCCTGCGTCATTGCCGGGACCTGCGGCGGCGCGGTCCAGTGGTACATGCGCCTCGCTCAAAGCCGCATAGAGGGCGCCGGTTTGCGCCGGCAGCTTGCCGCTGTCGGCGATCAGGAAAGGCGGCGAATTGGGACCGACATAGCCGGTCGCACTGGCGGCATGGACAAAGCCGGGTTCGCAAGATGCCGGCTCGCAGCCCAGATAGGCGCCTTGCGGTGTGGCGTCGCCTTCGCGATCCAGCAGAGCCAGGTCGCTGATGCCGTCCCAGATGATGGCCGCTTCGACGCAATCGGAAATCTCGTCCTTGGCGGCCTTATCCTTTGCGTCGCCATCCTTGGCGGGCGGCGGCTCCATCACAGCGACGCCGCAGGTGGTCGCCGCCATCGCCGCCAGATGTCCGCCGGCTTCCTCGCCCCAGATGGCGATGCGCGTGGTGTCGATCCCGTAAGTGTCGGCATGCGCCCTCAGCCAGCGGATGGCGCTTTTGACGTCTTGCAGGGGCGCGGGAAAATGCGCTTCCCCGCTCAACCGATAATCGATGCTGGCGACGATATAATTGCGCGCCGCCAGGCTGGCCAGAAAAAGAGGAAAATCCTCCATCCCCGCGCCATGGCGTGCATCACCTCCACGCCACATGCCGCCATGGACAAAGATCACCAGCGGCCGGGGATAAGGTTTGGGAGCGGGGCTCGGCCGGTAGAGATCCAGCGTCAGCGGGCGGAATCCGGGCAGCGCAGCATAGACCAGATCGCGCAAAGCCGTGACGCCGCCCGGATAGGCCAGGCTGCCGGGGACCGGCACGGGTGGTACCTCGGATGCGGCGACAACTTTGATAGCGGCGGGTTTGGCGGGGACCGCTTTGGCTGGGGCCGCTTTGCCCGCCGATTTGGTGGGTGCGGGCTTTACCGTTTGCGCCTTGGGCGCGCGCGCTTTGGCGGACGCGGGACGCAAGGGGGCAGCGGCGGCGGTTGTCGCTACCACTGCCAAAACCACCGCTATCGTACCGTATCGTGCCATCGTCTCCTCCGCTGCGCCTTATAGCCGGGGCTTGGCCGGGGCAACAGCCGCGCGAACGCATTGGCCGCTGGGGCGTTCTGTTCTGGCGGGGGCGTCCCGCCAATTTTTTTGCGGCGATTTGTCCATGTCATTGCATCTTTCTTCGCCGGCACGCTTTCGTGGCCTGATCGCAGCCTTGTTCTGCCTGATTCTGGTCAGCGGATTCGCCGGCACTTGGGCGGCCGAGCCCCAGGCGACTCATGCGCCGAGTATAGCGGCGCATCATGTGGGCGCGCCGGCGGGCAATGGCGCCAGCGGCAGCGGAAGATCCGAAGCCATTCTGGTCGCCGATGTGGTGCTCCTGATGGCGGTCGGCCGGCTTCTGGGCGAGGGAATGCAGCGCCTCGGGCAACCGGCGCTGATGGGACAGCTCCTGGCGGGGATCATGCTGGGTCCGTCTTTGCTGGGTTGGGTGTGGCCTCAGGCGCATGCGCTTTTGTTTCCCGCCGATCCCACGCAAAAAGGCATGATCGACGGGGTATCGCAGATCGGCATACTCATGCTGCTGCTGCTGACCGGCATGGAGACCGATCTCAAGCTGGTGCGAAAATCCGGCTTCGCCGCGGTGGCGATCTCGTTGTCCGGCATTGCCCTGCCTTTCGCTTGCGGCTTTGCGCTGGGCCAATTTCTCCCCACCTCCTTGCTGCCCGGCGACGGCTCGCGGCTGGTGCCGTCGCTGTTCCTGGGCACGGCGCTGTCGATCTCCTCCATCAAGATTGTCGCCATGGTGGTGCGTGAGATGAATTTCATGCGGCGCAATCTCGGCCAGATCATCGTCGCCACCGCCATCATCGAAGATACGGTGGGCTGGGTGATCATCGCCATCACCTTTGGCATTGCGGGCACAGGTGGGGGCGTCAATCCGCTGGAACTGGCCAAGACCATTGCCGGCATCGCCCTGTTCCTGCTTTTTTGTTTCACCGTCGGGCGCCGGCTGGTGTTCGCCGCCATCCGCTGGGCCAATGACAGTTTCCGCAGTGAGTTTCCCGTCATCACCATGATCCTGGTGATCATGGGCATAGGCGCGCTCATCACCCAGATGCTGGGCGTGCGCACCGTGCTGGGCGCTTTCATGGCCGGCGTGCTGATCGGGGAATCGCCGATCCTTACCGGCCATATCGAGCAGCAATTGCGCGGCATGATTGCGGCTTTTTTCATGCCGGTGTTCTTCGGCATGTCGGGTCTTTCCGCCAATCTCACCATCCTTAGGGATCCCTATCTGGCGATTCTGACCTTGGCCCTGGTGCTGATCGCCAGTGTGGGGAAATTTTCCGGCGCTTTTGTGGGTAGCCTGATCAGCCGGCTGAAATGGCGCCAAGGCGTCGCGCTGGGCTGCGCCATGAATGCGCGCGGCTCCACCGAAGTGATCGTCGCCTCCATAGGGCTGTCGATGGGCGCGCTGAGCCAGCATCTCTACACCATGATCGTCACCATGGCGGTGCTCACCACCATGGCGATGCCGCCCATGCTGCGCGCCGCCCTGGCGGGAATGCCGATGAGCGAGGAGGAAAAAGCCCGCATCGCGCGCGAGACGATCGACGAAAGCGGCTTTGTTTCGAAACTGGAGCGGCTGTTGCTGGCGGTGGACGAAAGTCCGCTCGGCCGGCTTGCGGCCCGCCTGGCAGGGTTGCTCGCCGGCGGGCTGGGAATGCCGGTGACGATGCTGAAGCTGGATGGCGAGGGTCGCAGGGTATTGGAGGAGAAACCCAAAGACAAAGAGCCGGAAAAACACGTGATCGAACATGGCGAAAGCCGCCCGGGCGACAAAGACGGCGCCCGCAAGGACATCACCGGGGCCGCCAGCGTGACCCAATCCGCCGCGCAGCAGGCCGCCGATCCCGTCGCGCGGGAAGTGAAGACCGGCGCCAAAGCCAGTGCCGCCAAGACCATTGCCGACGAGGCCGAACCCAATCCGGATAAAGTTCGTCTCACCACCAAGATCCCCAGCGATCCGGCGGACGCGGTACTCAAGGACGAAGCGCAAAAAGGCTATGATTTGCTGTTCGTCGGCTTGGAGGGATGCGTCGACGCAGAAGGAAAATTTTCGCCCGAGATCGGCGAATTGGTATCGGGCTTCGATGGTCCCTTGGCCTTACTGGCGCAGGCGCCGGGAAGCGAAACGCCCGGGCTCGGCGGCCGCAGCCGCATTCTGGTGCCCGTCAACGGCACGCCGGTGTCGCGCCGGGCCGCGGAAGTGGCTTTTGCGCTGGCCCGCGGCACCGGCGCGCGCGTATCGGCCCTGTTCGTCACACGCGCCAACCGCGACCGCAAGCTCGGCGCCGAGGAGGGCGTGCTCAAGGACATTGTGCAATTGGGGGAACGTTATAACGTCGCCGTCCGCACCATAACCTCCAAGCATGGCGCCCCCGCCGAAGCGGTGCTGCGGGAGGGCAAGATGGGACATGCCATGATCGTGATCGGCGTCAGCCCGCGTCCCGGGGAAGAATTGTTTTTCGGCGACACCGCGACGGCCGTGCTCAAGGGCTGGAAAAATCCGATTCTGCTGGTCGCGTCTTGAAGCTGCCTTCAGCTCTCGAGCCAATGCAGCGAGAACAGCCGATTTTCGTCGGTCCACACCGCGCGGGGGGAAAAGCCGGCCCGCACCGCCATCTCGCGGAAACATTCGATGCTGTATTTCTGGCTATCCTCGGTATGCACCGCTTCGCCGGCAGCGAAGTGAATGGTTTCGCCGGCGAGCTGGATGCTTTGGCGCTTGGCGCTGACCAGATACATCTCGATGCGCCGATTGTGCAGGTCGTAAGGCGCGTAATGGGCAAAAGCGTCCAGATCGAAGCCGGCGCCCAGCTCGCGGTTGGCCCGGGCCAGAAGATTTTTGTTGAAGGCCGCGGTGACGCCGGCGCTGTCGTTATAGGCCGCATGCAGCAAGGCGGGGTCTTTCACCAGATCGACGCCGATCAGAAGGCCGCCACCGCCCAGATGCTCGCGCATCCGCCGCAGCAAGGCCAGCGCGGCCGGAGGGCGGAAATTGCCGATGGTGCTGCCCGGAAAGAATCCCACGCGCCGTCCTGAGCCGGATGGCAAGAACGGGGGCAAGGTCAGCGGCAGGGTGAAATCGGCGATCACCGGGCTCAGCGAAAGCGCCGGATAATCCGCCGCCAGCAGGCGCACCACATCGCGCAAATAAGCGCCGGAAATATCGATCGGCACATAGGCGGCCGGCGAAGCCAAGGCGTCCAGCAGGATGCGGATTTTGCGCAAGGCGCCGGCGCCGAATTCGACGATCTGGGCGCCAGGCCCGATCAGGCTGGCGATTTCGCCGGCATGACGGCGCAGCAGCGCCACTTCGGTGCGGGTCTGGTAATATTCGGGCAGGGCGCAGATCGCCTCGAACAGCGCCGAACCTTCGCTGTCATAGAAGAATTTGCAGGCAATCTCCTTGGGCGTCTTGCGCAGCCCTTCGAGAAGATGATGGGCAAAACCATCGCAGCCAGGCCAGGGATTTGGCGCAGCAGAAGATTGAACCATTGCGTCCATCACAAATCCTCCGCCAATCGGATGCCGCTGAATTGCCAGCGCGCCGCAGCCGGGAAAAAATTACGATAGCTGGGGCCGGCGTGCCCCACGGGCGTGGCAAAGGAGCCGCCGCGCAGCACCAATTGGCCGACCATGAACTTGCCGTTGTATTCCGCCGCGGCGCCGGCGAAGGGCTTGAAGCCGGGATAAGGATCATAGGCGCTGCGGGTCCATTCCCAGACCTGACCGAATTCGAAACGGTCCGATGCCGCTTCCCATTCGAATTCCGTGGGCAATCTTTTTCCCGCCCAGGCGGCAAACGCGGCGGCTTCGAAAAAACTCAGATGCATCGCCGGGGCATCAGGATCGAGCTCCCGCGCACCGCGAAGGGTGAACAGACTGCGGCTGCCGTCGTCATCCTTCAGCCAATAAAGCGGCGCGTCCCAGCCTTCTTCCTGGACCTTGGCCCAGCCTTCGCTGAGCCAGAACTGCGCATGGGCGTAGCCGCCGTCTTCGATGAAGGCGAGAAACTCGCGGTTGCTGACCGGCTGGCTGGCGATGCGGAACGGATGCAGCATCACTTTGTGCCGCGGCCTCTCGTTGTCAAAGGCGAAGCCGTTGCCGGCATGGCCGATCTCGGCAAGACCGCCGGGATGCTCCACCCAGGTACTGGGGCGGCAAGGCGCGGGCGCGGGTGCATCACCGGCATAGGCCGGCAAGAGCGGATTGGCAAAAAAAGCGTGCTTGATATCGGTCAGGATCAGTTCCTGATGCTGCTGTTCATGCTGCAGGCCCAGCAGGGTCCAGGCGTCATGCGCGCCGGGCTGATCCAGCACCGGCTCCATCGCCGCATCGACATGGGCGCGATAGGCCAGCACCTCATCCAGGCCGGGCCGTGTCAGCACCCCTCGGCGTGGACGCGGATGCCGGGGGCCGAGGCCCTCGTAATAGGAATTGAACAGATAGGAATAGCGCGCATCGAAGGGCCGGTATCCGGGCCGATGCGACAGGATCATGCTTTCGAAAAACCAGCTCGTATGGGCCAGATGCCATTTGACCGGGCTGGCATCGGGCATCGACTGCACCGCGCAATCCTCGGCGCTGAGGGGCGCCGCCAAGGCCTCACTGTGCTGCCGCACCTGTGCGTAAAAGGCGCGCAGGCCGGATGGTGAGGGGGCGGGCTCTGGCATGGCCGTCATGTAGGCTTCCTCGGGGCGCGCAAGAAGGCGCCGGCGCTCGATCCTGGACAAATTTTCGCAAAAAGTTCCCAGCGACTCCAACCCAGGGAAACGTTTCTTAGGCTAAGTGGTTCCAACAAAAGGAAAATCAGTCCACAGCCGGCGCAGTGTCGGGATTGCCTCTGCTTCTCAATAAAACGGGCTGTGACCGGAAAACATCAGGAAAATAGTGCTCTTTCCTTGAGCCCGGAACCCCGCCTCTGGTATTTTCTTGCTGGGATGAAAATGAACATCGACCGCTGGGCGAAAGCCCTATTGGGCGTAGCTGGGCTTGTCGCCGCCATGGGTGCGGCGCGGGCCGACGACCATGCGCGTCCGGCGCTCACCTCCTTCGGGGCTGCCCAAACCCGCGTCGTCGCCGCCCCCACCGCCATCGGTCCGATGGCGACATTTTCCGCCGGCGAATTTTCCCGTCCCATGTTCCTGTTTCCCACAGGCGCCCCGCGCAGCAGTTTTGCGTCGAGTGTCGCGCTGACGCCGCATTTCGCGCTGGACAGCGGCTACAATGCCGACATTGCGGACCGCTTTGGCAATTACCAGGCATTGAAATCGCCTCTGCTGCCGGGCGGTGATTTTCTCAGCCTTGCCAATGGCGGCAACTATGCCGGCTTCACCTGGAACTTGTCCTCGGCGCTGGACGTGCGGGCGGGCGCGGCGCAAAGAAACAACCGCCTCGATCATTTTTCCTTTGATCCGGCAGCCGCCACCCTCGGCCTGCCTGCCGCCTATGACAATGGGCAATCGCGCAGCTTTTTGGTCGGGATGAATTGGAATGCCACCTCCTGGGGCGATCTGGGCGTCACCGCGATCCAGAACAGCCAGAGCGGGATTCCCTATGGCGTCAATCCGCTGGGCAATCTGGATCCCGCCACTCGCATCGATACCGAAGCGTTGGATGTCGCGGCGCATCTGAAATTCGGCAATGGCTGGGTGACGACGGCGTCTTACGCCGCGGGCTTCTCCCAGCTCGACCGCCGCGCCGCGCCGCCTGCGGATTCCAGTTTCTATTCCTTCGCCATCGCCAAGCATGGCGTGTTCGGCGATGACGCCCTGGGCTTCTCGCTCAGCCATCCCACGCCCGGCGTGCTCAACAGCGGCTTTGACGGTATGTCCGCTTTGGGCGATCTGCCGCCGGTGTTCGTGGCCAATGGCCATGTGCTGGATCAGGCGCCGGAAACCGATCTGCAACTGGGCTATGTCACCAGCTTCCTGCATGGCGCCTTGGACCTGCAAGCCAATGCCTCTTATCAGATGAATTATCAGGGCCAGACCGGCGCGACCTCGCTGTCGGTACTCAGCCGGGCGAAGATCAAGTTCTGATCAAAGCGGCGCTTCTTTTCTTCGCGGTTCTGGCCGTGCTGGCTTTCGGCATCGATGCTTTTTGGCTGGAGCCGTCTTCGCTGCGTCTGGTGCGCACCACCATTGCCTTGCCACAGGCGCCGGCGCTGCGGGGGCTCAAGATCGCCCTGATCAGCGATCTCCATGGCGGGGCGCCCTATATCGACATCGCCAAGATCGATGCGGTGGTGGCGATGACAAATCAGGCCAAGCCCGATCTGATCCTGCTGCTGGGCGATTATGTCGGCCATGAGCATGGGTGGCAGCCGCTGCCGATCGGGGTTGTCGCCGCGCATCTAAAGCCCTTGGCGGCGCCCCTGGGCGTCTATGCCGTGCTGGGCAATCACGACCACATCATCGAAGGCGCTTCTGCCGTGCGTGCCGCGCTGGAAGCCGGCGGCATTGCCGTCTTGCAAAATGCCCATCTGACCATCCGCGGCCCGCGGGGTGTTTTCGATCTTGCCGGGATCGACGATGCCGACAGCCATCATGCCGACCCGGTGCGCAGCCTGGCGGGTATTCCCGCCGGTGCCACCACCCTGTGCTTCACCCATTCGCCGGACGTTTTTCCCACTGTCCCGCCCGATTGCGCCCTGACCATCGCGGGCCATACCCATGGCGGCCAGGTGGTTCTGCCGCTGATCGGGCGCCCTTTCGTGCCGTCGCGTTACGGGCAGCGCTATGCCCAGGGCATCATCCGCCAGGACGGCCGGACCTTGTTCGTCAGCACCGGCATCGGAACCAGCGTGCTCCCCATCCGCTTCGGCGTGCCGCCGGAAGTGGCGTTTCTGACGCTGCAATAGGCTTTCATTGCAGCGGCGGGTCCGCTTGGCTACAACCTCCCGTTCCCCGCTTTTCAAAGGATTTCTCATGGCCGGCCCTCAATTTGTTTATGTGATGAAGGGTCTGTCCAAGACCTATCCGGGCGGCAAGCAGGTGCTCAAGGACATCTGGCTGAGCTTCTATCCGGGAGCCAAGATCGGCATTGTCGGCGTCAATGGCGCGGGCAAATCCACCCTGATGAAGATCATGGCGGGGATGGACACCGAATATACCGGCGAAGCCTGGGCGGCGGATGGCGTGCGCATGGGCTATCTCAGCCAGGAGCCGCAGCTGGATCCCGCCAAGGACGTGCGCGGCAATGTGATGGAAGGCGTCGCCGCCAAAAAGGCGCTGGTCGACCGCTTCAACGAGATCGCCAACAATTATTCCGACGAGACCGCCGACGAGATGGCGCGGCTGCAGGACGAGATCGAAGCGCAAGGCCTGTGGGACCTGGACAGCAAGGTCGATCAGGCGATGGACGCGCTGCGCTGCCCCGATGGCGACGCCAAGGTCGAAACCTTGTCGGGCGGCGAGCGCCGCCGCGTCGCGCTGTGCAAGCTGCTGCTCGACGCGCCGGACATCCTGCTGCTGGACGAACCGACCAACCATCTGGATGCGGAATCGGTGGAATGGCTGGAACACACGCTGCGCGACTACAAGGGCTGTGTGATCCTGGTCACCCATGACCGCTATTTCCTGGACAATGTCACCAGCTGGATCCTGGAGCTGGACCGCGGCAAGGGCATTCCCCATGAAGGCAATTACACCAGCTTCCTGGGCGTGCAGGAAAAGCGCCTGAAGCAGGAATCCAGCGAAGAAGCGGCGCGCGAACGCACCATCGCCCGCGAGCGCGAATGGATTTCGCAAAGCCCCAAGGCGCGGCATGCCAAGAGCCAGGCCCGCATCAATGCCTATGAAGATCTGGTCGCCAAGAGCCAGGAACAGCGCCAGGGCACGGCCCAGATCATGATCCCGGTGGCCGAGCGCCTGGGCAGCGTGGTGGTCGAAGCCGAAGGCCTGGCCAAGGGCTATGGCGATCGTCTGCTGTATGAAAATGTCAATTTCCAGCTTCCGCCCGGCGGCATTGTCGGCGTTATCGGCCCCAATGGCGCGGGCAAGACCACCTTGTTTCGCATGTTGACCGGACAGGAAAAGCCCGATGCCGGCATCCTGAAAGTCGGGCCGACGGTGCAGATGGGTTATGTCGACCAGTCCCGCGACGCGCTCGATCCGAACAAGACGGTGTGGCAGGAGATTTCCGGCGGCACCGATTTCATCGAATTCGGCAAGACCAAGATCAATTCCAGGGCCTATGTCGGCGCCTTCGCCTTCAAGGGCGGCGACCAGCAGAAGAAAGTCGGGCAATTGTCGGGCGGCGAGCGCAACCGGGTGCATCTGGCCAAGATGCTGAAGTCCGGCGCCAATCTGCTGCTGCTGGACGAACCGACCAACGATCTGGACGTCGATACCTTGCGCGCGCTGGAAACCGCGCTGGAGGAATTTGCCGGCTGCGCCATGATCATCAGCCATGATCGCTGGTTCCTGGACCGCATCGCCACCCATATGCTGGCCTTCGAGGGCGACAGCCATGTCGAATGGTTTGAAGGCAATTACCAGGACTATGAAGCCGACAAGAAACGGCGCCTCGGCATCGACGCCGATCAGCCCCACCGTATCAAATACAAGCGCTTCGCCCGAGCCTAAAGCGTTCACCACCGGCAGAGCGCGAGGATTTTTGGGGCGTGAGCAGGGTTGCCTAGCGACAGCGTCGTGGCAACGCGCGGAGCGTACGAACGTACGTGCCCGCGCGACGAACTCACGACCCAAAAGGCCCGCGCGTCAAAATTACTTGTACTGGCGAGCCAACTCGTTGAGGTGATTGACCAGCGTGCGCAGATTGCCGCCGTTCTGGCCCAGGAATGCGGTGAACTGATCGCGTTCCTCCAGCGCCAGCCAAATTCCCGAATAGGCGACATCCGTCACCACCGGCCTGCCCGTGTCGGTGCGCACCCGAAAATCCACTTCGACCGGTGGTTGGCCGGAACGGTCGTTGGGATCGATCAACTGGGTCTGCACCACGACATCATCCGCGGACCGCACTTGGCTGCCGGTCACTTTCAGGCTCTGGCCGGCATATTTGGAAAAATAGGACTGGTAGACGGACACCGCGTAATTCTGGAACGCGGTATCGAAGGCCTCCAGGTCGGCCGGGCTGGCGCTGCGGCGGTAATTGCCCAAAGTGAAGACCGCGATCCGCTTCATGTCGGCAATACCGAGGAGGAATTGCTCGAATTGGGCTCGGCGCTGCACGGGCGAGAGCGACTTGTTATTGAGCAGATCGAAGCCCTTGTGAATATTGTCGGCGATAAATTGCTCGGCCGGGTTGGTGGCGGCGGCAGCGGGCAGCGCCGGGACAGCCATGAGCAGGCCGAGAGCGACAACAGCGCGGCGGGTGATGTTCGGCATCATGGGAACCTTTGGTTTGGCACAATGTCGGAATTCGGTATGGCAAGTTCAAGGCGCGGGACCGGGCTAAAAGTCACGCAAATCCTGGCCGGCGGGCCGGACCTCGCTCTCGCGCCCCTGGATGGTAAGGAACGCCAATAATAATCGACGCAGCCGCGCTGAACACCCTGAATCGCCGGATAAGTCTGTGAACGAAGGCCCGGCAGGGCGTCGGACCCCTGGCTGGCCCTGGCCTGCCGGACCCCAAGGCCGGCAAAGGTCCATCCCCACCCCAAACGGGGCTTGTCTGCGGCCTGCGGCTGAGCATATAAAGATATGTTTATATGTAAACGGGACCGCTCATGGCTAGGGAAGGGATGGAAAATCTGGTCGCCATGCTGCGCGCAGCCGGCGATCCCACCCGGCTGAGGCTGCTCTTGCTGCTGCGCCAGGCCGAACTGACCGTCAGCGAATTGATCGAGATCGTCGGCCAAAGCCAGCCCCGGGTTTCCCGCCACCTCAAATTGCTGGGGGAAGCGGGTCTGTTGGAGCGCTTCAAGGAAGGCAGTTGGGTGTTCTATCGCGCCGCCGACAGCGGCAAGGGCGCGCAATTGGGCGCCGCCCTGGCGGCGTTGGCCGATCCCGGCTTGCTGGAAAGCGATTCCTTGCGCCTGGCCCATGTGCGCAAGTCCCGCACCGAAGCCGCCGCGGCTTTCTTCCGCGCCAATGCCGCGGAATGGGAGCGCATCCGCGCCCTGCATGCCCCGGAAAAAGATGTCGAGCAGGCGATTCTTAGCGTGCTCATGGCCCAGCCCATCGACAGCCTGTTGGATGCCGGCACCGGCACGGGACGGATGCTGGAATTGCTCTCCCCGCATGTGAAGCGGGCGGTGGGCGTCGATGTCTCCCCCGAAATGTTGGCGATCGCGCGCGACCGGCTGCTGCGCGAAAACCTCTCCCATGCCCAGGTGCGCCTGGCCGACACCTATCGGCTGCCCTTCGCGCCGGCGTCCTTCGATGCGGTGCTGTTTCACCAGGTGCTGCATTATCTGGATGATCCGGGCAGCGCGGTGGCGGAAGCGGCGCGGGTCATGCGACCGGGCGGCCGGCAGGTGATCGCCGATTTCGCGCCGCATGAGCTGGAATTCCTGCGCGACGACTACGCCCATCGCCGGCTTGGCTTTTCCGATCGCGAAGTGGCGGGCTGGTTCGCCGCCGCCGGGCTTGAACCGGGCGCCGTCACCACCATCGCCCCGGGGGGCGGAGCTTCGCAAAAACTCACCGTCAAGATCTGGCTGGCCACCGCCAAGGCCCAAGCCAAAACCAGCGAGGCCGCATGAGCCTGAAAGACATGATCGCGGACGGCCATGACGGCGCCAAAAGCCCGATCAGCGTGTCCTTTGAATTCTCGCCGCCCAAGAATGACGAGGCGGAGGCCGCGCTATGGGCGACCATCAAGCGGCTGGAGCCGCTGCAGCCCGCTTTCGTCTCCGTAACCTATGGCGCCGGCGGATCGACCCGCGAGCGCACCCATGCCACGGTCAAGCGCATTGTCGAGGAAACCTCCCTCAAGCCGGCGGCGCATTTGACTTGTGTGGCGGCCTCGCGCGGCGAGATCGACGATATCGTGCGCGCCTATTGGGATGCCGGCATCCGCCATATCGTGGCCTTGCGCGGCGACATGCCGGGGATGGACGGGCCTTACCGGGCACACGCCGAGGGTTATCAATCCACCCCGGAGCTGATCGCCGGCATCAAGCGCATCGCGCCTTTCGAGGTGAGCGTGTCCTTCTATCCCGAGCGTCATCCGGACTCGCCCAATCATGGCCATGATATCGCGCTGCTGAAAAAGAAAATGGATGCCGGCGCGGTGCGGGCGCTGGGGCAATTCTGCTTCGACAATGACGCCACCGCGCGATTCCGCGACGATGCGGCGCGCGCCGGCGTCAGCATTCCCATCATTCCCGGCATCATGCCCACCACCAATTTCAAGGGCGTGGAGCGGATGGCGGCCAAATGCGGCGCCGCCATTCCCGCGTGGCTGGCCCGGGCTTATGACGGGCTGGACGACGATGTCGAAAGCCGCCGCATCGTCGCGGCCGCCGTGTTGGCCGACCAGGTGCAGGAACTGCGCGGCCTCGGCTTTGGCCAGTTTCATTTCTATACCCTCAACCAGGCCAATCTCAGCTATGCGGCATGCCGTTTGCTGGGGCTGAAGCCGGAAAGCGTGTCATGAGTTTCGATCGGTCCGCCCGTATTTCCTGGATGCAAGCCGAGGCGAAGAAACGCCTGTTGCTGCTCGACGGCTCCTGGGGGGTGATGATCCAGGGCTACAAATTGTCGGAGGATGACTTTCGCGGCAGTCGCTTCGGCAATCATCCCTCCGATCTGCGCGGCAACAACGATCTTCTCACCCTGACCAAGCCCGAGGTGATTCGCGACATCGGCCGCGCCTATCTGGATGCCGGCGCCGATTTCATCGAGACCAACACCTTCAATTCCAATTTCACCTCCCAGGAAGACTATGGCTTGGGCCATCTGGTCGGTGAGTTGAACGAAGCCGGCGCCCGGCTGGCGCGTGAATTGTGCGACGAACGTTCCACCTCCGACCGCCCGCGCCTGGTGGCCGGCGTGCTCGGCCCCGCCAACCGCACCGCCACCATCTCGCCCGACGTCAATGATCCCGCTTTTCGCAACATCACTTTCGATCAGTTGCGCCAGACCTATCGCGTCGCCACCGAAGGCCTGATCAAGGGCGGCGCCGACGTCATCATGATCGAGACCATTTTCGACACCTTGAACGCCAAGGCGGCGATCTTTGCCATCGAAGAAGTGTTCGAGGCGATGGGCCTGCGCCTGCCGGTGTGGATTTCCGGCACCATCACCGATCTGTCGGGGCGCACCCTGACGGGTCAGGTGCCCGAAGCCTTCTGGCATTCCATGCGCCATGCCAAGCCGTTCGCCATCGGGCTCAATTGCGCCCTGGGGGCCAAGGAATTGCGCCCCTATATCGCCGATCTCGCCAATGCCTGCGACACGCTGGTCAGCGCCCATCCCAATGCCGGCTTGCCCAATGAGTTTGGCGGCTATGACGAGACTCCGGAATCCATGGCGGTGCTGATCGGGGAATTCGCCCGCTCGGGCCTCGTCAACATCGTGGGCGGCTGCTGCGGCACCAAGCCGGAACATATCAAGGCCTTCGGCGAGGCAGTGGCCGGGGTCGTGCCGCGCAAGATCCCGGAGAAGCCGAAATATATGCGCCTGTCCGGGCTGGAGCCGTTCACGCTCACGCCTGATCTGAATTTCATTAATGTCGGCGAGCGCACCAACATCACCGGCTCGGCCAAATTCCGCAAGCTGATCGCCGCCAATGATTATGAAGCGGCGCTGGAAATCGCCCGCAACCAGGTCGAGAACGGCGCCCAGATCATCGACATCAACATGGACGAGGGGTTGCTGGATTCCGAAGCGGCGATGACCCGCTTCGTCAATCTGATCGCCGGCGAACCGGACATCGCCAAAGTGCCGCTGATGATCGACAGCTCGAAATGGACCGTGATCCAGGCCGGCCTGAAATGCTGCCAGGGCAAAGCAGTGGTCAATTCGATCTCACTCAAGGAAGGCGAAGAAGCCTTCATCGAACATGCCCGCGAAGTGATGCGCTTCGGGGCCGCGGTGGTGGTCATGGCCTTTGACGAAGTGGGCCAGGCGGACACCAAACAGCGCAAGATCGAGATCTGCAAGCGCGCTTATGACATCTTGGTGGACAAGGTGGGCTTCCCGCCGGAAGACATCATCTTCGATCCCAATATCTTCGCCGTCGCCACCGGCCTGGAAGAGCATAACGAGTATGGCAAGGCTTTTGTCGAAGCGGCGGCGGTGATCCGCCAGCAGAATCCGCATTGCCATATCTCGGGCGGCGTTTCGAACTTCTCCTTCTCGTTCCGCGGCAATGAAAAAGTGCGCGAGGCGATGCATTCGGTGTTCCTGTTCCACGCCATCAAGGCGGGCATGGATATGGGCATCGTCAATGCCGGCCAGCTCACGGTCTATCAGGATATTCCAACCCCCCTGCGCGAGGGCATCGAGGATGTGCTGTTCAACCGGCGTGCCGACGCCACCGAGCGCCTGCTCACTTTGGCGCAGGAATACAAAGGCGATGGATCGGTCGCGGAAGTGGAAGATGCCGCCTGGCGCGCCTTGCCGGTGATCGAGCGCATCACCCATGCCATGGTCCATGGCATCGATGCCTTCATCGTCGAGGATACCGAGGAGGCTCGCGCCGCGGCCGCCCGTCCGCTCGATGTGATCGAGGGGCCGTTGATGGCGGGCATGAATGTGGTGGGCGATTTGTTCGGCTCTGGGAAAATGTTTTTGCCCCAGGTGGTCAAATCCGCCCGCGTGATGAAAAAGGCCGTCGCCTATCTGCTGCCTTTCATGGAAGCGGCCCAGGCCCAGAACGAAGTGAAAGAGCCGGCGGGCCGCATCGTCATGGCGACGGTCAAGGGCGACGTTCACGACATCGGCAAGAACATTGTCGGCGTGGTGCTGCAATGCAACGGCTATGAAGTGATCGACCTGGGGGTGATGACCCCGGCGCAGAAAATCCTGGATGCCGCCCGCGAGCACAAAGCCAATATCATCGGTCTGTCCGGCCTGATCACGCCTTCGCTGGACGAGATGGTGCATGTGGCTTCCGAGATGGAGCGTCAAGGCTTCGACATTCCGCTGTTGATCGGCGGGGCGACGACCAGCCGTGTGCATACGGCGGTCAAGATCGATCCCAATTACCGGCGCGGCCAAACCGTTTATGTCACCGACGCCAGCCGGGCGGTGGGTGTTGCCTCCAGCCTGCTCAGCAAGGATGGCGGCGCCGACTATGCCGCCAATATACGCGGCGAATATGAGAAGATCGCCCATGGTCATGCCAATCAGCGCGCCGGCGGCAAGCGGCTGACATTGGCGCAGGCCCGCGCCAACCGCGCCAAGCCGGATTTCACCAAGACCGCCCCGGCGCCGACATTCCTCGGCACCCGCATTTACGACAATTACGATCTGGCGGAATTGGCGAAATATATCGATTGGACGCCGTTCTTCCAGACCTGGGAATTGGCGGGGCCCTATCCCGCCATCCTGACCGACGACAAGGTGGGCAAGGCGGCGACGGACCTGTTCAACGACGCGCAGGCGATGCTGAAGAAGATCATCGCGGAGAAATGGCTCACCGCCCGCGCGGTGATCGGCTTCTGGCCGGCCAATTCGCTGGAAGACGATATTCTGGTCTATGGCGATAAGGCGCGCAAATTCCCCATCCACACCTTGCACACCCTGCGCCAGCAGATGGCGCGCGAGGCGGGGCGGCCCAATCTGGCCTTGGCCGATTTCGTGGCGCCCGTGGGAGCTGAAGATTATATCGGCGGCTTCGTCGTCACCGCGGGCATCGGCGAGGAGAAGCATCTTCAAGCTTTCCGCGATGCCAAGGACGATTATTCCGCCATCCTGCTCAGCGCGTTGGCCGACCGGCTGGCCGAAGCCTTTGCCGAACGCATGCATGAGAAGGTCCGCAAGGACTATTGGGGCTATGCGGCGGAAGAACAGCTCGGCAATGACGAGCTGATCGCCGAAAAATACCAGGGTATCCGGCCCGCCCCCGGTTATCCCGCCCAGCCGGAACACAGCGAGAAAGCCACTCTGTTCAAATTGCTGGATGCGGAAGGCCAGATCGGGGTCAAGCTGACCGAAAGCTATGCCATGTGGCCGGGCTCTTCCGTCTCGGGCTTTTATTATGCCCATCCCGAAAGCCGCTATTTCGGCGTCGGCAAGATCGAGCGCGATCAGGTGGAAGATTATGCCCGGCGCAAAGGCTGGACGGTAGCGGAAGCCGAGCGTTGGCTGGGGCCGCTACTGAACTATAATCCCCGCGCGGTGGATGCAGCATAGGGCTTTAAATTGTCTATCTGGGGCAAAGTCAGTGGCGGCGCGGCCGGGTTCGCGGTCGGTGGACCGATCGGCGCGTTGGTCGGCGCCGTCGCCGGCCATTTCATGTTCGACCGGGAAGCCGATCCCGGCATCGTCTTCACGATCGCGGTGATCGCGCTGGCCGGCAAGATGGCGAAGGCCGATGGCCTGGTCAGCGATGCCGAACTGGAAGCCTTTGAGCGGGTCTTTCGCGTGCCCGAAGCCGAACAGGGCCATGTGCGGCGGATCTTCAATCTGGCGCGCCAGGATGTCGCCGGCTATGAGGCCTATGCCGGCCAGATCGCGCGCCTGTTCATGGGCAACCCCGGCGTGCTGGAAGACGTGCTGGACGGGTTGTTCGAGATCGCCAAGGCCGACGGCGTGCTGCATCCGGCGGAATCCCAATTCCTGGAACGGGTCGCGGATATATTCGGCTTCGCCCCCAACGAATTTCGTCGCATCCGCGCTAGCCATTTCGCGCCCGAGCTGACCGACCCTTATGTGATTCTGGGCGTGTCCTATGTCGCGGGGGAGGAGGAAATCCGCCGCACCTATCTGCGCCTGGTGCGTGAAAACCATCCCGACAGCCTGATCGCCCGCGGCGTGCCGGAAGAATTCGTCAAACTGGCCAATGACAAGCTGGCGGCCATCAATGGCGCTTATGAGAAAATCCAGGCGGAGCGAGGGCTTAAGTCCTAGTTGATGATTATTTGATGATAGTGCTTGACGGTTGATGATATTATGATGATATTGTGAGCGTCGTTATGGGAGACAGCCGTGCCGAAGCTTGATGTGAAAGTCGGGGACGAATTCCCCGCCGAGGAAAGTGGCCAGGTCCATCACCATTATTATCACTTCGGCCGCCGCTGCCATGGCCGTCGTGGACCCTTTGGCCTGCTGCGGGTTGTTCTGGCGATCCTCTTGATCGTCTTTGTGGTGCGGCTGGTGGGTTTTGCCTGGCGCGCGCCCGAATGGATCGCCCCTTATGGCGGACCAATGGCACATGGGTTTTACGGTTTGGGCGGTCTCATCGTCGCCATTGCCGTGATCGGCGGCATTCTCTGGCTGCTCCGGCGGGGCGAAGGCTGACATGGCCCGCCGGCACTATCACTACGAAGTCGACGAGGGCGAGCGTGCCACCACGCGCGTGCAGTTGGAAATGCCGCCCCAGGCCATGGCGCGGTTGCAAAAACTGAAGGACCGCACCGAAGCGGCTTCCTATGCCGAAGTGATCCGCAATGCCGTGCGCCTTTATGAAGCGCTGGTCGAGGAGCATGAGAAAGGTTCGGAATTCTCGCTCAAGCGTGCCGACGGCGAAGTCGTGCAATATAAAATTTTCGTCTGATGCAGGTTCTGCCGCGCACCTCCCCCAATCACGATGCGCGGGATGCGCCGGTCGACATGCTGGTCATGCATTATACCGGAATGCAAAGCGCGGCGGCGGCGCTGGAGCGGTTGACCGATCCCGCCGCCAAGGTCAGCGCCCATTACACCATCGACGAGGACGGCACCGTCTATGCCCATGTCCCCGAAGCGCGCCGCGCCTGGCATGCGGGGCGTTCCTTTTGGGCGGGGCGGCGCAACGTCAATTCCTGTTCCATCGGCGTCGAGCTGGTCAATCCCGGCCATGAATTCGGCTATCGCCCCTTTCCGCAGACGCAGATCGCGGCGCTGATCGAACTCAGCAATGGGATTTTGGCGCGGCACGCGATTGTGCCGTCGCGCGTGCTGGGGCATAGCGATGTGGCGCCCGCGCGCAAGGACGATCCGGGCGAATTGTTTCCCTGGCAAGGCTTGGCGGGCGAGGGCATCGGGGTGTGGCCACGCGCACAACCGGGCAATGCCCCCGCCACAGAGCTTGCGCGCTATGGCTACGATCCTGAAGTTACGGAAGCAGAGCGCATCCTGGCCTTTCAACGCCATTTCCGCCCCGCCAAGCTGGATGGTGTTTGGGACGGGGAATGCGCGGGGCTGCTGGCGGGATTGCTCGATCGGCTTTAGCGGCGTAGAACCCGCCCCGTCAGACAGCTGGATGGCCGCGGGCGGGGCAACCTGTTCGAGGAAAGTCCGGGCTCCACGGAAAAACGGTGCCGGTTAACGGCCGGCGGGGGTGACCCCAGGGATAGCGCCACAGAAATGACACCGCCTAAGACCCTAAAGGTCCGGCAAGGTTGAAATGGTGCGGTAAGAGCGCACCGCGGGACTGGTAACAGGACCGGCACGGCAAGCCCCACCGGGAGCAAGACCAAATAGGGACGGCACGTGATGTTTTTCGCATCGCCGTCCGGGTCGGTCGCGTGAGGCGTTCAGCAATGAACGTCCCAGAGGAATGGTCATCGCCCCTCACGGGGTACAGAACCCGGCTTACAGGCTGTCTGACTTTTTCTTGCCCCCTCCCCATTCGCTGGCCCGAGGGCCAGCTGCGGGTGCTCCCCCCTCGGCGCGCTCACGCGCGCACGGGGGCGGCGGACCGGTGATGTTTCGTTAGAGCTTGCCCAGCGTAAGGGCATCCGCTTCGCCGTCGAAATATCTGTCCAGCGCGGCACGGAATGGCCTTTCGTCCGGCGCCGCCCGTGCAAACAGCGTCATCGATGAGCGGAATTTGAGATCGTCCGGCGAGCCGAAGATGTCATTTGCCGTCTTGCCTTCGACCGCCAGCACCAACTCGGTGCACTGCTTCAGCCGCGGTCCCAAGACTGGATGGGCGAGATAAGCCCGCGCTTCTGCCAAATCCGCGAGGGCGTAACGCTGCGCCATGGCGCTGTGCCCCAGGCCGGCGAGCTGCGGGAAGACGAACCACATCCAATGGCTTTGCTTGTGTCCCGATTTGAGTTCTTCCAGCACCCGCGCCATCACCGGCGCCTGTGCCTCGACAAAACGCTGCAGATCCGCGCTCAGAGGCCGGCCTTTCGCGCGAACAGCGCCGAGACTGCCGCCCAATCCTTGTCGCCCAGGCCTGCCTGCACCGCTTCGTTAAGGTGATCGCGCAGCAAGTCGCCCAGCGGCAGAAGCATGTCGAGATCGCGGGCCGCTTCGCCGGCGAGCTTGACGTCCTTCAAGCCTAGCTTCAGCTGAAACCCGGCCGGCTCGAACTTCTTCTCCAGCACCAGGCGGCCGTAATTCTTGTAGATCGGCGAAGCGAACAAGGTATCGGTCAGCAAGGTATGAAACTGCGCCGGATCGACGCCGCCTTTTTGCAGCAGGGCGAAGGCTTCGCTCATGCTCTCCAGCGCGCTGGCGATCAGGAAATTGCCCGCGATCTTGAACAGGCTGGCTTGTTCGGGGCGCTCGCCCACGATCTCGGTGCGCCGCCCGATCACTTCCAGCAGCGATGCGGCCCCCGCCAGCGCCGCCTGGCTTCCCGCCGCCACGATCAGCAACTGGCCGGCCGCCGCCGCATCGGGCCGTCCGAACACGGGCGCCGCCACATATTCGAGACCCCGTTCCTCATGCGCGGTCGTCAGCTCGGCGGCGAGCGCGATGGAAATGCTGGCCAGGTTCACATGCAGCAAGCCGCGCGCGGCATGATCCAGCAGCGGGCCATCCAGGCCGATATCGCGCATGGCGGCATCGCTCGCCAACATGGAAAACAAGGCCTCGCCGCCCAGCGCCTCTTGCGGGGATTTCGCGGCGACCGCGCCTTTCGCCACCAGGGGCGCCAATTTTTCCGGCGTGCGATTCCAGGCCGTGATTCGATGGCCCGCTTTGAGCAGGTTTTCCGCCACGCCGATGCCCATCGCTCCCAGGCCGATAAATCCGATATTCATGCGCGTTCCTTCCGTGAAACATTTTGGCGGTGCTACAACCTGAAATTGTGCAGGTCTGCCCGGGCGTTAAGCATTCGTTTACCCACTTCACCACATTCTTTCCATGTTTTGCATTTGTTCCCGTACCCCCAACCCGTAGCGTGGTCCAGATCGTTAACGACTAGTTAAGCCCCTCAAACTTCTAAGCTTTTCGTTTGACGAGCGATCCCATCCCATGTTATCCCATGAAATCCCATGGGTGTAACACCCTCCAGGAACCCAGCCGACTGATCGGCTGCCCTGGGTCTGGGGCGAGGGGCTTTGCAGGCAATGACGGGGTTGGTCCAGCCGTTCATTTCGACGGTGCCAGGTTCCCTCGACAGCAAGGGGCGGGTCTGCATTCCCGCCACCTATCGCCACATCCTGGCCGCCCAGAACACTGCCGGCGTCTATGTCTGCCCCAGCTTTGCCGATGCCGCCCTGGAAGCGTTCGGCCAGACCTTGCTGGACTCGGTGCATGCGCGCCTGGCCGCCCAGGACCCGTTCTTCTCCTCCGCCTTTGACGACCAGGCGACGGCGCTGATCGCGCGCACCCATTTGCTGGTGGCGGACGAGCAGGGCCGCGTGCGTCTGCCCGATGCGATGATCGAACATGCCGGCCTGAAAGACCGGGTTTGCTTTGTCGGCAAGGCGCAGAAATTCCAGATATGGGACGCCGACCGCTATGCGCCGATCGAGGCCGAAGCGCTTGCCCGCGTCAAAGAGAAAATGATGCGCGCCCGCAACGGAGACGCGTCATGAGCGGCCATTTGCCGGTGATGCTGTCCGAAGTGGTCGCGGCTTTGGCGCCGCGCGCCGGCGCGCTGTATGTCGACGGCACCTTTGGCGGCGGTGGTTATAGCCGCGCCATTCTGGAAGCGGCCGATTGCCATGTGCTGGGCATCGACCGCGATCCCGACGCCATCGCCCGCGGCCAGGCCCTGATCGCCCATTTCGGCGGCAGGCTGACTTTGGTGGAAGGCGAATTCTCCCGCATGGACAGTTTCGTCGATGCCAGCGACGGCGTCGTCCTGGACCTGGGCGTGTCATCCTTTCAATTCGACCAGCCGGCGCGGGGCTTCTCGTTCCGCGAAGACGGCCCTCTGGACATGCGCATGAGCAAATCGGGGATGAGCGCCGCCGATGTGGTCAATAGCGCCGATCACGGCACCTTGGCGCGGATCATTTCGCGCTTCGGCGAAGAGAAAAATGCCAGCCGCATCGCCCGCGCCATCCTGGCCGCCCGTCCCATCACCAGCACCGCCCAATTGGCGAGGGTCGTGGCCGAGGCGCAAGGCCCGGCCGCGCTGCGCCATGCCATTCATCCGGCGACGCGCACCTTCCAGGCCCTGCGCATCCACGTGAATGACGAATTGGGCGAGCTGGAACGCGGGCTGGAAGCGGCCCAGCGCATCTTGAAGCCGGCGGGCCGCTTGGCAGTGGTCTCGTTCCACAGCCTGGAAGACCGCATCGTCAAACAGTTTTTGATCCGCGAAGGCGGCGCCGCGCCGCATGCGTCGCGCCATCTGCCGCAAACAGCCGCCGCTGCGCCGCGGTTCAAGCTGGTCACCCGTCATCCTCAAACCCCCAACGCGCGGGAAATCGCCGAAAATCCCCGCGCCCGTTCCGCCAAGCTGCGCGTTGCGCAGCGCCTTGCCGCCTAGGAGAGAAACATGATCCGGATCTTCAACTTTCTCTGCGTCGCCCTGATGGGACTGTCGATCCTGGGCGTCTATCATGTCTCCGAGCGCACCCGCATCGCGCATATGCAGCTCGACCAGGTCAATCGCCAGATCTCCGACAACCGCGCCGAAATCGGGGTCTTGCAAGCCGAATGGGAACGCGTCGCCGGACCTGCCCGCGTGCAGCAGCTGGCCGAAGCCAAATTGGGCATGAGCGACGCCGCCTCGGCGCAGCTTTCCTCCTTCGATATGCTGCCGCGCAAGGATGAAGCGCCGCTGGGCGATTCCCCGCTGCGCAATGCCAATGCCCAAATCCCCGCCGCGACCGTGACGGCGCAGCCGGTGTCCGATCGTTCAGGGTTCTAAACGCATGGCCGAGGCCCCCGGTGTTTTCCAGCGCCGTATTGTGATCGGAGCGGGCCTCTGCGTTGCCGCCTTCGCCCTGGTGGGAATTCGCCTGGTCGATGTCACTTTGATGCAGGCCGCCCTGCGCGGCGGCAGCGTTGATCATGCCGTGGTGGCCCGCGCCGATCTGACCGACCGCAATGGCGAATTGCTCGCCCGCGATCTGCCGGTCCAGGATCTCTATGCCCGTCCGCATGTGTTCTGGGACAAGCTGCAGGCCGCCCATGACCTGGCGGCGGCCACCGGCGCCGACGAGCGGCGCCTGCGCGCCGGATTTGAAAACGCCAAACATCCTTATGTGCTGGTGGCGCGCCAATTGACGCCCGACGCGCAGGCCAAAGTCATGCATCTGGGCCTGCCCGGATTGGAATTCGAGCCCAGCGCCAAGCGCTATTATCCCGATGGCCGCGCTGCCGCGCAGATTCTGGGTGTCACCGATCCCGACAACAAAGGCATTTCCGGTCTGGAACTGGGCTTGCAGGACCGTTTGCAGGCGCAAGGGGATGAGGGCGCCGTCGCCACCTCCATCGACATGCGGGTGCAATATATCCTCGCCCATGAAACCGAAGCGGCGCGGGAAATGTTCACCGCGCATGCCGCCGGTGGCGTGGTGATGGACGTCAATACCGGCGAGATCATCGCCATGGTGTCGTTGCCCGATTTCGATCCCAATGGGCGGCGGCTGACGGGGGGGGATTCGACCCGCAACATCATGGCCCAGGATGTCTATGAGCTGGGTTCGGTGTTCAAGATCTTCACTTTTGCCTTAGGGCTTCAGGACCACACCTTCAATCTCGACGAGATGTTCAAGATCGGCAGCGGCTACAAGATCGGCAAGAGCACGATCCATGAAGCCGCTGAAGATCATATGCCGGACATGCTGGCCGGCCGCGATGTGCTGGCGCGGTCCTCCAATATCGGCAGTCTACAGATCGCCTTGCGCTCGGGCGGGGTGCGGCAGAAGCAATTCCTCGCCGAGCTGGGTCTGCTCAAGCCGGTGCATGGCGAGCTTCCGGAGACGGCGCGTCCGCTTTATCCCGCCAATTGGGGTACGATCGAGACCGCCACCATCGGCTTCGGGCACGGTATTTCGGTCAGCCCGCTGTCTTACGTCACCGCCGCCGCCGAAGTGGTCAATGGCGGACGGCGCATCACGCCGACTTTCCTCAAACAGGATGGCGACAGGCGCGGCGAGCAGGTGATCAATCCGCAAACCAGCCTGCAGATGCGCGACCTGCTGCGTTATGTCGTGACCGACGGGACCGGCAAAAAGGCGGATGTGGTCGGTTACGATGTAGGCGGGAAAACCGGCTCGGCCCAGGTTCCCGGACCCAACGGCCATTATCTGGCCCATGCTCTGCGCACATCCTTCTGCGCCGTTTTCCCGGTGCACAATCCCCGCTATGTCCTGTTTGTCCTGCTGGATCAGCCGCATGGCACCAAGGCGACCGGCGGATTGGCGCTGGCCGGCTATACCGCCGCGCCGCTGGCCGGCAAAGTGATCTCGCGTATCGCGCCGCTTCTGGGCGTTCCCAATGAGCCGCCGCCGATCCGGCTGGCCGGCAGCAATTCATAATGGCACCACAATCCTGTTCCATCTTGCCGAATAAGAAAGAATAAGCGCCATGGTGGCGGCAAAGGACTTCACCGGCCTGACGAGCGACAGCCGCAAGGTGGAGCCCGGTTACCTCTTCGCGGCCCTGGCGGGCAGCAAAACCGACGGCGCGCGTTTTGTCGAAGACGCGGTCAAGCGCGGCGCCAAGGCCGTGCTGGGGCGCCCCGAAGTGGCGGAGCAAGCCAAGGCGCTGGGCGTTTCCTTCATCGCCCATGACAATCCCCGCGCCGGCCTGGCGCGCTTTGCTGCCGAATTCTTCGCCGCCCAGCCGGGCACCGTCGCGGCTGTCACCGGCACCAAGGGCAAATCCTCGGTGGTCGCTTTCCTGCGCGAGATCTGGACGGCGCTGGACAAGCCTGCCGCGAGCCTGGGTACCGTGGGCGTGGTCGGCCCCAAAGGCGAACGGCCGCTATCCCATACCACCCCCGATCCGGTGGAAATCCACCGGCTGCTGGCCGGCTTGAAGAAGGATGGCGTCACGCATCTGGCCATCGAGGCGTCCAGCCATGGGCTGGATCAATATCGCCTGGATGGCGTTGTCGTATCCGCCGCCGGCTTCACCAACATCACCCGCGACCATATGGATTATCATGCCACCTTCCAGGATTACCTGGCGGCCAAGCTGCGCCTGTTCGGCGAGGTGGTGAAAAAGGACGGCGTGGCGGTGATCAATGCCGATGCCGACCATGCGGAGGATTTCCTCAGCGTAGCGCAACAGCGGGATCTGCGCATTCTCAGCGTGGGCGAAAAAGGCGAGGGCATTCGCCTGACCGGGCGCGAGGGCCGCGGCGATGCCCAGGCGCTCAGCATCCGTTATGAAGGCTATAGCTATGATGTGCTGCTACCGCTGGCCGGTGCCTTTCAGGCTTCCAATGCGCTGGTCGCGGCCGGCCTCGCCATCGGTCTGGGCGACGAACCGGGCAAAGTCTTCGCGGCGCTGGCGCAGTTGAAAGGCGCCCCGGGGCGGATGGAGAAAGTCGCTTTCGCCGCCGCCGGTGCGCCGATCTATGTCGATTATGCCCATACCCCGGATTCGCTGGAAAAAGTGCTGCAGGCGCTACGCCCCCATACCGACAACAAATTGCGCCTGGTGTTCGGCTGCGGCGGCGACCGCGACAAAGGCAAGCGCCCCTTGATGGGCCAGATCGCCGCCGCGCTGGCGGATGAGGTGATCGTCACCGACGACAATCCGCGCAGCGAGGATGCCGCCACCATCCGCAAGGAAATCCTCGCCACCGTCCCGGGCGCGCGCGAAATCAGCGACCGCCATGAAGCGATCCGCACCGCCATCGCCGCCCTGGGCCCCGGCGATGTCCTGGTGGTGGCGGGCAAGGGCCATGAGACCGGGCAATATGTCGGCAGCGAAGTGCGCCCCTTTTCCGACCGCGAGGAAGTGCTGAAATCGGCGCTGATCTTGGGCGGGTGGGCAGCATGAGTTTGTGGACCGCCGGGGAAGCCGAAGCCGCCACGCTCGGCAAGGCGAGTGCGAAATTCGCCGTCAACGGACTTTCGATCGACACCCGTACCCTGCGCGAAGGCGATCTCTTTGTCGCGCTGAAGGGCGATCATCGCGACGGCCATGATTTCGTCGCCGCCGCCTTTGCCGCCAAGGCGGGCGCGGCGCTGGTCAGCCACGCGCCGGCGGGCGTGACCGGGCCGCTGCTGACGGTGGCGCATACCCAGCGGGGCCTAGAGGATCTGGCCCGGGCGGCGCGGGCCCGCAGCAATGCCAAGATCATCGCCGTCACCGGCAGCGCCGGCAAAACCACCACCAAGGAAATTCTGCGCCTGGCCCTGAACGGCCTCGGCGCCACCCATGCCTCCGCCGCCTCCTACAACAATCATTGGGGCGTGCCGCTGTCCCTGGCCGGCCTGCCGCGCGATGCCGAATATGGCGTGTTCGAAATCGGGATGAATCATTTCGGCGAGATTCGCAATCTTGTGTCGTTGGTGCGCCCGCATGTGGCCCTGATCACCACCATCGCGCCCGCCCATCTGGAATTTTTTGGCAATTGCGAAGCCATCGCCGACGCCAAGTCAGAGATTTTCGAAGGCCTTGCGCCGGGTGGTGCGGCGCTGATTCCCTCGGAGTCGCCCTATGCCGAGCGGCTGGCGGCGCGCGCCGCCCAGGCCCATGTCTCGCGGCTGCTGCGCTTTGGGCAAAGCGGCGAGGCCCGGCTTCTTTCCACTACGCCTGATGCCGGGGGTATGCGGATCAAGGCCGACATCCTGGGCCGCGCGGTCGATTGCCTGGTGGGCGCGCCGGGAATGCATATTGCCCGCAACGTGGTCGGCGCCCTGGCGGCGGTGGCGCTGGCCGACGGCGATGTGCTCAATGCGGCCGCGGCGCTCAAGGATTTCGCCCCCCTCAAAGGGCGGGGGCAGCGTTTTGAGGCCGGCGGCATCACCGTGATCGACGAAAGCTACAATGCCAATCCGGCCTCGATGGCGGCGGCGCTGGCGCTGCTGGGCGAGGCCAAAGGGCGCAAGATCGCGGTCTTGGGCGACATGCTGGAGATGGGCGAGGGCGGCGAGGCGCATCATGCCGGTTTGGCTGTGCCGATCGAGGGCGCGGGCGCCGATCTGGTATTTGCCGCCGGCCAACAGATGAAAGCCTTGTGGGACGTGTTGCCGTCGGGCCGCCGCGGCGCCTATGCGAAGAGCTCCGCCGAACTGCGCCAGCCGCTGAGCGAGACGCTGCGGCCGGGCGACACCGTGCTGGTCAAAGGCTCTTTCGGCAGCAAGATGGCCGTGATCGTGGACGCATTGAAGGTGAGACCTGGCTGATGATGTATTACCTGTCGCTGCTCACCCATACCGACCAGCTCGCCTTTTTCCGGCTGTTCCGCTACCTCACCGTGCGCGGCGCGGCGGCGGTCGTGACCTCGCTGCTGATCGGGTTTTATTTCAATGCGGTGATGATCCGCTGGCTGAAAGTGAAGCAGGGCAAGGGCCAGCCCATCCGCAGCGACGGTCCCCAGCGCCATATCATCGAAAAGGCGGGCACGCCCACCATGGGCGGCTTGCTGATCCTGATCCCCTGGCTGGTCTCGACGATTTTGTGGGCGCAGCTTTCCAATCCCTATTTGTGGATCGTGCTGATGGTGACGGCTACCTTCGGCATGCTGGGCTTCCTCGACGATTATTATAAAGTGACCAAGCGCAGTTCCGATGGCCTCAGCGGAAGGACGCGGCTGGCCATCGAGTTCGCCGTCGCCTTTGTCGCCACCTGGCTGATCATGTTTGTCGAAGCCCATTCGCATGCGCCCGCGCTGGCCGGCGCCTTTGCCGTTCCCTTCGTCAAGACCGCGCTGCTGCCGCTGGGGATGTTCTTCATCCTGGTGGGCGGGGTGGTGATCGCGGGCGCCGCCAATGCGGTCAATTTCACCGACGGGTTGGACGGACTCGCCATCGTGCCGGTGATGATCGCGGCCGCGACCTTCACCCTGATCGTCTATCTGGTCGGCAATGAGAAATTCGCCGCCTATTTGCAGATTCCCTATGTCGAATATAGCGGCGAGCTGGCGGTGTTCCTGGCGGCGCTGGTGGGCAGCGGCCTTGGCTTTCTCTGGTACAATGCCCCGCCGGCGGCGATTTTCATGGGCGATACCGGTTCGCTGCCGCTGGGCGGCGCCCTGGGCGCAGTCGCGGTGGCGGTCAAGCATGAAGTGGTGCTGGCCATCGTCGGTGGCCTCTTCGTGCTGGAAACCGTATCGGTGATCGTGCAGGTGGTCTCGTTTAAGCTCACCGGCAAGCGCGTGTTCCGGATGGCGCCGATCCATCATCATTACGAACAACTGGGCTGGACCGAGCCCACCATCGTGATCCGGTTCTGGATCGTCGCCGTCATCCTGGCCCTGGCGGGTCTGGCCACCCTGAAACTGAGATAAAGATGATCATCTCCCGCGCCTTTGCCGGCCGCACCGTCGCTATCTTCGGATTGGCGCGCACGGGCCTGGGCGCGGTCAAATCGCTGCGCGCCGGCGGAGCGCGGGTCATTGCCTGGGACGACAATTCCGGCGCCCGGGAAGAAGGCCATATGGCGGGCGCGGAGATCCTGCCCTGGCGGGAATGGGCCTGGGAAGAGATCGCCGCCCTGGTGCTGAGCCCCGGCGTGCCGCTGACCCATCCCAAACCGCATGGCGTGGTGATCCACGCCGCCGACGCCAAGGTGCCGGTGATCGGCGATGTCGAATTGTTCGCCCGCGAGATCCGCCCCGATGGCGATGTGCCGGGCTCGGCGCCGGTGATTGCCATCACCGGAACCAATGGCAAATCCACCACCACGGCGCTGATCGGCCATATCCTCAGCTGCGCCGGTTTCGATGCCCAGGTCGGCGGCAATATCGGCAAATCGGTGTTGGAATTGGCGCCGCCCTCTGCCGACAACAAAAATGCCAAGACCATTTATGTGCTGGAGATGTCGAGTTTCCAGATCGATCTGACGCCCGGCCTCAGGCCCGATGTGGCGCTGCTGTCCAATCTCACGCCCGATCATATCGACCGTCACGGCACCATGGAAAATTATGCCGCGATCAAGCAGCGCTTGCTCAAACAAGTGCCCAAGACCGGGCAGGTGATCGTGGGCGTCGATGATGCTTATGGCGCGGCCATTTTCTCCGGCCTCAATGGCGCCGGCGCTGTCGCCTGGCCGGTTTCGGTCGGCAAGGTGCTGGGCCGCGGCGTCTTCGCCGTCGATGGCGCGCTTTATGACGCGCAGAACGGCCGCGCCGCCAAAGTCCTGGATTTCGCCGATGCGCCGCGCCTGCCGGGGACTCACAATTGGCAGAACGCCGCGCTGGCCTTTGCCGCCACCAAGCCCTTCGTCCAGGACACCCGCGCCATCGCCAAGGCGATTGCCTCCTTTCCCGGCCTGGCGCATCGGATGGAAGAGGTCGGCAGCATCGGCAAAACCCGCTTCATCAACGATTCCAAAGCCACCAATGCCGACGCTACGGCGCGCGCCCTGGCCTGTTATCCCGATATTTTCTGGATCGCCGGCGGCAAGGCCAAGGAAGGGGGCATCGAATCCCTGGAAGAATTCTTCCCCCGCATTCGCAAGGCCTATCTGATCGGCGAGGCGGCGCATGCTTTCTCTCGCACCCTCGATGGCAAGGTGGCTTATGACTTGTCGGGCACACTGGATGCGGCGGTCGGCAGCGCCGCCGCCGATGCGGGCGCCTCAAGTGTGGCCGCGCCGGTGGTGTTGTTGTCGCCGGCCTGTGCCTCTTACGACCAGTTCAAGGATTTCGAACAGCGCGGCGATGTCTTCCGCACTTTGGTGGCGCGGCTGCCGCGCGACATGAAGGCGGCGTCATGAGCATTTCGCGGGCCGACAAAAGCGGATTTGCCAACTGGTGGTTCACCGTCGACAAGCTGGCGCTGACGGCGATGGCGGCGCTGATCGGTATCGGCTTGATGCTGGCTTTCGCCGCCAGCCCCGCCATCACGGGCGGGCCGCTCACGGCGGGCGATTTCCGCTATGCCGCGCGCCAGCTTGCCTATGCCGTGGTGGCGCTGACCATCATGGGCGGCGCCTCGCTGCTGCCGCTGCGCCAGGTCAAGGTGGTGGCGGCGGTGGTCTTCGCGGTGGCGGTGGTGGGGACCTTCCTGGTTCTGTTTGTGGGCGCCGATGTGCTGGGGGCGCGGCGCGAGCTCAATTTTGGCCTGTTCACCCTGCAACCTTCCGAATTCCTCAAACCCAGCTTCGCCATTCTGGGCGCTGCGGTGCTGGCAGACCGGGCACAGATGCGCCTGCCCAAGCCGGCGGTGACCTTCCTGCTGCTGTTGCCGGCGCTGTTGATCCTTCTGCTGCAGCCGGATGTCGGGCAGACCGGACTGCTGCTGTCGCTGTGGGGCGGGCTGCTGTTCTTTGCCGGGCTGCAGATGTTCTGGGTCGGCCTCTTGGCGGGTGTGGTTGCAATTTTGGGCGTCGTAGCCTTTTTCATCTTTCCCCATGTCCATCACCGGCTGCTGCAGTATTTCAGCGACAGCGATATCGGCTATCAGGCCGGCCTGGCGCTGAAAGCCTTTGCCCATGGCGGTTTCGCCGGCGTCGGGCCGGGGGCGGGCACGGTCAAATACCGCATCCCTGACGCTCATTCCGATTACATTTTCGCGGTGGCGGGCGAGGAATTCGGTCTCGTTCTATGCGGCATCATCGCCTGCCTGTTCTGCCTCTTGACGGTGCGGTTGTTGCTGCGCGCCGCCGGCTCGCGCGACCCCTTCTGCCAATTGGCGGGCGCCGGCCTGGCGCTGGTGACGGGCCTGCAGGCCTTCATCAATATGGGCGTGGCGGTGTCGCTGCTTCCCGCCAAAGGCATGACCTTGCCGTTCATTTCCTATGGCGGCTCGTCGCTGTTCTCGATCGCCTTGACCATGGGGTTCGCCCTGGCGGTGACGCGGCAACGGCCGAAGGTCCCCACCCGCGAAGAGTCCTTGATGGGCGTGCTGGGGATGCGGGCATGACAACGCCGCCTTTCCAGACCGTTGTGCTTTCCGCCGGCGGCACCGGCGGTCATCTGTTTCCCGCCCAAGCCCTGGCCGGCGAACTGGCGCGGCGCGGCCGCGAAATCGTGGTGATGACGGATGCGCGTTTTGCCCATTACGCTACCGCATTTCCGCAAGCGCGGATTCTGACCGTGCCGTCCTCGCCGCTCAATTCCATTGCCGCGCCTTTTGCGATTCTGGCGGGCATCGCGGCGGCTTTCGTCAAGCTCACCTTGCTGAAACCGGCGGCGGTGGTCGGCTTTGGCGGTTACCCTTCGGTTCCGGTGATGCTGGCGGCGCGGCTTGCCCGTCTTCCCACCGCGATTATCGAGCAGAATGCCGTGGTGGGACGCGCCAACCGTTTGGTGATGAACCAGGTCCGCCGTATTGCCGCCGCCTTCCCCATCGCCCGCTTTGCGCCCAAGGACAGAACCAAGATCGTATTGACCGGCAATCCGCTGCGCCCCGAAGTGACCGCCTTGTGGGGTGCGCCTTATCCATCGCTGCAGCCCGATGGTCCCCTTCGCGTGCTGGTGTTTGGCGGCAGCCAAGGCGCCCGTGTGTTCAGCGAGACCGTTCCCGCCGCGATCACCCAGCTTGGCCATGACTTGAAATTGCGGCTGTCCATCGTCCAGCAATGCCGGGCCGAGGATATCGAGACCGTGCGCGCCATTTATGCCAATGCCGAGATTCGTGCCGAACTGAAGCCGTTCTTCGCCGATCTGCCGCAGCGCATGGCGGAGGCGCATCTGGTGATCGGCCGCTCCGGCGCCGGCACGGTGGCGGAATTGATGGCGATCGGCCGGCCGGCCATCCTGGTGCCGCTGCCCCATGCGATGGACGACCATCAGACCGCCAATGCGCAAATCCTCAGCCGCGCGGGGGCCGGATGGCTGGTCTCGCAACCGGATTTGACCCCGGATTCATTGGCTCGGATGCTCACCGAGATTTTTGCCCATCCCGCCGATCTGGCGGACCGGGCTGCCGCGGCCCATGCGCTGGCGACGCCGGCCGCGGCCGAGAAACTGGCCGATGTGGTCGACAGTCTGATGGAGGCCGCGTAATGGCCGGCCCCGTCGCCACCCGCGTGCCGCTGGATATCGGCGCCATCCATTTCATCGGCATTGGCGGCATCGGCATGAGCGGCATCGCCGAGATCATGCACAATCTGGGCTATCAGGTGCAGGGTTCGGACGTCGCCGACAGCGCCAATGTCAAGCGCCTTCGCGCCATGGGCATTCCCATCGCCGTCGGCCACCGCGCCGAGAACCTCAAAGACGCCCATGCGGTGGTCTATTCCTCCGCCGTCAAGCCCGGCAATGTCGAGTTCGATGCGGCGCGCGCCTTGAGCCTGCCGCTGGTGCGCCGCGCCGAGATGCTGGCCGAGATCATGCGGCTGCGCTCCTGCGTCGCCATTGCCGGCACCAATGGCAAGACCACCACCACCACGCTGGTGGCCTCGCTGCTGGATGCCGGCGGCATGGACCCCACCGTGGTCAATGGCGGCATCATCAATGCTTATGGCACCAATGCCCGGCTGGGGGCCGGCGAATGGGTGGTGGTCGAGGCGGATGAAAGCGACGGCACCTTCCTGCGCCTGCCGGCGACCATCGCGGTGGTGACCAATGCCGATCCCGATCATCTGGATTATTACGGCACTTTCGATGCCATGCGCGATGCCTTTCAGCGCTTCATTGAAAATGTGCCCTTTTATGGCTTCGCGGTGCTTTGCATCGATCATCCCGAAGTTCAGGCCATGATCGGGCGCATCACCGACCGTCGCATGATCACGTATGGGCTGTCGCCCCAAGCCGATGCCCGCGCGGTCAATATCACCTTCAGCGAAGGCGCCTCGCATTTCGAAGTGGTGTTTACCGGCCGCCGCAAAGCCGAGACGCGGCTGCGCGATCTCAGCCTGCCCATGCCCGGCGAGCACAATGTCCTCAACGCCTTGGCCGCCGTGGTGGTGGCGAGGGAATTGGGGGTGAAGGACGATGTCATCCGCAAAGCCCTGGCCGGCTTCAAAGGCGTGGGCCGGCGCTTTTCCAAGGTGGGCGAGTGGAAGGGCGCCGCCATCATCGACGATTACGCCCATAACCCCTTCAAGATCGCCGCCGCCTTGCGCGCCGCCCGCCAGGCCTATGGCGGCACGGTGGTCGCGGTGGTGCAGCCGCATCGCTATACCCGCCTGCGCGACACCTTCGATCAATTCGCCAAATGCCTGAATGACGCCGATGTGGCGATCATCGCCCCGGTCTATACCGCCGGCGAGCCGCCGATCCCCGGCTTCGACCGCGATACCTATGCCGAAGCCTTGCGCGCCCATGGCCATCGCAATGTCCTCACCATCGAGGGCGAAGGCGATCTCGCCGCCGTCCTCGCGCCGCATCTCAAAGCCGGCGGCGTGGTGGTGGGGCTGGGCGCCGGCTCGATCACCGGCTGGATGCAGGGCTTGCAGAAAAAACTGGAAGGGCTTTCCAATGGGGGAGAGGCATGACCCGACCCTGCGATGCCCTTCCGCCGGTGCGCGGCACTTATACCTATGATGCCCCGCTCAAGGATCTGGTGTGGTTTCGCGCCGGCGGGCCGGCGCAAATTCTGTTCCGTCCGGCCGATGCCGAGGATCTCGCCAGTTTTCTGGCCGCCAAGCCCAGCGATCTGGGAGTGAGCGTGATCGGTGTCGGCTCCAATCTTCTGGTGCGCGATGGCGGCATCCCCGGCGTGGTGGTGCGTCTGCCGGCGAGTTTCGGCAAAATCGACATCACGGGCACGCGGGTGCGTGCCGGGGCGGCGGCGCTGGACGCTGCCGTGGCCATGGCGGCGGCGGATGCCGGCATCGCCCGGCTGGAATTCCTGCGCGGTGTTCCCGGCACCATCGGCGGCGCCCTGAAAATGAATGCGGGCTGCTATGGCAGCGAGATCAAGGATGTTTTCGTCGAAGCCACCGCCCTGGATGCACAGGGCAACAAGATTGTCCTGAAGGCTGAGGACATGGCTTTCGTCTATCGCAAGGCCCAGATCGGCGAGGAATTGATCTTCATCGACGCCAGTTTCGACGGCAGCCCCGACAGTCCCGATGCCGTTCGCGCCCGGATGGAGGCGCTGGTGGCCCAGCGCGAGGCCACCCAGCCGATCCGCTCCAAGACCGGCGGCAGCACCTTCAAGAATCCGCCCGGCCACAAGGCCTGGCAGTTGATCGACCAGGCCGGCTGCCGCGGGCTCACCATCGGCGCCGCCCAGGTCAGCGAGAAACATTGCAATTTCCTGATCAATACCGGCGAGGCCACGGCCACGCAGATCGAGGCCCTGGGCGAGGAAGTGAAAAAGCGCGTCCGGGCGCAATCGGGCATCGCCCTGGAATGGGAAATCAAACGTGTCGGTGTGGCGGCATGAGCTATTCGCGCATCGCCGTGCTGATGGGCGGACGCTCCGCCGAACGCGAGGTATCTCTGTCCTCGGGGCGCGGCGTGGTCAAGGCGCTGCGCGAGGAGGGCTTCGAGCCGGTCGAGATCGATCCCGGCGATAATCCCGGCGATCAGTTGTACCGCGCCAAACCCGACGCGGTGTTCAATGCCCTGCATGGCCGCTTCGGCGAAGACGGCACCGTCCAGGGCCTGCTGGAAATGATGCGCCTGCCTTACACCCATTCCGGCGTGCTGGCCTCGGCCCTGGCCATGCACAAGGAACGCACCAAGGACGTCTATCGCGCGGCGGGCCTGCCGGTGGTCAAATCCATCGTCGCGGATCGGCGCAGCGTGGCGGCGGAGCATCTGATGGAGCCGCCTTATGTGGTCAAGCCGGTCAATGAAGGCTCCAGCGTCGGCATTTTCATCATCCGCAAAGGCGACAACCGCCCGCCCGCGGCCTTGGGCAGCGATAGGTGGACTTTGTCGAACGAGATGATGGTGGAGGAATTCGTGCCGGGCCGCGAACTCACCGTCTCGGTGATGGGGGACAAGGCGCTTTGCGTCACCGAAATCACCACCTCGCTGGAATTCTACGATTACGAAGCCAAATATGCCGCCGGCGGCTCCCAGCATGTCGTTCCCGCCGATCTGCCGGTGCAAGTGACCGGCGAGGCGATGGATTTGGCGGTCCAGGCGCACCGCGCCCTGGGCTGCCGCGGCGTCACCCGCACCGATTTTCGCTATGACGATACGGGCCCCAAAAGCCGGCTTATTCTCTTAGAAACCAATACGCAGCCGGGCATGACTCCCACCTCGCTGGTGCCGGAGCAGGCGGCTTATCTGGGAATTTCATACGCCGAATTGTGCCGCTGGATGGTGGAGGACGCCTCGTGCGATCGCTGAAACTGGAGCGCAAATCGCGGGGCAATCCCCGCGCCAAGACGGTGCGCAAATCGCCCCGTCCGGCCCGGCCGGCGACGCAGCCGGGCGCGAACCGCAAAGGCGAAAAGCGTTCCTGGCTGCGTCGTCCCATCGCCTGGCTCGCCGGGCTGTCGGTGGTCGCGGCCTTGATCGTGGTGCTGGTGGTCAGCGGCATGGTGAGCCGCAGCGTGCGCTTTGTCCGCCAGGCGGCAGCTACCACCATCGCCGATGCCGGTTTCGGGGTTTATGAGATTCAGATCACCGGCAATCGCCGGGTTCCCACCGGGACGATCTTCGCGGCTTTGGGCCTCACCGCCGGCCAATCGATTTTCAATATCGACCTGCCATCGGCGCGGGCCCGCATCATGGCGCTGGACTGGATCGCCTCGGCCGATGTGGTGCGCCGCTATCCCGACGCCATCACCGTGACGGTGGTGGAAAAACGTCCCTTCGCGCTCTGGCAATCGCCCTTGCTGGGTGACGGCCAGCAGCGCATCGCCGTGGTGGAACGCTCGGGCGGGGTGATCACCACTTCGGGCGTGGATCAGTTCGCCCGTCTGCCCAAGCTGATCGGGGCCGGGGCGCCCGAACATGCCGCCGATCTGGTGGATGCGGTGATGTCCCACCGCGCCATCGCCGCCCGCATTGCCGCCTATGAGCGGGTCTCGGATCGCCGGTGGAACCTGATCCTGAATGACGGCGTGGTGGTCAAGCTGCCCGAAACATCCTGGCGCCGGCAACTCGACGATCTGGAAGCGCTGATCGTCGACAAGGGCGTCTTGGAAAAGAATATCGGCGAAATCGATCTGCGCAGCCCCAATCAGTACTTCTTTATATTGAAGGGCGGCGAACAGAAGACTATCGAGAGGGGCAAGGACACCTGATGGGCGAGCCCCTGCGATTGCGCGTCAACAACGAAATTCCCGCTTACCGCACCGGGCTGGTTGCCGCGCTGGATGTTGGAACATCCAAGGTTGCTTGCGTGATCGGCCGCGCCGAGCAGGGTTCGCTGAAGATTCTGGGCAGCGCCTTGCGCGAAAGCGCCGGGCTTCGCGCCGGGACGGTCAGCAGCCTGGACCTGGCGGAACAATCGATCCGCGATTGCACCGCCGCGGCCGAGAACCATGCCGATTCCCGCATCCAGAATGTGCTGATCTCGGTCAATTGCGGCCAGCCCGCCTCCGTCACTGCCCGCACCGCCATGACCTTGGATGGAGCGCTGGTCTCCGACGAGCATCTGCGGGCCCTTTTGCAGGACGGCCGGGCCCGCTGCCGCCTGCAAGGTCATGAGATCATCCAATCCGCGCCCACCTCTTATGTGGTGGATGAGGCCCGCGGGGTGCGCGATCCATCCGGCATGTTCTGCCAGCGCATTGGGGTCACCATGCATGCCGTGGCGGTCAAGCCCAGCCCGCTGCAGAATCTGAAACTGGCGGTGGAGCGCTGCCATCTGAATGTGGTCGGGACCCTGTTCTCGGCCTATGCCTCGGGTCTTTCCATCCTCAGCGAAGACGAAAAGCAGATCGGCGCCACCGTGATCGACATGGGCGGCGGCGTCACCTCCATTGCCGTCTTCCTGGAAGGTCACCTGGTTTACGCCGATGTGGTGCCGCTGGGCGGCCAATCGGTCACCGCCGATATCTGCGCCATGCTGGCGGCGCCGCTGTCGGCGGCGGAGCGGGCCAAGACCCTGTTCGGCGCGGCCCTGGGGGACCTCCAAGCGGGGGCCGATGTGATATCCGTGCCCCAAATGGGCGAAGCGGGGGAGGACACCGCCCTGCGCGTGCCGCGCTCGATGCTGACCCGCATCATCCAGGCCCGGCTGGAAGAGATTTTCGGCGAAGTGCAGAAGCGGCTTCAGGCCAGCGGCTATGACGTGGCGGCGGGACGCCGCGCGGTCCTGACGGGGGGCGCCTGCCAGCTTGCCGGCACCCGCGAACTGGCGGCGCGCATTTTGAACAAACAGGTCCGGCTCGGCCGGCCTCAAGCCTTCCCCGGATTGGCGGCGGCCAATGCGGGTCCGGACTACGCCACGGCCATCGGCTTGCTGATGGCCGGGGCGACCATGCCGCCGGATGTGATCAATCCAGACTTGGCTTTGCCACGCACGGGCGAACCCAAGAACTGGTGGGAACGGTTGACGGGCCGGTTCCTGGGATGATTCAACAATATAAGTGCGAATCAGTTGGGCGATTCGGCGCGGGTGACAAACCAACGTCACTGAGGAGAAAATAACATGGCGATCAATCTGAAAATCCCTGAATCCAAGGAGTTGCGGCCCCGCATCACGGTGCTGGGCGTGGGCGGCGCCGGCGGCAACGCGGTCAACAATATGATCGGCTCCCGCCTGGAAGGGGTCGACTTTGTGGTCGCCAACACCGACGCCCAGGCGCTGAGCCAGTCCCGGGCCGAGCGGCGCATCCAATTGGGCGCCGCCACCACCGAAGGGCTCGGCGCGGGCGCCCAGCCCGATGTCGGCCGCGCCGGGGCGGAAGAATCCATGCCCGAGATCATGGAGCAGCTGGCCGGCTCTCACATGGTGTTCATCACCGCCGGCATGGGCGGCGGCACCGGCACCGGCGCCGCGCCGGTCATCGCCCGGGCCGTGCGCGAACAAGGCATCCTGGTGGTCGGCGTGGTCACCAAGCCTTTCGCTTTCGAGGGCGACAAGCGCATGCGGGCCGCCGAACGCGGCATCGCCGAGCTGCAGCAGCATGTCCACACTCTGATCGTCATTCCCAACCAGAACCTGTTCCGCGTCGCCAACGACCGCACCACCTTCGCCCAGGCCTTCGCCATGGCCGATGAAGTGCTGCATGCCGGCGTGCGCGGCGTCACCGACCTGATCGTGATGCCGGGCCTGATCAATCTCGACTTCGCCGATATCAAATCGGTGATCAGCGAGATGGGTAAGGCGATGATGGGCACCGGCGAGGCCGAGGGCGAAGACCGCGCCCAGAAGGCCGCCGATATGGCGATCTCCAATCCGCTGCTGGACGATGTCACCATGAAGGGCGCCAGGGGCGTGCTCATCAACATCACCGGCGGCCCCGATTTGATGCTGTTCGAAGTGGAACAGGCCGCCAATCGCATTCGCGCCGAGGTCGATCCCGACGCCAATATCATCTTCGGCAACACCATCCTGGAAGAGATGGAAGGGCGCATCCGCGTTTCCGTGGTCGCCACCGGCATTGACGCCATCGATATGAAGATGCCGGAAAAGGTCACCTCCCATCCGCGCTTCAAGCCGCCGGTGCACAAAGTGCCCGAACTCAAACCCGCCCCGGTCAATGTCGTGCACAGCCAGGTCCAGGCGGTTGCGGACGGCATGAAGGCCGAGGCCAGCGATGCCGAGGCTTATATTCTGGGCGGCGCCGATGCCCCGGAATTGGTCGAGCCGCGCGCCGAATTCGTCGCCAAATATCCGGCCAGCGAAACCGTGCGCCGGCCCGAAGAGATGCCGCTGGCCCAACCGCAGCCGGAAAAGAAAACCGGCTGGGGCCTGTTCGGCCGCAAGAAAAACGCGCCCGCCGATATGCGGATCGAGCCGCAGCCCGCGCCTCGCCCCACGGCACGCCCCCAGGCCGCGGCGCCGCGCCCGCAGTCTCAGGCCGAGCAGCAGCCTGTGCCGACAGCCGGCGAAGACTTGTTCCAGGAACATGGCCAGGACGACCAGTTCGAGATTCCCGCTTTCCTGCGCCGGCAGTCGAATTAAGCCGCCAGCCTCGCGATAACCGATTGTGGAAAGGGCGGCGCCAGCCGCCCTTTTTGCTATAAGGGCCCATGCCTTTGCGCCAAACCCTCGCCCGCGAAATCCGCGTATCCGGAATCGCCCTGCATGCGGGAGCGGCGGTGACCATGACACTGGCGCCGGCGCCCGCCGGCAGCGGCGTGGTCTTCCGGCGCAGCGATCTGAATATCGATATCCCCGCTCGCTACGACATGGTCAGTGAGACGCGCCTGGGCACGGTGATCGCCAAGGATGGCGCCACAATCAAGGTGGTTGAGCATTTGATGGCGGCGGTGGCCGGGGCGGGGCTGGACGATCTGCTGGTCACCCTGGATGGGCCCGAACCGCCGATCCTGGACGGCGATGCCCTGTCCTATCTCGTACTGATCGAGCAGGCGGGTTTGAAAGCGCTGGGCGCGCCGCGTCAGGCCATCCGGGTGCTCAAAACCGTGTCGGTCGAACAGAACGGCGCCAGCGCCAGTCTCTCGCCGGCGCAAACCAGCGAATATGATTTTGAGATCGATTTTCCCACCCCGGCAATCGGGCGGCAGACTCTCTCGTTCACCCTCACCCCGGAAAGTTTTCGCGCTCAGATCGCCCCCGCCCGCACCTTCGGGTTCCTGGCCGAGCTGGAAGGGTTGCACAAAATGAACCTGGCCAAGGGCGCCAGTCTGGAAAATACCCTGGCAATCGGCGAGGAGGGCGTGGTCAACCGCGAACGTCTGCGCTTTTCCGACGAATTCGTCCGCCACAAGATCCTGGACGCGATCGGCGACATGGCGCTGGCGGGGGCGCCGCTGCTGGCGCGGTTCCGGGGGGTGAAATCGGGCCATGGCCTCAACAACGCCCTGCTTCGGGCGCTGTTTTCCGACCCCAAATCTTATGAAAAAGTCATGCTTCCCTGAGGTGCGGGGGAGCATGCTATAAGGCGCCGGGCAGGGGCGATATGGCGGTTTGGAACCGGGCGGGTTTCGCCCAAGGTGCTGTCAAACCTGGTGAATTCTGGAAGGACGCCTATGTCGGTCTGGTTGCGCAAAACTGTCTTCGGTCTGGCCTTGGCCGGCGTCGGCCTCAGCCTTGGCGGCTGCAGTCTGTTTGATACCGACGACGCCACCAACGACCTCAACAAGGAAGCGGCACAGTATCAAGAACGTCCCGTCGAACAGATCTATGCCGATGCCTGGACGGCGATCAACAAGCGCGACTGGGAAAACGCGGCCAAGCAATTCGACGAAGTCGACCGCCAGCATCCCTATTCGGTCTGGGCGCGCCGCGCCATGCTGATGAGCGCCTTCTGTTCCTATCAGGCCAACAAATATGACGACGCGGTGGGCACCGCCGACCAATATATTTCGCTACATCCGGGCAGCGCCGAAGTCGCCTATGCCTTTTATCTGAAGGCGATCTCGCTTTACGAACAGATCGTCGATGTCGGCCGCGACCAGTCCAAGACCGAAGGCGCGCTGGTGGCGTTGCAGGACGTGGTGCAGCGCTTCCCCGATACCGAATATGCCCGCGACGCCACCCTGAAGATCGACCTGACCATGGACCATCTGGCCGGCAAGGAAATGGCGGTCGGCCGCTATTACCTCACCCGGGGCGACTATATCGGCGCCATCAACCGCTTCCGCGTGGTGGTGCAGCAATACCAGACCACCCCCCAGATCGCCGAAGCGCTGGAGCGGCTGACCGAGGCTTATTATTCGCTGGGACTCAACAGCGAGGCCCAGACTGCGGCCGCCGTGCTGGGGGCCAATTACCCCGGCAGCCAGTGGTATCAGGACGCCTATAATATTCTAAAGGGCCGCAGCCTGCGGCCGGCTGAAGACAAAGCCTCCTGGATCAGCCAAGCTTTCCATCGGATTCTCTAAACAGGAACACCTCGATGCTCGCCGCCCTGACGGTCCGGGACATCGTGCTGATCGAACAGGCGGCGCTGGAATTCGCGCCCGGCCTCAATGTGCTGACCGGCGAGACCGGGGCCGGCAAATCCATTCTGCTTGATTCCTTGGGATTGGCCGCCGGTGGGCGCGGCAGGGCCGGGGTGCGGCCGGGCGCGGCACAAGGCTCCGCCACAGCCGTGTTCGACCCTCCCACGGGCCATGCCTCCCGCGCGCTTTTGCAGGAACAAGCCATGCCGGCCGATGGCGAGATCGTGCTGCGCCGGTCTCTGGCCGCCGACGGCAAGTCTCGCGCTTTCATCAATGACGAAGCGGTCGGGGTCGGGCTGCTGAAGGAATTGGGCGGCTTGCTGCTGGAAGTGCATGGCCAGGCGGACGACCGCGGGTTGTTCGACAACGCCACCCATCGGGGCCTGCTGGATTCCTTCGGCGACCTGGGCGCGACGGGGCGCAAGGTCGCGCAGCGCTATGGCGAATGGGATGCGGCGCGCCAGGCGCTGGCGGCGCTTCAGGCGCGGGCCGCCGAGGCGGCCCGCAATGCCGATTTCGTCCGCGCCGCCGCCAAGGAATTGTCCGCTTTCGCGCCCGAGCTGGGCGAAGAAGAAAAATTGGCCGGCGAACGCGCGTTGATGATGAACGCCGCCCGCATCGCCGAGGACCTGTCGGCGGCGACCGATGCCTTGGCGGGCGAGCGCGGCGCGGAAGCCATGCTGGCCACGGTGCTGAAAAAACTCTCCCGCCTGCAGGAAGAAGCCCGCAAGCGGGCCGCCGGCGCCACCGCGGCTCTGGAACAGGCCTTTGCAATGGCGCAAGAGGCGCGGCGCGACTTGAACAGTCTGCTGGCGGGGCTCGACACCGACACCGCGGCGCTGGAGCGCAAGGAAGAGCGGCTGTTCGAACTGCGCGCCCTGGCCCGCAAATATGCCACCACGCCGGACGGGTTGGTGGCGGTGACGGCGGATTTCGTGGCGCAACAGGATTCGCTCGAAGCCGGCGGCGGCGCGCTGAAATCGGCCAAAGCGGCGGTCGATGCCGCCTATCAGGCCTATTTGATGGAAGCGAAAATCCTCTCCAAGGGCCGCACCTTGGCGGCTGGCAAACTGGAACAGGCAGTGGCGGGCGAGCTGGCGCCGCTTAAACTCGGCCATGCCAAATTTCGCGTGGCGCTGACGCCGGACGGCGAAGGCGGCGTCCACGGATTGGAGCGCGTTGCGTTCGAGGTCGCCACCGTGGAAGGCGCGGCTTTCGGCTCTCTGGCCAAGATCGCCTCCGGCGGCGAATTGGCGCGGTTCTCGCTCGCCTTGAAAGTGGCGCTGGCGCAGAGCGCGCCACCGGCCGCCCTGGTGTTCGACGAGGTGGATCGGGGCGTGGGCGGCGCCGTGGCCGATGCGGTGGGCGAGCGGTTGCAGCGCCTGGCGCAGACCACCCAGGTGCTGCTGGTCACCCATTCCCCGCAAGTCGCGGCCCGGGCGGCGCGGCATTTCCGCATCAGCCGCGTCGGCGACAAGACCCGCATCACCCTGCTCGAAGACGACGCCCGGCTGGAAGAAATCGCCCGCATGCTGTCGGGCGCCAATGTCACCGAGGAAGCCCGCGCCGCCGCCCGGCGGCTGGTGGCCGAGGCCATAGCGCCGGCCAAGAAGACGCGCAAACGGGCATGAGCGCCAAGCCGCCCGCCAAACTTTCCTCCGCCGAGGCGCAAAAGGAATTGGACCGCCTGGCGCGCGAGATCGCCGAGCATGACCGCCGCTATCATGGCGAAGACGCGCCGACCATTTCCGACGCGGATTATGATGCCTTGCGCCGGCGCAATGCGGATATCGAAGCGCGCTTTCCCCTGCTGGTGCGGCCCGACAGCCCATCCCACCGGGTGGGGGCCAAAGCGAGCGAGAAATTCGCCAAAGTGGTGCATGCCCGGCCCATGCTGTCGCTGGACAATGCCTTCAGCGACGAGGATGTGGAGGATTTCATCGGACGGGTCCGCCGTTTTTTGGGCCTGAAGGATGAAGAGGAAATCGCCGTCACCGCCGAACCCAAGATCGATGGACTATCGGCCTCGCTGCGCTATGAGAACGGATTGCTGGTGCAGGGCGCGACGCGGGGCGACGGCAGCGAGGGCGAGGACATCACCGCCAATCTGCGCACCCTTTCCGACATTCCCCTGCGCCTCAAGGGCAAGCCGCCCGCGGTGCTGGAAGTGCGCGGCGAAGTCTATATGACCCATAAGGCGTTCGAGGCCCTCAACAAACGTCAGGAAAAAGAGGGCAAAGCCACTTACGCCAATCCCCGCAATTCCGCCGCCGGCTCGGTGCGCCAGCTCGATCCGGGCATCACCGCGGGACGGGCGCTGAATTTCTTCGCCTATACCTGGGGCGAAATCAGTACGCTTCCCGCCGCCACCCAATCGGGCATGCTGGAAAAATTCCGCGACTATGGTTTTGTGGTCAATCCGCTGGTGCGGCGCTGCGAGAGCCTGGCGCAGGTCTTGAAATTCTATCGCGAGATTGAAAGCAAGCGCGCCAAGCTGGGCTATGACATCGACGGAGTGGTCTACAAAGTGGACCGGCTGGATTGGCAGGAGCGGCTGGGTTTTGTTTCGCGCAGCCCCCGCTGGGCCATCGCCCACAAATTTCCCGCCGAACAGGCTGAGACGGTGCTGGAGGATATTGAAATCCAGGTGGGCCGCACCGGCAAGCTGGCGCCCGTGGCGCGGCTGGTGCCGGTGACGGTGGGCGGGGTGGTGGTGCGCAACGCCACCCTGCACAATGAAGACGAGATCGCCCGCAAGGATGTGCGGATCGGCGACACGGTGGTGATCCAGCGGGCCGGCGATGTGATCCCGCAAATCGTGCGGGTGATCGCGGAGAAACGCCCCAAAAGCGCCAAGCCTTACCATTTCCCCACCAAATGCCCGGTCTGCGGCAGCCATGCGGTGCGCGAAGTGGACGAGAAGACCGGCAAGGAAGATGTCGACCGGCGCTGCACCGGCGGGTTGATCTGCGCCGCCCAGGCGGTGGAACGCTTGCGCTATTTCGTGTCGCGTCCGGCTTTCGATATCGAGGGCTTCGGCAGCATCTATATCGAGACGTTGTTCGAAAAAGGCCTTCTCAAGGAACCGGCCGATATTTTCCGCCTGGCGAAAAAGCCGGACCTGCTGAACCGCGCGTTGGCGGAACGCCGCGCCGAAATGTCGGCGGAGCGCCGCGCCAAGGAAGGAAAAGACGAAGTCAAGAAAAGCAAGAAGGACGAGGAGGGCGAGGGCAGGCTGGTGGAGAATCTTGTCGCCGCCATCGAGGCCCGCCGCCGCATCGCCATGGACCGTTTCATCAACGCGCTGGGCATTCGCCATGTCGGCGAAACCAATGCCCGGCTGATCGCCCGGAATTACCCCTCCATCGAAGCGTTTGTCGAAGCGATGGCGCAAAAAGACGCGGTGGAGGAGCTGCAGCACATCCAGGGCGTGGGGGACGTGCTGGCGCAGGCGGTCAAGGATTTCTTCGACGAGCCCCATAACCGCAAGCTGGTCGCCAATCTGCTGAAGGAAGTGACGGTCACGCCGCTGCCCAAGCCTAAGACCGAAGGCTCGCCGGTCGCGGGCAAGACCGTGGTCTTCACCGGCGCCTTGGAAAAGATGACAAGGCAGGAAGCCAAGGCCCGCGCCGAAATGCTGGGCGCCAAAGTCTCAGGCTCGGTCTCGGCCAAGACCGATCTGGTGGTCGCCGGCCCTGGCGCCGGCAGCAAGCTGAAGGAAGCGGCCAAGCACAATGTGGAAGTGATCGACGAAGATGCCTGGCTGCGCTTGATTGGGTGAGTGCCCGGCGCGCGACGCGCGCGAGCAGGTCCAGTGGACCTGCGAGAGGGTACGAACGCCGCGAGCTTGAGCGAGCGGCGGGTGGAACAACAAACTCACCATGGGTTACTTCCGAGCAGGCCAACTTCCAAGGGCGGCGTCTGCTTCGCAATTTCTGGAATAAATATTCCAACGCCCGCTTTGGCCCAAAGTGGTCATTGACTTGGCTTCCCGCACGCGGCTTAACGAGGCGGCGGATCTCGGCTATTGTGCGGCCCAGGGGATCAAAATCCTCATTCACCCGGGGAGCTTTCCATGAAGAATCATTCCGGTGCCTTTGGCGGGTTGTTGCTTGTGGCGGCAATCCTGCCTGGTCCTGTGTTGGCCCAAACCCAGTCGTCCCCCGGCCAACTCCTGTTCGAGAGCAATTGCGCCATCTGCCATGGCAAGGACGCCAAAGGCGGCGAGCTCGGCCCCGCTATCACAGCCCGCATCAGCAACTACACGCTCAGCGAAATGGAATCGCTGGTGCGCGAAGGCCTGCCCGGTTCCGGTATGCCCAGCCACAATCTGGCCGGGGCCGACATGCAGGCGCTGGTCGCCTATGTCCAAACCCTCAAGGGCGATGTCGACCCGCAGAAACACCGCACTGTTTCCCTGCCCGGCGGAAAGTCCCTGACGGGCACGGTGCTGAACGAAGGTCCCGACGATCTGCAGCTTCTGGGCGACGACGACCGCACCATCCATCTGCTGCGCAAGACCGCCACGGGCTACCGGCCCGTCACCAGCCAGGTCGACTGGACCAGCTATGACGGCGGCACAAGCGGCAACCGCTACACGGCGCTGAAGCAGATCACACCGGCCAATGTGGCGCATATGGCGCCGCAATGGATATTCCCGCTGCGCGGTGCCTCGCCGCTGGAAGGCACGCCCCTGGTGGTCGGTGGCCTTATGTACATGACCAGCGCCAATGAAATCTATGCGCTGGACGCCGGCTCGGGCCGCCAGGTCTGGCATTATCAGCGCAAGCGCACCAAGGACGTGATCGGCAACGCAGCGGGCGGCATCAACCGCGGCGCGGCGGTGGCGGGCGACAAGATTTTCTTAGGCACCGACAATTGCCATCTCATCGCGCTCAACCGTTTCACCGGCAAATTGTTGTGGGACACCGAGATGGAGGACTCCCGCCAGAATTACGGTTCGACCGGCGCGCCGCTGACGGTGGGCAATCTGGTGGTCTCCGGCTCCTCCGGCGGCGACGAAGGCGTGCGCGGCTTCATCGCCGCTTTCGATCAGACGACGGGCAAGGAAGTCTGGCGCTTCTGGACCGTGCCCAAGCCGGGCGAACCGGGTTCGGAGACCTGGCAGGGCGACGGCATCAACCATCCCGCCGTCTCCACCTGGCTCAGCGGTTCGTATGATCCCAGCCTCGACACCATCTACTGGTCTACCGGCAATCCCGGCGCCGATCTGGATGGCGACAATCGCGGCGGCGACAATCTCTATGCCAGTTCGGTGGTGGCGCTGGATGCCAAGACCGGCAAGTTGAAATGGTACTTCCAGTTCACGCCGCACAATCTGTGGGACTATGACGCCGAGCAGCCGCTCGCCCTGGTCGATGCGAATTGGGAAGGTAAGCCCCGCAAACTGCTGCTGGACGCCAACCGCAACGGTTATTTCTATGTCCTCGACCGCACCGACGGAAAACTGCTGCTGGCGAAGAAATTCGTCCGCAAGATGACCTGGTCGACCGGCCTGGACGCCAAGGGCCGCCCCATCGTCGCGCCCAACACGGCGCCCACGCTGGAAGGTAATACTGTCTGCCCCTCGCTGCAGGGCGGAAGCAACTGGTTCTCGACCGCGTTCAATCCGGCCACCGGGCTCTATTATGTGCAGACGCTGGAGAAGTGCAGCCTCTTCACCAAGACTCCGATGCAATGGACGGCGGGCAAGGGCTATTTCGGCGGCACCTTCGGCAACGCGCCGGGTGACGTGCCGCAGAAGATCATTCGCGGCATCGACATCAAGACTGGCGCGGTGAAATGGGAATTGCCCCAAACCGGCCCCGGCTCGACTTCGGCCGGAACGCTGGCCACGGCAGGCGGCCTGGTCTTCTTCGGCGACGATGCCCAGGGCCTGACGGCCGCCGATGCCAGGACCGGCAAGGCGCTGTGGCATTTCCCCATGCACCAGAATCTACGCGCCTCGCCCATGACCTATGAATTCGATGGGAAGCAATATGTCGCTATCGCATCCGGATCGGACGTGATTGCATTCGGAGTCGTAAAATGAAAGGCAGGCATGCCAAAGCGCGCGAAAAGAGCAGCACACTTGCCAATGTCCGCTTCTGACCGAAACAGCAATTCGCGCTGGCGCCCGGTCTTCCCGCTGGATGGCGCCGCACCGATGCCAAACTTTGATCAGCGGGAGGGCCTTTCGATAAAGGATCGACGTGAGGTACTGAAGACCGTTGGCGTCGGAGCATCTCTCTTGATGTCAGGGCTAACGACGCCAGTCGCGTCGGCCGCATCCGGCAGCCGGACCACGAGCATCGCTATCGTTGGGAACGCGTTCCATATCAACGGCAAGCCGACCTATCTGGGTCGCTCCTTTCGCGGCAACAAGATTGAAGGCCTGCTGTTTACCTCGCGCATGGTCAACGCCATAATTGACGATCACAATCCCGAGACCCGCGGGGTATGGGCCTATGGCGATGGTCCTTGGAACCCGGAGCGTAACACCAATGAGTTCATAGCTGCGCTGCCCAGCTATCGCGCGCATGGTCTGACCTCCGTCTCGTTTAATGTGCAGGGCGGCAGCCCCATGGGCTATGGCTGGCACCAGCCGTGGCATACCAGCGGCTACACGCCGGATGGCCATCTGCTGCCGGAATACCGTGCCCGGCTGTTGCGCGTGCTGGATGCGCTGGACGAGAGCGGCATGGTGGCGGTGCTTGGCCTATTCTATATCGGGGCCACTCCGGCGTTGGCGGACGAAGCGGCCTTGCTGCGCGCCACGGACGAAGTCACCGACTTGGTCTGCGAGGGGGGCTATACCAATGTCATGATCGAAGTCGGCAACGAGATCGACCTGGCGCGCTGGCCTTATGAGATCGTCAAACCGGCGCGCAGCCATGAGTTGGTGGCGCACATCCAGACTCGCAGCAAGGCACGGCTCAAGACCGCATCCGGGTGGCTGCTGGTCTCCACCAGTTTCGCCGGCCGCGGCGACCTGCCACGCCGGTTACTGCAGACCGCCGATTATGTGCTGTTCCACGGCAACGGCCTCGCGACCCCTGCGGAGGTGCACGCGCGTGCCACGTCGATCCGAGCCACTGCCGGCTATGCCGGTCAGCCGCTCTTAATCAACGAGGATGACCATTACGACTTCGACCGACCGCAGAACAACATGATGGCGGCGATTGAAGAGTATTGCGGGTGGGGCTTCTTCGACTATCGCCAAATCCGTGAGCCGTTCGAATATGGCTATCAGAGCCTGCCCGTTGACTGGACTATCGACTCGCCCCGCAAAAAAGGGTTTTTTGGCCTATTGGCCGAGGCGACCGGTTCGGCGCCGCCTTGACGACCGTGTGATCGGGGGAGCGGTAGCCAGTTTTGTAACGAGGAGAGCGGGGATGGCGGCAGCCTTCGTGAGCCGCACGCCCGACCCGGGCGCTAAGGTCAACAGGAGCTTCCTTGTCGGCCGACGCGTCGTCTCCAGGTGGATATGCTGACGAGCCCCCCAGCCGGTCTGATTATGTACCTTGCCGAATATCCGCTTCCGGCGCAAAGCGGAATTCGATGAAAACCCAATACGGGCGGCGGCGCACTAAACGGGGAAAATGGAATCCGAGATGGTCCCGGTGCTATCCGAGAAAGAGGCCTCTTCCAGACCCATGCTTCTCAGAAGACTGAGATGCACATTGGTCATGCGGGTCTCCTTGTCACCGGCCTTCCAATAGGCTCCGTGTTTGATACCCATGCTGCCGCCGCCGGCGATGAGCGTGGGAATGTTGTGGACATTGTGCGTGGTGCTGGCGCCACTGCCGAACATCAGAATCGTGTTGTCCAGCACCGGGCCATTGCGGTCCTTGTACTCGGATAGCCTCTGGAGGAAATGCGCCAACTGCTGGCTGAGGAACAGGTCATAACGGGAAAAGTCCAGCTGGCCATCCTTGTCGGTCACATGGGAGAGCCGGTGATGCGTGGTGGAAAGACCCAGGCGCACCGGGAAGGTGTCGGCAATCCCCATGCCGTCCTCGCGGCTGAGCATGAAGGTCACCGTACGGGTGATGTCCGCGTCGAAGGCCAGCGCGATCAGGTCATACATGGTCTTGTAAAACGCGGCCGGATCGCCGTCGTTGGTGGCATCAAGATTGAGGCTGGAATAGTCCTGCCGCTTGAGCGGCACGTCGATCCAGCGGTCGTCGGCGGCCAGGCGGTTCTCGATCTCGTTCAGCGAGGTCAGGTACTGGTCCATGCGGGCACGGTCGGTCTGCCCCAGTTTCTGGTCCAGCGCCTTCGCCGAGCCTGTCACGGCATCGACCAGTTTCATGCGCCGCTCGAGATTTTCGCGCTCGGTGCCGCTCTCGCCGGCATCGGCGCGGAACAGGCGGTTGAAGATGCGGCGGGGATTGTTTTCCGCCGGTACCGGGCTGCCGTCCAGAGCATAGGAAAGCGTCGCCGTGCGAGAGAGATAGCCGGTGCCGCCGTCGATCGACAACGTCAGTGAGGGCTGGCGGCAATATTGCTTGGTGTGCTCGGCAATCACCTGGTCCAGGCTTACCGTGTTGAAGCCGCCGGGCTTGGGACTTTGCAGCGGCGCCCCCGTCAGCCACATGTCGGAGCAGATATGCGGATCGTTCTTGGGGCCGTTGACGTGATACAACCCGCCCAGGAAGCTGATCTGGTTGCTGTAGGGCAGCAGCGGCTCGGTGGATTTGCCGTAGATCAGCCCGCCCTTCTCATCCTGCCGGGGAAACCAGCTCCATTCCGGGATGCCATGCTCGGCCCGCGGCATGGACATGCCGTTGGCCGTGTAGAGGGCACAGAACCGTTTGGGGATGTCGTTCTCGACCTCGGCGCCCATGGCGTCGAGCGCCGGCAGCGCTAGGGCCATGCCGCCAACGCCGCTGAGGAAGGCGCGGCGGGGAAGTCGGAAATGGCGCATCAATTCCTCTCCAAGGCTATTTTTCGAGAAACATCGGGCTGGCGGCAACATAGCGGATCATGTCCTGCATGCGATAGCCGTGTTTTTTCAGCTTGAGGCCGTCGCGCTTCAGATAATCCAGCTCGGCATAGGAAAGGCTCCGCCCCGCGGCATAGGTGGCCAGGTGCTTCAGCACCGCGAAGGCGACCTGGTCCATGCGGGGTCCGGCCAGATATTGCTTGAGGTCGTTCATGCCCGCGACGGCGGTTCCATCCGGCAGGGTGCTGCTGGTATCGACCGCCGGGGTTTTAAGCCGGCCGCCGGCATCATAGCCTTCCAGCGCAATGCCCCAGGGATCGATGCGGGCGTGGCAGGAACGGCAGGCGGGGGCGCTGCGATGCTGCTCGATCCGCTGGCGCAGCGTCAGGCCCTTGGTGTCTTCCTGCAGCGGCGGAACATTTGGCGGCGGGTTGGGCGGGGGCTCGGCGATGATCTTGCGGGCCAGCCAGGCGCCGCGCCGCACCGGATTGGATTCGCGCCCGTCCGAAAGACCGGACAGCACCGCCGCCTCGGTCATCAGGCCGCCCAGGTCAGGACGGTCGGGCTTGATGGCGACAAAGTTGAAGCCACTATTGACCGTGGCCCCCAGCCCGTAATAGCCCGCGACCGCCTCGTTCACGACGACGAAGTCCGACTTGACCAGATTGCTGGCAGGCAGATTTTTGGCGACCAGGTAGCGGACATACTCCACCGGCTCGCGGATGAGGTTGGCCCGCATGGCATGGGTCAGGTCGGGAAATTGGCGCCGGTCGGGTTCCAGCACCTGGAATTTGTCCAACTGGAGCCATTGCGGCACGAACTCGGTGAGGAAGCCGGAGAATTTCGGGTCCGCCACCATGCGGCTGACTTCGGCATCGAGCTGGCCCCGCAGCTTTCCGGTCGCGGCCAGTTGCAGCAGGCGCTGATCGGGTGGGCCGTTCCATAGGAAGTAGGAGAGCTTGGAAGCCAGCTCATAGCCGTCCAGCGGCTCCGGCGCCGGGCTGGTGCTTTTCTCCACCAGGAAAAGAAACTGCGGCATGGTCAAGGTCACCACCAGGGCATCCTTGATGCTGTCGCGGAAGTTGCGTCCGGATGCCGCCGAAGCGCGATAGATCCCGAAAATCGTATTTTCCTCCGCCTGCGTCAGCGGCCGGCGGAAAGCGCGCGTGGCGAAGCGCCGGATGATGTCCCGGGCCGCATCATTGCCGCCGGCGCCGAAAATGTTCTTGTAGGCCGCCGTCGGCCATTGGTCGTAATAGGGCCCTTCGAACTCCACCGAACGGATCAGCAGCCGCGGCATGTCGCGGCCGTCGGTATATTCGCTGCGCACGCCGATCTGGCGAATGCCGGCGATGTAATTGACGTTGCTGGCGGGATCGACGTCGGGATTGGGGTAGTTGCGAAGGGCGCCCTCAAAAACATAGCGCCGCAGATTGGTGCCGGCGACTTCTTGCGGCGCGCCGACCTGGATCATGGTGTCGCCGCAATCGCGCCTAAAGCCCATGTAAAGCCCGATCCGGGGCGTGCGTTTCTCGAAAGCGGCAAAGCGCTGGTAGTTTGCGTTGTCCTTTTCCAGCGGCGTCAGCACGATCCGGGCAGCGTGGCTCAGTGTGCCGATGGCGGCGCCCACCGGATAAGTGCCCGCTTCCAGGCGAAGCACCAGGAAGGCCGGCTGTAGCAGCCCGCCGGTGAACTGCCGCCCGCCGATGCTGAGCTTCACCGCGGGTGCGGCCGGTTCGGGCGCACGGCCGCCCCGTGTCACCGGCTTGGGCAGTTCGACCTTGGGCGTGGCCAGGGCGCGAATCTCGGCCGCGCCCAGGGCGCGGCGATAGAAGCGAAAATCGTCCAGTTCGTTCAGATAGGATTCCTGACCGGGGCTGGCGCCGATCAGCGTGTCACCCTTGTAGCCGATATCGGCAGGACCCGTGGTGCCGCGTCCGACCAGCACGCCATCCACGTAAATCCGGGTCTGGCCGGCGCCGCGACCGACGGTGACCGCGAAGTGCTGCCATTTGTTGAGCAGCACACCTTCGTCGCTCACCACCGTGCCATTGTTTTTGCCGTCAGGACCAAAGGAGAGGAACTGGATGCCGCCGCCATTGTTGGATTCCACCACCCAGCCCGGACCGGCATCGCCCTTGGAACTGATGACCCCGGCGGCCCGGTTGCCGACCTTGATCCAGCCGGTAACGGTGAAATCGCCGGTCCCGACATTGAGCTTGTCGGAATAGGGCACAGCGACCTTGTCGGTTTCGACGCCGAAATGAACACCATGGCCGAACGGCGTCGCCACGCGGACGGTCTCGCCCGTCAGCTTCAGGGACGGATCTTCAAAATCCCAGTCACCCACCAAGCCTTCCGACAGCCGAGACGCATCGGGCGCGGGCAAAGGCGCATCCGCCTGCGGATAGACATCGATTTGATAGACGCCCGCCCGGGTGATGCGTGCCGCCGGACCCGCATCGGTCACGGTGATTGCCCCCGTGCCGGCGGCAGCGGTCGCGCCCTTGTCCAGCAACAGGCCGTCATTATATCGCGCTGCCGTTACGGTGACCCGGAAGCGGCCGTCATTGGGCAGCTCGCGCACGGCGATCTTGAAATTCGCCTTGGGGCCGTTGCCTTCGGCGCCATTCAGGCCTTCGCTGGGAATTGCCGGCCGCAGCAAAAGGCCCTCAGGCACCGAGTCATACGCCCGGCCCTTGGGATAGCCGCCGCTGCCGCGGAAATCCGCAAACACGGCATGATAGATACTATCGTAATCCTTCCAGCCGCGCACCGTGGCGTTGCCGACATAGCCCTCCACGAAGCGGAGCTTCGTCTTCATCATGAAGGGCGTGAAGGCGAACGGCTTTTTTGGAGTGAGCTGCGTCACGGTGAAATTTTCCGGCTCCAGCAACGCGCTGCCGGGGCTGAGGATCAGCCGGTCCTTGATCGGATCGTGATTGATGCCCGCGCCCAGATCGACGCGGAAATTCTCGATTCTAGGCCTCTGGTCCGGATCCACGATCACGCGGCCAAGGGCGCGGTCCGCAACCTCGAAATAGTCCTCGGTGAGCTGCGGCGAAAGTTCCAGGCGCTCCTGATTGTTGAGAAAGCCTTCCTTCGAGATTGCGTCCGGCGGCAACACTTCGGCGACATCGTCATCCAGCAGCAATAACTGGCGCAGCGTGTTGCGGTATTGCGCCACAGTCAGACGGCGCACCAGCCCATTTTTGGGCGTGGTGCGCGTCCGCGCATATTCCAGGGCGTGGTCCATCCACGCCGTCATCTGCTGCCGCGCGGCGGCGGAAGGCTGATGCGCAGTGGCCGGCGGCATGGTGCCATTGGCGACGCGGCGATAAACGCGCTCCCAGGTCTCCATCTGGTCTTCCGCCATCGCGCCGGTCAGCTGGTCGACACGCAGGCCCGCCACGGCTGCATCGCCTTTGTGACAACCCATGCAATTCTGATCGAAAAACGGGCGCGCGGTGGCTGCGAAGGACGCTTGGAGGGATTGCGGCAATCCGTTCGCGCCCTGCGCCTTGCCATATTGCGCAGCAGCAATGCCGCCCGCCGCGAGTGCCGCGAAAAGCAGAGCCGGACGCAACCCAAACCGGAAAATCGGCGCCATCAAAACGGAGTATAAACCGCCCGGGCTTTTGCGGAAGTCCCCTTATTTGTCGGACATATCCACGCTTAGATCGCGCGCGTCGCTCTATCCAGCCAGGCCTGTGTCTCCGCATCCACCAGAGGCCGCAGCGTGTCGCGCACCCGGGCGTGATACAGGTTCAGCCAGCCGCGTTCGGTTTGTGTCAACAAGGACGGTTCGACCAGATTGAGATCGATCGGGGCCAGGGTGATGGTCTCGAATTCCATCATCGCCCGGTCGCCGCCGGGGACCGGTTTGCCCTCCGTCACCACCACCAGATTTTCGATGCGGATGCCGAATTCGCCGGTCTTGTAATAGCCCGGTTCGTTGGAACAGATCATGCCCGGCTTCAAGGGCTGCATGATGGCGCGCTTGGAAATATTCTGCGGCCCTTCATGCACTGACAGATAAGATCCGACGCCATGGCCTGTGCCATGGTCGTAATCCAACCCTGCTTCCCATAAGGGCCGCCGCGCGAAACTGTCCAATTGCATGCCGATGGTGCCGTCGGGAAAGCGCGCGGTGGCGAGTGCGATATGGCCTTTGAGCACCCGGGTGAAGCGGTCTTTCATCTGCGCGGTCGGCTGGCCGATGATGATGGTGCGGGTGACGTCGGTGGTGCCGTCCGGATATTGCGCCCCGGAATCCACCAGGAACATGTCGCCTTGGGCGATCACCCGGTTGGTCGAACGGGTTACCCGGTAATGCACGATGGCGCCATTGCTGCCGGCGCCGGTGATGGAATCGAAGGAGACATCGCGCAGGCATCCTGTGGCGCGGCGAAAGCCTTCCAGCGCCTCGGTGGCTTCGATCTCGGTCAGGGTGCCGCCGGCGGCCTGGGCCGGCAGCCAGGCGAGAAAGCGGCTCAGCGCCGCGCCGTCGCGGATATGGGCCTTGCGCATGCCTTCGATTTCGACGGCGTTCTTGCAGGCTTTGGGAAGCTGGCAAGGATCGGGCGTGAGTTTGATCCGGGCGCCGGCCTGGTGCAGCCGTTCGAACACCGCGGCGGCCGCGGTGGCGGGATCGGCGCCCACGGTCTTGCCCCCCAGCCCATCCAGCGCGCCCGCAAAGGCATCGGCCGGATGCAGGCGGACATCGCCGCCCAGATGGGCGACCAGTTCCCCGCTGCGCTTGGCCTCGTCCAGGAACAGATCGACGCTTGCGTCGGCATTCAAAAGCGCGAAGGCCAGCACAAAGGGTGTGTGCGGCACGTCAGAGCCGCGGATATTCAGCAGCCAGCAGAGCGAATCCGCCAACGTGATCACCGCCGCGTCCAGACCTGCGGCGCGTAGGCCTTCCGCCAGTCTGCCGCGCTTGGATTTGCTGTCCTCGCCGGCGAGGTCCAAGGGATGCGGTATCGCCTTGGCCATGGGCGGCCCCGGCTGATCGTCCCAGATCGCGTCGATGGGATTGGTGGGGCAAGGGGCCACACTGCCGCCCGCTTTTTCCGCCGCGCCCCGCAGATGCGCCACCCCATGCTGGGTGTGCAGCCAGGGGTCGTAACCCAGCTTGGCGCCCTTGGGCAGATGATCGGCGATCCAGGCGGGCGGGCCTTCGCCCACCAGATCGCGCGGCTCGAACAGCGTGGTGTCGGTCTGGGCCTGGGCCTGCAGGGTATAGCGGCCGTCGACGAACAGCGCCGCCGTCTCGGCCAGCACCACCGCCGCCCCCGCCGAGCCGGTAAAGGCGGTCAGGAAGGCCAGCCGCTCGGCATGTTCGGGCAGATATTCGCCCATATGCTCGTCGGAATGGGGGACGACAAAACCGTCCAGCCCGCGCCGGACGAGTTCGGCGCGCAAAGCCGCCAGGCGCGGCGCCACCGTGGCGGCATCGGTAAAATCGTCGAAAGTCTGAAAAGGTCCGTTCTTGTCCATGGCGCAAATCTAGCGCCCGGGGGCCTCCAAGACCAGCGCGGACCAAGGCCCATCGCGGTGGCGGGCGACAAAGCGCAGGCGGTGATAAAAGGACAGGACCATTTGTTCCTGATTGTGCAGCAAGCCCGACAGCACCAGCATGGCGCCGGGCGCCAGCGCCGCCACCACCTGGGGCGCCAGGCGGGTCAGCGGCCCGGCCAGGATATTGGCGATGATCAGATCGTAGGGCGCGCCGGCGGCCAGGGCCGGGCTCGACAGCCCATCGGCGACCACGGCGCGGACCAGCGGCGCCACGCCATTGGCGAGCGCGTTCTCGCGGGTGACCTCCACCGCCACCGGATCGATGGCGGAGGCCAGAACAGGCCGCTTCCACAATTTCGCCGCCCCGATCGCCAGCAGGCCGGTGCCGCAGCCCAGATCCAGCACATGGGCGAAGCTGCGCCGCTTGGCCAGATCGCTGAGCACGCCCAGGCACAGCGCGGTGGTCTCGTGATGCCCGGTTCCGAAGGCCATGCCGGCCTCGATCTTCATGGCGATCACCCCATGCGGCACCGCGCCGGCATCATGCGCGCCATAGACGAAAAACCGCCCGGCCCGCACCGGCGGCAGGCCTTCCTGGCTGAGGCGTATCCAGTCCTGGTCGGGCAGGGGTTCGACGGTGATGGCGCGGCCGGCGATCTTGCTCAAAGCGGCGGCGTCGGGTTCTTCCGTGTACAGAGCTTCCACGGTGGCGCTGGCCCCGAACGGCTCCTCGGCGATCAGCACCGCCTGCGGCTCCGACGCCAGCTCGATCAGCGACGCCATATCCGACGCTTCGCCCTTGGCCAGGGTAATATGGGCTTTCCAGAGAGGTGGGTTGGCGGTCAAAAAATCACTCCTGTCATCCCGGGTGCTGCGCAGCGCCGAGCGCCAGCGAGGTGGTGCGCTGCTAATCCGGGACCCATAGCGTTGACATGGGAAAATGGGTCCCGGGTCTGCGGTGCATCATTTCGCTTCGCTTCATGCTGCACCGCGCCCGGGATGACAAGTGCGCTATGCCCGCGCCACAAACTGATCGATAACCTTCTTCTCCCCCGCCTTGTCGAAATCCACCGTCAGCTTGTTGCCTTCGACCTGGGCGACGCGGCCATAACCGAACTTCTGGTGAAAGACGCGGTCGCCGCGGGCGTAATGCGAGGCGCCGGGGTCGGAGGTTTGCACGCTCCAGGCCTGGGCTTCGATCAGGGGCGGGCGGGTTCGTGGCTGACCGGCGGCGCGGCTGGCTTCCCGGTTGGCCTGGGCCCGTTTCCAGCCCGGTGAATCATAAGTCGATGCAAAGGCCGGCCCGCCGGCATTGTCGCGAAAGCCCATGCTGCCGCCGTAAAAGCCTTCATCGGCGATCATCTCGACATGCGCTTCGGGGATCTCGGCGATGAAGCGCGAAGGCAGGGCGCTTTGCCAACTGCCATGCACCCGGCGATTGGCGGCGAAGGACAGCCGCGCCCGCTGTTTCGCGCGGGTCAGCCCGACATAGGCCAGGCGCCGTTCTTCTTCCAGGCCCGCCAAGCCGTTTTCGTCCATGGTGCGCTGGCTGGGGAAAAGACCTTCTTCCCAGCCCGGCAGGAAGACGGTGTCGAACTCCAGCCCCTTGGCGGCATGCAGGGTCATCAGATTGATGCGGTCGCCGGATTCATCCTTGGTGATTTCCATCACCAGGCTGACATGCTCCAGAAAGGCGGAGAGGGACTCGAACTCCGCCATCGCCCGCACCAGTTCTTTCAGGTTGTCGAGCCGGCCG
>JAICHV010000021.1 GCA_025924715.1 Alphaproteobacteria bacterium
CAGCTTGGAAGGCTGTTGCTCTACCATTGAGCTACACCCGCTTAATCCGAGTCCGTCTCTTCATCCTTTTGCGCTCGTTTGCTTGGCCGTTGGTGGAGGGGGTTGGTTTCGAACCAACGTAGGCGTAGCCAACGGATTTACAGTCCGTCCCCTTTAACCACTCGGGCACCCCTCCATTTCCAATTTTCCAACTGGTATAACGGGTTAGACCCAATCACCGGCCGGCGAACAAGCCTCGCCCGGAACTTACGGGACGAGCGAAATTAAGCCTCCAAGGTTTGGCTGCGGATCGCGGGTTATTGGTCAAATGCACCGGGGTGTCAATAGAGTTTCCCGCGGAAAAGGCCGAAAAAGGCCCCCACGCCCCAGAGCTGCAAAAAGGTGCCTTCAATGCCCAAAAAAGGCAAGGGCTGCAGGTCTCCGTTAAGAAAATGACGGTGCGTCATTTTGAAATTGCTGTGCCGCCGCCAAAACCCTCTATAAGCCGGCCATGCGCTCAAAAGCCCCCCAAAAAGACCGCCGTCATTTTTACCCCAAGCCTGCTGCCAAACCGGGCAAGCCGGGGAGCAAGCCGGCGGCACGCGACGGGGGCCAGGCCAACCGCAACCGCCACGCCAAGCCGGAGAATTGGCTTTACGGGTTGCACAGCGTCCAGGCCGCGCTCGCCAATCCCAGGCGCAAGATCCGCCGCGCCGTCCTCACCACACGCGCCGCCGAAATCATCGGCGAGGCCGCGCTGGCCGATATCCGCATCGAGCCGGCGGATATGGATGCGATCGGCCGGTTGTTGCCACCCGGCGCGGTGCATCAGGGCGCCGCCCTGGAATGCGATCCCCTGCCCGCCCTCGACCTGGAAGCGATCCTGGAGGCACCCCATAAAGGTCGCCGCGTGGTGCTGGTGCTGGACCAGATTTCCGACCCCCACAATGTCGGCGCCATCCTGCGCACCGCGGCGGCCTTTGGCGTCACCGCCATGGTGGTGCAGGATCGCCATGCCCCTCCCCAATCGGGCGCGCTGGCCAAAGCCGCCTCGGGCGCGCTGGAAACCGTGCCTTACATCGAGGTGGTCAATATCGCCCGCGCCTTGGACCAATTGGCCGAACACGGCTTTTGGCGAATTGCGCTGGCGGGCGAAAGCGCCATGCCGCTGACCGATGCCATCAGCGCCGGTGATATCGCCCTGGTGCTGGGCTCGGAAGGTGACGGCATCCGCCGCCTGGTGCGCGAGCGCTGCGAGGCCTCGGCCTTCATTCCGATTTCCGGGGCGATGGAGAGCCTGAATGTCTCCAACGCGGCTGCCATCGCGCTCTACGAACTGAGCCGGGGAACCTCCGGCTGACCTGTCTGTTATCTGGCCAGGTTCACGGAGGTTTTCATGCGCTCGGTACTGCTGTGGGCGATCGGAATTCCGATTCCCCTTATCATCTTGCTGTGGCTGTTCACCGGCCACGCCTGACAAAGGGCCCGCCCAACGGCGGGCTTTTTTATCGCGCGATAAGGATCAAGCGGCGAATTTCTTCGACCGCGCCCAGCCCTGGGGCACGATGCGCCCCGCCTGGGCGCGTTCGCCTTTCCACTCCTTGAGATCGGATGGCCCAAACAGCCGCCCATTCTCGTCCTTGAGGCCTTCTTTCCAGACAAAGCTGGTGGCGTCGAGCAGGCCTCCGTCCTTGTATTTCTGAAGATAGACGCCCTGGCCGCGCGCCATCTCGGGAACCTCGCTCAAGGGGAAGATCAGCATTTTGCGATTGTCGCCGACCACGGCGATGCTGTCGCCTTCCACGGGGCGCGCCACCATCGCCTCCACGCCGGGCTTGACGTTAAGCACCCGCTTGCCGCCGCGGGTCATGGCGATGGCGTCGTCTTCATTGGTGATGAAGCCATGGCCGGAACTGGCGGCGAGCAGCAATTTGCGTCCCGGCACGTGCACGAACATTCGCGCGATATCGGCTTCGGGCGGCAGATCGATAAAGCTGCGGATCGCCTCGCCATTGCCGCGCCCGCCCGGAAGCTTCGAGCAATCCAGCGTGAAGAAGCGGCCATCGGTCGCCAGTAGCATCAATTTGTCGGTGGTCTGGGCCTGAATCCAGAAACGTTCGCGGTCGCCCTCGCGATATTTGACGGCGTCGGAAGGCTCCTGATGGCCTTTCATCGCCCGTATCCACAACTTCTCGGAGCAGACGATGGTGATCGGCTCTTTTTCCACCGCGGCGGCCAGTTCGACCGCTTCCTCGGCCAGCGCCGACAGCGTTTCGATGTCGCGGGCGCCGGCGATTTCGGTGCGCCGCTTGCCGATCTTGGTTTTGCCGCCGAATTTGGCGTCGATTTCGCGCACCTCGGCGATCAGCTTTTCCGCCCGCAATTTGTCGGAGCCCAGCAATCTGGTCAGCTCCTTGTGTTCCTTGGTCAGATCCGCGTGTTCGCCGCGGATTTCCATTTCCTCCAGCTTGCGCAAGGCGCGCAGGCGCATATTGAGAATGGCTTCGGCCTGCACATCGGTGAGCGTGAACGCCTTGATCAGTTTGGGCTTGGGGTCGTCCTCGGTCCGGATGATCTTGATCACCTTGTCGAGGTTCAGGAATACCGCGAGATAGCCTTCGAGCACTTCCAGCCGGGCACGGATCTTCTCCAGCCGGTGGCGCGAGCGCCGCTCCAGCACATCATGGCGATGATCGATAAAGGCCTGCAGCGCCTCTTTCAGGCTCATCACCCCGGGCACCTGGCCCTTGTCGAGGACATTGAGATTGAGCGGAATGCGCACTTCCAGATCGCTGGAGCGGAACAGTTGTTCCATCAGCAGATTGGCGTCCACCGTGCGGTTCTTGGGCGACAGCACGATGCGGATGTCTTCCGCGCTTTCGTCATGAATATCGTCCAGCAAGGGAAGTTTTTTCTGCTCCAACAATTCGGCGATGCGTTCAATCAGCTTGGCCTTTTGCACCTGATAAGGGATTTCGGTGATGACGATCTGATAGACTCCCCGCGCGCCTTCTTCCTTTTCCCAGCGCGCCCGCAGACGAAAACCGCCGCGGCCGGTCTTGTAAGCCTCGGCAATGGCCGCATGGTCCTCGACCAGGATGCCGCCGGTGGGGAAATCCGGTCCCTTGACGAACTTCAGCAGGCTGCGGTCCTGCAGATTGGGATTTTCAATCATCGCCACCAGGGCGCCGCAAAGCTCGCCCAGATTGTGGGGGGGAATATTGGTGGCCATGCCGACCGCGATGCCGGACGAGCCGTTGGCCAGCAGATTGGGGAAGGCGGCCGGCAGCACCACCGGCTCGCGGCCTTCATTGTCGTAAGTCGGGCGAAAATCTATAGCGTCTTCGTCCAGCCCATCGAGCAGCGCGCCCGCCGCTTCAGTCAGGCGGCTTTCGGTGTAGCGCATGGCGGCGGCATTATCGCCATCGACATTGCCGAAATTGCCCTGGCCATCGACCAGCGGATAGCGCACCGCGAAATCCTGGGCCAGCCGCACCAGCGCATCATAGATCGCCTGGTCGCCATGGGGATGGTAAGAGCCCATCACATCGCCGACCACCTTGGCGCTTTTCTTGAAAGTGGAATTGGGGTCCAGCCGCAACAGGCGCATGCCATAGAGAATGCGCCGATGCACAGGCTTGAGGCCGTCGCGCGCATCGGGGAGCGCCCGCTGGGTGATGGTGGAGAGTGCATAGGCCAGATAGCGCTCGGCAAGCGCCTTGGTCAGCGGCTCGGAACGGATATCGTCGGGCAGGAGTGCGGTGGCCATGGTGCTGATTTATTCCGATTCGGGGCCCGCGAGCGCATCCAAGCGCGCCCTGGCCTGCGGCATCTGGCGGCCATGCGGTTCCAGCACCCGGGCCAGCAGGAAATAGCCGGTCAGTTTGAGCCCGGCCCGTATCGCCGCCGCATCGGGATAATTCTGCGAGCCCAGCAGAAAAGCGGGGAGCTTGAGGAGTTTCTCCGCATAATCCGCGCCGGCGGCGCGCGACACCGCCCGTCCGCTGCGCGGCGAGACATAAATCAGATCATCGTCCTGGCCGGTGGCGGCGCAAGCGGAAAGGTCTAGGCCGAAGCCCAAGGCTTCCAGCAGGCCTGCCTCCCAGCGCACATAAAGCGGCGCCCAATGGGCGAAATCTTCGCGCGCCATTGCGTCCAGCAGGATGATTGCGGCATCGAACAGCGGGGGATAGGCCTGATGTTCGGGCAGCGCCGCGCCCGCCACGGCGGTGAAGGCGTTGAGACCGCCCAGCGCCTCGCGGCTTTCCATCAACGCGCCCGCCCGGGCCTGCGCCAGTTCCAAAGTGTAGCTGCCCAAATGTTCGGGCAGCCGCCCCCGCCAATGCGCCGACAACCCATTGCCGGGCTGCAGCGCGCCGCGGGCCCGCGCCCCGCGCACCAAGCCGCTATGGCGGCCATGCTCGCGGGTCAGAAGATCGGCAACGGCGCTGCTCTCGCCATGCCGGCGGGAAGAAAGCACAATGGCGTGGTCGGTCCATTCCATGGCTAGGGCGAGTTACTTCTGATCAGGTGCATAGAACAAGCCCCCTCACACTTTTTGCAGCGGAGACGTCTCACTCTTTCGGAAAGTCCAGACCGATTTCTCGGTAATGTTCGCGGTTGTCCGCCCAGTCCTCGCGCACTTTGACGAACAGGAACAGATGGACGCGGCGCTGGAAGATGTCTTCCATCTCGGCCCGGGCCAATTCGCCGATTTTCTTGATGGTGGCCCCGCCCTTGCCCAGGGCGATGGCCTTCTGGCCCTCGCGCTGGACATAGATCACCTGGTCGATGCGGACCGAACCGTCCTGGCGCTCTTCCCATTTTTCGGTTTCCACCGCGCTGGCATAGGGCAGTTCGTCATGCAGGCGCAGATAGATTTTTTCGCGGGTGACCTCGGCGGCCAGCAGGCGTGAGGGAATATCGGCAGCCTGGTCTTCCGGATAAAGCCAGGGGCCTTCGGGCATGCGCGCCGCCACCCAGCCGGCGACATCGCCGACGCCCTCGCCCGTCAGCGCCGAAACCAGAAACACGTCTTCAAAGCCGCCGCGATATTTTTCCACCAAAGGCAACAGATCGGTGCGCTTCATGCCGTCGATCTTGTTGAGTACCAGCGCCGATGTCTTGCCTTTGAGATTTTTCAGCCCTTCCAGGATGGCATCGGTGTCGCGGGCCGCCAAGCTTTGCGGGCTCACGACCAGATCGGCGGCATCGACCACCAGCAGGATGGCTTCGGAATCCTCTGCCCCGGCCCAGGCGGCGCCCACCATGGCACGATCCAGCCTTCGGCGCGGCTTGAAGATGCCGGGCGTATCCACAAATACGATCTGGGTCTCGCCTTTGATGGCGACACCACGCACCGCCATGCGGGTGGTCTGCACCTTGGGTGTGACGATGGCGACCTTGGTGCCCACCAGCGCGTTGGTGAGGGTGGATTTGCCGGCATTGGGCGCGCCCAGGATGGCGCAGAAACCGCAGCGTGTGGTCATGCCTGTAGGTCCCTCACCCGCCGACCTTGGCCAGAAATTTGGCGGCCGCATTCTGTTCGGCTTCGCGTTTGGAGCCGCCTTCGCCCTGCTCCGCGGCAAAACCCGTGATTTCCACCTGGACCACGAAATGCGGCGCATGATCTGGCCCGCTGCGCGTCACCAGGGTGTAAGCCGGGGCTTGGCCGCCGCGCTCCTTGCTTTGGGTCCATTCCTGCAGCCGGGTCTTGGGATCGCGGGCTTCGCCGTCGCCGGCCTCGAAATCCCAATGCTTTTCGATGAAGCCGCGCGCCGCCGCCATGCCGCCGTCCAGATACAGCGCGGCAAGCACCGCTTCCATGGCGCTGCCGACAATCGGACCGCGGCCGCGGCCGCCCCCGCCCGACAACTCCGAGCGGGTCAGGGCCAGATGGTCCCACAGCCCGATCGCTTCGCCCACTTTGGCGCAGGCTTCCCATCGCACCAAGGCATGCACGCGCCGCGTCAGGGCGCCTTCATCCTCGCGGGGGAAACGTTTGTAGAGTTCTTCGCACACCACCAGCCCCAGCACCCGGTCGCCGAGAAATTCCAGCCGCTCATTGGAGCATGCCGCATCGGCGCCCGCATGGGTCAAGGCGCGGCTCAATAGCGCGCGATCGGTGAAATGATGGCCCAACCGCTCTTCCAGATCGGCGGTTTTCCGTTCCGGGGCCAATTTAGTCAATCAAAGTCAGCAGCCGCGAATAGCGCACCGCGAAGGGCCATTTCCAGACTTCCCAGAAATGGGCGCTGCCATTGGTCGAGAAGAAACGGATCAGCGCCTTGCCTTCCAGATTTTCGGCCGGCACGAAGCCGACTTGCTGGCGGCTGTCGTCGGAATTGTCCCGGTTATCGCCCATCATGAAATAATGGCCGGCCGGCACGATATAGACATCGGTGTTGTCTTCCGGGCTTTCCGGATCGCGGTCGAGCACCAGATAGGATTTTCCGCCCGGCAGGGTCTCGCGATATTGCGGCACCTTGTGCTCCACCCCATCGACGGTCTCGACGTAATCCTGGACCCTCACTTTGGGAATGGGTTTGTCGTTCAGCCAAAGCACCCCGTCCTTCATCTGGATGCGGTCGCCGGGCATGCCGATCAGGCGCTTGATGAAGTCGGTGGAATTGTCTTGCGGATATTTGAAGACGATGACGTCGCCGCGCGAGGGCGAGATATTGGGGAACCGCCCATGCAGGGAAGGCCCGATGGGGCCGGCCCCGAAGGGGAAGGTATAGCGGCTATAGCCATAGGCGAATTTCTCGACGAAGAGATAATCGCCGACCATCAGCGTCGCCTCCATCGAGGCGGACGGAATGTTGAAAGGCTGGAACAGGAAAGTGCGAATGCCGATGGCGATGAGGCCGGCATAAATCACGGTCTTGGCGAGTTCGAGCCAGGAATCTCCCTGGGCGGCCTGTTGCGAGTTGGTCGGCATGTCCATCAAAGGTTCCGGTTGAGGGGATCGGGGCGACAGAAACGGCTCCAAGCCCGGCCTGTCAAGCACTTCCTTGTTAATCTTGGCGCAGAGCGGAAATGATCACAATGGCTTGGGCCATGGGAAAATCATCGGTGATGGAAAGATCGATCTTCGCCACATGACCCGGCGGGGTGATCGCTTCCAGCCGCTTCAGCGCGCCGCCGGTCAGCGCCATGCTGGGCTTGCCGCCCGGCAGGTTCACCACGCCCATGTCGCGCCAATAGACGCCGCGGTTGAGCCCGGTTCCCAAAGCCTTGGCGCAAGCCTCCTTGGCGGCGAAGCGCTTGGCATAGGAGGCGGCGCGCTGGGCACGGCTTTCCGATTTGGCCCGCTCGATATCGGTATAGAGCCGGGCAATGAAGCGCTCACCATGCCGCGCCAAGGTTGCCTCGATGCGGCGAATGTCGATCAGGTCGCTGCCGAGGCCCAGGATCATCGCGCCCTATCCATGCATTCGCGCATGCGGGCCATGGCATTCGTCAGCCCGACGAACATAGCCTCGCCGATCAGGAAATGACCGATATTGAGTTCGACGAGATGAGGGATGGCGGCAATCGCGCCGACATTTTCATAAGTGAGGCCATGGCCGGCGTGGATTTCGAGCCCGATATCGGCACCGAATTCGGCACCGTTGCGGATATGCTTGAGGAGTTTTTCGCGGTGTTCGCCTTGGGCATTGGCATAGGCCCCCGTGTGCAGCTCCACCACCGGCGCCCCCAATTCGCGTGCGGCGTCGATCTGCTTGCGATCGGGCTCGATGAACATGGAGACCCGAATGCCTGCAGCCTTCAATTGCGTCACGATGGGCTTCAGCCGGTCAAAGTGACTGATAATGTCGATGCCGCCTTCGGTGGTGCGCTCCTCGCGCTTTTCCGGCACGACGCAGGCGGCATGCGGCTTGTGTTTCAAGGCGATCGCCAGCATCTCCGGCGTCGCCGCCATTTCCAGATTGAGCGGAATTTTGAGCCCCTGGGACAGCCGGGCAATGTCGTCGTCGGAGATATGGCGCCGGTCTTCGCGCAGATGCGCGGTGATGCCGTCGGCGCCGGCTTCCTGCGCCAGCAGCGCGGCACGCATCGGATCGGGATTGTCGCCGCCGCGCGCGTTGCGCACCGTGGCGACATGATCGATGTTTATGCCGAGGCGCAGCTTTTTCACCGGACGCCCTTCAAAATGTGAGTCTCGCTTGGCGTGATCAATGCGGGTGTCCAGTGATGGCCGGTGATTGCATGAAACAACGTACCGGTCACCGATACGTGCTGGTTCAACCACCCATGCCGAAACGGCTGTTTCACGAAATACACCATTTCCATCATCTCGGTTTTGGCAACGGCTTCATTTTCACCCGAAAGATCGGCCTCAACGCACACGGCGTGGTCCAGATGCAGATAGAGATGTTCCTCTTTCGAGTCGGTTTTAGGATTCTCTCCATAGCCCGGCGGCCCCGGATCGATCCGCTTATGAATGATCCCGGTCAGAGTGACCTTTGACGGCTCATATTTCAGGCAATCCGCAAAAACGGGTGATGCGGTCAACAACAACCACAGGTGAGCCGTAACGAATTTCACGCCAATCCTCTGCTCCCCGGCTTCACCGCCGGCACATTGCGTAAGTGCGGCGGCAAGCGGTCGGCCGGCCAGGCGGCGACTTTCCATTCCGCCAGCGCGATCAGCGGCACGCCGACCTTGGCCTTGCCGCCGGAGCGGTCGATCAGGCAGCAGGCGGCCACCACTTTGGCGCCGGTCTTCTTGATGGCGGCGATGCATTCGCGGCTGGAGACGCCGGTGGAAATGATGTCTTCCACCATCAGCACCTTTTGCCCCTTTTTCAGGGTGAAATTGCGCCGCAACTGAAATTCGCCGTCGACGCGCTCGACATACATGGCCGGTAGGCCCAATTGACGGCCCATCTCATAGCCCGGCACGATACCGCCGACCGCAGGCGAAACGATGGCGGTTATCTCGTCCTTCACCTCGGCGCGCACCTTGGCGGCCAGGGCCTTGCACAATTTGGCGGTGCGTTTGGCGTCCTGGAACACCAGCGCCTTTTGCAGGAACTTGTCGGAATGCAGCCCCGACGACAGAATGAAATGGCCTTCCAGCAAGGCGCCGGATTTTTTGAATTCGTTCAAAACCTGCTCGACGTTCACGCTGCCGTCCTCATGCTGAGCCTGCCGAAGCATCCGCTTCGCGCACCCGGTCGACCGATTCGACCGAATTGCTCACGCGTAGCGCACCCAGAATGTTCTGCAAATGCGCCACATCGCGCACTTCGATATCGACATGGAATTCGAAGAACAGCGGATTGCGGTCGGTGACTTTCAAATTGAAGATATTGCCGCCATTGGCGGCGATCGCGCCCATCACCGCCGCCAGGCTGCCGGGCTCGTTCTTCACCCGTACCGCCACCCGCGCCACCGAGGCGTTGTCGGCCGCACCCTGCCCCCAGCCCACATCCAGCCAGTCGTCCATGTTCTGGGCCTTGTCGAGTTCGGCGCAGTCGATGGTGTGGATGATGATGCCCTCGCCCGGCGAGGTGATGCCGACGATGCGGTCGCCCGGCAAGGGATGGCAGCACTGGCCCAGGGTGTAGGAAATCCCTTCCGTCAAGCCGCGGATGGAAATCGGCTTGGCCTGGCCCAGCGGCCCGCGCGGACGGACACGGGGTTGCCCCGCCCGCTTGAGCTCGGGAAACACCGCCTGCAGCACTTCGGTGCCGCGCAAGGCGCCGCGCCCGACATCGGCATAGACGTCCTCGGCTTTGGCCAGCCGCAGCTTCTTGGCAACTTCGCCGATACCTTTTTCGGACAATTCGCGGCCCTGGTCGGCGAAAGTTTTTTCCAGAATTTTGTGGCCGAATTTGATGTGCTCGCCGCGCTGGCTCTGGCGCAGGAAGCGGCGGATTTCGGCCCGCGCCCGCCCGGTGACCACGAATTGCTCCCACAACGGCGATGGGGTCTGGTCCTGGGTGGAAATGATCTCCACCTGGTCGCCATTGCGCAACGGAGTGTGCAGCGGAACATGGCCGCCATTGACCTTAGCGCCGACGGCGGTGTGGCCCAGATCGGTATGCACCGCATAGGCGAAATCGATCGGCGTGGCGCCGCGCGGCAGCGAGATCAGGCTGCCCTTGGGCGTGAAGCAGAAAACCTGGTCGGCATACATATTCAGGCGCGAATTCTCCAGCACCTCTTCGGCGCTGTCGCCGCGCTCCAAAAGATCGACCATGTCGCGCAGCCAGCCATAGGTGGCGCTGTCCTCGCCGCCGCGCCCCGCCGGCACTTTCTCGCGGTAGCGCCAATGGGCGGCGACGCCGCGTTCGGCCACGTCATGCATGTCCTGGGTCCGGATCTGGATTTCCACTCGCTGTTTTTCCGGCCCCATCACCGTGGTGTGGATGGAACGATAGCCATTGGTCTTGGGCGTGGAGATGAAATCCTTGAACCGCTCCGGCACCATCTGCCAATTGGTGTGGATGATGCCCAGCGCCTGGTAGCAATCCTCCGGCGACCGCACGATGACGCGGAAGCCGAAAATGTCCGAGAGCTGTTCGAAATTCAGTTTCTTGGTCTGCAACTTGCGCCAGATCGAGAACGGCCGCTTGCCCCTTCCATAGACCCAGGCATCGAGCCCATGTTCGGCCAGCTTGCGCTTGATCTGGTCGGCGATGCGCCCGACACGGTCGCCGCCCACCATATCCAGCCGGGCAAAATGGGTGACGATGGAATTGCGCGCTTCGGGATCCAATTCCGCGAAGGCCAGGTCTTCCAACTCCTCGCGCATGTTCTGCATGCCGATGCGCCCGGCTAGCGGGGCATAGATGTCCACCGTCTCCTGGGCGATGCGGCGGCGTTTTTCCGGCTTGTCGATGTAACCGAGCGTGCGCATGTTGTGCAGCCGGTCCGCCAGCTTGACCAGCAGCACGCGGATATCGCTGGTGATCGCCAGCATCAGTTTGCGGAAATTTTCCGCCTGCTTGGTGCGTTCGGAGAAAACCTCCAGCTGGCTGAGCTTGGTGACGCCGTCCACCAGATTGGCGATCTCGCCGCCGAAATTCTGGTTGATGTCGTCATAGGTCACCAGCGTGTCTTCGATGGTGTCGTGCAGCAGGGCGGTGACGATGGTCGGAACGTCGAGCTTGAGCTCGGTCAGGATGGCGGCCACTTCCAGGGGATGGGCGAAATAGGGATCGCCCGAGGCGCGGAACTGCTTGCCATGGGCGGTCATGGCATAGACATAGGCCTTGTTGAGCAGGGCCTCGTCGGCATCCGGGTCATAGGCCTGGACGCGCTCGACCAGGTCGGTCTGGCGCATCAGCCGCCGGCGCGGCCGCGCGGGGACAGCGGCAGGGCTCGCGGCCTGGGCGGGGGCCACGGGATCGGAGGACGGCGCACTCATGCCGCCACTATATAGGAATTCGTCGATTCTGCCTTAAGAGACCGGCAGAGGCGCAAAAAGCCGCGCCTTCCCTACTCTTCGTAGTCGGCTTCCGGCTCAGGCTGCGGCTCGGCGCGGCGCTGGGCTTCGGTGGTCAGTGCCCGCAGCAGCTCTTCCTCGGTGACTTGGCGATGCGAGGGATCCTCGCGGTCGTCGGCCTCGGGGCGAGCCTCTTCCGGCTCGTCCACTTCGGCATGTTTTTGCAGCGAACGGATATAGTCTTCGCGCACTTCATCGGGCTTGAGCGCCTTGGCCGCGATCTCGCGCAGGGCGACGACGGGGTTCTTGTCGCGGTCCCGTTCCAGCATCGGCTCAGCCCCTCCCGACAATTGGCGGGCGCGAAAACCGGCGGCCAGCACCAGATCAAAGCGGTTGGGGATCTTGTCGACACAATCCTCGACGGTCACGCGCGCCATGGAATTCCTTTTGAATCAACGGGTTGCGGCCCATACCGCAGGAGATTATTCAGGCAGGACCGGGGATTTCGCGCTCGCATAACAGAAAACCGCCGATTCCCGCAAGATAAAGAAAGCGTGACCTTATCTTAGGCGGTCCAGCAGCTCCCGGGCGGTGAGGCCTGAAATCGGGTGGCGCCAAAGGGGCGCGACCTCTGCCAGCGGTTCCAAAACGAAACGCCGTTCGGCCAAACGCGGGTGGGGCAGTGTCAACGCGCTTTCCACAATTTGCCCCCGGTAATCGAGCAAATCCAAATCCAGGCTGCGCGGCGCATTGGGAACGGAACGAGTGCGACCCAGGCTAGTTTCCACTTCGTGCAAAAGTGTCATCAGAGCAAGGGGTTGAAGTTCCGTCTCGATCGTACAGACAGCATTGAGGAAAGGCGGGTCCGTGGGCAGCGGCCACGCCCTGGTTTCATAGAAAGCTGAAACGCGACGGACGGCCACGCCCTTCACCTTCAAAGCCGCCAGCGCAGCTTTGAGGGTGGCCCAGGGCGGACCGGCAGGACCCGCGATATTGGCGCCCAGCGCAACGAGAATTTCTCCGGCGTCGTCCGGTCTATTGGAGGTCATATGTTATTCTATCCGGCCGAGAAGCTTGCTCTGTTCATCGACGGCGCCAATCTTTACGGCGCCGCCAAGGGACTGCAATTCGACATCGACTATAAAAGACTGCTCGAACTCTTCGCCCGCAAGGGCACCCTGGTGCGGGCTTTCTATTACACGGCGGTGGCCGAGGACCAGGAATTCTCGCCGCTGCGGCCTTTGGTGGATTGGCTGGACTATAACGGCTTTGCCGTGGTGACCAAGCCGCTCAAGGAATTCACCGACGCGCAGGGGCGCCGCCGGGTCAAAGGCAATATGGATATCGAACTGGCCATCGATGTGATGGAAATGTCGGCCTGTGTCGATCATGTGGTGATCTTTTCCGGCGATGGCGACTTCCGCCGCCTGGTCGAAGCGGTGCAGCGGCGCGGCAAGCGCGTCAGCGTGGTGTCCACCATCCGCACCCAGCCCCCCATGGTGGCCGATGAACTGCGCCGCCAAGCGGACAATTTCATCGAGCTGGACGAGCTCAAGTCCCAGATCGCCCGCGACGGCGGCAAGCCGCAATTTGCCCAGAGTGCGTGAATCCGGTTAAGCCGGGTGGATGAAGTCACCGGCCGCCCCGCCCCGCGATTGCCCGCTTTGTCCGCGCCTCGCCGTCTTTCGCGCCGAGAACCGCGCCAAATTTCCCAGCTATTGGAATGCGCCGGTGCCCAGCCTGGGGCCGCTGGATGCACCTATCCTGATTGCAGGTCTGGCGCCCGGGCTGCACGGTGCCAATGCCACGGGACGCCCCTTTACCGGCGACTGGGCCGGCGATCTGCTGTTCGCCACCTTGCTCAAGCATGGCCTGGCCAAGGGCAAATATGAAGAACGTGCCGACGATGGACTGCAGCTGGTGAACTGCCGTATCGCCAATTCCGTGCGCTGCGTGCCGCCGCAAAACAAACCCGAGCCGTCGGAAATCCGCACCTGCCGCCAATTCCTGCTGTCGGAGCTTGCGGTGCTGCCACGCGTCAAAGTGATATTCGCCCTGGGCAAGATTGCCCATGACAGTGTGCTGAAAGCGCTGGACGCCAAGATCGCGGCGCACCCGTTCAAGCATGCCGGCGTCTATAGAATCGGCAAATACCAACTGGTCTCGAGCTATCACTGCTCGCGTTACAACACCAATACCGGCGTTTTGACGGACGCGATGTTCTTCGACGCGGTGGGCAAAGCCAAACAGGCGGCGGGGCTTTAGAGCGGTTCCAGGAAAAGTGTGCAGCGGTTTTCCGTCCGGAACCGCGACAAAACAAATACCTAGAGGATTTTCGCGTTTCAAAGAAACGCGAAAATGCTCTAGCCGTTAGCTGTAGCGTTCCTCTTTCCAGGGATCGCCTTCGTTGTGATAGCCCCGCACTTCCCAGAAGCCTGGTTTGTCCTCGGCGCTGAAATGGATGCGGGTCACCCATTTGGCGCTTTTCCATAAATACCAATCGGGGATCACCACCCGCACCGGCCCGCCATGTTCGCGGGTGAGCGGCTGTCCTTCCCAGGCCCAGGCCAGAAGAACATTGTCGTCGGAAAATGCCTTCAGCGACACATTGGTGGTGTAGCCGTCATAGGCATGAAAGATCACATGCTTGGCCTCGGGCCGCGGCTTCACCAGATCGAGCAGGGTTTTGGCCGACACGCCCTGCCAATGATTGTCGTAGCGGCTCCAAGTGGTGACGCAGTGAATATCGCTGACCGATTCGAAGGGCGGCAGGGCACGGAATTCCTCCAGCGTCCAATGCAGCGGATGTTCCACGGCGCCGGTGACGCGCAGGCGCCAGTTCTGGGGTTTCACATCCGGCTGCACGCCAAGATCCAGCACCGGCCAGTTGGCGGTCAGTTTTTGACCCGGCGGCAAGCGGTTCACATGCCCCATATCCGGGCGCCCGGTGATGGCGCGCCCGGCTTCCGCCCATTGCTGCTTGGAACGGATCAGCTTGTCCTTGATCTGGCCAAGCAGGAAGGGCTTGTCGTCGCCGGACATCGTCACCCCTTCTGGCGCATCAGCCGCGCCTTGTCCCTTTGCCAGTCGCGCTGCTTTTCGGTTTCGCGCTTGTCGTGCAGTTTTTTGCCTTTGGCGATGCCCAGTTCCAACTTGGCGCGGCCCTTGGCGTTGAAATACATCTTCAACGGGATCAGCGTCATGCCCTCGCGTTGGGCGGCGGCGGCGAGCTTGGCGACTTCGCGCTTGTGTAGCAGCAATTTGCGCGTGCGCTTGGGTTCGTGATTGAAGCGACTGGCCTCGTTGTATTCGGGGATATAGGCATTGACCAGGAAGATCTCGCCGTCCTTGGCATGGGCATAGCTCTCGGCGATGGTGGTCTTGCCGCCGCGCAGGCTCTTGACCTCAGAGCCGGTGAGCACGATGCCGGCCTCCAGCGTGCCGTCGATCGCATAGGCGTAGCGCGCCTTGCGATTGTCGGCGATCATCTTGATGCCGTCGTCTTTTTTCTTTCCCATCAGACCTTGAGGCCGCAGCCCTGCATCGCCTCTTTCACCCGTGCGCGTCCCGCCTCGGTAAGCTCCACCAACGGCAGGCGCACATCGGGGGTACAATGGCCGAGCAGCGAGACGCCGAATTTGGCCGGCGCCGGGCTGGGCTCGCAGAACATGGCGTCATGCAGCGGCATCAGGCGGTCCTGAAGCTCGCGGGCGCGGTCGTAATTGCCTTTGAGGCAGGCGTCCTGGAATTCGGCGCAGAGCTTGGGCGCGACATTGGCGGTCACCGAGATGCAGCCATGCCCGCCATGGGCCATATAACCCAGCGCCGTGCCGTCTTCACCCGAGACCAGCCGCCAGCCTTTTTTGCAGGCGTTGCGCTCGCGCGTCGGGCGCATCAGATTTGCCGTGGCGTCCTTCACGCCGATGATGCCGGGGATTTCCGACAGCCGCGCCATGGTCTCGACCGAAATCTCCACGATCGCGCGCCCCGGAATATTGTAAAGCAGGATGGGAATATCCACCGCCTCGGCGATCGCCTTGAAATGGCGGAATTGGCCTTCCTGCGAGGGCTTGTTGTAATAGCCGGTCACCGACAGCACCGCATCGGCACCCACCTGCTTGGCATGACGGGTGAGCGCGATGGCTTCCTCGGTAGCGTTGGAGCCGGCGCCGGCGATCACCGGCACGCGCCCCGCTGCTTCCTCGACGCAGAGTTCCACCACCCGCATATGTTCCTCATGACTGAGGGTGGGCGATTCGCCGGTGGTGCCGCAGGGCACCAGCCCCTGGCTACCCTGCTCGATCTGCCAGGACACAAGTTTGCGGAAAGCCGCTTCGTCGACCTTGCCGTCCCGCATCGGCGTGATCAGGGCCGGGATCGAGCCTTTGATGCGTTCGCGCACACTGGTCATGTCAAATTCCGTAAGGTCTGAATGTCTTAATTCGGCCGGACAAGGATCGCATTATGGCCTTAAGACGGGCCTTCCGTCTAAGCTGATCTGGCGTATTCAACAAGCGATTCACGCATGACGCTTCGGCATTTTCTGGGATGGACGGCGGTGGCCGCGCTGGCGGCGGGGGCCGCGCTTGCCCAGAGCGCCGCGCCGGAGCCGGCCCTGGTCGCGGCCGGCATGCGCCCATCCGCCCTCCACGTCCTTTCCCCCGCCGATCACGATATTTTCACCCGCGCCTTCCTGGCCGCCAGCAAAGACGATTGGGCGAACGCCCTCGCGCTAGGCAATCAGGGCCAGGACAGCCAGGCCCGGCAATTGCTGCAATGGCGCTATGCGCTGGATCAGAACAGCGGCGCCAAATTCGCCGACATCCAGGCGGTGATCGGGTTCACGCAAGATTGGCCGCTGCGCGGCACGTTGTTTGTCCGGGCGGAGGCGGCGCTTCCCGACGATATGCCGCCGGCCGAGATCGTCCGGTGGTTCGGCAGCCGCGCGCCCGCCTCGTCGCTGGGACGGGTGCTGTTGGGCGAGGCGTTGGTTGCGACGGGCGACAGCGCCCGCGGCATCGCCCTGATCCGCCAAGGCTGGGCGGCGGGAAGCTTCGATGCGCCCATCGAAAGTGCCATCCTGGCCAAGGACGGCTCTTATTTCACCCCCGCCGACGACCGGGCGCGGCTCGACATGCTGCTGTGGAACAACGAGCTCACCGCCGCCAGGCGGCAAATGGCCCGGGTCGATGCGGCGACGGTCGCGCTTGCGGGGGCCCGCATCGCGCTCGCCACCTCGGGCCTGGCCAAAGCAAAACCGGCACTGGACAAAGTGTCGGACTCGACCGATCCGACCCTGCTGTATGATTGGGCGCGTCAATTGCGTCTGAACGACCAGGACGATGCCGCGCATGCCAAGCTGCTTCAGCTTGCGCCGGAAAATTTGGCGCGCCAGCACACCGCGCGCTGGTGGGGCGAAGTCAATGCCGAGGCGCGCGATGCGCTCGCCGCCGGCGATCCGCGGATGGCTCTGGCGCTGGTGGATCACGCCATGCTGCCGCCCGGCGACGAATACTCCGAACAGCAATTCCTCGGGGGGTTTATTTCGCTGCGGTTCTTAAAGGATCCGGCGCGGGCGCTGACCTATTTTCGCGATCTGGGCGCCAATGTCAGCCGCCCGATCAGCAAGTCGCGGGCCGAATATTGGCAGGGGCGGGCTTTCGAGGCGATGGGCGATACCGCCGGCGCCTATGTCCATTACCGCTTCGCCGCCGCCTATCCGGAAACCTTTTACGGCCAGCTCGCTTTGGCGCGCACCGAAACCGCGCCGATGCTCCATCTGAATGACACCGCCGTCGAGCCTGCCCCCAAGGCGCAAATCGAATCCGCTTCGCTGATGCCGCAGATGCGGGTGTTGGCCGATCTGGGGCTGGAGCGCGATCTGCGGCTATTCGCCGATCGCCAGGCCCAGGACTTTTCCGCGCCCGCCCGTCTGAAACAATTCCTGCAGACCCTGACCGATTGGGGTTATCCCGAGATCGCCGTGCGGCTGGCCAAGACCTCGTCCTATGCCGGCGCGCCGCTGGTGCCCTTCGCCTATCCGGTTCGAACCCTGCCGGCCTATGCCGCGCCGGGCGCGGCGCCGCCCCCTGCCCTCATCCTGGCCCTGATCCGCCAGGAAACCGAATTCGATCCTTATGCGGTCAGCCCTGCGGGCGCGCGCGGCCTGATGCAGATGATGCCGGACTCCGCCAAAAAGGCGGCGCGGGAAAGCGGTCTGCCCTATCGGCTCGATGCCCTGATGAGCGATCCGAATTACAATATCCAACTGGGGATGACCGAGTTTTCCGGTCATTACTCCAATTGGGGCAATTCCATTGTGCTGGCGGCGGCGGCGTATAATGCCGGCCCCAACAATGTGCGGCGCTGGCTGAACGCCAATGGCGATCCGCGCACCGGCGCGGACCCGGTCGACTGGATCGAGCAGATTCCATTTTCGGAAACGCGCAATTATGTGCAGCGGGTCTTGGAAAATATGGAGGTCTATAAGAACCGCCTGGCGGGTCGGGACCAGCCCCTCACCATATTGGCCGATCTCTATGCCCCGGCAACGCCGCCCACGGGCATCATCAGCGCGCCTGTGACGCTCACGGCCGCGCCATCGGATAAAACCGCGAAATAGGCCGCGAGGCCGCCCAGAGGGTCACAGACCCGGGCGGACTACTTGAAAATATTCAGCCATTCGCGGGCGAGTTTTTGCGCCTGCGCGATCTGAGAGGAATTCATTTCCCGGGCAATCTGGTTGCGCCAGCTCTTGGCATCGTCGCTGCCGCGCAAGGCCGCCAGATTGAACCATTTGTGCGCGGCGATGAAATCCGGCGCCACGCCCTGGCCGGTGGAGTAGGCCAGGCCCAGATTATAGAGCGCTTCCGCGCGTCCGGTCTTGGCGTCGTTTTCGTACTGCGCCAAGGAATCCATGTCGATACACGTCACGATAGCCCCCCTTTTCTCGACCATCTCTCCCGCGAATGCCCTTCTGCATTGCGTGGGTATGATGGTGAAGGGCAAAAAACTAAAACGCGGTAAAGACGCGTTAGGCGTGTTTTTTACCTTGCGTTAAAGAGGGAAAAGGAACCGCTAACGCGTTAGTTATCGCGCCCTCTGGCCGAACAACATCTTGCGTTCGTCAGCGGTGATCGGCTTGCGCAGCTCCTGGCCCAAGGCATAGCCGCGCTTCACCGCCGGCCGCGCCCCGATCCGGGTTTTCCACGCCGCCAGATGGGGGAATTCGTCCAGGCTCTGATAGCGGGTGGCTGAGACCACCCAGCCCCAGCACGCCATATCGGCGATGGAATAGGCGCCGGCCAAATATTTGCGGCCCGCCAGGCGCCGGTTCATCACCCCGAATAGCCGGTGCACCTCATCGGTGTAGCGCTTCTTGGGGTAAGGAAGGTCTTCCTGCGCATAATTGAGAAAGTGATTGGCCTGGCCCGCCATCGGCCCAAGGCCGCCCACCTGCCAGAACAGCCATTCCTCGACGGCGACGCGGGCCCGTTCCGCCTGGGGATAGAATTTGCCGGTCTTGCGGCCCAGATATTGGAGGATGGCGCCGGATTCGAACACCGAAATGGGCTTTCCCCCCGGGCCGTCGGGGTCGACGATCGCCGGCATGCGGTTGTTGGGGGAGATTTTGAGGAACTCCGGGGCGAATTGATCGCCTTTGCCGATATCGACCGGCTTCAGGACATAAGGAAGGCCGGCTTCCTCCAGGAAAATGCTGATCTTGTAGCCGTTCGGGGTCGGCCAGTAATAAAGCGCGATCGGGCGGGCGGGTTTCTTGGAAGGTTTATGGGGAGCTTTTTTCACGGGACCTCTGCGTTGCCAGCCGGAGGGGAGATTGGATTGGGCAGCTCTCCGGCCCTTCGCTTACGCTCCGGGCGTTCGCGGCTCAAATCGATCCGCAGGATCGATTTGCCGCTGCGCCGGCCGCCGTTCACCCCCAAAACGGGCTTGGCCGCGGCACCCTTTCGGGAGACCGCGGCCTTTGCCTTTGCCATCGGAAAGATTCTGAAAAAGAACGCTCAGAACATTCCGTGGCGGTCAGATTGACCTAAGTCAATCAGACTATTTCTTCTTCTTCTTGGACGCCTTCTTCTTCTTCGCAGCCTTCTTGGCCTTTTTCTTCGCAGCCATGGTCAACTCCTCTATCGTTTGTTCGGGTCTGAGGCGACTCAGCGCCGCCCCCCAAAACAAGAAGAATATGAAAGACCTGCCGTCATAATTGCAACTCGGCCTTGACATTGGAAAAGGCCGATTTTCCGCAAAACGCAGGAAAGCCCTATTTTTATTGGGTTAAATGCAACACTCTGTACACAGAGCGTTTTTCCGCTTTTGCGAGGCCTTCGAAGGGTCGGTGGTCGGTTCTGTGCATTTTTTGCGAATCACCCCTCGTCGGGAAGCGCGAGACGACGCTTGAGCGCGGCGTTGACGGCTGCCGGATTCGCTTTCCCGCCGGTCGCCTTCATCACCTGACCGACGAACCAGGCGGAAAGTTTCGGCTTGGCCTTCACCTCTTCCACCTTGTCGGGATTGGCGGCGATCACCGCTTCGATGGCGGCATCGATGGCGGAGGTGTCGGTGACCTGTTTCATGCCGCGGGCCTCGACGATCTGTTGCCGCGGTGCACCAGTCTTCTCATTCCATTCGATATCGAGCACGTCCTTGGCGATTTTGCCCGAGATGGTGCCGTCCGTCACCATCATCACGATCTGCGCATTGGCCGGCGCACTCACCGGACCCTCGGCAATGGCAAGCCCCGCCTTGTTGAGGCGGCCGAAATATTCGTTGTTCAGCCAGTTGGCCGCCGCCTTGGCGTCGGCGCCCGCCGCTACCATGGCCTCGAAATAATCCGCGCTTTCGCGCTCGGCGACCAGAACGGAGGCGTCGTAAGCCGACAATCCAGCCTTGATCAACCTGGATTTTTTCTCATCGGGCAGTTCGGGCAGGGATTTTTCGATTCCCGCCACCCACGCGGCGTCCAATTCCAGCGGCAGCAGGTCCGGATCGGGGAAATAGCGATAGTCATGCGCCTCTTCCTTGGAGCGCATGGAGCGGGTTTCGCCCTGGCGGGCATCGAACAGGCGGGTTTCCTGTTTGATCACCCCGCCCCCTTCAATGACCTCGACCTGGCGGCGGGCTTCATATTCCACCGCCTGGGCGATGAAGCGCATGGAATTGACGTTCTTGATCTCGCAGCGGGTGCCCAGGGTCTTGAAGCTGCCCGTCCTGCGGAATTCCTCATAGCCGCCCACCCGGCAGACCGAGACATTGACGTCGGCTCGCATCGAGCCTTCGTCCATATTGCCGTCGCAAGTCCCCAGGTAGCGCACGATCGCCCGCAATTTTTTCAGGAAAGCCGCGGCTTCTTCGCTAGAGCGCATGTCCGGCTTGGTGACGATCTCCATGAGTGCGATGCCGGAACGGTTGAGATCGACATAGGAGCTGTCGGGGTGCTGGTCGTGCAGGCTCTTGCCCGCATCCTGCTCCAAATGCAGCCGCTCGATCCGAACCGGGATCGACGAGCCGTCCTTGAGGTCGATGGTCACCTCCCCCTCGCCCACGATGGGGTCCTTGTACTGGCTGATCTGATAGCCCTGGGGCAGATCGGGATAGAAGTAATTCTTGCGGTCGAACAGGCTGCGCAGATTGATCTTGGCCTTGAGTCCCAAACCGGTGCGCACCGCCTGCTCGACACATTTTTCGTTGATCACCGGCAGCATGCCGGGGAAACCCGCATCGACAAAGCTGACTTGGCTGTTGGGTTCGGCCCCGAACTCGGTCGACGCCCCGGAAAACAGCTTGGACTTGGAAAGGACCTGGGCGTGGACCTCCATGCCGATGACGATCTCCCAATCGCCGGTCTGGCCCTTGAGCAGTTTGGAAACTGACGCGTTCATGCCGCCCTCCACCAATGGGCCGGCTTGTGGTTGAAACCGGCCGCGCTTTCGATCGCCGCCCCGGCCCGCAGCAATGTGCCTTCGTCGAAGGCCTTTCCGATCAGCTGCAGCCCCAGCGGCAGGCCGGAATCGCTCAGGCCCGCCGGCACCGAAATGCCCGGCAAGCCGGCCAGGTTCACGGTCACCGTAAAGACGTCGTTCAAATACATCGAAACCGGATCGGCGGTCTTCTCGCCGATGGCGAAGGCCGGGCCCGGGGTCGCCGGCGTCAGCAGCACATCGCAGGCGGCGAAGGCCTGCTCGAAGTCGTGGGCGATCAGGGTCCGCAACTTCTGCGCGCGGGCGTAATAGGCGTCGTAATAGCCCGCCGACAGCACATAAGTTCCGATCAGGATGCGGCGCTGTACTTCGGCCCCGAACCCTTCGGCCCGGCTTTTTTCATAGAGGTCGGTGATGTCGCGGGCGCCGGCGGCGCGGTGGCCGAAGCGCACGCCGTCATAGCGGGCCAAGTTCGAGGACGCCTCGGCCGGCGCGACGATGTAATAAGTCGGCAAGGCATATTTGGTGTGGGGCAGCGAGACCTCCACGATCTCGGCCCCCTGCGCCTTCAGCCAATCGGCGCCCTTGTCCCAAAGCGTGGCGATCTCGGCCGGCACGCCGTCGATGCGGTATTCTTTGGGGATGCCGACCTTCAGGCCTTTGATGCCGCCGCCCATCAGCTTTTCATAATCGGGCACCGGCAGATCGACGCTGGTGGAATCCTTGGGGTCTATACTGGCCATTGCGCCGAGCATGATCGCGGCGTCGCGCACCGTCTTGGTCATGGGGCCGGCCTGGTCCAAGGACGAGGCGAAGGCGACGATGCCATAACGCGAGCAGCGGCCATAAGTGGGCTTCAGTCCGACAATGCCGGTGACAGCCGCCGGCTGGCGGATCGAGCCGCCGGTATCGGTGCCGGTGGCGGCCAGGCACAGATCGCCGCTGACCGCCGCGGCCGAACCGCCCGAAGAGCCGCCCGGCACCAGATTGGCGTTGGAATTCTTCGCCCGCCAGGGATTGAACACCGGGCCGAAGGCGCTGGTCTCGTTCGACGAGCCCATGGCGAATTCATCCAGATTGGTCTTGCCCAGCATCACCGCTCCGGCTTTCCACAAATTGGCGGTGACGGTGGATTCATAAGGCGGCACGAAATTGCCCAGGATCTTGCTGCCGGCGGTGGTGCGCACGCCTTTGGTGCAGAATAGATCCTTGATCGCCAGCGGCAGGCCTTCCAGCGCCCCGCCCTCACCCTTGGCCAGTTTGGCATCGCAGGCATCGGCCATCGCCAGCGCCATTTCCGGCGTCTGGGTGATATAGGCGTTGAGGCCGCGCCCGGCCTCGGCCGACTGGACCAGGGCGCCGGTCAGCTCCTTGGACGAAATCTTCTTGGCCTTCAGCGCATCGCGCGCCTGCGCCAACGTAAAAGAGGCGGGCGAACTCATTCCACCACCTTCGGCACCACGAAGAATTCGCCTTCCTTGTCGGGCGCATTGGCCAGCAGCGCGCCGGCGTCGCCGCCGTCGCTGACCGCATCGGCGCGCCATTTCAGTTTCTGCGCCACCACGCTGGTCATCGCCGGCACGCCCGCGACATCGACCTCGTTCAGCATCTCCACCCATTGGAAAATGCCGTTCAATTCCCCGGCCAGCGGCGCAAGCCGGTCCTCGGGCATGGCGAGGCGGGCCAATTTGGCGATGCGGCGCACGGTGTCCTTGTCCACGGACATTGAGCTTCCTGATCTGTTAGAAAATCCTGGACTTTGCTAGCAATCAGGGGCGGGGCTGGCAAGGAAAAGGGGCTGATATGGCGGTGACCGAGCTAGCCGCCTTGACCCTACCCCCCGGGCAAAGGCTGTTGGGGCTGGATTTGGGGGAAAAGACCATCGGGCTGGCCCTGTCCGACCGGCTGCTGACTGTGGCCACCCCCTTCGAGACCCTGAAGCGGGGCAAATTCGCCGCCGATGCCGCCCGGCTAGACATTATAATAAGTGAGCAGGGGGTGGGGGGCCTGGTGGTCGGCCTGCCCCTGAACATGGACGGCAGCGATGGCCCCTCGGCCCAATCGGCCCGGGCTTTCGGCCGCAACTGGGCCGCCCGCAGTCCCCTCCCGCTGGCCTTTTGGGATGAGCGGCTTTCCACCAGCGCCGTCACCCGCACTTTGCTGGACGCCGATGCCTCCCGCCGCCGCCGCGGCCAGGTGATCGACAAGATGGCGGCCGCCTATATTTTGCAGGGCGCGCTGGACCGCTTGCGGGTGACCTTATGAAAGACGGTGCCGCACCCGCGCGCTTCCGCTGGCTGCCGCCCTTCTTGCGCCCCCCGGTGGGGATGGAGGTTCGGCAGGAGCAGATATTCCTGCTGGTCGGCGCTGCTGCACTTTTTGCCGGCTATGACGCCAATGTGTTCGGCCTGGCGCTGCCGCAGATCCAGACCAGCCTGCATATCCCCAACAACCAGGTCGGACCGACCATTTCCTATTTCCGGCTGGCGACCATTGCGGCCTTGCTGATCTGCGCCTCCGCCGACCTGATCGGACGGCGCCGGCTGCTGCTTTACACCATTCTGGGCCAGGCGATCGGCACGCTGCTCACTGCGGCAACGCAGGATTACGGGCAATTCGTGGCGGCGCAAATCCTCACCCGCGTCTTCGGTTATGCCGAAGAGATGCTGTGCTTTGTCGTCATTGCCGAGGAAATGGCGGCAGCGGCGCGCGGCTGGGCCAATGGCGGGCTGGCCACCTTTTATTATCTGGGCGCGGTCGCTGCTGCTGTTGTCTTCGCCGGCATCAATCTTTTGCCCGAAGGTTGGCGCGCGATCTATGTGGTGGGCGCCATGCCGCTGTTCTTCGTGGCCTGGTTGCGCCGGCGGATGCCCGAAACCCGCCGCTTCGACGAATTGGCCGTGGTCAGCCAAACCCGCACCAAGGCGGCCCTGGCATGGTCCTTGGTGCGGGATTTGGCGCGCGAACATCCCTGGCGCTTTCTCACGGTGCTGGTTACCGCGGGCGCTTACGGTTTTGCCATTTCACCGGCGACTTCGCTGGGACCGATGTTTGTGCAGACCGCTTATCATTACAGCCCCGCCCAGGCGACAGCGCTTTTCCTTCCCGTGACCTTGATCAGTCTGGCCCTGGCCATCCTGACAGGCCGGCTGAGCGACCGCATCGGCCGCAAGCCGGTGAGCTTCGCCATGGTGGCACTCTCGGGCACATGTTTTGTCTTTTTTTATGCGGGCGTGCCGGCGCTATGGATGCCGCTTTTGTGGCTGCTGGGGTTTTTCGGATTTTTCTGCGGCGATGCGCTGATCGCCGGCTATGCCCTGGAGATCATGCCCACCCGCTACCGCGCCACGGTCTCCGGGCTGCGTTATCTGGTGGAAGTCAGCGCCGGCGCCGTCAGCCTGGCCCTGGAGGGGCGGCTTTATGACCGCTTCGGCGGCCATGGGCCGGCCATTCAATGGTTGATGGCGGCGATACCGCTCACCCTGCTGGCGGTGCTTTTCCTGCCCGAACCCGCCGGCCGGACGCTGGAGGAGATGGCGGCTTGACCCCTACCCCGCTCCCACCTTGCCGATACCGCCATCGCTCTCTATAAGGCCCCCTTTAATGACATCCGCGAGCCTCGAACCGATCCTCAAATCCGGCCATCTGCTGGGGATCGAAGGACTTTCGCCGCCCGAAGTCACCGCCCTGCTCGATCTGGCCGATAGTTATGTCGCGCTCAGCCAGGGTCCCGACAAGAAGACCGCGCTGCTCAAGGGCCGAACCCTGATCAATCTGTTCTTCGAAGCCTCCACCCGTACCCAGGCCAGTTTCGAACTGGCGGGCAAGCGGCTGGGCGCCGATGTGATGAATATGTCGGTGAAGACCTCCTCGGTCGCCAAAGGCGAGACCCTGATCGACACCGCCAGCACTTTGAACGCCATGCACCCCGATATCCTGGTGGTGCGCCACGCCGATTCCGGCGCCGCCGAACTGTTGTCGCGCAAGCTGGATTGCAGCGTGGTCAATGCCGGCGACGGCGCCCATGCCCATCCCACCCAGGCGCTGCTGGACGCGCTCACCATCCGCCGCCGGCTTGGCGGGTTCGAAAATCTCACCGTGGCGATCTGCGGCGACGTGCTGCATTCGCGTGTGGCGCGCTCCAATATCCAGCTCCTGGCAATGATGGGGGCGCAAGTGCGGCTGGTGGCGCCCATGACCTTGCTGCCGGCCGATGCGGACCGCTTCGGCGTCGGCATCTTCACCGACATGAAAGAGGGACTGGCCGGCGCCGATATCGTCATGATGCTGCGCCTGCAATTGGAGCGCATGACTGGGGCCTTCGTGCCTTCGGCGCGCGAATATTTCCGCTTCTATGGCCTGGACCGCGACAAGCTGGGCTATGCCAAGCCCGGCGCGCTGGTGATGCATCCCGGGCCGATGAACCGCGGCGTCGAGATCGCGTCGGATATCGCCGACGACATCGAAGTGAGCTTGATTTCCGAACAGGTCGAAATGGGTGTCGCCATCCGCATGGCCGTGCTGGACGCTCTCGCGAGGGGGCAGGCATGAGCACGCGCCGCATCGCCTTCAAGAATGCCCGGCTGATCGATCCGGCCAGCGGCTTGGACGTGAAAGGCGGGTTGCTGGTGGAGAATGGTCGCATCGCCGATCTGGGGCCGCGGCTGTTCAACGATGCCGAGGCCGGCGATCCGGAAATCGTCGATTGCCGCGGGCTGGTGCTGGCCCCGGGCCTGATCGATTGCCGGGTCTTCACCGGCGAACCGGGCAGCGAGCACCGCGAAACCCTAGCCAGCGCCAGCGAAGCGGCAGCGGCGGGCGGCGTCACCACCATTGTCACCATGCCCAACACCGATCCGGTGATCGACGAACCCTCGCTGGTCGATTTCATCAAGCGCCGCGCCGCCGCCACCGCCAAGGTGCGCGTGGCGCCGGCCGCCGCCCTCACCCGCAAGCTGGCCGGCGAAATCATGACCGAAATCGGCTTGCTGAAAGAGGCCGGCGCCGTCGCCTTCACCGATGGCGATCGCACGGTGGCCAATGCGCGGGTGATGCGCCGGGCGCTGGCCTATGCCGCCACTTTCGATTCCCTGGTGATCGGCCATGCCGAAGATCCGGATTTGACGCTAGACGCGGCGATCAATGAAAGCGAATTCGCCACCCGTCTGGGCCTGCCCGGCGCGCCGGCGCTGGCCGAAGCCATCATCGTCGAGCGCGACATCCGCTTGGTCGAACTCACCGGCGCGCGCTATCATTTCGGACAGATCTCGACCCGCGCGGCGCTGGACGCCATCGCCGCCGCCAAATCCAATGGCCTGCCGATCACTTGCGGCGTCAGCGCCCATCATCTGGCGCTCAATGAATTGGACGTGGGTGCCTATTACACCTTCCGCAAGGTCAAGCCGCCGCTGCGCTCCGAAGCCGATCGCGGCGCCATGGTCGAAGGGGTCGCCAGCGGCATCATCGATGTGATCGTCTCCAGCCATGAACCGCAAGGCGCCGACACCAAGCGCCAGACTTTCGCCGCCGCGGCCTTCGGCGCCGTCGGGCTTGAGACCCTGCTGCCGGTGGCCCTGTCACTGTATCACGATGGCCGCGCCGCGCTGCCGCATGTCCTGGCCGGGTTGACCGCCAAGCCGGCGCGGCTGTTCGGGCTTGCCGGCGGCACTCTGGCCGTGGGCGCGCCCGCCGATCTGCTGCTGCTCGATCCCGACGAGCCCTTTGTGGTGGATGAAAAGGACTTGCATTCGCGCAGCCGCAACACCGCTTTCGAGGGCCGCAAATTCCAGGGCCGCGCCCAGCGGACTTATGTCGGCGGCGAATGCGTGTTCTCGCGCGGATAACAAGTGCTTGGGCTGGGCCAATGGATTTTAGCCCCAAACCCTGCCATCGTCCGCGCCCATGACCGCCCCCCTGCCCCTTTATGCTTCGCTGGCCGCCCTGGCGTTGGGTTATCTGCTGGGCTCGATTCCCTTTGGCATTTTGTTCGCGCGGCTTTCCGGTGCCGGCGATTTGCGCAAAATCGGCTCGGGCAATATCGGCGCCACCAATGTGCTGCGCACCGGAAAAAAAGGCGCCGCCGCGGCGACGCTGCTCTGCGACGGCGCCAAAGGGGCGCTGGCGGTTTTTCTGGCGCGCTTTTTCCTTCCCCCCGATGCCGAAATTTTTGCCGCCTTGGCCGCGGTGCTGGGCCATGTCTTTCCGATCTGGCTGCGCTTCAGGGGCGGCAAGGGCGTCGCGACCTTTATCGGCATCGCCCTGGCGCTGAACTGGCAGGCGGGCTTGCTGGTCGGCGCGACCTGGCTGCTGGCCGCGGCAGTGTGGCGGATTTCCTCGCTCTCGGCGCTGATCGCCATTGCCCTTGCGCCGGCCTATTTCTTCGCGCTGGGTTCGCGCGGCTATGTCGCGCCGATGCTGGTGCTGGCGGTGCTGGTGATCTTCATGCACCGGGAAAACATCCAGCGGCTGCTCAAGGGCGAGGAGCCGCGCATCGGCGGGCGCGGGAGCCGCGATGCGGCGCGCTCCTGAACCGGGCGAACGCCAAGCCTGGCTGAGGCTGGCGCGCACCGAACATGTCGGACCTGTTACTTTCGCCAGCCTGATCGCGCGTTTCGGCTCAGCCAGTGCCGCGCTGACGGAATTGCCGCGCCTGGCGCGCCGTGGCGGCGGCCAGAATTTCGTTCTGCCGCCGGAGCGCGACAGCGCCTTGGAGCTGGAGCGGCTTGATGAGATCGGCGCGCGTCTGGTCCTGTCCTGCGACTCAGAATTTCCCGCCGGCCTTGCCGCCCTGGACCCGCCGCCGCCCTTGATCTCTATGCTCGGTCACGCGCCGCTGCTCCAGCGCGAGATGATCGCGCTGGTGGGCGCGCGCAATGCCTCGGCGCTGGGGCGCAAATTTGCCTTCACCCTTGCCAAGGATCTAAGCGATGCCGGCTTGGTGGTGGTCTCCGGTCTCGCCCGCGGCATCGACTCCGCCGCTCATGAAGCTGCGCTCGAGGGCGGCACCATCGCGGTGGTGGCCGGCGGTCTCGACATCGTCTATCCGCCGGAGAACGAGGCGCTGTACCGCGCCATCGCGCAGCGCGGCGTCGTGCTGTCCGAAATGCGCCTGGGCGAAGCGCCTCAGGCGCGGCATTTCCCCCGCCGCAACCGCCTGATCTCGGGCCTGGCGCGCGGCGTCGTGGTGGTGGAAGCCGCCGAGCGGTCCGGCTCCCTGATCACCGCCAATTATGCCTTGGAGCAGAACCGCGAAATCTTCGCCGTACCCGGCTCGCCCCTGGACCCGCGCGCCAAGGGACCCAACCGCCTGATCCGCGACGGCGCCACTTTGGTGGAAAGTGCCGAGGATGTGCTGGCCCAGCTCCGCCCCATGCTGGGCAGCGCCTTCCGGGAAGACGAACCGCCGCCCCCGCCGGCCGACCGGGCCGGGCTGGAGGCGGAGGCGGACCGCATCCGCGACCGGGTGATCGAGGCCCTGGGGCCCGCCCCGGTCGAGGTCGATGAGCTGATTCGCCAGCTCGGCGCCCCGGCCGCGGCGATTTTGACCGTGATTTTGGAACTTGAGCTGGCCGGGCGCTGCCGCCGCCAGGCGGGCAACCGGGTTTCCTGGGCGTGAAGCACTGGAAATTACAACTTATAGTAGATAATCGTGGTTAATGTGATGTTAATTACAATCCTTGATTATACCGCCTGGCCTATCCGGCGTTGACAGGGTCGGCCGGCTCCTATCAGTGTCCCGGCCGCGTTGGCGACGAAAAGACAGATTTCCCGAGAAATGGGGTTGTCCTCTGTCTCGGCATCCCCAGATAAGCGCCCTTAACCAAGCAGGCCCATGAACGTTCTCGTCGTCGAATCCCCCGCCAAAGCCAAGACCATCAATAAGTATCTGGGCAGCGGCTACAAAGTCCTGGCCAGTTTCGGCCATATCCGCGACCTGCCCTCCAAGGACGGCTCGGTAAAGCCGGATGACGATTTCTCGATGGTCTGGGAGGTCGATGCCCGGGCCCAAGGCAAGATCAAGGACATCGCCGACGCGGTCAAAGGCGCCGACAAGCTGATCCTGGCCACCGACCCGGACCGCGAAGGCGAAGCGATTTCCTGGCACATCCTGGAAGTGCTGAAGGCCAAGCATGTGCTGGGCAAGATCCCGGTCGAACGGGTGGTGTTCAACGCCGTCACCAAATCGGCCATCTTGGAAGCGATCCAACATCCTCGCCAGATCGACCAGGATCTGGTCGATGCCTATCTGGCGCGCCGCGCCTTGGATTATCTGGTCGGCTTCACGCTTTCGCCCGTGCTGTGGCGCAAATTGCCCGGCGCCCGCTCGGCGGGGCGGGTGCAATCGGTGGCGCTGCGCCTGGTGGTGGAACGCGAAGCCGAGATCGACGCTTTCAAGCCCCAGGAATATTGGAGCATCGATGCCGATGTCGCCACGGCACAGGGCGGCTTTCCGGCGCGGCTGATCCAGCTTGGCGGCAAGAAGCTGGACAAGCTGTCGCTGAACAATGAAGCCGAGGCCAAAGCCGCCGTCGCCGCGATCGAGGGACAAAGCTTTTCCATCGGCAGCGTCGAATCCAAGCCGGTCAAGCGCAATCCTTCGCCGCCTTTCATCACCTCGACCCTGCAGCAGGAAGCCTCGCGCAAGCTTGGCTTCAATGCCAAGCGCACCATGCAGGTGGCGCAGGGTCTGTATGAAGGTGTCGAGATCGGCGGCGAAACCACCGGCCTGATCACCTATATGCGAACCGACGGCATCACCATGGCGCCGGAATCCATCACCGAAGCGCGCAGCGTGATCGGCCAGAAATACGGCGCCCGCTATGTCCCTGCCGCTGCGCGGGTCTATGTCAGCAAGGCCAAGAACGCGCAGGAAGCCCATGAAGCAATCCGGCCCACCAGCTTTGCCCGCACCCCTGAAGAGGTCGCCAAATATCTCGAAGGCGACGCCGCCCGGCTTTACGAATTGGTGTGGAAGCGCGCCATCGCCAGCCAGATGGAAAGCGCCGAACAGGAACGCACCACCGTCGATGTGATTTCGGCCGACAAGCAGATCACCCTGCGCGCCACCGGAACCGTGACCTTGTTCGACGGATTCCTGACCTTGTATCAGGAAGGCCAGGACGACGCGGCCGATGAGGATGGCGCCAAGCTGCCGCAAGTCGCCGTCGGCACCGCCGCCAAGATCGACAATATCGCCCCGGCGCAGCATTTCACCGAGCCGCCGCCGCGCTATTCCGAAGCCAGCCTGGTGCGCAAGCTGGAAGAATTGGGCATCGGCCGCCCTTCGACCTATGCCACCATCCTGTCGACCTTGCGCGACCGCGCCTATGTGCGCAGCGATCGCGGCCGCTTTTATCCCGAAGACAAAGGCCGGCTGGTCACCACATTCCTGCAGAGCTTCTTCAAGCATTATGTGGAATACGATTTCACCGCCGACCTGGAAGAACAGTTGGACAAGGTCTCGGACCACAAGCTGGATTGGAAAAAGCTGCTGCGCGATTTCTGGAAGGACTTTGCCGCGGCGGTCGGCGAGACCAAGGATCTGAAGATCCGGGCCGTGATCGACGAATTGGAAGGCACGCTGGGTCCGCACATCTTTCCGGCCGGTCCGGATGGCGGCGATCCACGCAAATGCCCGTCCTGCGAAAACGGTCGGCTGAACCTGAAGCTGGGCCGCTTCGGCGCCTTTGTCGGCTGCACGAATTATCCCGAATGCAAATTCACCCGTCAGATGGGCGCCAAGCCGGGCGAAGGCGATGCCGGCCCGCGCGAGCTGGGGCTTTATCCGGACACCGACCAGATGATCACCCTGCGCTCGGGGCGCTTCGGGCCTTATGTGCAGTTGGGTGATGATCCCAAACCCAAACGCTCGGGCCTGCCCAAGGGCACCGATCCGGCCAGCGTCGATCTCGCCATGGCGGTCAAGCTGTTGTCGCTGCCGCGCGAAGTGGGCCCCCATCCCGAAGACGGCAAAATGATCACCGCCAATTTCGGCCGCTTTGGGCCCTATATCGCCCATGACGGCAAATATGCCTCGCTGGAATCGCCCGAAGATGTTTTCGACATCGGCATCAACCATGCCGTCACCGTGCTGGCAGAGAAAAAGGCCAAGGGCGGACGCCGTGGGCCCCAGGCGCTGAAGGAATTGGGCAATGACGCGGAAGGCCATCCGATCAAGGTGATGAAAGGCCGTTATGGTCCTTACGTCACCGACGGCAGCAACAACGCTACCATTCCCAATGCCGATGATCCCGAAAGCGTCACCCTGGAACAGGCTTTGGCGCTGATCGCCGAGCGCATCGCCAAGGGCGGCGGCAAGAAGAAGAAAAAACCTCCCGCGAAAAAGCCGGCGCCGGCGGCGAAAGCCGAAAAGCCGGCAAAGAAAGCGCCGGCCAAGAAAGCCGTGCCGAAAAAAGCCGTCGCCAAGGCCAAGAAGAAACCCGAACCGGTGGCAGGGGAATAATTGGCCCGGCGCGCGACCAACGCTCCCAAGCTCGACAAGGACCGCCTGCTCGCCTTGCTTGCCGAACATCCCGGCGCCACCAAACGCGATCTGGCGCGGCTGACGGGGCTGAAAGGCTCCGATCGGATTCTCTTAAAGCGCCTGTTGCGGGAGTTGGAAGCTGAGGGCGCCATCGCCGGCAAGGCGCGGCGCGGCCTGACCAAATCCGGCGACTTGCCCGAAGTGACGGTGGTGGAAATCACCGGCACCGACAGCGACGGCGAGTTGCTGGCGCGCCCCATCAGTTGGGAATCGAACGACGAACCGCCCACGATTTTCGTCATGCCGCCCAAGGAAGGCAAAGCCTTGGCCGTGGGCGGCCGCGTCTTGGCGCGGCTGGAAAAGCGCGGCGAGCATTACGAAGCCCAGGTCGTCCGCCGGCTGGAAAGCGAGGCCGGGCCGGAACGGATTATCGGCGTGCTGCGCGAAAGTGCCGAAGGCTTTCGCGTCATGCCGGTGGAACGCAAGGCGCGCGGCGAATATGCCCTGGACAAGCGCGATAGCGCCGGCGCCAAGGACAACGAGCTGGTGGTCTGCGAGCCGCTGGGCAAACGCGCCGGTGGTTTTCCAAAACTACGGGTGATCGAGCGCATCGGCAGCATGGATTCGCCGCGCACCATCAGCCTGATCGCCATCCATGCCCACGGCATTCCCACCGTGTTTCCGGGGGCCGTGCTGGAAGAAGCCAAAGCGGCACAGCCGATCGATCCACGCGGCAGAACCGATCTGCGCGCCATCCCCCTGGTCACCATCGATCCGGAAGACGCCCGCGACCATGACGACGCGGTCTGGGCCGGGCCCGATGACGACGCCGCCAATCCCGGCGGCCAGGTCGTTCTGGTCGCCATCGCCGATGTCGCCCATTATGTGACGCCCGGCTCGGCGCTGGATAAGGAAGCCTTGAAGCGCGGCAACAGCGCCTATTTCCCCGACCGGGTGGTGCCGATGCTGCCCGAGGAATTGTCGGCCGATCTGTGCTCGCTGAAGGAAGCAGTCGACCGGCCCTGCCTGGCGGTGCGCATGGTGTTCGATTCCCGGGGCGCCAAGAAAAGCCACAAATTCATCCGCGGCGTGATGCGTTCGGCGGCGCGGCTGACCTATGCGCGGGCCCAGGCTGCCTTCGACGACAAGCCGGACGCGGCGATGGATAGCGTGGTCCGCAAGACCCTGGCCGATCTGTGGACCGCCTACAAAACCCTGATCATTGCCCGGGAAAAACGCAGCCCGCTCGACCTCGACTTGCCGGAACGGCGCATCGTGCTGGGCGCCGACGGGCGCGTCGCCTCCATCGCCTATCGCGAGCGGCTGGATTCGATGAAGCTGATCGAGGAATGCATGGTGCTGGCCAATGTCGCCGCCGCCGAAAGCCTGGAACAGGCGCGCACGCCCTTGATCTATCGGGTGCACGACACGCCGTCGAAGGAAAAACTTTATGCCTTTTCCGATTTCCTGCGCACCCTGAACATCAACTTCGCCAAGGGCCAGGTGGTGCAGCCGGGCACCTTCAACCGCATCCTCTCCCAGGCCAAGGGCACCGTGCATGAAGCGGTGATGAATGACGTGGTTCTGAGGAGCCAGGCCCAGGCGATTTACGATGCCGCCAATATCGGCCATTTCGGATTGAACTTGGCCAAATATGCCCATTTCACCTCGCCCATCCGGCGCTATGCCGACCTGATCGTCCACCGCGCCCTGATCCGCGGATTGAATCTGGGCGGCGGCGGCGGATTGACCGACCGGGAAATGAAAACCCTTGCCGAGATCGCCGAACACATCACCCTGACCGAGCGCCGTGCCATGGCGGCGGAGCGCGATTCCACCGACCGCTATGTCGCCGCCTATATGCAGGTGCATGTGGGGACGCGCTTCGAGGCCCGCATCACCGGGGTGACCAAATTCGCACTTTTCGTGCGGCTGAAAGAGTCCGGCGCCGAAGGCCTGTTGCCCGCCCGGTCCTTGGGCAGTGAATTTTTCCGCTATGACGAACGGCGCCAGGCCATGGTGGGCGAGCGCAGCGGCACCCAATTTGGCCTGGGCGACAGCGTCAGCGTGGTCCTGAAGGAAGCCGCCCCGGTCACCGGCGGGCTGCGCTTCGAGCTGGCCGATGGGGGCGCCAGCCCCGCTCGCGGCCACCGCCCCCCTGCCCGCCAAAGCGAAAAGCCCCGCGACAAGACCCGGTTCAAGCCGAAAAAGCGTTGATTTTCAAACAATTGCATCCGGGCGCTTGACAGGCCACAGCTTTCGCCCCAAAACCCGCGCCTTCGCGATTTGCTTCTTTGGAGTTGCCGCATGGCCAAGCCCACCACCGCCAAGATTCGCCTCAACAGCGAAGGCAACACCGGCTTTTTCTATGTCGGCAAGAAGAACACCCGCACCATGACCGAGAAATTCTCGATCAAGAAATATGATCCGGTGCTGCGCAAGCATGTCGTCTTCAAAGAAGGCAAGATCAAGTAAGCATCTCGCTTTCATAGGCTTCAGCCGATAGGTTTGGGCGCGCATGCAGCGCGCGCTTTCCCGACTTTCCCATGAGACATTCGACCTGCTGATCATCGGCGGGGGCGCCACCGGCTGCTTCACCGCGCGCGACGCGGCGCTGCGCGGGCTGAAGGTCGCCCTGGTCGAAGCCCGCGATTTCGCCTCCGCCACCAGCGCCCACAATTCCAAGCTGGTGCATGGCGGACTTCGCTATCTGCGCAATTTCGAATTCGCCCTGGTGCGCGAAAGCCTGGCCGAGCGGCGGATCCTGCAGCGCATCGCCCCACATCTGGTGCGGCCTCTGCCGTTCCTGCTCCCGCTTTATGGGGCCGGCTTGCGCGAACGCCTGACCCTAAGCGCTGGGCTGACTCTGTATGATGCGCTGTCCTTCGACAAAGCCCGGCTGAAGGATCCGGCTCAGCGCCTGCCCAATCACCGCTGGTATGGCAAGCGCGACGCCCTGGCGCGCGAACCGCGGCTGGAGGGTGCCGGTTTCGAAGGCGCCTTCGAATATCACGACGCGCAAATGTATTCGCCCGAGCGCATCGCGCTGGAATGCCTGATCGATGCCGACGCCCATGGCGCCGCCTTGGCCAATCATCTGGCCGCCGAAAAATTGCTGGTCCGCGACGGCCGTGTGAAAGGGTCCGCGGTGCGTGACGCCTTGACCGGCGCCACGTTTGACATTCGCGCCAAGCTCACCTTGGTCGCGGCTGGGCCCTGGGCCGATCTCTTTCTGGAACAGGCCAGCGGCAAACCCGCCAGCCACAAATTGCTGCGTTCCAAGGGTATCCATCTGTTGTTGCCGGCCCTGACCAAGGGAAACGCCTTTCTGGTCGAAGCGGGAAGCGGGCATCTCTTTATCCTGCCCTGGCGCGGCCATACTTTGCTCGGCACCACGGACTCCGAATTTCGCGGCAATCCCGATAGTGTTGCGGTCAGCGAGAGCGATATCGCTAGCTTTCTCACCACCATCAACCGCTATCTGCCATCGGCCAATCTGACGCGCGGCCAGGTCGAATTCTTTTATGCGGGCCTCAGGCCCTTGGTCGATGACGGCTCGGGCCAGACCTACAAGGCCAGCCGCCGTTCCGAACTGGTCGATCACAAAAGCGATGGACTGGACGGCTTGCTCTCCGCCTTGGGCGGAAAATGGACCACCTCGCGGCGCCTGGCGCAGACCATTACCGATGCCGTGTTGGGCAAAATCGAGATCAAAGCGCGCCCCTGCACCACGGCGACGACGCCGCTACCCGGCGCGCGCTTCGACAATTTCGAGGATTTCGCCAGGGCTGCGGAGAAAACCTGGCCGGGCATCGCCTCGATCCGCCATCTCGCCCATATGGCCGGCGCAAGACTGCCGCAGCTGTTGAAACAAGCCAAGGTCAGCGAGCTGGCGCCGCTGGGCCCCAGCGGCGATTGCCTGGCGCAGATCGCTTTCGCGGTACGCGAAGAAATGGCGCTCAGCCTGGAAGATGTGGTGATGCGGCGCACGGGCCTGGGCCAATTCGGACCGCCGCCGCATCTGGCCGAAATCGCGGGCGCCACGGCCGCGTTGTTGGGCTGGGACGACGCACGCAGGCAGCGCGAGATGGAAAGCCTGGCGCCGCTTTATCGGACCGCGCCATGACCGCTTTTGTGGTGGTCAATCCCCGCGCCGCCCGCGGCCGCACGGGACGTGACTTGCCGCGCATCCGCGCCGGGCTTGAGGGCGCTTTTCCCTTGATGGAAGTGGCGCTCAGCGCCTCGCGGGGCCAGACCACAAATCTGGTGCGCCAAGCCCTGCACGCGGGTCATCTCGATATCATCGTGGTTGGCGGCGACGGCACGCTGAACGAAGCCGTCAACGGCTTTTTCGACCAAGGCGTTCCGATTTCGCCCGACGCGGTGCTGGGCTTCGTGCCTTCCGGCCTCTGGACCGATTTCGCGCGCAATTTCGGCATCGCGCCCGATATCGAAAGTGCAATCGCCCGGCTGAAGACCTCCCATATCCGCCGGGTCGATGTCGGCCGGGTCTCGTGCCTCTCGATGGAAGGCGCCCCCCTCACCCGGTATTTCCTGGGCTCCGCCTCGTTCGGGTTTTCCGCGCGCATCCAGGGCGCGATCAATCGCTCGCGGCTGGCGCCGCTGCTGGGCAAATCCGCCTTCGCGGTTTTCGCAGCGCTGATGCTGCCGGCCTGGCACGCGCCGCGGCTGCGGCTGATCGCCGGACGGGTCTATGACGAGATCGCCGGCATCACCCTGGTGGCGGTGGCCAATGGACGCTGGTTCGGCCCCGGCCTGCCGATTGCGTCCGACGCCCAGCCTTGGGACGGAAAATTCGACATCGTGGTGGTGGGCGGCGCGCCGCGGTCCCGGGTGCTGCAGATCTTGTCCGCGCTGCGCAAAGGAACGCATCCCGCCGATCCGACCATGCGGGTGGTGCGGGCCGCCCGCCTCACCGCGGCGCCGACCCTGGAGACCGATGGGCGGATCGAAATCGAGACCGACGGCGAAACCGCGGGCCTGCTGCCGGCAAGTTTCGAAATCCTGCCGGGCGCGCTCAATTTGCGCTGTTAGGCAAAGCTAAGCCTCTTGAAACGCCTGGCACACCGCTTTAGCCGCGGCGGCGACGGCGTCATGGGCCTGGGGCAGCACGGTCTGGAAATAGATGAAGCAATGCACCATGTCGCTGTAATCGGCCACCGTGACCTTCACCCCAGCGGCGCGCAATTTCTCCGCATAGGCGAGGCCCTCGTCGTGCAGCGGGTCATAGCCACCCAGCATGATGTAAGCCGGCGGCAGCCCGGAAAAATCCGCGGATTTGAGCGGCGAGACATTGGGAGAGTTGCGGTCGGCATCCGCGGGGAGCACCTGGGAATAAAACCATTCGATCGCCTGCTTCTCGATGAAATAGCCCACGGCATATTTGTTCATCGAACCGGTATCGGTGGTAAATTCGGTCCCCGGGAATAGCAGCAATTGAAAAGCCAGGGCCGGTCCGCCTTTTTCCCGCGCCAGTTGGGTGACCGAGGCGGCGAGATGACCACCCGCGGAATCGCCGCCGACCGCGATGCGCCCGGCATCCACACCCAGCGCGGGCGCATTGTCGAAGATATGGCGAAGCGCGGCAAAGGCGTCTTCCAGCGGCGCCGGCCATTTGTTCTCGGGCGCGCGGCGATAGGCTACCGCGATGACGCGAAAGCCGCCTTCGGCCACCAGCAAGCGGCAGATGCCGTCATGGGTGTCGAGATCGCCCACGACAAAGCCGCCGCCGTGAAAATAGACCAAGGTCGGCAAGGCCTCGCCGCCGGAGGCCACCGGGGCATAGGACCGGGCGCGGATGCCGCCCGCCGGGGTGGGAATGGTGAGATTTTCGATCCGGCCCACGGGCACATTCTGGGCCCCGACCAATCCCATCATGCCGGCAAAGCTGTTTCGCACCACGCTGAGCGGCGCCTCCCAGACCTTGGGGCGTGGCATCGCCTGCGCCTGGTCGAGAAAGGCTTTCACCATGGGATCGAGCGGCATGGAGGTCCTAAGAAAGGCGCTAGGGCCGTCACCATAACGCATTCGTCAGGGTTTGGCACCGCTCGCGCGGGCAGCCCGCGAAGACCGGAGGATCAATGAATAGTGATGATTCCGTCGGGATCGACGCGACAGCTCACAATGTCGCCCATCATCACCAGCAGCAGAAACCAGAAATAGGCTCGCTCGCCCTCCCCTTCGGCTTCGAAGGAGATCACCGCGCGATAGGCATAATCGCAAGCATCGTTGCCATGTTCTTCGGCGAAATCGGAGGCCAGGCGATACATGTCGCCAATGGTCAGATGCGAGCGTGCCCGCGCCAGTTGGGATTTCGATATCGCCATGGGAAAGCCCCCGTCCCGTAGGTTTCCCATTAGATCAGCACAGTATTAGCAAACCTTTAACCCTTGCGGCGGCTTTCGAACCGTGGCCAAAAGCCGGATTAATCCAGTCGTTCCAAGGGATTGCCGCCGAACTACACTTCGTCTTCGTGGTTTGCTAAGTTCCCCGCCCCGCGCGGCGTATTTTCGCTGCTGCGGTCCATCCGGAAGGTCGCTGCGTCATGCACGGCAAAACTGTGCTCCTGATCATCGGCGGTGGCATTGCCGCTTACAAGTCGTTGGACCTGATCCGGCGCTTGGGCGAACAGGGCGTAAAGAGCCGCGCCATCCTGACCGCGGCGGGCGGCGCCTTCGTCACGCCGCTATCGGTGGCGGCGCTCACCGGCGAAACTGTTCATAGCGAGCTGTTCAGCCTGACCGACGAAGCGCAGATGGGACATATTGCCTTATCGCGCAGCGCCGATCTGGTGGTGGTGGCGCCGGCCACGGCCGATCTGATGGGCAAGCTTGCCGCCGGCCTCGCCAATGATCTTGCCTCGACGGCGCTTCTGGCCACCGACAAACAGGTCCTGATGGCACCGGCGATGAATGTGCGGATGTGGCAAAGCCCTGGCGTGCAGCGCAGCTTCGAAACCTTGAGGCGCGACGGCGTCTTGTTCGTGGGTCCCAATGACGGCGACATGGCCTGCGGCGAACTCGGCCCCGGGCGTATGGCCGAGCCGATGGAGATTGTCGCGGCCATTGAAAATGCGTTTGGAAAAAAAGGCCCGCTCAGCGGATTGAAGGCGCTGGTCACGGCCGGTCCGACCCAAGAGCCGATGGATCCGGTGCGCTATATCGCCAACCGCTCCTCCGGCAAGCAGGGTTATGCCATCGCCCAGGCCCTGGCTCAGGCGGGCGCCGAGACGGTGCTGGTGTCCGGTCCCGTGGAGCTCGCCCCGCCCGCCGGCGTGAAGCTGTGGAAAGTGACCACGGCGCGCGAAATGCTGGCGGCCTGCGAAAGCGTCCTTCCCGCCGATATCGCGGTGATGACCGCCGCGGTGGCCGACTGGCGCCCGGATATCGCGGCCAACAGCAAACTCAAGAAATCGACCGCCCATTCTTCTGAATCAAAAAATGTGGTGCCGCTGCTCAAGCTGGTCGAGAATCCCGATATCCTCGCCACCTTGGCCCAGCACCGGCAGCGGCCGCGCCTGCTGATCGGCTTTGCCGCGGAGACCGACAACGTGGTGGAGAACGCCCTCGCCAAACGCGCCCGCAAAGGGGCCGACTGGATCATCGCCAATGATGTATCCGGCGCGGTAATGGGCGGCGAACGCAACCAGGTGCATTTGATCACGCAAAACGCGACGGAGAGCTGGCCGGAGATGAGCAAAAGCGAAGTGGGAACCAAGCTGGCGGCGCGCATCGCCCAGGCGATCGGGGGGCAAGCGGCATGAAAGTCGGGATCAAGCGTCTGGCCCATGCCGGCGATCTGCCCCTGCCCGCCTATGCCACCGCCGGTTCGGCGGGGCTGGATCTTCTCGCCGCCATCGACGCCGAGATCGCGCTGGCGCCGGGCGCCCGTCTGGCGGTTCCCACCGGCATCGCCATCGAATTGCCGCATGGGGTGGAAGCCCAAGTGCGGCCCCGCTCCGGCCTGGCGCTCAATCACGGCATCACCTGTCTGAACGCGCCCGGCACGATCGACAGCGATTATCGCGGCGAGATCAAGGCGATCCTGATCAATCATGGCGACCAGCCCTTCAAGATCACGCGCGGCACCAAGATCGCCCAGATGGTGATTGCCCGCCATGAACAGGCTCAATTGGTCGAAGCCGAGGCTCTCAGCGACAGTGCGCGCGGCGCCGGCGGTTTTGGGTCCACCGGCATGAGCGTCAAGCCATGATGCTGCGTCTGTCGCGCAAGACCTTGCTGGCGCTGGAGGCGGTGATCGACATCGCTTTCAACGCGCGGCCGGAACCGGTTCAGGCCAAGGAGATCACCGCCCGCCAGGGGGTGCCGCAGCGCTATCTGGAACAGGTGATGCAGCAATTGGTGCGGGCCGGCATCCTCAAAGGCGTGCGCGGTCCACGCGGCGGCTATCGGCTGGCGCGCGAAAGGCGGCGCATTTCGGTGGGCGATGTGGTGCGGGTCGCCGAATCCATCGAGGACATGGAAGAGGAAAAAGCCCGCCCCCGGTCGGAGCTGGGCCTGCGGGTCGTCTCGCCTTTGATCCAGAGCCTGCAGGACGATGTGATGGCGCGGCTGGACGCGGTCACGATCGAGGATTTGTGCCAGCGTGCCCGCGCCCATGGTGCGCTCGCCCCAGGCGAAAGCGCCGATTTTGCCATTTGACAGGAGCCGATGATGCAGACGGGAAAACCTGGCCGCGGCCGCGTCTATAATTCGATCACCGAAACCATCGGCGACACGCCTTTGGTGCGGCTGAACCGCATGCCGCAAATGGCCGGCGCCAAGGCCGATATCCTGCTCAAGCTGGAATTCTTCAATCCCTTGGCCTCGGTCAAGGACCGCATCGGCGTCGCCATGATCGAAACCATGGAAAAAGCCGGCATCATCACGCCGGGAAAATCCACCTTGGTCGAACCGACCAGCGGCAATACCGGCATCGCCCTGGCCTTTGTCGCCGCGGCGAAGGGTTACAAATTGATTCTGGTGATGCCCGACTCCATGTCGCTGGAACGGCGCAAGATGCTGTTGATCCTGGGGGCGCAGATCGAACTCACCGAGGCCGCCAAGGGCATGAAGGGCGCCATTGCCCGCGCCCATGAGATCGTCGCCAGCCTGCCGGACGCGGTGATCCCCCAGCAATTCGAGAACCCCGCCAATTCGGAAATCCATCGCACCACCACCGCCGAGGAAATCTGGAACGACACCGAGGGGCGGGTCGATATCGTGATCTCCGGCGTGGGCACGGGCGGCACCATCACCGGTGTCGGCCAGGTGCTGAAACAGCGCAAGCCGGGCGTGAAGATGATCGCGCTGGAGCCGGAAGACTCGCCCGTGCTTTCGGGCGGCCCGCCCGGCCCGCACAAGATTCAGGGCATCGGCGCCGGCTTTGTCCCCGCCATTCTGGACCGCAAGGTGATCGACGAGATCATCACCATCTCGAACGAGACCGCCTTGGAAACCGCCCGCAAGGCGGCTCGGATGGAAGGCATACCGGCGGGAATATCGTCCGGCGCGGCGATCGCGGCGGCGCTGGAAGTGGGCGCGCGGCCGGAGAATGCCGGCAAGACCATCGTGGCGATCATTCCGTCCTTTGCGGAACGCTATCTATCGACGCCGCTGTTTGAGGGGTTATGAGCGTTCGGTCGTCTTGCTTTGCAAAACGACCGACAGAACGATCCAGTGGATCGTTCTGAGCGAATAACGCGGCGAGCACAAGCGGATAGATACGGGACGAACTCTGGCTACCCCGAAGGCTTACCGCCCCACCCGAATGCCCCCCAGCGAACCGATCACGCCGAACACCTGCAGCAGCCAGATCACGACGGCGATGACCACGACTGCGTTGAGGATCGATTTGATCTTGCCGTCCATCGGAATATAGGTGTTGACCAGCCAGAGCAGGACGCCGACCACGATCAATACGACAACGATGGAAATCAGGGACATGAAATTCTCCGTCCAAAAATCTGGCTACCCAACGGCCAAAGACGGAGAAAGTTCCCTTAAAGGGGCATCAGATCGGGCCGGTCGGTGCAGAGCGCGTCCAGATCCTTTAGCCGGGCCATGACGGCCGGATCGTTGACGGTCCAGGCGCCGACCTGAAGCTTCTGCCTGCGGGCATGGGCGACATGCTCGGGCGTGGCGTTGGCGAAATGGGGAAACCAGCCATCGGCGCCGGAGGCGGCAATGCCGGAGATGATCGGTCTCAGATCGCCTTCCAATTTGTCTGTGGTGAACCAGCAGCGGGCCTGTTTGGTTTTTTTCTTGATGCGCAGAAGTGCGCGCCAATCGAAACCGACAAAAACGACACTCTCCAGATCGTCCTGCATCACCGCCAGGGCGGCATCGGCCAGGGCCAGCGGCTCGGCGCTGTCGGGGCCGGTGTCGGATTTCAATTCCACGAATAGAACAAAGGGCTGCGGCGCCGCCCGCGCCGCATCGCGCACCTCTTCCAGGGTGGGAATGCGCGCGCCGTCCCCTGGTATGAGCAAGGGATGGGCGCGGGCATAATCGCTATCCGGCGCGGGATGGCCAAGATCGAAGGCCTGCAATTGCGCCAAGGTCAGGTCCTTGATCCGGGGCGTCTGGCCCGTCAGCCACATGCTCCCCCGCCGCGCATAGCCGGGATTGAGGCGAAAATCGTGATGCACCACGGCCACGCCGTCGGCCGACAACTGCACATCCAGCTCCGCCCCGTCGCAGCCGCGGGCGATGGCATCGGTGAATGCCGCCATGGTGTTTTCCGGGCGCAGTGCCGCGCCGCCGCGATGGGCAATGTTCCAGGGATGCATGGCGGAAAGCTAGCATAGACCCGCGCCCGCCGCATTGCTCCTGCGCGGTTGACTTGGCCGCCGCGCCAGCCGATTTCAGCGCATGGATCTGACCAGCCCTGGACCCCCGATCTCCGGCCGCGCCAAAAACGCGTGGAGCCTGGAAGCGCGCGAACTGCTGCGCCTGGCGCTGCCGCTGGCGGCCACCCAACTGGCGCAGATGATCATCCTGGCTACCGACACGGTGATGCTGGGCCATCTCAGCAAGGAAGCGCTGGCCGCAGCGGCCATCGGCAACACCATTTTCTTTTTCTGCTGGCTGCTGGGTAGCGGCCCGGGCCAGGCCGTGTCGCCGGTGATCGCCCATATTCGCGGCGGTTATGCCGATGCGGCCAGGCCCTATGACCGGCGCCAGGTGCGTCTGGCGGCGCGGATGGGACTGTGGTCGGTGGCGGCCACGCTGCCGCTATGTCTGGTGCTGATATTCACCCGGTCCTTGTTGCTGCTATTTCATCAAGACCCGCGCCTGGCACAGGATGCGGCGGTCTATATGTCGTCGCTGGGCTTCGGCCTACCCTTTGCTCTGGGCTTCCAGGTGCTGCGCAGTTTTGCGACCGCCCTCAATCGTCCGATGGCGCCCATGTTGGTGATGGGTCTCGCCATCGCCATCAATGCGCTGGGCGATTACGCACTGATCTTCGGCCATTTCGGGCTGCCGGCGCTTGGGATGCTGGGCGCCGGCATGGCCAGCGCCTTTTCCAATCTGGCCAGCTTTGTGCTTTTGCTGGCCATCGCGCTGAGCGTGAAGGGGTTTCGCGAATATCGCATCCTGCGCCGTTTCGGCCAGCCCGATTTGGCCAAGCTGCGCGAGCTGTTCCGGCTGGGCATGCCCATCGGCATCACCATGATCTTCGAGGTGATGCTGTTCAACGGCGCCACGCTGGCGATGGGCGTGATCGGTTTGGCCCCCTTGGCGGCGCATCAGGTGGCGATCACGATTCCGTCACTGACTTTCATGATCCCGCTGGGCATCGGACTGGCCGCCACGGTGCGCGTGGGTCTGGCCGCCGGCGCCGGCGATGCGGTGGAAGCACGGCGCGCCGGCTTCACCGCCATGGGCATCGCGGCCCTGTTCATGACCGCGACTTCGCTGCTGCTGCTGGCTTTCCCGCGCGCCATCGCCAGCCTGTGGCTGCCCGATGTGCCGGAAAATGCCGATGTCCTGGCGTTGGCCGTGACTTTCCTGCATGTCGCGGCCGCCTTCCAGCTCGCCGACGGCATCCAGGTCACCGCCTCGCTGTCGCTGCGCGGGCTTAAAGATGCGCGCGCCCCCATGTGGATCGCCGGCGCGTCCTATTGGCTGATCGGCGCACCGGCCTGCCTGCTGCTGGGCTTCGGCCTGGGCTGGCAGGGGCTTGGCATCTGGTTGGGGCTGGCGATCGGCCTGGCCGCGGCCGCTTTGCTGCTGGCCGCGCGCTTTGTCTGGCTGTCGCGGGTCAGGTAAAGCGCAGCACCAGCGCAATCGCGATCACCACCAGCAAAGCCACCAAAGCGAGGCGCCAGGGACGGGTCTTGCGTTCCTGTTCGCGGGCGATCTGGCGCGCGGTGTCGGGATGCAGCCGCACGCCACCTTCCGCAACCATCTGCGACAGGTGCTCGGCATTCTTCACCAGCTGCGGCAGATCCTGCGCCAGCTTGCCCAGGGCGGAGAGACCTTCCGCCGCCTCGCGCAGCCGCGCTTCGGGGCCCAGATTGTCATGCACCCAGCTTTGCGCCACCGGCCGCGAGGCTTCCCAGATGTCGAAATCCGGATCCAGGCTGCGCGCCACGCCCTCCACCACCACCATGGTTTTCTGCATCAGCACCAGTTGCGGCTGGGCCTGCATGTCGAAGCGCCGCGTGGTCTCGAACAATTGCCCCAGCAGCCGGGCAATCGAAACTTCGCGGGCGCTTTTGCCGAAGATCGGCTCGCCAATGGCGCGCAAGGCTTGGGCGAAAGTCTCGATCGGATGATGGGGCGGCACGAAGGCCACATCGTAATGAATGCGCGCCACCCGCTCATAATCGCGGGCGAGAAATCCGGCCAGGGTTTCGGCCATGAAGCGGCGCATGGGGGCATCCAGCCGGCCCATGATGCCGAAATCCACCGCCACCAGCCGTCCGGCGGGATCGACAAAGAGATTGCCGGGATGCAGATCGGCGTGGAAAAAGCCGTCGCGCAAGGCCTGGGTGAGGAAGGAGCGTATCAGGGTCAGCGCGACTTTCTTGGGATCGTGTCCGGCACGCGCCAGGCCTTCGATGTCGCGCACCGAAACCCCGTCAATCCATTCGCTGGTCAAGACCCGCGCCGAAGTCCGGCTCCAGTCGACATGCGGGACGCGAAATTCCGCATCGCCATGGGTGCGCTCATAGAGCTCGGAAGCGGCGGCCGCTTCCATGCGCAGATCCAGCTCCATCGCCACCGAGGCAGCCAGGGTTTCGACCAACGCGATCAGGCGCAGACGGCGCGCCTCGGCGGAGACGCGCTCCGCCATCCGCGCAAACAAAGCCAAGGCCTCCAGATCGCGGCGGAACAGAGCCTCGATCCCCGGACGCAGCACTTTGACCGCCGCATCGACGCCGTCGGTGGTCAAGGCGCGGTGCACCTGGGCGATGGAAGCGGCGGCGACGGGGGCACCGAAACTGTCGAACAGCGCATCCAGCGGCCGCCCCAGGCTGCGTTCGACCATCGCGCGGGCTTGGTCCTGGCCAATGGGTGGCAGGCGATCCTGCAAATGTTCCAGCGCGGCGGCGATATCCTCGCCGACAATGTCGGGGCGGGTCGCCAGCATCTGGCCCAGCTTGATATAGGCGGGCCCCAGCTTCTCCAGTCCTGACGCCAGCCGCACACCCGCCCGCGCATCGCCGCGGCGCAAAGCCGGCAACAGCGGCGACAGCAAGAGAACGCCTTTGGTCAGGCGCAGGAAACTGGACAAACCCATGCTAGAGCCGCCAGGCCGAATGCAGCGCGGCAATGCCGCCGCTGAGATTGCGTATTTTTACCCGGCCCAAGCCCGCCTCGGCGATCATTTTGGCAAATTGCGCCTGAGGCGGAAAGCGGCGAATGCTCTCGGCGAGATAACGATAAGACTCTTCATCCTTGGCCACCCACCCGCCCAATTTTGGCAGCAGCTTGAAGGAATAGGCGTCATATAAGGCATCCAGGCCGGGCATCTCGACTTTGGAAAACTCCAGGCACAAAAAACGTCCGCCCGGTTTCAGCACACGCCGTGCCTCGGCCAAGGCCTTGTCGATATGGGTGACGTTGCGGATGCCAAAGGCGATGGTATAGGCGTCGAAATGCGCATCCGGTACCGGCAGGTTTTCCGCGTCTCCCACCGTCCAGGCAATGGCGGCTTCGGACTTCTCGCGCGCCCGGCGCAATCCCTCTCCCACCATTTTTTCGTTGATGTCGCAGACGGTGATGGCGGCTTCGCCGCCGCGGGCGCGCGCCATCTCGGCAATGCGAAAACCGATGTCGCCGGTGCCGCCTGCCACGTCCAGCACGCGCCAGCCGGGCCGTGGGTTCAGCCATTCCACCATGGCATCCTTCCAGATGCGGTGAATGCCCCCCGACATCAGATCGTTCATCAGGTCATAGCGGGCCGCGACCGAGGAAAAGACCTCGCGCACCAGACCTTCCTTGTCGGCCTCCGGCACCTCGCGGAAGCCGAAATGGGCGGTGGTTTCAGGGTTGTTGCTCATCATCGTCCAGCATAGCACTATTGCGTCATGCCGGAATTGCCCGAAGTCGAAACCGTGCGCCTGGGTCTTTTGCCTGCGCTGGAAGGCCGCACCATCCAAAAGGCGCTGATCCGCCGGGGCGATCTGCGCCGGCCTTTCCCGCCTGAGTTCGCGCAGCGGCTGACCGGGCGCAAGGTGCTGGCCCTGACCCGCCGCGCCAAATATCTGCTGGCCCGGCTGGATAGCGGCGAGACCCTTGTGATCCATCTGGGCATGTCGGGCCGCATGAGCGTCTTTTCGCAGGGCAAGCCGCGCAAGCTGGGCAATTATCTTTACGACACCGCTCCGGCCGGCGCCGGCGAAGGCAAGCATGACCATGTCGTGCTGGAGACGGATGCACCGGCCCGCATCATCTTCAACGACCACCGCCGCTTCGGGCTGATGACCCTGATCCCCAGCGACGCCATCGACGAGAATCCACTGTTCAAAGAGGTCGGGATCGAACCTTTGTCCGCCGGCTTCACCACCGCCTATCTGGCCAAGGCCCTGGCGGGCAAAAAGACGCCGATCAAATCGGCACTGCTGGATCAGCGGGTGGTGGCGGGGCTGGGCAATATCTATGTCTGCGAGGCGCTGTTTCGCGCCGGCCTGTCGCCCAAGCGGATGGCCGGCGCCGTCGCCCGCGAACGCATCGGGCCTTTGGTCGCGGCGATCAAAACGGTCTTGAAAGAAGCCATCGCGGCCGGGGGCTCGACCTTGCGCGATCATGCCCAGGCGACCGGCGATCCGGGGCATTTCCAGCATCATTTCCTGGTCTATGGCCGCCAAGGCAAACCCTGTCGTAAAAAGGGATGTCACGGCACGGTCAAGCGCATTGTCCAGGCGGGCCGCTCCACCTTCTATTGTCCAAGCTGCCAGAAATGAGGATCCCCGTGAGCGATACGGTTTTATTCGAGGTCAAGGACGGCATCGGCATCGCCACCCTCAACCGGCCCCAGGCGCTGAACGCCCTCAACACCGAATTGCTCGACAATTTGGCGGCCCAACTCGAGGCCTGGGACCGCGATAACGCCGTCCGCTGCATCATCATCACCGGCTCGCCAAAGGCCTTCGCCGCCGGCGCCGATATCAAAGAAATGGCCGACAAGACTTTCCCCGAAATGGTGGCGCTCAATCTTTATGGCGCTCAATGCGACCGCATCGCGCGCGTCGCCAAGCCGGTGATCGCGGCGGTCGCCGGCTTCGCGCTGGGGGGCGGCTGCGAGCTCGCGATGATTTGCGATTTCATCCTGGCCGCCGACACCGCCAAATTCGGCCAGCCCGAGATCACTTTGGGCATCCTGCCGGGCCTGGGCGGCAGCCAGCGCTTGGTGCGGGCGGTGGGAAAGGCCAAGGCGATGGAGATGTGCCTGACGGGCCGGATGATGGACGCCGCCGAGGCGCATGCCGCGGGTCTGGTCAGCCGGGTGGTGCCGGCGGCGGAATTGATGGCCGAAACACTTGCGACGGCGCAGAAGATCGCCGCCCAATCGGGCCCAGCTGTGGCCGCCACCAAGGAAGCGGTCAACCGCGCCTTCGAGGCTTCCCTGGCGGAGGGATTGTTGTTTGAACGCAGGCAGTTCCACGCCCGTTTTGCCACACAGGATCAAAAAGAAGGCATGGCCGCCTTCACCGCCAAGCGCAAAGCCCAGTTCCAGGATAAGTGAGGTCTATCTGGCCAAAGGCCAGGAAAATCCGGTCTTTGTTGACCCGGGACGCGGCGCCCGCTATATGCCCGCCTCTTTCGCTCCAGGAGCCTGCCGCCTATGCCGAATATTGCCTCCTCCGCCAAGCGCGTCCGCACCACCGCCAAGCGCACGGCGATCAATACCGCCCGCACGACGCGGGTGCGTGGCTATATCCGCAAGGTCGAGGAAGCGCTGGCCAAGGGCGACAAAGCCGCGGCCCAGGCCGCCTTGAAGGCCGCCGAGCCCGAAATCATGCGCGGCGTCTCTAAAGGCGTTCTGCATAAGAACACCGGGGCGCGGAAAGTGTCGCGCCTGACCAAGCGGGTCGCAAAATTGCAAAAATAATCGAAGCCGCTGAATCGGCAGACGAATTCAATCTAGAAGGGGCCCGAAGCAAGAATTCGGGCCTTTTTTTATTGTCAGTGGGCGGATTTTCGTGGGAGCCCCGATTTCGGCAGCGCAGCAGCGCGCGCCCCTGGGCTAAGTCCCTGATTCGCCGCAGACTTGTTGGTTGAGGCTATTTTCCGTATACGTCACAATCATTTAGCGGTTGTCTTGGAAATGAAAAAAATCGTCCGAATCAGCTTTTGTTCCGCTTTCATTCCTCTTGTGCAGCGGCCGCGCTTGATTCTATCTTAACCAACGATCGGGGCGGTCATAAAACAATGCGCAAGAGTAGAAACAATATAGATATAATATTCGAAAGCGCATCTGGGCAGATTTCCCGATACCGGAAGTCAAAACTCACTTAAATACTTTAAAATTCGTCGTCGTAGGCTGGGTGCAGCTCCCGGCTATGCCCAATTATCGCTTCAGGTCATCCCATGTCTCCTTCCACTCCTCATGATTATGCAGGCGATGTCAGCGCCGCCGAAGCGTGGGAGATGCTTTCCTCGGAGCCCAAAGCGCAACTCATCGATGTCCGCACCATGGCGGAATGGAATTTCGTCGGCGTTCCCGATCTGGAAGCCTTGGGCCGCAAGACGCACTGCATCGAGTGGCAGCAATTTCCCACCGGCGCGACCAATCCCGATTTCGTGGCCGAGGCGAAATCCGCACTGAACAGCGCCGGCGCCGATCCGACCGCGCCGGTGCTGCTGCTGTGCCGCTCGGGCGCGCGCTCGCGGGCGGCGGCAATCGCGCTGACCCGCGCCGGCTATGCCAAGGCGTTCAATATCGCCGAAGGCTTCGAGGGCAATCTCGATGCGCAGCGTCATCGCGGCCACAGCGGCGGCTGGAAAGCCTCCGGCCTGCCCTGGAGGCAGACATGAAGAGCCGGCGGGAGCGACGAAGTCGGGCCGGTTGAACCCCGGCAGACCAGAACGACGGACGCGCAAAAGCGCGCCGCATTCCACAAGCGAAGACAACGGGTAAGACGATGGGACAAGTGACGGGCAAGCCGATGCGAACGGACTGGCCAAATGCCTGGGCGATGGTGCGCGAAAGGCTGCGGCGTGAATTGGGTGATCCGGTGTTCGAAGCCTGGATCGGACCTTTGAGCCTGGAAGGCTTCGAGCGCGATGAGCTGCGCATCGGCGCCGCCAAGCCTTTCGTGCGCAATTGGGTCGCCAATCATTACGTCGCCCGCATCGAGCGCGCCTTCAAGGCCGAAGGCGCCGAGCCGGCCTCGCTCAGCATCGTGGTTTCCCAAGCGCCCGTCATTCCCGCCGTCATCCCCGCAGCCCTGCGCCCCGAAAGCGCCAATATCGCCTATCTGCCACTGCGCCCGACCGAACCGGACAGCGCCAAGGGGTTGTGGACGCGCATGCTCCACCCCCAGCAGACCTTCGACAGCTTCATCCCCGGGCCGGCCAATGAGTTCGGCCATGGCGCGGCACGCGCTTTCGCCGAAGGGGCGCATAGCGAGCTACCGCTGCTTTACATCCACGGCGGTTTCGGCTTCGGCAAGACCCACCTGCTCAATGCCGCGGCGCTGGAATTCCGCAAGCGCGGCAAGCGCACTTTGTTCCTGCGCGCCGAAGACTTCATGCGCCATTTCCTGGGCGCGCTTTATCGCAAGGACACTTTGGCCTTCAAGGAAGAGCTACGCACCGCCGAAGTGCTGATCATCGACGATCTGCAACATATCTGCCGCTCCACCGCCACGGCTTCGGAGTTTCTCTATACCGTCAACGCGTTCGCCGATCTGCGCCGCCGGGTGGTGATTGCCGCCGACCGCGCCCCGCAGGCCCTGGAAGGCCTGGGCGCCGATGTCAAATCGCGTCTGGCCGGCGGTCTTTGCATCTCGCTGGACAAGCCCGATCGCCAGACCCGTCTGGCCATCGTCAAGGCGCGGGCGGCGGAATTCTGCCGCCACAAACCCGATGTCGTACTGCCCGAAAATGTGCTGGAGCGCATCGCCGATCTGGACGACGCATCCCCGCGCGAATTGATCGGCGTTTTCACCAAACTGGCGACCTATGCCGACCTCACCAAAAAGCCCGTGACGCTGGAGACCGCCGAAGAAGCGGTGGGTCTGCGCGCCGGGCCGGGCGCCAAGACCTCGATCGAGGATATCCAGCGCAAGACCGCCGAATTCTACAAGCTGGAAGTCAAAGACTTCCATTCGCCCCAGCGGGCCCGCCGCGTCGCCCGTCCGCGCCAGGTGGCGATGTATCTGTCGCGCAAATTGACCACCCGCTCGCTGCCGGAAATCGGCCGGCGCTTCGGCGGACGTGACCACACCACGGTGCTGCATGCCTGCCGCCGCATCGAAGCCCTGATCGACGAAGATCCCTTGTTCCGCCAGGAAGTGGATTTCCTGTCGCAAATGCTGCAGCGGCGGGGAGAGCTCTGAGCGCAGCCCTGATCGAGGCGCATGAGGTCAGCAAACAGTTCGGCGCCGTCATGGCGCTGAACCGGCTGTCCCTGGCGATCCCCGCCGGCGGGGTCTTTGGCGTCTTGGGCGCCAATGGCGCCGGCAAGACCACGTTTTTTCGCGCCTGCCTGGATCTGGTGCGGCCAACGGGCGGCAGCTTGACGGTGTTGGGATCCAGAGCCGGAGATGCTAGCCGCCTGCGCCGCATCGGCGCGATGATCGAGGTGCCGCGCTATCATCCTTTTCTCACAGCGCAGGAAACCCTTGCCATGCTGGCTTTGGTCAGCGGCCAGCGGGCGCCGAAGATCGATTATTGGCTGGAGCGCGTCGGCCTGGCCGAGGCGGCAAGGCGCAAGGTGCATCATTTCTCCGTCGGCATGAAACAACGCCTGGGATTGGCCGCGGCCCTGATCGCCGAGCCGGAACTGGTCATTCTGGACGAACCCACCAGCGGCATGGACCCGGCGGGCATCCAGGAAATCCGCGCGTTGCTGCGCGAACTCGCGGACAAGGACGGTGTGACGGTGGTGCTGTCCAGCCATTTGCTGGATGAGGTGCAGCGCGTCTGCGACCGCGTCGCCATTTTCAGCCATGGGAAAGTGGTGGCGCAAGAGCGCGTGGACCGCCTGGTGGCCGGCGGCGAAAAACTACGCCTGCTCGCCACCTCCCAAGCCGCGCTGCTGGAGCGGCTTGGCGCCAAAGCGGTGGCAGATGGCGACGGCGCGCTGGTGAACCTCGCCCGCGCGCAAACCCCGGCATTATTACGTGCGCTGATGCAGGACGGGATCGAACTGGTGGAGGCGCGCTGGGTCGGCGGCGGCTTGGAACAGTTCTACCTGGAACAAACGGGCACAGCGCATGCTGAGTGATGCGATCGCGGCGGAAATCTACAAGACGGGCCGCAACCGCAACCTTCTGTTCTGGGGTTTTGTTTTCGTGCCGCTGGGCCTGTTGCTGTTCGATTTGGCGCTGGACACCTATCTGCGACTGCATATGCGCCTTCCGCTCAGCCCCGACCTTGGTTTGGAAGTTCTAAGGGCGCTAGGCCTTGGCGGATCGTCCTTCATTCACATTTTTTTCGTCACCGGCGCCGCAGGCATATTTGGCGGAGAATATCGCTGGGAAACTTGGCGGCTGCTGACACCGCGCAATCGGCGCACCAATCTGCTGGCGGCAAAACTCGTCGTTTATGCGCTGTGCTGCACCGCAAGTCTGGCTGCCCTGGCAGCCATAGCGGCCCTGCACACTGTGTTTGGCGCCGCCCTGAACGGCACGCCGCTGGCGCTGCCGCACCCCGGATTCCTGGGCTCGGCTCTTGGCGTGTTTGCCGCGTCCTGGGCGGAGTTACTGGTGCTGGGAGCGTTCACCGCCCTGGTGGTGCTGACCAGCCGCTCCATGGTTGGGGGCCTGCTCGCCGGCATCTTCTTTTCCTTCGCGCAAGCGATCGGCATGGTGGTTCTGCACCCCTGGGAGGCGCCTCTTAAGGATTTCGCTCTGCTGCCGAGCATGTGCGCCTATCTGCTGCGGGCCTGGGCCTCGGGCCAGGAATTGGCGCCGGGCGTTTTCGCCGATCCGGCAAAGCTGCTGCCCGCAGCCCTCATCCTCACGGGCTGGATCGCCGTGCTGGCCGGCGCGGCGGCGATTGTCTTCCAGCGGCAGGATTTACCGCGGGAATAGGCCCGGTGCAGGGGCCGGCCCAGCCAGGCTTTCGCCCCTCTGAAAAGCCCCCCGAAATGCCCCGGAAATCGGGCAAAAAAGACCCCATTTGGAGCGGCTTTTTTTTGCCCTTTGCGGGCCCTTCTGGTATGGTTCCTGACTTGAGTCTTGGGGCCCGGTTCCGGTCACGGACGGCCATTCCAAAGCACAAGAAAAAGGGGGTTTTTGCGGCGATTCCAAGCGCCCGAAAACGCCTTTTCCACTGCCGGGCACCGCGGCCTCTGAAGCGATGAAAGTTGGGCGATGAAAATCAATGTCGAACGGGGCGCCTTTTTGAAGGCCCTCAGCCATGTGCAAAGTGTCGTCGAACGCCGCAACACCATTCCGATCCTGTCCAATGTGATGCTGGAAGCGGCTCAGGGCGCTCTCAAGCTTACTGCCACCGATCTCGACATCGAAATCGTGGAATCCATTCCCGCCGATATCCTGCGCAACGGCTTCGCCACTGCGCCGGCGCATATGCTCTACGACATCGTGCGCAAGCTGCCCGATGGCGCCCAGGTGCAGGCGGAATTGCTGTCCAGCGAAGGCGGCAGGCTGGCGGTCTCGGCCGGCTCCTCGCGCTTCGAATTGGCCTGCCTACCCAAGGAAGATTTCCCCCAGATGGCGGCGGGGGCCCTGCCCCATCGCTTCCGCCTGGCCGCGGACGATCTCAAGCGCATCATCGGCAAGACTCGTTTCGCCATCTCGACCGAGGAAACCCGTTATTACCTCAACGGCATCTATCTGCATGCCGCCAAGGACGCCAAGCCCCCGGTGCTGCGCGCGGTGGCGACGGATGGCCATCGCCTAGCCCGTTTCGAACTGGAGTTGCCGGACGGCGCCGGCCAGATGCCGGGCGTGATTGTGCCGCGCAAGACCGTGGGCGAATTGCAAAAGCTGCTCGACGATGCCGATGGCGCGATCGACATTTCGCTTTCCGACACCAAGATCCAGTTCGGCTTCAATGGCGTCGAACTCACCTCCAAGCTGATCGACGGCAATTTCCCGCCCTATGAACGGGTCATTCCGTCGGGCAACGACAAATCGCTGGCCCTGGAAGCCAAGGAATTCGCCCAATCGGTCGACCGCGTCTCCACCATCAGCGCCGACAAGACCCGGGCGGTGAAGCTCAACATCGCCAAGGACAAGGTGACGCTGTCGGTGGTCAATCCGGAATCCGGCACCGCCACCGAAGATGTCGGCGCCACCTATAGCGCCTCGCCGCTCGAGATCGGATTCAATGCGCGCTACCTGCTGGACATCACCAGCCAGATCGAAGGCAAAGAGGTCCGCTTCCTGCTGTCCGATGCCGGCTCGCCCGCCATCATCGAGGACGCGCAGGATGCCCGCACCCTCTATGTTCTCATGCCGCTCAGGGTCTGAGGTTGGATTTCGCGCCCGATATGCGCCCGCAGGGGCAAGCGGCAGCCATGGCGGCGAAGCTTGCGGCGACGCGGCTCCATCTGACCAATTTCCGCTCCTACGCGTCGGCGGAGCTTTGCGTCAGCGGCAGTGTGGTGCTGGCCGGCCCCAATGGGGCCGGCAAGACCAATATCTTGGACGCGATCTCGCTGCTTTCGCCCGGCCGGGGCCTGCGCGGCGCCAAGCTGGCGGAGCATGTGCGCAAAGGCCCGGCCGCGCCTGGTGAAGCATTATGGGCGGTGGCCGCGACCGTGACGCGCGGCCAGACGCCTTACGATATCGGCACCGGGCTGACGCTGGGGCCGGGTGGCGGCGAGAAACGTCATGTGCGTTTGAATGGCGTGGAGGCCAAAGGTTCGGCCGATCTGGGCGACATCGTGCAGATGCTGTGGCTGACGCCCGCGATGGACCGTCTTTTCACCGAAAGCGCCGGGGGGCGGCGGCGGTTTCTCGACCGGCTGGTGCTGGGCTTTGATCCCAGCCATGCCCGCACCGCCACCCGTTACGAGACCGCGATGCGCGAGCGCGCGCGGCTTTTGAAATATGGCCCGCGCGATCCGGCCTGGCTGGACGGGCTGGAAAATGAAATGGCTGAGGCCGGTGTGCTGATTGGCCAAGCGCGTGCTGCGACGACAGAGCGCCTCAATCGCGTTTTGACCGAGCGGGGCAGCGCCGGCGCCTTTCCCGCCGCCGCCCTCACCCTGACCGGCGAGAGCTTTGAGTGCGCCGAAGATTTGCGTGCGGCTCTCGCCGCCTCGCGCCTGCGCGATGCCGAAGCCGGGCGCTGCCTGGTCGGCCCCCATGTCGCCGACCTTGCCGCCCGTCACACCGCCAAGCGCGCCGATGCCCGCGATTGCTCCACCGGCGAACAAAAGGCGTTGCTGATTTCCATTATCCTGGCCGAGGCGCGGGAATTGGCGCGCGTCCGCGACGGACAGGCGCCTTTGCTGCTGCTGGATGAAATCGCCGCCCATCTCGATGCCATGCGCCGTGCCGCTTTGTTCGCGGAAATCGCCGATCTGGGCGCGCAAGCCTGGATGACCGGCACCGATCTGTCTTTATTCGACGCCGCCCCCGCGCAGATTTTCGCGGTCGAGGACGGCGTCTTTTCCAAGGTGAACTGATGTCCGAACCCAATATGAACGAATATGGCGCCTCCAGCATCAAGGTCCTCAAGGGCCTGGATGCGGTGCGCAAACGCCCCGGCATGTATATCGGCGATACCGATGACGGCTCGGGCCTGCACCATATGGTCTATGAGGTGGTCGACAATGCCGTCGACGAGGCCCTGGCCGGTCATGCCGACCGCATCGATGTGCAGCTCAATCCCGATGGTTCCTGCACCGTGCGCGACAATGGCCGCGGCATCCCCACCGACATTCACAAGGAAGAAGGCGTCAGCGCCGCCGAAGTGATTATGACTCAGCTTCATGCGGGCGGGACGTTCGAACAGAACGCCTATAAGGTCTCGGGCGGCCTGCATGGCGTGGGCGTTTCGGTGGTCAATGCGCTGTCGGAATTCCTCGACCTGCGCATTTGGCGCGACGGCAAGGAACATTACATGCAATTCCGCCATGGCGATGCCGTGGCGCCGCTCAAGGTCGTGGCCGATGCGCCCGGGCGCAAAGGCACCGAAGTCACTTTCCTGCCCTCCACCGCCACTTTCACCAAGACCGAATTCGATTACGCCACCCTGGAACACCGTTTACGCGAACTGGCCTTCCTCAATTCCGGCGTCACCATCATCCTGGCCGACAAGCGCGGCGTGGAGCCCAAGGAAACCACCTTGCACTATGAAGGCGGGCTCAAGGCCTTTGTCGAATATCTCGACCGCGCCAAGAATGCGCTGATCCCCGCCCCGGTGATGATCCATAGCGAGCGCGACGGCGTCACCGTCGAAATCGCCATGACCTGGAACGATTCCTATCATGAGAGCACGCTGGCCTTCACCAACAACATCCCCCAGCGCGACGGCGGCACCCATCTGGCCGGATTCCGCGCCGGCCTGACGCGCGTGGTCACCAAATATGCCGACGAGATGAGCGCGGCCAAGAAGGACAAAGTGGCGCTGACCGGCGATGACTGCCGCGAGGGCCTCACCGGGGTGATCTCCGTCCGCATCAAGGACCCGAAGTTCTCCTCCCAGACCAAGGACAAGCTGGTCTCCTCGGACATCAAGGGCTGGGTCGAGCAGGTCGTCTTCGACCGGCTCTCCACCTACATGGAGGAGAACCCGCGCGACGCCCGGCGGATCGTCGAGAAGTGCGTGGAGGCGGCGCACGCCCGCGAGGCGGCCCGCAAGGCCCGCGACCTCACCCGGCGCAAGGGGGCGCTCGACGCCTCGAACCTCCCCGGCAAGCTCGCCGACTGCTCGGAGCGGGACCCCGAGCGTGCCGAGTTGTTCCTGGTCGAGGGAGATTCCGCCGGCGGCTCGGCCAAGCAGGGG